>JBDKRL010000001.1:0-655237 GCA_039683415.1 Clostridiaceae bacterium
CACGAATTGTATCATTTCGTGAGTACTTAGCTGGAGGCGCCACCCAGAATCGAACTGGGGGTGAAGGTTTTGCAGACCTCTGCCTTACCGCTTGGCTATGGCGCCTAATATAAAAATGTCGGGGCTTCGAGCCCCTCAGGTTTATCTATCGGGAGATGGGGCTCTCCGCTTCGCTCTCGGTCTGCTGGCGCTCCGCGCTGGCGCAGACTCTCGGCGGCGTTACCCGGCCCCTGAAAACAATCCGCCGGATTGTTTTCTAAACGGGGCTTCGATCCCCTCTGAATACCTTGTCCATTTATTAACAGGCGTGTACGCCTGTTAATAAATGGAGCGGGAGACGGGGCTCGAACCCGCCACCTCAGCCTTGGCAAGGCTGCGCTCTACCAAATGAGCTACTCCCGCAGGGAACTGGTGCCTCAGAGTGGAGTCGAACCACCGACACAGGGATTTTCAGTCCCTTGCTCTACCAACTGAGCTACCGAGGCAGAAAAATGGCGACCCGGAGGGGGCTCGAACCCCTGACCTCCAGCGTGACAGGCTGGCGTACTAACCAACTGTACTACCGGGCCATTTAGATGGTGGGAACAACAGGGCTCGAACCTGTGACCCCTTGCTTGTAAGGCAAGTGCTCTCCCAGCTGAGCTATGCTCCCCCGCACATTACAAATGCAAAAATAAGTATAGCGTATGGAATTTTTAATGTCAACGGAAAACTGCCGCTTTCAAATAAGAAAAATTGTGCTGCTGCTGATCTCGTTTTGATATGCCCGCAACATAGGGCAAAACGATGAAAAACAGAAAAAAGCGCATAAAAAACGCGAACTGAATTTTTATAAATAATCCATTTGGGAGCGGTTGTTTCCATTGCGAACGGAATTGAAATGATATATAATATTGAAACTTAATAGCTTTGAAAAAGGAGGCAGTTGAGATGGGGACTACGATGAAGCGTAAGACTGACACGAAAAATTTAGTACGGGCAGGCATCCTGTGTGCACTCATCATCGTGATGACCTTTGTGCCGTACACGGGCTACATCTACTACGGCCTCATTGAGATTACGACGCTGCATATCGTGGTCGCGGTTGGCGCGGTGCTGCTGGGCTGGCAGTACGGCGCGGTGCTGGGCTTCGTTTGGGGCGTTACCTGCATTCTGCGCGCGCTGACCAACCCGCTCTGGGCGCCGTTTATCAACCCGATGATCTCGCTGGTTCCGCGCGTGCTGGTCGGCGTCGTCGGCGGTCTGGTTGCGGCAGGGCTGAAGAAACTCAAGCTTAGAACGGGGCTCGTGGCGAGCCTTTCGGCGGCGGCGGCAACGCTGACCAATACCGTACTTGTGCTCTCTGCGCTCAAGCTCTTTTCCACGCTGCTCACGGGCGCGCCGCTGCTTGGCACCATCTATGCTACTCTCATCGGCGTCAACGGCGTCATCGAGCTGGTTGCGGCAATCATCATCGTTCCCGCGGTGGTGGCTGCGGTCAGGCCGCGCGAGCTGGTGCTTGGCATCGACATCGGCGCTTCCACAACCAAGTTTGCTCTCGTCAAGAACGGCAAATGCATCAAGGAATACCGCAAACCCGACGAGCAGGCGTTTGAAGACGCGCTGGAGTCGTTTGGCTTTTCAGGCGTCAAGCACATCGCCATCACGGGCGTGGGCGCGTCGTTCATCAAAGGAGATATACACGGCATCCCGACCCGGCGGAAGGACGAATTCTCCTCCGTTTCGCGCGGGGCGATCAGCCTTTCCAAAAAGCACAACTGCCTTGTGGTCAGCGTTGGCACGGGGACGTCGTTCACCCGTGTCACGCCGTTTCGAACGTGGCACGTCGGCGGCACTGGGCTCGGCGGCGGACCTCTGATGGGGCTGAGCGGAAAGATCTGCGGAACGGACGACATGGAAAAACTCCAGCGCCTTGCGGCGCTTGGCGACCTGCACGAGATCGATTTGCAGCTCATGGATGTTTGCGAGGGGACGATTTCGAACCTCAAGCCTAACACGACCGTTGCCAACATGAGCAAGCTGGGCGCCAATTCCCGCGCGGAAGATCTCGCGGCGGGCTTGTGCAACCTGATATTCCAGGCCGTCGGCGTAATGGCCTCGCTGGCCGTTAAACGGCATTTTACGAAAACGATCGTGCTCGTCGGCACCATTTCCGACTGGCCGATTGCCAAGCGCAGTCTCGACGAGGTGGCGGCGCTGCACAAAGTGAAATTTATCATTCCGGAGCACGCGGCGTTTGCTACGGCCATCGGCGCGGCGCTTTCGGAATAATACGATTGATCGTTCCGGAGCATACGGCGTTCGCTGCGGCGACTGGCGCGGCATGTCCGGAATAGAGGGAAACATACAGGAGGAAGCGTGAAACACTACCAGATAGCCCTGTTGGGCTTTGGAACGGTCGGCAGCGGCGTTTACCGCGTGCTGACGGAAAACGGCAAACAGATTACACACCGCGAGGGGATCGAAATTTCGGTCAAGAAGATCCTCGTGAAGGACTTTGAGCACGAGCCGAACCTCGCGCTTGCCCCGCGGGACGTTTTTACGACGTCCTTTGACGAAATCGTCGGCGATCCGGCGGTCGATATCGTTGTCGAGTGCATGGGCGGCATCGAACCCGCGCGCACGTTTATTCTCAAGGCGCTCAAAGCCGGTAAAACGGTCGTTACTTCCAATAAGGAAGTCATGAGCAAGCACTGGCCCGCGTTTGAGCAGGCGGCAAAGTCCACCGGCGCGGGGCTGTATCTCGAAGCGACGGTCGGCGGCGGCATCCCGATTCTGCGCACGATTCTCGACTCGATGCAGGCCAACAACATCAGCCGCGTGATGGGCATTATCAACGGCACGACGAACTATATCCTCACTCAGATGACCGAGGCGGGGCAGAGCTTCGAGGATGCACTTGCTGACGCCCAGAAGCTTGGCTACGCGGAGGCGAACCCTACGGCGGACGTAGAGGGCTTTGACGCCATGTACAAGCTCTCGATCCTCTCTTCGATGGCGTTCCATGCGCATATGCCCATCGAAGTGATCTACCGCGAGGGGATCACCAAGCTCACGAAAGCCGACTTCGAGACCGCGCAGCTCCTTGGCTACAAGATCAAGCTGCTCGCCATCGGCAAAAAGAACGGCAACCGCATTGAGGTGCGCGTGCACCCGACGATGCTGCCCGCCACACACCCGCTGGCGAGCGTACGCGGCGTGTTCAACGCCATCTTTCTCACCGGTCACGCGGTGGACGATGTGATGCTCTACGGCCGTGGTGCGGGCTGTATGCCGACGGCAAGCGCGGTGGTGAGCGATATCGTGTATGCCTGCCATGCCGAGAAGCGGCATCAGTACATGACCTTCCAGAACGACGAGAGCATGAGCAGCGAAATCGAGCTGGTCAAGGACTTTTCGTGCATCTACAGCGTGCGGCTGCGGGTGGCGGATCAACCGGGGACGATGGCGGCCATCGCGGGAGCGTTTGCAGCGCACGGCGTTTCGCTCAAGAGCGTCATCCAGCTGGGGGAAACGGAAGGCACGAGCTCGCGCATTACGTTTATTACGCATATGGCGAGCGAGTACAGCGTCCGCGAGGCGCTCAAGCAGATTGAAGCGCTCTCCTGCGTGGAAGAAATCGAGAGCATGATCCGCGTGGAAGAATGACAGAATAAACTGATAAAAAATTCTTGCAATGACCGTCCGGCTTCGCTATAATGGTCGTTGCGAGCGCTGGTGTAGCTCAGTAGGTAGAGCGCGTCATTGGTAATGACGAGGTTCATGGGTCCGACTCCCATCACCAGCTCCAGAAGCACAAAAAAGCTAGACGTAATGTCTAGCTTTTTTTATGTTCGAAACTGTTTAATTTCCGTTTATTTCCTCTCTACTTACTTGGAAATTGTATAAGTGCCATTTGCAGAAGGGGTAATTTTCAAGGTAAATTCACTCGTTTGCATTATTTCTTCTGAATAAGTAGGATCAATGGATTCACTTGTTGCTTCTTCGCAATTACTAAAAAAGTGATTTATTAAATCATTACTCCAACCCATAGATTTTAGCAATTCTATTCTAGTCATTTTATTTCCCTCCATTTAACATCTTTACATCTTGCATGAACATAGTATACCACTTTGAAGCGAAGATTTTACATATAGGCGTGTGTTCAAAAGAAAAACAAGCAAAAGCCCAAAACCTTCGAATTGCTCTGGCTAGCCCATCTATGCTCTCTGGATAAACAATTTCTAGCCTACAATCATCCCTTGCCATTTCACGTGTTATTTCTCTTGAGTGTGAAAGCCAAAAAGAATGATCGCATAATTTCTCAGCGATTTTTCCTGCGCGTTCTCTTCTTTCGTTATCAGTAACTGGTCTACCGTCGCTTCCGTGTTTCGTCCAGCTCCTGAATTTAAACTCTGCTAAATACTTTTTAACAAGATCTATTGAAAGCTGACTTGCAGCTAAAGCGCTTCCAATTTCCTTAACATCAATATTTTGGATTAAGGCCATATCGGTCCAAAGCGGCTTTTCTCCATTTTCAATTTGCTTCTGACTGCGCTCTTCGATGGCATTTATCAAAGTCAGCACTGATTTAGCGGGAACAAATCTGCCCGCCTTCGGAGAGAAGACTTGTGGATCAATAGGTCCGATACAGGCACTTTCACTCATTATTAACTCATCGCCAGATAAACAGAAAATTGTGCCGGCACTCATAGCCATAAAGGGAAGTATAAAACCAACCTTGTCAAAGCGTTTTCTAGTCATATCAACTAGTCTTGCAACAACCTCTGCTAATCCGCCTGGGGTTACAAGGACTATGTCAATCTCCTTGTATTCTTGCGGAATATTGTTCAACATTTCCATGAAAGGGGTTTCATCGTTGTGGTCTATGCTTGTTGATGCTGTTATGTTTTTATTAATAACATTTGAAATATAACAAATCACCGGGTGATTCCGGATAACTGATATTTCATCAAGAGTGCGCTTAATATCGGCATGTATTTGAAAAGAAAATCCGCTAGCACTGGCAGCCACTAAACTTTCATACTCGCGCCCATCTTCCATAAAATCTAGCAACGAAGCGTCAGCCGACGCAACCAATGGTTTTGCAATTTGAGGGAGTGAAGGCTTTGATGTTTGGTAATGATTTACATTAGGTTTTTTTCTCCCACTATTTCCACTCATACTTTGCCCCCGTGTCTCTTTTTTGACAATATATCATTACACGAATTATTTGTAAAGAACAAGTCTTGTATGAGCTTGGTAGTTTCTTCTAAAACGGCGCAACTTCAACTGCGATAAGTATTCAAAGGATTTAATGCATAACTAAGCGCAGTTTAGCATTGAGTAGAAAAGGAAATATTATCACTTATAGCAGTATTGGTTGCCAGTTGTCCATAATATCGATGAAGAAATTCGCATTCATTTCTACAAAACATAGATTTCACTAGATACCGGGAAGCACTCGCTAGCTCGAAGTCTATGGAAACAAACTCAACTCAGGGTAGGTGATACAAAACATACAAAAAGCACATGAACCTCAAAAATCCATAGCTAGTAAATTTTTAGAGTAACATCTCATGTCGTCAGGTGGAGTAAGCTTTACGGAGTGTAATTTCACGATTACTTTCTGGCTAAAAATCCAAATAAAGTTTTACCCCCGACCGCAAACCGCGACCGGGGGTTTTTTTGCCGACGACTAAGCTTTGCCAGCGCTCTTAATTATTCCTTTGTTTCACCGTCGGCAATCTCTATGGGGGAGGACTCCTCTCCGCCTTCCGGCAGCGCAAGCGCGCTGCGCCCTTCCGCGTCCTGCTCCGGCGTAGAATGCTTTCCGCCCTTTTTCCGCAGGAGTTTCTGAATCGGGTACGTCACCGCCGCAAACAGCGTTATTATGCTCACGTACTGCGCAATCAGCAGCAGCGCCGTGGTGATGGAGCCGCTTTCGCTGCCGCCCTTGCCCTGAGCGTTGCTCTGACCGTCTCCCGTGCCCTGTCCGCCGCCGCTGCCGCCTTCGGGCATAGTCTGACCTTCCGTGCTTTCCGTGCCGCTCTGCGTGTCCTGCGGCGTCTGACTGGCGTCGCCCTCCGGGAGCGCAGGCATATCGCCCGCGGCGTCGCTGTCCGGCTGCGTCGGCCCGGCGGGGTTGGTTTCCGTGCCCGCGTCCGGCAGCTCGCTCAGATCCATCGGCCGCTGTCCGCTATCGCCGTCCAGCGCGATATCCCCGCTCGGCTGAAACTCGCCGTGAGCAAAACTGCTTGCCTGCAGCGGCGCGGTGAGGAAGGAAACAAAGTTGCTGGTAAACAGGCTGTACCCGCCAAACGCGAGCACGGCTGCCAGCACGACCGCCAGCGCAATCTTTGCGATCTTGTTTGCGCCTTTTTTCAGCAGTTTGCCGAAGATATAGTCCGCGTGCAGCCCCAGATGAACGCCCATGAGTATGATTGCGAGCGCGGCGCTAAAATAATGCAGCGTCTTGAAGTTACCCGAAACGTGAATCGAAAACACGACCTCGCTGATCAGCACGCCGGTCACCCCGACGGCTAAAAACGCAAGCAGGAGAAGCGCGTTCACGATATAGCAAGTACGCGCGTATCCGCTCGTCTGTTTGGAGAATAAGCGCTTGGTCACGGCGGCAATCCACTTGCCGTTGACAAGGTGATGGATGATAAACAGGCCGATCAGCACCAGCCCGCCAATTTCGTGGAACGCCATGCTGATTGCCTGTTTTCGGTACATCAACACCAGCAGGATCAGCATGACCGCGTCCAGTATCAGTTTAAGGACGCGCTTTTGCGAAGCGTTGCGTTTTGTTTTCATAAGTTTCGATAAGCCCCCTTCTTGCTCTGAGCCCAGAATACCGCGCAAATTGGCTCCGCCAATGGTGCGAATGCGGCATTGGTTTGACAAATTACAGCACAACGCGCAAAACGGGCGTTTTACGGCTGCAAGGTGCAAAACCAGCGTTTAGGGGCACAAAAAAACGAGCCGCCCTGTAGGAGCGGTTCGTGGATAGATCAATGGAGAAAATTGCTTATTTGTAGATCATCCCGACCAGCGCGTTGACCCACGTGGCGGGGAGGAGCTTGGCTAAAAAGACAAACAGCTGATACTGGAAGCCGACGGTGCGGAACGCCCGTGGATTTTTCTCGCCCGCGGCGGCCAGAACCGCTTTTGCAACCCTGACGGGCGGCATGCCGTTCTGCTCGTCGTGTTCCATAACGGCGACCGCGTGATCCAGAGCGGTTCCGTAGACCTCCGCGCCCGCGAGGCTCTTTTTGCGCGCGGCGGTAAAGCCGGTTTTGACGTCCCCCGGCAGCACGGCGCAGACCTTGATGCCGAAAGGCTTGAGCTCGTTGCGCAGCGCGAGGGTGAGGGAGTTGACCGCGGCTTTGGTGGCGGAATAGAACGACTGGAACGGGATGGCGATGGGAGCTGCAACCGAGCTGACGAGCACGATATGCCCGCGTTTTGCCGCTCGCATGATGGGCAGCACCGCCTGAACGCAGTGCAGCGCGCCAAAGAAGTTAACGTCCATCTGCGCGTGCGCGTCCGCGAGGTCGGTGAACTCCACCGCGCCGGAGATGCCGAAGCCAGCGTTGCTGACCAGCAGGTCGATGCTTCCCTCGGCGTCGAGCACAGTCTTTACCGCCGCCCGCACCTGAATAGGATCGGTCACGTCCGCCGTGACGTGGCGAACGGCGCCATAATCCTTGCCGCCGCGCGAGAATTCGTAAACCGTATACCCGTTTTCCGCGAGCAGTTCGGCGGTTGCTTTCCCTATGCCATTGCTGCCGCCGGTAACGATGCAAACGCGCTTCATAACGTTTCCTCCAAAATCATGATTCGAAAAAACCAAACAAATTCGCTTTACAGCGTCTCTTCCTTCAGCACCGTCGCCATGATGTCCATGGCCTCGTCGAGCAGAGGCTCCTTCAGCGTTGCCATATAGCTCGTGCGGAGCAAACACTCTGTGGCGGGCGTGGCGGGCGGGAGGACGGGGTTGACGTAAACGCCCGCTTCGTAGAGCTTCTTGGCAATCACGAGCGTGCGCGTGGCGTCGTAGGTATAAATCGGGATGATCGGCACCTCGGTCTGCTTATGCGGGATGCCGCGCTTTTCGTAGCCGTCCTGCGCATAGCGGCAGATGTCCAGCAAGCGCGCAACCCGCTCCGGTTCGCGCTCCAGTACGCGGAGAGCAGCCAGCGCGCAGGCGCAGCTCGCGGGCGTCATGGAAGCGGAGAAGATAAAGGGGCGCGAGCTGTGGCGCACAAAGTCCGCAACTTCTTCGCTCGCGGCCATATAACCGCCAAGGCTCGCCAAAGATTTGCTGAACGTGCCCATGTAGATATCGACTTCGTCTGCAAGGCCAAAGTAATCCGCCGTGCCTCTGCCGCCGGTGCCGACGACGCCGAGGCCGTGCGCATCGTCCACCATGACCCGCGCGCCGAACTCCTTTGCCAGCTTGACGATCTCCGGCAGGTTGGCGATATCCCCGCCCATGCTGAATACGCCGTCGGTAACGATCAGCCTGCCCGCCGTGTCGGGAATCTTCTCCAGTGTGCGGCGGAGGTCTTCCATGTCGTTATGGCGGTAGCGCACCATGGTGCCGAACGAGAGCTTGCAGCCGTCGTAGATGCTGGCATGGTTCTCTTTGTCGCAGACCACGTAATCGCAGCGGCCGACCAGCGCGCTGATGATGCCTAGGTTGCTCTGAAAGCCGGTGGAAAACGTGACCACCGCTTCTTTATTGAGAAAGCGCGCGAGTTCGCGCTCCAGTTCGAGGTGCATCACCAGCGTTCCGTTGAGAAAGCGCGAACCCGAGCAGCCGCTGCCGTATTTTTCCAGCGCGTGGATGCCCGCTTCGATGACTTCCGGGTGGATGGTCAGGCCGAGATAGTTGTTGGAGCCGAGCATGATGCGGCGCTTGCCTTCCATGGTGACTTCAACGTCCTGCCGGGATTCCAGCGCGTGGAAATACGGGTAGATGCCCGCCTCGCGCGCTTCCTTTACGGCAGTGAACCGCTGGCATTTTTCAAACAGATCCATCGTTAATTACCCCCCAAGATTCCATTTTTGCCGCCCGCGCAACAATCCGCGGCATGGTTTATATCCAATCGTTTCTCCGAGACGTTTTACGATTCAGGCTTTGGCCGCGAGGTAGCGGTTGAGCTTGCCAAAGAGCTTAAACAGCAGCGCGGCTTCCGCCTGGGTAAACGATTCCAGCGCAGCGGAGACCGCGCTTGAGACATCCGGCATCTGCCGGCCGTAGTAGTCCAGAAATTTTCGAGTTACGTTCAGGTGCGCTTCCCGCCGGTCATCGTCGCTGCCGACGCGCTCCAGGTACCCTTTTGTGACGAGCGCATTGACTTTGTAGGAAGCGTTTGGCTGGGAAATGCCCAGAAACGCGGCGAACTCGCTGATGGTCGGGTGGTCGAGCAGGTAGATCACCTCAGCGGAGAACGCCTCCGTTGCGCTCAAACTGCCCGCTTTCTCCTGCAGCTGCGTAAAGAGGTTGCGGTAGTGCACAAGCCGGAGGTTTTTATACAGTTCGGAAACCGGTTCGTCCATGGAGGATTCGTGCATGAAATCACGCTCCGTTCGAATGAGGATTTTTTTGAAACGCGCTTTGCCCGGCAAGCATAGTTCCGTTTATAATACTTAAAGATTTTTATGTATTCTAACAGAGGAATGCGCCCGTTGTCAAGTGAGATTGAACCTGTGGTACAAATTTTACAGGCAACTGACGTTTTGTTGATGTATTCCGGCCCGGCGCATCATTTGAGCGCAAAAATAGAGAAGCCCGCACTGGGCTTCTCCTGATTGCCGTAGGAACTTGAGCCGATGCGCTCAGTCGCAAATCGTTTCCGGTTCGCCGAACTCCTGGCCGAAGGTTTCCACGCGGATCTGCTTGATCTTCTGCTCGACGATAGGCTTGCTGCCAACGCCCGTAACGCAGGTGGCAATGGAGTCCACGACGCTCATGCCCTCGACGACCATGCCGAACGCGCAGTAGTCCTTATCGAGGTATTTTGCGTCCGCGTGCAGAATAAAAAACTGGCTGCCCGCCGTGTCGTAAGCGCTCTTGGGGTCATAAGGATTGCCCTGACGCGCCATGCTGACCACGCCGCGGTCATGCGAAAGGGAGTTGTGGAAACGGTTGTTGGTAAACTCGCCCTTAATGCGGTAGCCGGGGCCGCCGGTGCCGGTGCCGGTCGGGTCGCCGCCCTGGATGACGAAGCCTTTTACCACGCGGTGGAACACGGTTCCGTCGTAATAGCCCTTGTTGGCAAGCGCGATAAAGTTGCAGACGGTGTTGGGCGCAATGTCCTGATACAGCTCCAGCTTGATGATGCCGCCGGTTTGCATTTCGATGGTGGCTACGGGTACTTTGGTGACCAAATGTTTGTCCTCCTCAGGATAAAATTGCGGCGTGCCATGAAAGGATTGCGCGCGCCGAAAATCACGATTGTCTGTTCCGAACCGGTTCGGGAGCGGTGAGCACCGCCACAAAACGCGAATGCCCAAAATCCGGCAGTTCCTATTTTCTTTCATCCGCCGGAGAATGTCAATGAACGAAAACGAATATTTTAATGAACGTTTTGGCGCTTTCTTACGCGCACCGGCATTATGCCGCCCCGCTCACAAAATAACGCAGTAAAAGCGGCAAATTTGTCGAATATTCCGCGCGGCTGTCAAAATGATATGGTACAATAACTGCATCGAATCCTACGCTCGCAACCGGCGTTCGGGCGGCAGAAACAAGGAGGCGCAGCATGGCATATTCGGCAAACGAAAAACGGTATGAGCGCATGACCTATCGCAACTGCGGGGACAGCGGGCTCAAACTTCCGCTCCTCTCTTTGGGGTTTTGGCATAACTTCGGCACGAATGACGACTATGAAAACATGAAGCGGATGTCCTTTTGCGCGCTTGACCGCGGAATTACGCACTTTGATCTTGCCAATAACTACGGCCCCGATCCGGGCGCCGCGGAAACGAACCTGGGGCGCATCCTCCGCGAGGAGATGGCGCAGTACCGCGATGAATTGGTGATCAGCACAAAAGCGGGCTATTATATGTGGCCGGGGCCGTATGGCGACCATGGCAGCCGCAAGTACCTGCTTTCGAGCCTTGATCAGAGCCTCAAGCGCATGGGTCTGCCGTATGTGGATATTTTTTACCACCACCGCATGGATCCCGAAACGCCGCTGGAGGAGAGCATGCTCGCCCTCGACACGGCGGTCAAGAGCGGGCGCGCGCTCTACGCGGGCATTTCGAATTACGACGCCAAAACGGCGCTCCGCGCGGTGGAGATTCTCAACGAACTGCACTGCCCGTTTGTGCTCAACCAAATCCGGTATTCCATCTTCGACCGGCATATCGAGCCGGACCGGCTGACGGAGGCCGCAAAGCAGGCGGGGTTCGGGCTGATCGCGTTCAGCCCGCTCGCACAGGGCTTATTGACCGACCGCTATCTGGACGGGATTCCGAGTGACAGCCGGATCGGCAAGGGCGGGCCGTTTTTGAAACGCGAACAGCTCACGGAAGAGAAGCTTGCTCAGATCAGAGCGCTCAACGACCTTGCCGCCGAACGAAACCAAACGCTTTCGCAGATGGCGCTGAGCTGGGTGGTTCGAAACGAGGCGGTGACAAGCGTGCTCATTGGCGCTTCATCGCCCGCGCAGATCGAAGAGAATCTCGGCATCCTCGCCGCGCCCGCGTTTACGCCCGAACAGCTCAAGCGAATCGACGTCATCACCCGCTTTTTGGCATAAGCGCGGACCGCGCTGGAATCCCGGAGGCGAGAAGTCATGTCGGATCCGCGAACGAGGCTGCTGAGAACCCGCGCATACCTGATGGAACAGTCGGACGAGCGGCATTTCGTTTCCGCCGCGGAACTGATTGCGCATCTCGAATGCGAAGGGCTTGCCGCCGACAGGCGGACGGTGATTTCGGATATCGCCCTGCTGCGCCGGAGCGGGTTGCCCATTGCGCAAAAGAAGACGCGTCCAAGCGGGTATTACCTCGAAAGCCGGATGTTTGAACCGGCGGAAATTCAGCTGCTGATCGATCTGCTGCATTCGAGCCGCCTGCTGACGCGGGAGCACGGCGACGCGCTTTCGCAAAAGCTTGCGTCCCTGCTTGGCAAATACGAAGCAGAAAAGCTCCGGCGCGAAACAAGCCGGAGCGCCCGCACAACAGCGGGGGACGAGCGCGCGTATGGGAACTTGAAGCGCGTTTACGAAGCGCTGGCGGACGGCAGAAAGCTTTCGTTTCATTATTGTCAGTATACGCAGGATAAAACGCTGGTTTCCCGCCGAAACGGCGGAACCTATGTGGTGAATCCCTGTTTGACGCTGTTTTCGGGCGGGAACTGCTACCTGCTCGCCGACCATCCGCTGCACGAAGGCCTTGCGCATTACCGCGTGGACAAGATGACGGACATATGCTTGCTTGACGAACCCCGCGCGCCGCTCGACCCCGCGTTTGACCCCGCGCAATACGCAAAAACCGTATTTTCCATGTATCCCGGCGAACCGAAGTGGGTGCGGCTGGCGTTTGATAAAAGCCTGATCGGCGCGGTCATCGACCGTTTCGGTGCGGACGCGCCGATTGCGGAACTGGACGAAACCACCTGCTCGGTCTCGGCACCTGTGCGCGTTTCTCCGCCGTTCTTCGGCTGGGTGTTCCAGTTTGGCGGCGGGGTGCGCATTCTCTCGCCGGACGACGTGCGAGAGCGGATGGCGCTGCTCGTCGAAGCGGCGAAACGAGCCGCCGGCAACGAATCGCTGCCCGGCAGATCGGTGTAAAGCGGTGGGCTGAACCGTCAACTTTACTGGTACCGGGGCGGTTCTCCCCATACCAGGCTATCTATTCGGAGGAAATTTCGTGTTTCACATCGTTTTGGTCGAGCCGGAGATCCCGCAGAACACTGGCAACATTGCGCGAACCTGCGCGGTCACGGGTGCGGCACTGCATCTGGTGCGCCCGCTGGGGTTCTCGCTGGACGACAAGCAGCTCAAGCGCGCCGGGCTGGACTACTGGGACGAGCTGGACGTGACGTTTTACGACAGCTTTGAGCAAGTGGAACAAGCGCACCCCGAAGCGCGGTTTTACCTGCTCTCTACGCACGCCACCCGCAGTTATGCCGAAGCAAACTATGCCGACGGGGATTTCCTCGTCTTTGGCAAGGAGACGGCGGGGCTTGGCCAAAAGCTGCTCACCAGAAGAAGCGAAGACGCCGTGCGCATCCCCATGCGAAGCGGGTTAAGGTCGCTGAATCTAAGCAACTCCGTCGCGCTGGTGCTTTACGAAGCGCTGCGCCAGAACGGTTTTCCGGGACTGACGGTCTGACCACACCCCGATTAAGCGCGCTTTTGCCGCGCGCTCCCTCGCAAAAACCGCGAAAAAGCGCACGGTTGCGGCAAAATAAGGCTTGCATCGGCACCGTCCGCGTGGTAATATAGCACTGTTCGATTTTTAGCAAGGAGGTGGACTACTCGCATGGGTAAGTATTGTGAAGTCTGCAACAAGGGTGTCATGTCCGGCAATCTGGTCAGCCACTCCAACCGCAAGACCAAGCGCGGCTGGGCGCCGAACATCCAAAGCGTGCATGTTGTCGTCGACGGGACACCGGGTAAGATGAACGTTTGCACGCGGTGCCTCCGTTCCGGCAAGGTAACCCGCAGCGTCTAAGCTGTCAAATTCAGGTTTTTATGAAAATACCGCGCGAGCATTTGCGCGGTGTTTTTATGTTCGGAATCATTTTTTCACACGAAGCCCGGCGCGGCAACTGATGGTTTGCGTAGTAAAAAAACCGGCTCCTGCTTTTCGCAATGGGATTTGCGAGGCGCGGGAACCGGTTTTTCGTTTGAAACGTGATTATTCGCTGTAGGGCAGCAATACCACGACCGGCATCTGCGGCGGCAGGCTTGCCGTTGCGATTCCGCTCGTGACGGCGGAAACGACGGCGCCCACCTTGATGTCGTCGGAAGTCAGCCCTTCCAGCGCGTAAGCGGGAACCTGGAGGACGATTTCGTTCATGTAGTCCGCGTCCGTACCCGTGGCTTCGACTCCGAGCGGCAGGATGTTGATTGTCCAGCCGTCCTTGCCCTGGGTCACGCTCTGGATCGTGCCGTTTTGAATGATTCCGTCGCTGAAGGACGCGATCTGCGTGATGGAAGTTGCCGTGCCCTGCGGCGGCAGAGAACGCGTCAGCACACCGCTGTAGTGCACCTCAACAAAGGCGCCTTCCGCAAGCGGAACGTCAAGGCTGCTAAGTACGCTGTCATCCGTACGAAACACGATGCTCGTTTGCCCGTAGTTATGTCCGCTGAGCTGGGTCACTTCAAAGCTCCCGTCCTCGTTGACGGCGGTGACTTCGCCGCGGTAGACCACGTCCGTGGTTGGGCTGCTTGCGCAGGCGGAAAGGCTCAGCAGCGCAAACAGCAGCGAGAAAAGCAGGATTGCCGCTCGTTTCATCATCGATTCCTCCGTTTCTGGTGATGGATATTTTCTTATTAAATTATATCATATCTGCATGATGTGATGCCAATATGCACGGCGTTTGCCAAATCGGCAAACTTTTTCCGGCTTGCAGCAAAATGGGCAACAGGGGAAGTTTCGGCGCTATTGCCGGTTTTGAGGCAGGCGGTTCCGCGCTTCCGGGTTATGCAGGCAGATGTGCAGCACTTTTAACTCCGGCTCATGAAAGTGCGATAACAAGCTTATTGGCAGGATTAGCACGCATTTTTACGCGTAACCAACGGTCAACGCGGCGGGGCAAGGTTGCCAAGCGGCGATCAAATCGATATAATAAACAAGAATATGCTGATGAACGGGTCTGAACGGTTGGAGGAAACGGATATGGAGAACAAAGCGGTTCGCCGCATCAAACGCTGGGTGTTTCCGCTTTGCCTGGGGTGTGCAGCGGTGTTTCTTTTGCTTTGTACAAAGTCGTCGCCGCTTTATCCGCTCAACGACTGGGTGGACGCAAACATCTACTTCACCATCGGAAAAGGCATGATGCACGGGCAGGCGCCGTACCTGAACCTGTACGACCAGAAAGGGCCGACGGCTTACTTGATTTACGGGCTGGCCTCGCTGATTTCCGGGACGTCGTTTCTGGGGGTCTACCTGCTGGAAGTCCTTGCGTTTGGCGCATTTTTGTTTGCCATGGTCAAGATCGTTTCGCTCTTTGCCGAAAAAGGCGCGCTGATCGTGCTACCCGTGTTTTGCTGGACGATCCTGGGCAGTTTGAGTTTTTCCCACGGCGGCAGTTTTGAAGAGTTCATGATGCCGCTGTTTGCCTTTTCGCTTTACGATTCGCTCAACTATTTTAAAAACATCTATCCAAAGCCCGTACCGTATAAAACGATTGCGCTCAACGCGCTGCTTGCGGGGCTGATGCTTTACGGAAAATTCACGCTGCTTGCGTTCTACATTGCGTGGATGGGAACCATCGCTATTTCGCAGCTGATTGCAAAGCAGTGGAAGCGCGCGCTCGGCGCAAGCTTTCTGTTTGTCTTGATCATGGTTGGCGTTGGCATTCCCTGGGCAATCTACTTTTCGGCGCACGGCGCGCTGGACGAGTTCTGGTATTATTACTTCTACCAGAATATCTTCGGCTATTCCTATCTGGAAGCGCCGCTGATTCTTACCATGCCGCTGGCCATCGTGCACGACGTTGCCGCATTTTCGTTCCGCAATCCGCAGATAGCGGGGTTCATCGCGCTTGGGCTGATTTGGTTCGTGCTGCAAAAACGGGATCAGGTTAAAACGGTTGAGAAGATCAATCTGATTTTGCTCTGCGCGTTGCTGACCGCGGGCATCTACTGCGGCGGGCAGGGGTACCGGTATTACGGGCTTGTGCTCACGCCGTTTATGGCGCTCGGGTTCGTGCCGCTCATCCGGTTCTGGAACGAGCGCGTTTCCGGCAGGATTCCCGCGCGGGCGCTGAAAGCGGCGCTGTTTGGCGCGCTGACGCTCGGCATGCTCGCGCTGGCGTTTGTGACCACGGACAACCGCTATATGCTGCTCAAGAAGAAGCAGGAAATGCCCCAGACCCAGTTTGCCGAAACGCTTCAGGCGTCGGGGGAAGCATACGATTCGCTGTTTTGTTACGGGTTCCCGGATTCGGGGTTTTATCTCGCGGCAAACGTTATACCCGAATACCGCTTTTTTGCCACGTCCAACGTTGCGCTGGAGGATGTGAGAACCGAGCAGGCGCGGTATGTGGACGAATCGATGCCAAAGTTTATCATCACCCGGGACAACGAACTCGAAAAAACGGGGTATGAGCTGATCGACGCAAGCGAATTCCGCTACGAAGAACGCGACCGGATCTACCGGTTGTATGAGAGAATGGATTAATCAGCCAACAAAGGACAGACAGGATAAAGACAATGAAAGAGAACGAAAGGGGCGGAAAAAGCAAATGAAGCGGTTTTTCCTGATTTCGGTTGTCGCGCTTGCCGCGCTTTTCATGACGGGCTGCGATTTGTTTGTGGATCGCTCGGCAACGGAGCTCGCCTTTGAGGACGCGCAGGAAATTGATATAAAAGACCTGCAGAAGTACGATAACCTGCAAAAACTCGACATTCGCAGCGCGGACGTTTCAACGGATCTGTTCGACCAGCTGCAGGCCGCGCTGCCGAACTGCCAGATCCTCTGGAGCGTACCGATTGGCGGTGCGCGTTTTGACAGCCAGATTACGCAGATCACGCTGCCCAAGGTGGAAGGCGAATCGCTTTCGCTGCTGGACTATTTTCCGAATCTGGCGGACGTGGACGCAACCGCCTGCGACTGTTACGGCGCGCTGATGACCAAGAGTCTGGAAATGACGAATGTTGCGTTCCACTGGAACGTCACCATCGGCGGCGTGACGCTCAAAAACACCGATACCGCCGCCGATCTTTCCGGTCTGACGACCGGAGGAGCGGAAACGCTGGGGGAAGCGCTCTCCTGCCTGCCCGGGCTCACGAGTGCGGACATCACCGATACCGATATTTCGAGTGAGGACGCGCAGGCGCTGATTGCGCGGTTTCCGAACATTGCGTTTCTCTATACCGCGGATATCTTCGGCGTCAAGGCCAACTCCGACGCAACAGCGCTGGATCTGACCACCGCCGTCATTACGGACGAATCTGCGCTGGCGGATGCGCTTGCGCCGCTGACTGCGCTCACCGCGGTCGATCTCAGCGGTCAGACGCTCACCTTTGAGACGATGGATGCGCTGAGCGAACGCTACCCGACCATCCAGTTTTCGTTTACTGTAGAACTCTTTGGTCAGGAAGTGCCCAGCGACGCTGCCGAGCTTGATTTGCGAGGGAATACGTTTACCGCGCCGGAAGAAGTATCCGAGGGGATTTCGCACCTGCCGAATCTGACCTACTGCGACCTTTGCGACACGGGTCTGACCAACGAGCAGATGGAAACGCTGATGGCGCAGTTCCCGAACGTCAAGTTCGTCTGGTACGTCGATATTGGAGCATGGAGAATCCGGACCGACATCGAAGCGTTTTCCACCGGTAATCGCGACGAGTTCCCCAACGGCGCGGGCTACTTCACCGGCAAGGGAAGGACTTCTCTGACCGATACGGAGACGGAAGCGCTCAAATACTGCACGGATCTGGTCTATCTCGACCTGGGGCACAATAAGATTACCAGCCTGACGTTTTTAGAAGGGCTCACGAAACTGCGCGTGCTCATTGTAGGCAGCAATAAGATACCGGATATCACGTCGATTGCAAAACTGGTCAATCTGGAGTATCTTGAGATGTTTATGAATCTGGTCACCGATATCAGCCCGCTGTCGGGACTCACGAAGCTGGCGTACCTCAACTGCAGCCGCAACAGCTTTACGGACATTACGCCGCTGCTGAGCATGACACAGCTCAAACGGCTCTGGATTGTTAACAACCGCCAGATTTCCAAGGACGATTTCACAAAGCTCATTGCCGCGCTGCCGGACTGCGAAATCTGCACGTCCGCGGTGCATTCAACCGCCAACGGCTGGCGGGAAACGGATATTTACAAAGAGTTCCAGGAGAAGTTCGGCCTGCCCGCGCTCGACTAGCGGAAACGAACGACCGCTGACGACTAGCGGAAACGAACGACCGCTGACGCAATTAAGAAACTCGGCTGGTTTGCCTGCACCACCATACGGCGAACCGGCCACCCCCAAAGGAGAGATACCATGAAACTGAACCTGCGCTTGTCCGCGCTTGCACTCGCGTTTTGCCTGCTGCTGACGGCACTGCCCGCGGCTGCCCGAGCGGAGTCGGAATCCGCCGACGAAGCCGCCGACCTGACGGGTCAATGCGTGCTGACGCCGTCCGGCGAGAATGCCGAAAAGGCATACCGGGTGACGGACGCGTATACGGAGAGCTATCTTGAGCTTTCCGAGGACGAGCCGCTGACGGTTACGCTGCCCACGGGTGAGAGCGCGCAGGGGCTGTATCTCGAATGGTACGACCTGCCGGGCAGCTATGCCGTTGAACAGTACGACGCTGCCGGCACGCTGCTATCGAGCGCGGAACAGCAGCCGTATATCAACTGCTATTTTCCGCTGGACGCCGCGGCTGCTGCCGTGAAAATCGTTTGTACAGACGACGCGTATCTTTCTTCGGTGTATGTTTACGGTCAGGGTACTCTGCCACAGACCGTGCAGGTCTGGGAGCCGACGCTGACTGCGGCGGATCTCCTTTTTATCGGCGCAACGCCCGAAGCCGCGGTGACGGACTTTTATGCGCTGCTTGCGCTCTATTCCGTGGAGCACCAGATTCCCACCGTGTTGACCGTGCTGGAAAAAGAGAGCCGCACCGAACAGGGCGACCTGCTCGCGGGGCTCTGGCGCATGGGAATCAAAAACTACCCGGTGTTCGGTACGTTCAGCGCGCTCAATAACGACGCTTATAAGCGCGTCCGCGGCTGGTGGGGCGTCAACGCGACGCACTCGTTTGTTCAGGATCAGCTGGAGGTTTATGGCGAAAAGATCGTCATTACGCACGAAAACAGCGAAAACGCTTTTAACAGCGCCGCGCAGTTCACCGCCGAAGTGGTGCTGGACAACACCGAGGACGCGGAAGAATACGAGAGCATTCAAAAAGTCTATTGCGTGGCTGCGGAAGGCACAACGAAGATCGACCTTGCGCAAGCGCTGATTACGTTTGAAGGCATGAGCCTTATCGATGCGGCAAACGACGCGTATCAGATGAACGCGGACATGCGCAGATTCCATAAAACGCTGACGCCGTCTTCCACCTTTACGCTTGCGTTTTCTGCCGTCGGCGAGGACGTAAGCGCCAATGATCTTTTGGAAAACATCGACACTTCGACGCTGAGCGGCTATGTTTCCCCGACGCCGTCGCCAACGCCTTCGCCGGAACCGACGCCCACGCCGGAACCGACCCCGATGGCAACGCCGGAAGCAACCCCCGTGGAGGCGGCAACCGAAGAGAGCACATCGATTGGCGATATGGAGCAGTATATGAACTGGGGGCTGCTCATCATAGCGCTGCTGGGCATCATCGGCAGTTTGTGGGTCGTTGTATCGTCGTTTCGATATCTCTCCGCGAGGTATGGCACAGGGCGTGCGCTGATTTCCGCGCTGCTGCCGCTGATTGTCGCAGGCGCGCTGATCTGCGCGTTTCAGTTCTGGGTCAGGCCGATGGTAGAGGATGTTCTGGCGGAGGAACAAGCCGCCAAAATTGCCGCCGCTGCCACGCCCGTTCCCACCCCCGAGCCCACGGGCACGCCCGTTGTGCTGACGCCGGAACCCTCCGCCGAAGTGACCGACGAAACGGAAGGTGCATCCGACGAGGAGACGGAATCGAGCGGCGCGGTGATCGGCGTGGACGATGACCAGTATTACCGCTCCGAGAGCGATCCGGAAGAATTGATCGTCATCGACGCGGAGAACGGCCATTGGGAATACAAAACGGATACGCTCTCGATCATCATCGACCGCGTTCTGGTGACCGAGCCGAAGCTGAACCGCTATTTTGTGGCGCATATCCGCATGCGCGGCGAGGACGGCTTCCGCACCGTGCAGGCGGCGGAGAACCGCAACGGCAAGGGCGCCATCCGGCCCTGGATCCTCGCGAGGGATACGAAATCCGTCCTGCTGGTGACCGGCGACAACCTCATTGAAAGCGACGCCGGATACAAAGGGATTCTGATCCGCGACGGCATTCTGTTCCAGGACGACGAGGGCAAGGACTGCATGGCGATGTATCCCGATTTGACCATGCGGTTGTTTGCCAAGAATACCACCAGCGTGGAGGATCTTCTTGCCGACGGCGTGCGGGACGTGTTTTCATTCGGGCCGGTGCTGGTGGAAAACGGCGCAGTCAACGAAGACTCCGGCGAGCATCGCCTGAGCCGCAGGAACAATCCGCGTACGGGCATTGGCATGGTGGAGGCGGGGCATTTCGTCGTGATCGTCTGTGACGGGCGGCAGCCGGAATCCAGCCTTGGCATGTTCCTGCCGGAATTCGCGCAGTTGTTTGTTGACGAGGGATGCTCGGTTGCCTACAACCTCGACGGCGGCGTTTCCGCCTGTATGGTGTTCATGGGCGAGCAGCTCAACCAGCACGGCAACAAGAAGGTCGGCACATATCAGGATTCCTACCAGCGGCGCGTGCCGGACGGCCTCGTTTGGGGCTATTCGGATCAGGTGCCGGAGGAGGATGATCCGGTGTTCAACACCGGTACCAGCGAGACCGCCACCCCGTGAGGGGGATGAGGTTATTGGGGCTCTGCCCCAAACCCGTCCTAATTGGGGCGCTGCCCCAAACCCCGTTAAGGGTTTAACCCCTGAGAATACTAACCCAATATAAAAAGAGCGGAGCCGACAGGTTTCCGCTCTTTTTTAAATTTGGGGTTTTCAAAGGGGCATAGCCCCTTTGACGGGAGTTCGAGGGCGGAGCCCTCGTGCAGCTAATAATATAAAAAGAGCGGAGCCGTCAGGCTTCGCTCTTTTTGTGTTATGATTGATCTATCTGTGATGGCGGCGGCGCTTGCCGCTGGCGTTGAACTGCATCATCAGCAGCACGATGGCAAACAGCAGCACGATCCCGCCGCAGATGTAGACCCAGGAAAACGTTCCAACAGAGACCGGTTCGAGCAGGGTTTCCGTAGCGCTCTTTTCAAACGGTTCGACGCTGCCGGACTGCTGAATGGACGTTTCCGCGTAGTTATCGTCGCCGGCGCGGTTGATCTTGAGGGTGTATTCCTCGTTTTCGCGCGCGGTGACGGTTACGGTATAGGTGTCGTACAATCCGCCGGTGACCGGGGTGACCTTGCAGCCGCTGGACTCAAAGCTGATTGCGCCGGTGCCGCTGCCGCCGGAGAGACTGATATCGAACGTATCGCCAGAGTGGACGCTCTCGCTCCAGCCTGCAACGGAAAGTACGGTCTGGTTGGCGCCCATGGTCGTGCCGGAGACGATCTGCTCGCTCGCGGCTTCGTAGCTTGCGTCGCCCGCTTTGCCGACGGTTACGGAGTAGCCCGTTTTTGCCAGTGGATAGACGGAGACGACGTAAACGTTCGTTTCGCCGCTCTTGAGGCGTGCGGTGCAGCCTTCGTCGGTCGTGATGGAGGTTGCTCCCGTACCATTGCCGCCAGCGACGGTGATTTCAAACGAGCTGCCCGCGGGTGCGCAGTCGATCCAGCCTTCAACACGCAGCGCGCCCTGCGGCCCCTTGAGAGACTGGCCGCTGTAGGTGCGCGTGCTGGAAGATTCGTAATGGGTCGTTCCGTCCATCAGCGCGGAGAGCGAATATCCGCCCGCGGAGGTCACGGTAACGGTGAACTGCGTTTCCGTCGTGCCCGTTGCGGGATTGACGGTGCAGCCGCTGGCCAGGAAGCTGATGCTTGCGCCGGTTACGCCGCCGCTGACCTGAATGGGGAACGAGTCGTTGCAGCAGCGGGAATCCGACCAGCCGGAAACGGAGAGCGAGGGCGAGGAGGCCTTTTCGGCCACGCCGCTTGCCGAAGCGCTGGAGGTGAAGTACCCGTAGTTGCCCGCGCGGGTTGCCGTGATGGCGTAGGGACCCACGGAAGTAACCTTGACTTCGTATTCGTCCGAAGAGAGCTTTGTCACTTCGCAGCCCATCGGCTCGACGGTCAGCGCCTCGGAGGTGCTGCCGCCGTAAATTTTGCAGGTAAAGGTGTCGGTGCAGGCGGCTTCGGAAAGCCAGCCGTCAATATGGATGGGCGATTGGCTGGACTTGCTGGAGCAGCCGCTCATACGCGCCGAGGAGACGCTGTTGAAATCGCGGCTTCCGTCCATCACGGCGGTGAGCTCGTAGCCGCCGACGCGGGTCACGGTGACCTTGAACTCCGTGCCGACGGCGCCGACTTCCGGGGTGACGGTGCATCCGTCGGTGACAAAGGTAACCGCGCCCGAAGTGCTGCCGCCCAGCACGCTGATGTTGAACGAATCGTAATAATCCTGCGCGCCGCCCCAGCCGCTGATGGAAAGCGGCATCTGATCGGCCTTACCGGCAACGCCGGTGCGTGTGTCGCGCATGATCTCGGCGTCGTTGCCGTCCGTCATGGCGGTCAGCGAATAAGCGCCGGAGCCGGTGACGGTGATGGTGTAGGTATCGTCCGCGGTGCCGGTCTGCGGAAACACGGTGCAGTTGGTTGCGGAAAAAGTGACCGGTTTGCCTTCCTCAACGCCCTTCAGGGTGACGTTGAAGGTATCCCCGCAGTTCTTCGCGCCCTGCCAGGAGACGATGGAAAGCGCGTTTGCGTCCCGCAAAGCAAAATCGGTGCTGTCGCTCGCCTGAGATTCGTTGACGGACTGGAACTGAACGACGCTCTCGCTTGCTTCTTCGACGGGGGCTGCGGCAACTTCCGGCTCTTCCGCGAGACGGAACGACTGCAGCAGGGTTTTGGTAGCCGCGCTGGCGGGCTTTAAGGCGAAAATGCCGATAAACGCCGCCGCAAGAATGCATGCAATGAGTGTCAGCGTTTTTTGGCGTCTTTTTCTTTTTGCACGGGTATTAAACCGTTCGCGATTTGCGTTGCGGTTGGGTTGAACGGCGCCTGAATTGAAGTACTTTTCCGTTTGGCCCATTCTTTTCTCCCGGTTATGAATATACGGAGATGCTCCCAAAAAAGCGGAGCGGATACGACTGTGAAACGTGTAACAAATTCGTTACGGTATATTCATGGAAATTTAATATTATACTATCGTTCTGAGTGGACGTTGTCAAGAGGTAAGCACCAAACTCTTGTATTTTTTTGTCACATGCAACACAATATGTTGGGGCTGTTGAAAATTGTTTAAAAATAATTTTTTTGGATTTTTCAGCACTTTCTGCATACGAAAAACAGGGGTGCATAACGGGTGGGGAAACGATTCCGTTTTTGGTCGGAATTTGGTATAATGAACAAGGTTTTCGTATGAAAATTCATCTTTTTTGGCGAGCCGCACGGCATTGCGAGCCATGCGATGCGCAAACTGCAGCGAGGAGACGCCATGTTAAATGTATGCACGCTCGAACAGGCGCGTGAAACGATCCAAAAGCAGTGCGCTCAGCACTCCAAAAGCGGCGAGAGCGTTTCGCTGGAGCAGGCGCTTGGGCGTGTGCTTTGGCAGGATATCGACTGCAGGGAGAACGTGCCGGGCTTTGTTCGCAGTACCGTGGACGGTTATGCCGTCATCGCCGCGGATACCTTTGGCGCCTGCGCGAGCATTCCAGCGCTGCTGCGCGTATCGGGGGAAGTGCGTATGGGGCAAAGCCCCGCGTTTACACTGCGTCCGGGCGAGTGCGCCGCGGTGCCGACGGGCGGAGCCCTGCCGGAAGGCGCGGACGCGATGGTCATGCTGGAGGAGGCGGTGGCGTTTGCGGGTGGCATGGTTGCCATCGAAGCGCCGACGGCACCCGGCAGGCACCTGATCTTCGCTGGCGACGACGCGGCGGCGGGGCAGATCATACTGCAAAAGGGAACGCGTCTGACCCCGCGCGGAATCGGCGCGCTCGCGGCGCTGGGGTGCGCGGCGGTAACGGCGGCAAAACGGCCGCGCGTCTGCGTTCTTTCCACGGGGGACGAACTGATCGACCCCGCGCGGACGCCTTCGGGCGCGGAGGTGCGGGACGTCAATGGCGTTATGCTGACCGCGGCGGCAATCGAAGCGGGCGCGGAAGCATCGTTTCAGGGCTGCGTGCCGGACGATGCGGAAGTTTTATCCGCAAAGATACAGTCCTGCTGCGCGGGGTGCGACCTGCTGCTGCTCTCGGGCGGCAGTTCGGTAGGACAGAAGGACGCGGCGGCAGCATGCGTTTCCGAACGCGGCGAACTGCTGTTTCACGGCCTCGCGGTCAAGCCCGGCAAACCCGCGTTTGCTGGCAGGGTGGGCGACACGCTGGTTCTCGGCCTGCCGGGGCATCCGGCAGCGGCGTATTTTGTATTTCATCTGCTTGCGCGTCCGGCCATTTTCGCTCTGCTCGGGCAAATTACGCGCGAGTGGCCGATTTCGGCTGCGCTTTCGGCGGCGGTGCCTTCCAACACCGGGCGCGAGGAGTATGTTGCCGTGCGGCTGAACGACGGGCTGGCGGAACCCTTGATCAGTAAGTCCGGCTTAATCTCCGTTCTCTCGCGCGCGGACGGGTATATTCGTATTCCGCGCGATCTGGAAGGCTTGCCCAAAGGCGCAAGCGTGAACGTATATCAATTTTAATAACATTCTGCCGTCACGTAAAATCTCGCAAATATATATCTTTTTTAATGCCATTCTGCCGTCACACAAAATCTCGCAAGATGTGGAAAAGAGTTGAAATCAATGGAATTTGAGTATTTGAGCAATACACCACTGCAGGAAGCGGTGCGCGGATATCTCGCGTTTTTGAAAACCGGCGGCATGACCTTCCGAACGGAAGTGATTGCGGCTCAGGACGCGCTCGACCGCGTGACGGCCGGTGCCGTCTATGCCAGACTCTGCGCGCCGCACTACACCGCCTGCGCCATGGACGGCATTGCGCTCATGGCAAAGCGCACGTTCGGCGCGAGCGAAACCACGCCGGCGCTGCTGGAGCAAAGCGAGTATGTCCGCGTGGACACCGGAGACCCGCTGCCGGATAACTGCGACGCGGTGGTGATGATTGAGGACTGCGTCGATCAAAACGGTAAGATCGCGCTGTTCTCGGCGGCGTCGCCCTGGCAGCACGTGCGCCAGATCGGCGAGGACATCGCCGCGGGGGATATGATTCTGCCGTCGTTTTGCGTGGTCGAGCCCGCCATGATCGGCGCGATGCTCGCGGGCGGCGCGCTTTCCTTTGAGGCGGTCTGCAGGCCGAAAGTCGGCATCATCCCGACGGGGGACGAGATCGTTCTGCCCAGCGCCAACCCGCAAAGCGGCGAGGTGATGGAGTTTAACTCCGCCATCTTCTCCGGCATGCTGCGCCGCTGGGGCGCGGAACCGCTGACGTACCCTATCGTGCCGGACGATCCGGAACAGATACGGGCGACGCTAAAAACCGCGGCGAACGAGTGCGACATGGTTCTGCTCTGCGCGGGAACTTCCGCCGGACGGGACGACGGCACCGTTTCCGCGATTTCATCCCTTGGGGAAGTGTTTCTGCATGGCGTGGCGATTCGTCCGGGAAAGCCCGTCGTGCTTGGACGGGTCGGCGCAAAGCCCGTGTTCGGCGTGCCGGGGTATCCCGTTTCCGGCATCGTCGTGCTGGAGGAACTGGTGCGCCCCGTGATCGACGCGCTGCTCATGCGCGAGCGGGAAGCCGGCGAAACGGTCTGCGTGCGCATGGGGCGGCGGCTCAACTCGTCGCTCAAATACCGCGAGTTCGTGCGCGCAACCCTTGGTCTGGGCGCGGATGGTCAGCTCTCCGCCGTGCCGCTGGATCGCGGGGCGGGGGTTGTGACTTCGTTCGTCAAGGCGGACTGCCTGCTGGACGTTCCGCAGAACTGCGAAGGGTACGAAGCGGGCGACCGGGCGTTTGCGCGGCTGCTTAAACCCGTGGAGCGCATTGCGCGCACGGTGCGCATCCTCGGCAGCCACGACCCGCTCATCGACGAGGCGGCGGACGAACTGCGCAGGTCGGACTTGAGCGCGCATGTCTCCAGCGCGCATGTCGGCAGCATGGGGGCCATCCTTGCGCTCTCCCGCGGGGAGGCGCAGCTTGGCGGCGTTCACCTGCTGGACGAAACGGACGGCAGCTATAATGTTTCTTATATAGAGAAATATTTTCCGGGCGGCGGCGTGGCGCTCATTGAATGCGTCCGGCGCACGCAGGGGATCATGGTAAAAAATGGCAACCCGAAAGGAATCCGGGGCATTGCCGATCTCGCGCGGGAAGACGTTTCTTATGTTAACCGCCAAAAAGGCGCGGGTACGCGCGTGCTGCTCGACTACCTGCTCAAGCAGGAGGGGATCGTCCCCGACCGGGTGAACGGGTATGTGCGCGAGGAACTGACCCATACCGCCGTTGCCGCGCAGGTGCGTTCCGGCGGCGCGGACTGCGGGCTGGGCATTCTTTCTGCGGCGCGGATTTACGATTTGGATTTCATTCCGCTCTGCGGCGAGCAGTATGACCTGCTGGCGAGACTTTCCGCGCTGGAAAGTCCGCAGGTGCGCGCGTTCTTGCGCGTGCTGGGTAGCGAGTCTTTTGCAAAGCGTCTGGAGCGGCTCGGCGGGTACGAGCTCGACCGTCCGGGGCGCATCCGCAAACTCTGGCCAGAAAAGGACGGGCTATAGAACGCAATTGGTTGACGGCCGGAAAAGCGCTGGCTCTTGCCAAAGATTGCTTGCCGCCGTATGATAACAGTAAGCTTAATGATAGGTAATCGAGGGCTTTGCCCTCGATTACCTAAAAATGACGAAAGGACGTGACGGCTCGATGAGCGAAAACCTGACCCATGTGGACGAGCGCGGCGCGGCTCGGATGGTTGACGTTTCCGAAAAGGACGTAACCCACCGGGAAGCGCTCGCCGAGAGCATCGTGATCATGAAACCCGAAACGCTTGCGCTCATCGTCTCCGGCGAAGCGCCCAAAGGGGACGTATTCGCAACGGCGCGGATTGCGGGAATCCTTGCGGCAAAGCGCACGAGTGAACTGATACCGCTGTGCCACCCGCTGGCGCTGACGTCCGTTCGCGTCGAACCCGTGGCCTGCCCGCCGGATCGCGTGCGGATCACCGCCGAAGTGCGCTGCGACGAGAAGACCGGCGTGGAGATGGAAGCGCTGACCGCCGCGAGCGTCGCCGCGCTGACCATTTACGACATGTGCAAAGCCGTCGACCGGGGCATGGAAATTACGTGCGTGCGGCTTTTGAAAAAAAGCGGAGGAAAGAGCGGCGTCTTCGAACGCGGAGGCGAACCATGCGAACCGAACGGTTGACCCGCGCCGTCGAAAAAGGCGCCCGCGAAATGGTCGGCAAGCTCACGCTGGACGTGGAAAAAGGCGTGCTTGGCGATTATAAAAGCGTTCAGGACGGCTCGGTGAGCCTGCTTTCCAGCGAGGCGGAACGGGAAATCCGCCAGAGCGGCGGCCTCTGCACCAAGAAGTTTTCGGCAAATATCGTCACAAGCGGGCTGGACTACGCGCTGCTTGCCGCAGGGACGCGTTTGAGCGCGGGGGATACCTGCGTGCTGGAGATTGTCCGCGTGGGAAAACCGTGTTACGACGTCTGTGCCATTCATCGGGTCGGCACGGACTGCCCGCTGCCGAAAAACTGCGCGTTTGCGCTGACAAGGCGCGGCGGAATGATCCGCGCGGGCGACGAGATTCACCTGCTGGACTGAGCAATTATCAAGCGATTATTTTAACGAAACTATTGTTTGGAGCCGGATGAACGATCAATTTGGACGCACCATCGAATACCTGCGCCTCTCGCTGACGGAGCGCTGCACGCTGAAGTGCACGTATTGCCGCGCGAGCGAAGGCGTCTGCCCCAAGCAGAGCGAGCTCACGAGCGGGGAGTTTCTGCGCATTGTGCGCGCCTGCGCCGCGCTCGGAGTAAAAAAAGTGCGCCTCACCGGCGGGGAGCCGATGCTAAGGCGCGATTTAATCGAGATCATCTCCGGCATCCGCAAGATTGACGGCATACGCGAAATTACGATGACCACCAACGCCCAGCATCTGCCCGGACAGTCAGCGGCGCTGAAGGCGGCGGGTCTCGACCGGCTCAACATCAGCGTGGATTCGCTCCGCCCCGAACGGTACGCCCAAATCACCGGCGGCGGCTCGCTGGAAAAGGTGCTCACCGGCATCGAGGAAGCGCTTTACGCGGGCTTTACGCCGCTCAAGCTCAACGCGGTGCTCCTGCGCGGCGTCAATGATGACGAAACGGACGACTTTATCGCGCTTACCAAAGACAGGCCGATTCACATGCGCTTTATCGAGTATATGCCGATGGGGGACAGCGATCAGGCAACCCTGCGCGTCACCGGCGACGAGCTGCTCGCCGCGCGGCCGTATCTGGAGCCGCTGCCGCCGCTGTATCCAAGCCAGCCCGCGCGGGATTACCGCCTGCCGGGCGCGGTGGGTCGGGTCGGGCTCATCAACCCCGTTTCGCATCAGTTCTGTTCGCTCTGCAACCGCGTCCGGGTGATGAGCGACGGCGTTCTGCGACCGTGCCTGGGGGACAATTTGGAGTTTTCGCTCAAAGAAGCGCTGGAAAGCGGCGACGATGCGGCATTACTGGAGCGCATCCGTTCCGCCATTTGGGAAAAACCGGAGACGCACGGCTTTGGCAAACCGTTCTGCACGGCGAGAACCATGAGCCGTATCGGCGGGTAGCGCCGGATAAAAAAGGAGCAAGCATGGCAAGCATCGTTTCGATTAATGTAAGCCCCAAAAAGGGTACGTTCAAATATCCCGTCGAATTCGCGGAGCTCAAGATTGACTTCGGCATCGTTGGCGACGCACACGCGGGCAACTGGCACCGCCAGATCAGCCTGCTGGCACAGGAGAGCATCGACAAAATGGCCGCTATGGGCTTGGACGACCTTGTGCCCGGCAAGTTTGCCGAAAACATCACGACGCGCGGAATCGAGCTGTTCACCCTGCCGGTCGGCACAAAGCTCAGACTGGGGAACTGTTTGACGGAAGTCACGCAGATCGGCAAGGAGTGCCATCAGCACTGCGAAATCTACAAAAAGGTCGGCAAGTGCATCATGCCGCTGGAAGGCATCTTCGTCAAGGTGCTCACGGAAGGAGAAATCCGCCCCGGCGACGCGGTGGAGGTTGTGCGCTAAACCCGAAGAAGCGGCGTATGCCAAAAAATATATAGATGCGGGCGAGGCCCGCTTTTTTTCGCGGAATCAAAAAAATCATGAGGAAAGGTGAAAAATACCGTTGTTTTTTTGAAAGAATAATGGTAGGATGAACGCATGAAGCTGATCGACACAAAAGACGCCGTGGGGCATATCCTCTGCCACGACCTCACGCGCATCGTTCCCGGCGAGATGAAGGACGCGCAGTTCCGCAAAGGCCACGTCGTGACCGAGGCGGATATTCCGATGCTGCTCTCGATGGGCAAGGATCATCTCTTTGTTTGGGAAGTCGACGAAAACACTCTGCACGAGAACGAAGCCGCCGACCGGCTGGCAGCGCTTTGCCAGAGCGCGCATATGCGCCGCGGGGACGTCAAGGAAGGCAAAATCGAGCTCTTCGCCACCGAGGACGGCGTGTTTTGTGTGGACGTTGCCCGCCTCGATGCGCTCAACGCGCTCGAAGACGTCATGGTTGCCACGCGGCATACCAATACGGCGGTTAAAGCGGGGGATAAGCTCTGCGGAACGCGGGTCATCCCGCTGGTGATCGACAAGCGCCGGTTGGAAGAAGCCGAAGCGCTGGTCGGCAGCGAACCGCTTTTGAAGCTCGCCCCGTTTCGAAAAGGGCTCAAGGCTGGTATCGTCACCACGGGCAGCGAAGTATTCTACGGGCGGATCGAGGATAAGTTCACGCCCGTCGTCGAGCGGAAGCTTGCGGCGTTTGGCGTAACCGTTGCCGAAAAGCGGCTTACGGACGACCAGAGCGCCAATATCGTGCAGGCAATCGACAGCGTGCGCAAGGCGGGCGTGGATCTCGTGCTCTGCACGGGTGGCATGAGCGTCGATCCGGACGACCGCACGCCGGGCGCCATTCGCGAAAGCGGCGCGAATATTGTAACTTACGGCGCGCCGGTGCTGCCGGGAGCGATGTTTTTGCTGGGGTACTACGATGACGGCGTGCCGGTAATGGGCCTGCCGGGCTGCGTGATGTACGCCAAAGCGTCTATTTTTGATATCGTGCTGCCGCGCGTCGTCGCGGGAATAAAACTGCAGCGGAGCGACTTAACCCGGCTCGGCAACGGCGGGCTCTGCCTCAACTGCGCGGTCTGCACCTACCCCAACTGCGGCTACGGCAAGGAGTAACGCGTCTTCCACGGGGTTTTGAACCTCCCGCGGCTGGCAGTCTTGATGGAATCCGCGAAGCGGTCGACAGCTTTGCGTTCCAAATATAAGAAACAGAAGCAAAACACAATTGGAGGAAAGAGAACCCGTATGAAAAAACTCATTGCTCTCATTTTAACGGCGCTGATGATCATATCATTAGCCGCCTGCGCACAGACGACCGAACCCGCGGCAACGGAAGCCCCCATTGCGACCGAAGAAGTCGCCGCAACGGAAGCTCCCGCCGCAACGGAAGAGCCCGCGGCTACCGCGGCTCCGCTGGAAACGGCGACTGTCCAGCTCTTTATCGCCGCTAGCCTCGAGAATGCGTTCAAGGAAATCATTCCGCTCTATAACGAAACGCAGCCGAACGTGACCATCACTTACAACGCCGACAGCTCCGGCACACTGCTGACCCAGGTGCAGGAAGGCTTTGCCTGTGACGTGTTCTTCTCGGCCGCGACCTCGCAGGTCAAGACGCTGGAAGAAGAAGGCTACATGATCGCGGGAACGCGCGTTGACTTACTCTGCAACAAGCTCGTGCTTGTCTCCCTGAAGGGCAGCGGAACGGCGGTGACCGGCTTTGCGGATCTTGCCAGCGCAAAAAGCATCGCGCTTGCGGACGGCAGCGTTCCCGCGGGTAAGTACGCCCGTCAGGTATTGATCAACCTCGGCATCCTCGACGGCAGCAAAGCCGCCGCAGACTACACCACTGCGGAAGTCTCCGCAGCCCTGGGCGGCGTGGAAATCAACGAGTGCAGCAGCGTCAGCAAGGTCAAGGAAGCGGTTAAGGAAGGCTCCAACGAAGTCGGCATCGTGTATTATTCCGACGCGTATTCGATCAAGGACGATGTGGATATCCTCGAAACGGCGGACACGACCCTGACGGGCGACATCATCTACCCGGTCTGCCGTGTGAACAACGCCGAAGCGACCGCCGCTGAAACGGCCGCCGCGGACGATTTCATCGCGTTCCTCCAGACGGACGCGGTCAAGGCGATCTTCGAACAGTACATGTTCCTCCTTTACGAATAAGCGACCCTCCGCAAGATTCGTAATGCATGGTGCTCCGCCGTAAGCGGGGCGCCGGGTGCCCGCCGTCATGCGGTTTGGCGGCGGGCATTTCTTCTTTCAAAGTGTTACCGCCTGGTGTGAAAAGTCAGCCGGATATCGCATAAAATATGGTATGATGAAGCATCGGTAAGCCCCAAGGGAGCAAGCCATGGATCAACTGCTTGAAATTTTAAGATCATTGGACTACAGCCCGCTCTGGATCTCGCTCAAAACGGGCGTGGTCGCTACCGTGCTGTGCTTTTTTCTGGGCATCTGGGCAGCGCGGGGCGTGATGCATCTGGGCAAGCGCGCCAAAGCCGTTGTGGACGGGCTTTTAACGCTGCCCATGGTGCTGCCGCCGACGGTAGCGGGCTTTTTTCTGTTGCTCATCTTCAGCCTGCGCCGTCCCATCGGCACGTTTCTTTACGCAACGTTCTCCATCAAGGTGGTGCAGAGCTGGCTTGGGTGCATCATTGCCGCGAGCGTAATTGCGCTGCCGCTGATGTACCGCAACGCGCGCGCCGCGTTTGAGCAGGTGGATATCGAGCTCATCTATGCCGCGCGGACGCTTGGCATGTCCGAGCGAAAGATCTTCTGGCGCGTGGCGCTGCCTTCCGCAGGGCCGGGCGTGGTCAGCGGAACGATTCTGACGTTTGCGCGCGCCCTTGGCGAATACGGAGCCACCAGCATGCTCGCGGGGAACATCGCAGGCAAAACCGGCACGATCTCCCAGCGCATCGCCATGGTGATTCAAAACGGGGATTATCTCACCGCGGGCGTCTGGGTCGTGGTGATCATGCTCATTTCGTTTGCCATTATCGCGGCCATGAATTTGTTTGCGGACTCGAAATTAAAGAATATTAAGAAATGGTGATTCGTTTTCGCATTTGCAGACAAAAATTTAGAATATTAAAAGTGGTAATTACCCGGCTTTGTCCGGGTGAAGAATAGGATATAAGCGAACGATGGCGCTGGAAGTAGCGATCTTAAAAAAACTGGAAGGCTTCACGCTGGATGTGTCGTTTACCGCCGAACCGGGCGTAACGGCACTGCTCGGCGCTTCCGGCAGCGGCAAAAGTATGACGCTTCGGTGCATCGCGGGCGTGGAAAAGCCGGACGAAGGAAAAATCGTGCTCGACGGGCGCGTGCTATACGATTCAAAACGAAAAATCGATCTGCCGCCGCAGACACGGCGCGTGGGGTATCTGTTTCAGCGGTACGCGCTGTTTCCCAACATGACGGTGCTGCAGAATATCGAAGCGGGGCTTTCGCTGGAGCATGAAAAGTCCGCCCGCAGGCAGAAGCGGGAGAGTCTGATCCATCGATTTCACCTCGAAGGGCTCGAACTGCGCTACCCGCGCGAGCTCTCCGGCGGGCAGATGCAGCGCGTTGCTCTCTGCCGCATGCTCGCGGGCGAGCCGGAGGCGATTCTGCTGGACGAGCCGTTTGCCGCGCTGGACAGTTTTTTGCGCTGGCAGCTGGAGCGCGAGGTGCGAACTACTCTCGGCGAGTTTCCGGGCGTGGCGCTGCTGGTTTCCCACGACCGGGGCGAGGTCTACCGCATGAGCGAACGCGTCTGCGTGCTGGGCGAGGGGAAAAACGAACAGGTCACGGGTACACACGCGCTCTTTGAGCACCCCGGAACGCTCCGGAGCGCGATGATCTCCGGCTGCAAGAATGTAGCTGGCGCTGAGTTGGCGGGGGATTCTACGGTCTTCGTGCCGGACTGGAACGCACGTCTATACTGCGACCCGGCAGACGGGAGAGCGGTGCGGTATGTCGGCGTCCGCGCGCACTATATCGTCCCTTGCGAAAAAGGCGCGGAGAACGCGCTGCTCTGCCGCGTCGAGGACGCCGCCGAGGACGTGTTCACGAGCGTGCTGACCCTGCGCCCCGAAGGCGCACCTGCGACGCTGCGCGTAGAGCTGGAAAAGGATGCGGCAAAACCGTTTCCCGTCGGCACACAAGCATACTTTTCGCTCCCCAAAGCGGCGGTCATGCTGCTGTCGGATTCGGAACCGGCAGGTTCTTAGGGCTGCCTAAGCCCTGAGCAGGGGTTTGGGGACGGAGTCCCCATAAAAAAGACATTTCAAATTCTTTGGAGGTAGAAGCATGTTCAAAGCATCCGTCATTACGATAAGCGACAAGGGCTATGCTGGCGAGCGCGAGGATACCGCAGGCCCGCTGGCGGCGGAACTGCTCCGCGAAGCGGGATACGAAGTGCTGACCGTTTCCATTGTGCCGGATGAGCGCCCGCTCATCGAAGCGGAACTGCGCCGCCACGCGGACGAACTCGGCGCGGCGCTCGTGCTCACCACGGGCGGAACGGGCTTCAGCCAGCGGGACGTCACGCCGGAAGCGACGCTTGCGGTCTGCGAGCGGCTTGTGCCGGGCATCCCGGAAGCGATGCGCGCTTACTGCCTGCCGATTACATGCCGCGCCATGCTTTCCAGAGCGGCGGCGGGCATCTACCACGAAACGCTGATCGTCAACCTGCCGGGCAGCCCCAAAGCGGTAAGGGAAAACCTCGCTCCCGTGCTGCCCACGCTGGAGCACGGACTATGCATGTTGCTCGGCACGAAAAACGAGTGCGCGAGCGAACCAAAGAAATAAACGAATCGCATGAAAAACGCGTCCCTTGCGGGACGCGATTTTTGTACGGAACCGGTTCTGCTGTTAAACGCTCTGCGGCACGCCGATATAGCTCGAAGTATCGAACCCAAGGATGCAGTAGAAGATCACGGCCAGGAAAATCAGCCCGACGGCGAAGCCGCCGCTGCGGTTGAAGGCTCTGGCGAGCTTGACCATCGTGATGATATAGATCACGATGTTGGCGATGGGAATCAGCAGCAGCAGGAACATCCATCCTTCACCCCAGGTGATTTTAAAGAGCACATAAGCGTTGTAGAACGGGATGATCGCCGCCCAGCCGGGTTCGCCGGCCTTTTCGAAGATCTTCCACATGCCGATAATCGCCAGCACTGCGACTGCCAAACCGAGAAACGATGACCCCATGCCATACCACGGGAAAATCCGGTCAAAATAATACTCCATATACAATTCCCCCCTGCACATTTGATAGTATGAATATACCATAGTTCCCGCGATGCGTAAAGAATAGACCAGCTGTCCATTTATGTTGATAATGGGGGATTTCGCCACGAAATTTCGCAACTGGTGTTGATTAAAGCCACTGAAAAGCGTATTCTTTAGTCGTGCATTTCAAATTGCATATTGGGAGGCAGATCATGTCGGACTATTCGCTCAGCGCATTATCCATTTTGCGCAATCCGCAGCTCACGCTCAAGTGGTATGTTGTGCCGCTGCTTTTGGTCGTGATGTACATCTACACCAAAGAAGCGCACGAAAAGAACTGGAACGTCATCCTCGGCGGCATTGCGCTTTGGGGGATGGATTTGTTCAACGAAATCTGGAACAGCATCGTATTCCACGCCACCAACTTCGCGCCCGTTTGGGGCACGCCGATGGGGGTTGGCGACACGGCGCTGCTGCTCCTGATCGGTTACAACATCGAAATTTCGTTCATGTTCGCCATGATGGGCATTATGGCGTGCCTCTCCCTTCCGAAGGATCCGAAACAGAAGATTCTCGGCATCAACAACCGCGTATTTCTTGCCGTTGTGTATACGACGCTGGCGGTCGTTGTTGAGTGCTTCCTGAACTACTCGGGCCTGCTCACGTGGGAGTACCCGTGGTGGAGCCTGCAGTTCCCGTATCTGGTCTGGCTGATCGGCTACCTGCCGTTCTTTACGATGGCGTTTGTCGTGCACGACATGAAGAAAATGAAGAGCAAGTTCTTGACGCTCGGCATCATCTTTGGCGTGGATATCGTCCTGCTGGTCGTCTTCGGCTTTATGGGCTGGATGTAAATGGGAGAGACAAAAGCCCCGCCTGACGGCGGGGCTTTTGGTTTAGTAGGGTTTCCAAAGGGACTGCTGTCCCTTTGGCAGGAGCTCGAGGGCGGAGCCCTCGAAAAGGCTTTGATCCGGACGAGGGCGGAGCCCTCGAAACTAAAGAGTTATCCCATAGAGCCGCATGGCGTTGGTGAAGGTCGCTTCGGCGGCTTCCTCGACGGAGATGCCGCGTACGCTCGCGAGCGTTTCCAGCGTCAGATGCATGAGCCGCGGATCGTTGCGCTCGCCCCGGTGCGGCTCGGGGGTCATGTACGGGCAGTCGGTCTCAATCACGATTCGTTCCAGCGGGAGTTTTTCCGCAATGGCGCGCTGCTTGACGGCATTTTTGAACGTCAGCGCGCCGCCAAAAGCGATATAAAACCCCATTTCGATATACCTTACCGCGTCCTCGTAACTGCCGGAATAGCAGTGCAGCACACCCGTGAGTTTGCCGCGCCGCTCGGAAAGCAGCGCCATCACGTCCCCGTGCGCCTCGCGGTCGTGGATGATGACGGGCTTTTTTGCGGCAATGGCGATATCCAGCTGCTCGGCAAACGCCTTTTTCTGCGTTTCCCGCGGGGAGAAATCATAGTGGTAGTCCAGCCCGATTTCGCCGACGGCGACGATCTTCTGCTGCTTGAGCGCGCGCATCACGAGCAACAGGTTTGCTTCGGTTGCGGAATCCGCCGAGTGTGGATGTATGCCAGCGCTGCCGAACACATGGTCGTAGAGCATCACCAGCGCGGTGATTTTTGGGATGTCGCCCGCTTCCGTACAGGCTTCCAGAAACCCCGCCACGCCGAGATCCGGCAGGGGGGGGATAATTTCGTTGCGGTCCGGGTCAAACCGCGCATCCAGGAGGTGCGCGTGGGTATCGAATAGTTTCATGCTTTGTAGATTCCGTTTCTTACCGTAAAATTGTTTCCCTCATAAGCCGGGAAGGAGAAATCCCGCGTTACGCCTGCGTCAAATCCAAATCCATCAGGATTTCGTCGTAATACGTTCCGCGGACGTTGATGCGCGCCTTATGCCGCCCGATTTCGGCAAACCCGAAGCGCTTGTAGAGCGAAATGGCGCGTTCGTTGCCTTCCCGCACTTCCAGCGAGAGCATCCGCAACTCGCCGGTGCCTTTTGCAAAGTCGATCATCGCCTGCATGGCGATGCTCCCGACGCCGAGGTGCCAGTAATCGCGCTTGATCGAGATGGCGACGCCGCCGACATGCGCAACGCGCTTACGCGCGGCTGCGCGCACGTCGCAAACGAGCATGATTTCGCCTTCGATCGCCCCCACGAACATCTTGGTGTTCGGCGCGGTCAGCGTTGCGGTAATCCACTCCTGTTCGCCTTCCAGCGTCAGGCCGTCGATGCCGTTTTCGTCGCAGAGCAGAAAATCCGTCTCGCTGCCGACGGTCTTGAGAAAGTCGAGCAGTTCCTGCGCGTCGTCGAGCGTTGGGTCGCGGAGGATCAGCGTCCGTCTGTCTTTGAGGGTATATTCTGACATAAGTACGTGTTCTTTCTTTAAAAGAAAGAACCAAAGAATTATGTTTTCTGCACACCGCGCAAAGCGCGGTGTGCAGTGTGCGTTAGCGAACTTTCAATCCGCTGTCCATGGGGGCAAGCGTGGTCAGGGCGGCGAGATTCTCGTCCGCTTCGTCCGAAGCGCAGAGGATCATGCCCCGGCTTTCCACGCCGCAGAGCGTCGCGGGTTTGAGGTTGGCAACGAGCACCACGGTCTTGCCGACCATGTCGTCGGGCGTATACCACTTTTTAATACCGGAAACGACCGTCCGCTCTTCGCCGCCCACGTCCAGCGTGAGCTTGAGCAGTTTCTTGCTCTTGGGCAGTTCTTCGCAGGCGATAACTTTCGCAAGCCGCAGATCGACCTTGGCAAAGTCGTCGTACTCGATCTCCGCCGGGGGTTCGCTTGCTCCGTGCGCGCTCTTTTTGGCGGGTTCGGCGGGCTGTTCCGGCGCAGCGGCGGGTGCAGCGGCGGCCTTGGCTTTTGCGGTCTGCTCGGCAAGGTATGCCAGCTCCTTTTCCACGTCGATGCGCGGGAAAATCGCCTCGCCTTTGTTGACCTTTGCGCCCGGAAGGCTCTTGCCCCAGCCGACGGAAGCGTATTCCGTCAGTTCGCCGGAAACGCCGAGCTGGCCGAACATCTTCTGCGGCGTCGTGGTCAAGAACGGCTGGAGCAGCACCGCAATGATGCGCAGGCTCTCCGCGAGGTTATACAGCACGGTTTTGAGGCGTTCCTTGCCCTCTTCGGTCTTGGCCAGCGTCCAGGGAGCGGTGACGTCGATGTATTTGTTGCAGGCGCCCACCAGCTTCCAGAGTTCCGCCAGTGCGTCGGGAATATGCAGCTCGCTCATCTGTGCGTCCACGCGGGCGGGCTGCTCTTTTGCCAGCGCGACCAGAGACGCGTCCTCCTCGGTGAATGCGCCGGGCGCGGGCAGCACGCCGCCGAAGTATTTATCGATCATGGCGACCGTGCGGCTCAACAGGTTGCCGAGGTCGTTGGCAAGGTCGGTGTTGATGCGCGCAATCAGCGCTTCATTGGTAAAGTTGCCGTCCGAACCGAACGGCACTTCGCGTAGCAGGAAATAGCGGATGGCGTCCACGCCGTAGCGTTCGCAGAGCGCAACGGGATCGACAACGTTGCCCTTGCTTTTACTCATCTTGCCGCCGTCGAGCACGAGCCAGCCGTGGCCAAACACCTGCTTGGGGAGCGGCTCACCGAGCGCCATGAGCATGATCGGCCAGATGATGGTATGGAAGCGTACGATCTCCTTGCCCACGATATGCACGTCCGCCGGCCAGTACTTTTTGTAGAGCGAATCGTCGTCGCTGCCCCACCCGAGGGCGGTAATATAGTTCGAAAGCGCATCCAGCCAGACATAGACCACATGTTTGTCATCAAAATCGACCGGAATGCCCCACTGGAAGCTCGTCCGGCTGACGCAGAGGTCCTCAAGCCCGGGCAGCAGAAAGTTCTGCAGCATCTCGTTGGTGCGGCTCACGGGCTGGATGAACGTGGGGTTGTCCTTGATGTACTGAATCAACCGGTCGGCGTATTTCGAGAGACGGAAGAAGTAGCTTTCCTCCTCGACGAGTTCCACGGGGCCGCCGCAGTCCGGGCAGACGCCGCCCGCATCCTCCACCTGACGGTCGAGCCAGAAGCTCTCGCAGGGGGTGCAGTAGCGGCCGGTGTACTTCGATTTATAGATGTCGCCCTGTTCATAGAGCTTTTTGAACATCTTCTGCACGGCTTTAACGTGGTAATCGTCGGTGGTGCGGATGAACTTGTCGTAGGAGATATCCAGCAAGCTCCAAAGGCTCTTGAACCCGTCGACAATATGATCCACATACTGCTGCGGGGTCACGCCTTCCGCCTTGGCCTTGCGCTCAATTTTCTGGCCGTGCTCGTCCGAACCGGTCAGAAAGAACACGTCGTAACCGCGCTGGCGCTTGTAGCGAGCGATGGCGTCGGTCGCCACGGTGCAGTAAGCGTGGCCGATGTGCAGGTTCGCGCTCGGGTAATAAATCGGGGTTGTGATGTAAAACGTCTTTTTCTCTTCCATAATACTCTCCTCCATACAGTTCGAGCAAAATAAAAACGCGCCGCCCACTCGTAAGGACGGCGCGAAAAACGCGGCCGGGTAACCACCTTACTTCCCCAAGGTTACGGGGGCATAAGTTCCCGCTGTATCGGTCGGGTTCCGCTGCGGTTCAGGCAAATGGAGCGTTCACCGCGAGGAGCTCGGGAGCCATGTTCGGCCAAACTGCGCCGCCGGGCTTTCACCTTTTCCCGGCTCTCTTTTCAGGCGCGCGTACGGCTTACTCTTTCCGTCGTAGCTCATATGGTTCCATACCGGCTTTGCGGTGGGACGGTTCCTGCCGCGTATGCCGATAGTGTTTTATGAGCATATCACGCGCTTTGGCTTGTTGTCAAGCGCGCGGAATCGTGCTAAGATAGGTTGGATTTGTTCGAGAGGAACGTTTTTTTCATGCACGTCGTCGTCGGGTTGGGCAACCCCGGTCTGCTCTACAAGCGCTCGCGCCACAACGCGGGCTTTCAGGCGCTGGACGTGCTGGCGGACACGCTGCACTTCAACGTCACCAAGCGGGGCTTTTCGGGCATGTATGGCGAAGGCTTGTACAGGGGCGAACGGCTGGTGCTGGTCAAACCCACGACCTATATGAACCTCTCCGGTGACTGCGTACAGAGCATACTGCACTTTTTCAAGTGCCCAGTGGAGAACCTCATCGTGCTTTATGACGATATCGACCTTCCGGTCGGCGCGCTCCGCATCCGCGAAAAGGGCAGCGCGGGTACGCATAACGGCATGCGCTCCATCGTCGCCAGCGTAAACAGCGAGAACTTTCCGCGCGTGCGCATTGGTGTGGGCAGCAACAGTGATGGCGACCTGAAAGACTATGTGCTCGGCAAACCCGGCAAGGACGAACAGCTCGAACTGGCTACCGCGTTTCACGACGCTACCGATGCGGTGCGGCTGATTCTGGAAGGGAAACTGCCGGAAGCGCAGGCGCAGTATAATAAAAAGCACATCGGCATTTCGCCCGCCGCGCGGGACTAAAACAAAGCGATTTTTTCGGCAAACGCGTTGCCTGGATGATAACGAGGGGGTAGTTTGACACAACAACCGCATACGAATCCTATACTGGATATTCTGGATTCCGCAACAGACTACCGGCGCATGGCAAGTGCGCTGGAGGGGGGTAAAGGCCCGGTTGCGGCGTTTGGCGTTGCCGCAAACGCAAAGGCGCACCTCGTCTCCGCGCTCGCCAGAACGCGGCAGATCCTCTATGTGACCGCGACCGATACCGCCGCGACCCAGCTCTGCGAGAGCGTTCGCCTTTTTGGGCAGCGCGCCGAGCTGTTTTTGCCGCGCGAAACGCCCTTGGTGTATGTCCATGCCGCGTCCGGCGAACAGCGCGGAGCCCGCATTTCCGCGCTTTCGGCGTTGATTGGCGGGGATAACTGCGTCGTTTCGGCCAGCGCTGCGGCGCTTCTGCAGGTGCTTCCGCCAAAGGAAGCGTTTCGCCAGAGCATCTTCCGCCTTTCGGTTGGGGATACGCTCGAACCGCGCACGCTGACCGAACGGCTTGTGACCGCGGGCTACGAGCGCGTGGAACTCGTGGAAGGCGCGGGACAGATCGCTTCCCGCGGGGACATTGTGGACGTCTACGCACCGGGGGAGGAATACCCCGTCCGCATCGAATTCTTTGGCGACGAGATCGACCAGATGCGCTCGTTCGACCCGGTTTCCCAGCGCAGCGTCGAGCAGGTCAAAAGCGTTTTGATCCGCCCCGCGCTGGAAACGCCCCAGCCGAAGGAACGAACCGCGCGCGCGCTCAAAAAAATCGCCGGGCGCACGGGGCTCAGCGATCAGGAGCAGGCCTGGGAGGATGGATTTGCCAGCGTCGGCGGGGACGTGCTCTTGCCGCTGTTATACGAGCACTGCGAAACGGTGCTCGACTATCTGGCAGGCGATGCGTTGATCGTGCTGGACGAAGCGCTGCTCATCGACGAAGCGCTGCGCACCGAACAGCTCCGCTTTGGCGAAACCGTGCAGGCCATGTTAGAACGCAAGGAAGGCGTACCCGAGCAGGGCGCGCTGGAGCGCGGCGCAAACGAAACGCTCGACTGCCTGAATACCGGCAGGACGGCGCTTTTATACGCGCTTTCGCGCACGCACCCGCAGTTTTCGCCAAGGGAGATCGTCACCCTCGAATCGCGCGGAGCGCCCCAGTATATGGGCGCGTTCGACGAGCTGGGACGCGAAATCGCGCGGCTCAACAAAGCGGGCGAGCGCACGGTGATCTACGCCGGCGAGCAGTCGGAAGAGATTCGCAGCCATCTGGAAGAATACGGCGCGGAAGCGCGCATCATGGGCAGCCTGCCTGCCGACATACCGTTTGGCAAAACGCTGATCGTGCCCGGCCAGCAGAGCCGCGGCTTTTCCTACCCTTCGCTCAAGCTCAACGTGCTCTCGGAATACGAGGTCAGCGGCAGAACGGAGCGCGCAATCAAACGCGCGCGGGGCAAAAAGCACCTTTCGTTCTCCGAACTCAGCGTCGGGGACTACATCGTCCACGAGGCGCACGGCGTCGGCCGCTTTATCAAGGTGGAAGCGCTAAGCGTGCAGGGCAACACGCGCGATTATCTCTTAATCGAATATCGCGGGGGCGACCGGCTGTATATTCCGACCGATCAGCTCGACCGCGTCCAAAAATATGTCGGCGGCGGGGACGAGGACAACGCGCCTCCGCTCAGCAAACTCGGCGGGGCGGAGTGGACCAACCGCGTGAACCGCGCGAAAAGCGCCGCCAAAAAACTCGCTGTCGATCTCGCGGCTCTCTACGCCGAGCGCGCGAGCGCGAAAGGGTTTGCGTTCTCCAAAGATACCGCGTGGCAGCGGACGTTTGAGGAGCGTTTTCCCTATGAACTCACGCCCGACCAGAAACAGAGCATTGAAGAGATCAAGGCGGATATGGAACATCCGCGCCCGATGGACCGCCTGCTCTGCGGGGACGTCGGCTACGGCAAAACGGAAGTGGCGCTGCGGGCGTGCTTTAAGTGCGTGCAGGACGGAAAGCAGGCGGCCATCCTCGTGCCGACGACGATTCTCGCCCAGCAGCACTACAACACCATGTGTTCGCGCTTTGCGGAGTTCCCGATCAAAGTTGCGTGCCTTTCGCGCTTTCAAACCGCCAAGGAGCGCGAGGCGATTAAACATGCGCTCGCCGAGGGAAAGATCGACGTCATCGTAGGCACCCACGCGCTGCTGGCCAAGGACGTCAAGTACCGCTCGCTGGGGTTGCTGATCATCGACGAAGAGCACCGCTTTGGCGTGAACCACAAAGAGCAGATCAAGGCGATCAAGAAAACAGTGGATGTGCTCACCCTGACCGCGACCCCGATCCCGCGGACGCTGAATATGTCCATGACGGGCATCCGCGATATCAGCGTCATCGAAACCCCGCCGGAAGCGCGCTACCCGGTGCAGACGTACGTATTGGAATATACGGACGCGCTCCTCAAGGACGCGGCGAGCCGGGAACTGGCGCGAAAAGGCCAGGTGTATATCGTCTACAACCGCGTACAGCATATGGAGACCATGGCGCATAAAATCGAACAGATGCTGCCGGACGTGCGGATTACCGTTGCCCACGGGCAGATGGCGGAAACGCAGTTGGAAGCGGCCATGCTGGAGTTTTTGGAGCACCGTTCGGACGTGCTGCTCTGCTCGACGATCATCGAAAGCGGGCTGGACATTCCAAACGTCAACACCCTGATTGTCATCGAAGCGGATAAGATGGGGCTGGCTCAGCTCTATCAGCTTCGCGGACGCGTGGGGCGCTCCAGCCGGATCGGGTACGCGTACTTTACCGTCCAGATCGGGCGGGTCATGAACGAAAAAGCCGCCAAGCGCCTCATGGCGATACGGGAATTCACGCAGTTTGGCGCGGGCTTCCAGCTCGCCATGCGGGATCTCGAAATCCGCGGCGCGGGCTCGCTGCTCGGCGCGGAGCAGCACGGAAACATTTCGGACGTTGGATACGAATACTATGTCAAGCTCGTGCGCCGCGCGGTGGACGAGCAGCAGGGGCGCGCGCTCGACCCGGTGACCGAGACCAGCGTGGATATCCCCATCGACGCGCATATTCCGCACGATTATGTGCCCAGCGAGCTCATGCGCCTGAAAGCCTACCGCAGAATTGCGGATATCGACGGCGCGGATACGATGATGGACGTTACCGAAGAGTTCATCGACCGCTACGGAGAACCGCCGGAGAGCGTGACCAACCTCATGCGGATTTCGCTGGTCAAAGCGTATGCCCAGCGGGCGTATCTGGAGAGCGTCACCGTCCGCGACGGCGAGGCAAGGCTCAAGTTTGCCGAGTTTGCGCCCATCGACGGCGGGCGGCTGATTGCCGCCGTTTCCAATATGGAAGGGGCGCGGTTGCTGGCAAGCATGCCGCCAACGATTGAAATACGGCAGAAAAACGCCGATGCGGCGGCGATTACCGGCAAACTGCCACAATTCCTTTACACAATTGTTCATTGCGTTGACGCCGACACGGGCATATAATGACAAGTGACTTTTACTGGTTTTTACGCGCCGGGCGCGGAATATAAAAAAGGGAGAAATCAAACATGAAGAATTTCAAATGGAAGCAGATGCTGGCTGCCCTGCTGGCTGCCACGCTGATGCTGTCCGTCACGGGCTGTGCGCTCAAGGACGACACGACCGATACGGCGACGGATTCGGACGCGACCGCCGAGACGAGCACCAGCTATTCGGACGAAGAACTCGCCGAAGTCGCCGTTAAGATCGGCGATAAATACACGATCACCAAGGGCGACATCGTCGATCAATACGACTATATGGTGGAGATGTACTCCTATTACGGCATGACCGCGCCCACCGAGGAGTCCGAAATTGAGTCCATGCAGGACAGCGTGATTTCAACGCTGGTGTCCGACAAGATTCAGCTTTACGAAGCGGATCTGATGGGCGTTACGCTGACCGACGAACAGAAAGCCGAAGTCGAGTCCCAGGTTGAGGAAGAGATGCAGTATTACATGGAGTCCTTCCAATCCCAGGCCGAGGACGAAGGCGCAACCGACGTCGATGCGCGCACGCTCGAAATCTTCCAAGAACAGCTCGATTCCGCAGGCATGGAAATGGATGTTGACGGCTTCCGCGCCTACCTCGTTGAGCAGTACACCAACGACGCGCTTAAAACCGCGCTGGAGGAAAAGGTAACCGAAGGCGTTACCGCGACCGAAGACGAAGTGCAGGCCTATTACGACGAAAACCTCGCTTCTCAGAAAGAAAGCTACGACACCACCCCGACGGATTACCTCTCTGCGGCAGAATCTGCCCAGAGCGGCGACGGCGATCCGGTACTCTATGCGCCCGCAGGCTATGTGCGCGTGCGTTCGATCTCCATTACGCCGACAGCCGAACTTTCGGATGATTACACAACGCTGCAGACCGATCTGGATACGCTTGCCGCCCAGTACGGCGCAGCCGCGCTGGATGCGCTTGCAGCCAAGTACACCGCGCAGGGCGCAGACCCCGCGACCACTTCCCTCGATGTCGCCGCTTCCGAAATCGAAGGCTACACCGACATTCTGACGGAATACGTCGAAAAGAAAGCCCAGGCCGACGCGCTGTATGAAGAATACATCAAGGATGCGCGCACCAAAGCGGAAGAAGCCTATGCCGCGCTGGAATCCGGCACGTCCTTTACCGATGTGATGGCCGATTACGGCGAAGACACGATTTATACCAGCACGCCTTCCTTTGTGGATACCGGGCTTTTGATGTACCTGGCCGGTGAAGACACCACCTGGGACGCAAAGCTGACGGCAGCCGTTGGCCTGCTCAAGGCAGGCGAATATTCGCCGGTCATCCAGATTGACGACATGTTCTACATCCTCCAGCTTGTTGGCGACGAGCCCTCCGGCGATAAAACGCTTGCCGACGTGCATGACGCCATCATGGCCGCGCTGATCGCTTCCAAGTCGGATACCCTTTGGAACGAGACGCTCGAAGGCTGGGAAAATGACACCAGCATCGCGACCTACTTTGAAGATGTGTACCGCGATATCGGCAAATAAGCGATTAAAACCAATCGATGCATCAGAACGGGCGGCTGCAAAGCCGCTCGTTTTGCACCTCTCTTCATGCTCCGGCCGCCGGGATTTGTTTTAATGTGAAAGATGCGTTCCGGTATGAAAAGGTAAAACCGCTTGTAATTGCCGGTTGGATTTGCTATATTGAATAAAAGACGACGCGAATACGCGCAACAGTGCGGAATTTGCGCCTCTTTTACAAACGAAGATGGGTTTTTGAGCACGTAAGGACAGGATTTTTAGGAGGATGACTACATGAAGTATGAATGCGTTTGCGGCTACGTATACGATCCAGAAATCGGCGACCCCGACAACGGCATCGCACCGGGAACCGCTTTCGAAGACCTGCCGGAAGATTGGGTTTGCCCGGTCTGCGGGTTGGATAAGGACGCGTTCACAGCGATCTGAACAACAAACCGACAAAGCAACAGAACGCTCCGGCAGCTGCCGGAGCGCTTCTTTTTTCCTTTTTAAAGGGTTCCTGCCAAAGGGACTGACCGTCCCTTTGGAATCCCTGTTTTTTTCGCGGGGTTTGGGGCAGAGCCCCAAGAGAACCCATCCCCAAAACAGAAAACACCGTCCGGGTACAGCCGGGCGGCGCTTTCCGTCTCGCTTTTCTTTACGGGATCAGGGAAAGAATCTGAGGCTTGGGACGCGCGCCGGCCGTTTGGTTGACGACTTTTCCGTCCTTCATGACAACGAGAGTGGGGATGCTCATCACCCCAAAGCGCGCCGCCAGTTCGGGCTGTTCGTCCACGTTCACTTTGCCGACCTTCAGGTCCGCACGCTCCGTGGCGATTTCGTCGATGATGGGAGATACCATGCGGCAAGGTCCGCACCAGCTTGCCCAAAAATCAATGAGTACTGTTTTGCTTTCCTTGAGGATTTCCTGATCGAAATTATCTTTCGTAATGGTCGTGACCGACATTGTGATCGCTCCTTTGCTTTTGTTTGTTTCATCATACCGCACGCCCAGCAGAACCACAGTGACTATGTTACACACTTGTTTTGCCGCTCGTTTTGCTTTAACGCGCTGTCGCGGCACCCGAAAAAAGCCCTAAATCGGGCTCTTTTTTACAATTTTATATTCCGCTGCTTCTCTTGACGGCGCGCCGCGCTCGGATTAGACTCAAGTTGTTTCCTGTGATTTTTCCAATCGATTTTAATTCGGGAGCGGCGAAAACAGATGATAGAACTCAACGGCACCGGCCTGACGCTGGAGCAAGTCTTGCGCGTGGCGCGCGCGTTCGAACCCGTGTGTATTTCGGATTCCGCAAAGACGGCAATCGCCCGTTCCCGCGCGGTTGTGGAAGCAAAGCGCAAGTCCGGCGCGGTGGTCTACGGCGTGACCACAGGCTTTGGCAAGTTTGCCGAAAAGCGCATTGCAGATGCGGACACCGAGCAGCTCCAGCGAAACCTCATCGTGAGCCACGCCTGCGGTACGGGCGATCCGCTGCCGACGGACGCGGTGCGCGCGGCGATGCTGCTGCGGCTCAACGCGCTTTCCGGCGGGTATTCCGGCATCCGGCTTTCCACCATGGAGACGCTGCTGGCCATGCTGAACCTTGGCGTGCATCCGATCATTCCCGAAAAAGGAAGTTTGGGCGCGAGCGGGGATCTCGTCCCGCTGGCGCATATGGTGCTGCCGATGATCGGCGCAGGGCTGGCGGAATACAAGGGCGAAACACTTTCCGGCGCGGAAGCGCTGCGCCGCGCGGGGCTGGAACCCGTCCGGCTTGCGGCAAAAGAGGGTCTGGCGCTGGTCAACGGCACGCAGATCATGACCGCCATCGGCGCGCTGGCCGTTACCGACGCGCTGCAACTGATGAAAACGGCCGATATCGTCTCCGCGCTGACCTGCGAAGCGCAAACCTGCATCACCGGCGCGTTTGACGAGCGGGTGCACCGCCTGCGCGCGCATCCGGGGCAAATCGCCTCCGCGGAGAATTTGCGAAAGCTGCTCTCTGGCAGCGCGCTCTCCGGTGAAGTGGTGGAGGGCAAGGTGCAGGACGCGTATTCCGTCCGCTGTATTCCGCAGATTCACGGCGCGAGCCGGGACGCGATTTTTTACGTGCGGGACGCGGTGACGCGCGAGATCAATTCGGTCACCGACAATCCCCTGATCTTTCCGGACGAAAACGATATCCTTTCCGGCGGCAACTTCCACGGTCAGCCCATGGCGCTGGCGTTCGATTTTCTCGCCATCGCGCTCGCGGAACTGGCGGATGTTTCCGAGCGGCGCACCGAACGGCTGGTGAATCCCTACCTCAATAATAAGCTTCCCGCGTTTTTAGCCCCGAACGGGGGACTGAATTCCGGATTTATGATCGCCCAGTACGCGGCGGCGGCGCTGGTTTCCGAAAACAAAATCTTGGCGCATCCCGCCAGCGTGGATTCCATCCCTTCCTCCGCCAATCAGGAGGATCATGTGAGCATGGGCACGATCGCCGCAAGGAAAGCGGCGGAGATTCTGCATAACGCCGAACGCGTGCTCGCCATTGAGCTCTTCGCGGCGGGGCAGGCGCTCTCCATGATCGGTGAAAAACGGCTCGCGCCCGCCACCCGCGCGGTTTACGACGCGCTCCGCAACGAAGTGCCGTATATTGAACATGATGTGGTGATGTATGAGCAGATTGCCAAGTGCGAACGGATCGTGTGTTCGGGCAAGGTCGTTGCCGCCGCCGAATCGGTCTGCGGCACGCTGAATTAACGGAGGCGAATGGATATGGCCAGCGGAGACAATGCGCGAAAAAACGAGATATCGCTTTCTAGCGAACTGCCGGAAATGCCCGCGTTCGAGCCGGGCATGCGGCGCGCGCCGGATCGCGGTTACCGAATGACCCCCGCGCAGACGCGGCAGGCGCTCAAAAACGCGCTCCGGTATGTGCCGGAATGCCTGCATGAGACGCTCGCGCAGGAGTTTTTGGATGAGTTGAAAACACGCGGGCGTATCTACGCCTACCGCTATCGCCCGCAGGGGCGCATCTACGGCAAACCCATCGACGAATACAAAGGCAAGTGCCTTGCGGGCAAAGCCTTTCAGGTGATGATTGATAACAACCTGGACTTTCAGGTTGCGCTCTATCCCTATGAGCTCGTCACCTACGGCGAAACCGGCCAGCCCTGCCAGAACTGGCTGCAGTACCGGCTCATCAAGCGGTATCTCGAAGAGCTGACCGACGAGCAGACGCTGGTGCTCGAATCCGGCCATCCGCTGGGGCTGTTTCCGAGTAAGCCGGATGCTCCGCGCGTGATATTGACCAACGCGCTGATGGTCGGCATGTTTGATAATTTGGATGACTGGGAGATTGCCGAGCAGATGGGCGTTGCCAACTACGGGCAGATGACCGCTGGCGGCTGGATGTACATCGGCCCGCAGGGAATTGTCCACGGCACGTTCAACACGATTCTCGGCGTGGGCAGAAAGTATCTCGGCGTGCCTGCGGACGGGGATCTTGCGGGCAAGGTATTCGTCAGCTCCGGCCTCGGCGGCATGAGCGGCGCGCAGCCCAAGGCCGCGAATATCGCCCGTGCGGTGGGCGTATTTGCGGAAGTCGACCGCTCCCGCATCCAGACCCGGCTTGATCAGGGCTGGGTCAACGCCGTTTCCTCCGATCTGGACGAGGTGTTTACCCTCGCCAACGCGTACCGGCAGCGGGGCGAAAGCATTTCCATTGCCTATCACGGCAACATTGTCGATCTTCTGGAAGCCGCGATCGAACGGGAGTTTCCGATCGACCTGCTCAGCGACCAGACCTCCTGCCACAATGCCTACAACGGCGGGTACTGCCCCGTGGGGCTGACGTTTGCCGAGCGGACGGAGTTGCTGCACCGCGACCGCGAAATATTCCACCGGCTCGTGGACGCGTCGCTCCAACGCCACATCGCGGCCATTCGCGCGCTGACTGAGCGAGGCACTCGCTTTTTCGACTACGGCAACTCGTTTCTCAAGGCGGTATTCGACGCGGGCGAGACCTGGATTGCCAAGAACGGTTTGGACACGAAGGACGGGTTTGTGTTTCCCTCCTATGTGGAGGATATCATGGGGCCGCTGCTGTTTGACTACGGCTACGGCCCGTTCCGCTGGGTTTGCCTGAGCGGAAAGCATGAGGATTTGGTCAAGACCGACCGCGCGGCGATGGACTGCATCGACCCCGACCGCTGCTGGCAGGACCGCGACAACTATGTTTGGATTCGGGACGCGGAGCAAAATAAGCTCGTGGTCGGCACCGAAGCGCGGATTTTGTATCAGGACGAAGAAGGGCGGCGGCGGATTGCCCTGCGCTTCAACGAACTGGTGCGGCAAGGTGAAATCGGCTCCGTGATGCTGGGGCGCGACCATCATGACGTTTCCGGCACGGATTCGCCGTTTCGCGAAACCGCGAACATCCGCGACGGCAGCAATGTGATGGCGGATATGGCGACTCAGTGCTTTGCGGGCAATGCCGCGCGCGGCATGACGCTCTGCGCGCTCCATAACGGCGGCGGCGTGGGCATCGGCAAGGCGATTAACGGCGGGTTCGGGCTCTTGCTGGACGGCAGCGCGCGTGTGGACGAAATCATCGAAAGCGCGATCTCCTGGGACGTGATGGGCGGCGTCGCCCGGCGCGGCTGGGCGGGAAACGAGCATGCGCTCGAGACCGCCGCGCGGTATAATGAGCGGGAAGCGGGCAAGGCGCATATCACGCTGCCACACTTAGCGAGTGAAGAACTCTTAAACGACTTACTTTCTCTTTGAAAAGAGAAAGTAAGCCAAGAGAAACTTTCTCTGCTTCTCTCTTTTTAAAGAGAGAAGAGAAGAAAAGAGAGGAATCCCATGGCACAGATCATTGAGTGCGTACCCAACATCAGTTCTGCCGACCCCGCGCTGGTTGCCGAGGCCGCGAACGTTATCCGCTCCACGCCGGGTGTCACGCTGCTGGACACTTCCAGCGATACGAGCCACAACCGCTCGGTTATCACGTTTGTCGGCGACGCGGCGGGCGTGGAGGAAGCGGCGGTCAAGCTCGCCAAATTCGCGGCAGAACACATCGACTTAACGAAACACAAGGGCGAACATCCCCGCATGGGCGCGGTGGACGTGATCCCCTTTATCCCCATTCGGGACGTTACCATGAGCGAGTGCGTAGCGTTATCCAAACGCGCGGCGGAACGCATCTGGAAGGAAGCGGGGATCCCCGTGTTCCTCTACGAAGCGTCCGCTTCCGCGCCGCACCGAGAAAACCTCGCGAGCATCCGCAAAGGCCAGTTCGAGGGCATGGCGGAAAAGGTGCTCCAGCCGGAATGGGAACCCGACTTCGGCGGTCGCACCGTGCACCCGACGGCGGGGGTCGTCGCGGTTGGCGCGCGCGCGCCGCTGATTGCGTTCAACATCAACCTTTCCACGTCGGATGTGTCGGTTGCGGACAAAATCGCCCGCGTCGTGCGCTTTTCCGGCGGGGGACTGAGCTGCGTCAAGGCCATCGGCGTGCTGCTCAAAGAGCGCAACGTCGCGCAGGTTTCGATCAACATGACGAACTATTGCGCAACTCCGCTCTATCGTGTGCTGGAGTTCGTCCGCTTTGAAGCGGCGCGCTACGGGGTAAGCGTGATTGGCACGGAGGTCGTGGGATTGCTGCCCATGCGCGCGCTGATCGACAGCGCGGAGTATTACCTCGGTATCGAGAATTTCGAAGCCGAAAAACAGGTGCTGGAATACCGGCTGTAAAGTGTTATCCATAAGGGAGGGCAGGCCGTGCTGCTGATCAAAAACATCGGGCTATTGCAAACGCCGCTCGGCGCAACGAGCCAAAGAGGGCATGCGCAGGGCGAAAACCGAAAGTATAAAAACGCCAGCGTCCTGCTCGACGGCGGCGTTATCCGCGCGGTGACGGAAAACGGCGCGGTTCCACCCTGTCCAAAGGACACGGAGGAGTTGGACGCGGAGGGCCGCTTCTGCACGCCCGGCTGGGTGGACGCGCATACGCACCTCGTGTTCGGCGGCTGGCGGCAGCACGAAATCCCGCTCAAACTGAAAGGCGCAAGCTATCTGGAGATTCTCCAGTCCGGCGGCGGCATCCTCGACACCGTGCGCCAAACGCGCGCGCTGAGCGAGGACGCGCTGTATGAACGCGCGAAGGAGTTTGCGCGCGAACAGCTTGCGCTTGGCGTAACGGCGACCGAAGCCAAGAGCGGTTACGGGCTGGACTTGGAGAACGAACTCAAACAGCTCCGCGTTCTGGCGCGGCTGAAACGCGAAGCGGGGTTTGACGTTGTGCCAACCTATATGGGCGCGCACGCAGTCCCGCCGGAGTTTGCGGGGAACGCGGAAGCGTATGTGGAGTTTGTCTGCAAGACCGTTCTGCCGCGCGTGGCAAAGGAACAGCTTGCGCGATTCTGCGACGTGTTCTGCGAAACGGGCGTGTTTTCGGTTCGGCAGAGCCGCCGCGTGCTCGAAACGGCTAAATCTCTCGGCCTGGGGCTGAAAATCCATGCCGATGAGATCGACTCCCTCGGCGGGGCGGAACTCGCGGGGGAACTCGGCGCGGTGTCTGCGGAGCACCTGATCGCCACCTCCGACGCGGGTATCTCCGCGCTGGCAAAAAGCAGCGTCACGGCCTGCCTGCTGCCGGAAACGTCCCTCTACCTCGATAAGCCTTTCGCGCGGGCGCGGGCGATGATCGAGCGGGACGTTGCGGTGGCGGTTGCTTCGGACTTTAACCCCGGCTCGTGTCCTTCGCTCAACCTCCAGCTCTGCGCGAACCTCGCTTATCTGATGTACCGCATGACACCAGAGGAGATTTTGACCGCGCTGACGCTCAACGCCGCCTGCGCGATCGGACTTGGCCGGACGCACGGCACGATTGAACCCGGCAAGCAGGCCGACCTCGTCCTCTGGGACGCGGACGGCATGGAACTGCTCTGCTACCGGATGGGGAGCAATCAGGCGGGGATCGTAGTCAAGAACGGAACGGTCGTGAAATAACGGCGAAACCCCGAGCAATCTTCCGAAAACGGGGGATTGCTTTTTATTTGGAACGGTGGTATGCTCCAATGATTTTTAGAAAGGGGGCGGCAAAGCAATGTTTACGGAAGAACAAGAGAAATTGATTCAGCGGGAGATCGAACGTCTGCAAGGCGCGGACGAAGCGGCGCTCGACGCGCTGAACGAGGATTCCGTCCAGAGAAGAACCGCATGGTTTACTGAAAACCGTGAAAGTTTCGATTTTCTCTTCGGCGACCCGCTGGAAGCGGGATATCGCCTGCTGCTGGCGCGGTTCGGCATCACGCCTACGGAAGCACCCGTCGTCGAGCGGACGGAAAAGCGAATCGTCTTCCACTCCCAAAACTTTTGCCCGACGCTGGAGGCCTGCCGCAGACTCGGTCTCGACACGCGGCTGGTCTGCAAGCGCCTCAACGAACAGGCGACGGACGCGCTGGTGAAACTGATTGACCCGAGGCTGACTTTCTCGCGCAATTATGAGTTACTGCGTCCCTATGCGCCGTACTGCGAGGAAATGATCACGCTGGAGGGCGAATAATACTTGACGCGCAAACAAAAAACGCTTCCGTTTTGAAAAACGGAAGCGTTTTGCGTTTGTTACGGTTACACGTTCTTCAGCGCGCTCGTGTCCAATTTGTCGTAGGGCGAGAGGAACGCGTAGAGCTTCTGCGCAATGGCGTGCACACCGCCGGTGGAGTTGCTCTCGATATTCAGCGGCATGAGCGGATCGTGCAGCGACATGCGAAGCAGGAACCATCCGTCGCCTTCTCCCATGCCAAACGAGACGCGGAGGCCTTCGTAATTCTCCTTTGCCACGTCCCAGCCCTGCGAAACGGCGTACTCGCCGAGGTCGCGCAGGATACCGTTTCCGTATGCCTGACAGTCCGCGCAGGAGAGGTTCATGCGCACTTCCGTGCTCTCGGCGGGTTCGGCAAGCGAATCGATCAGCGAAAACAGCGTGCGGCCTTCCTTTTTGAGCTGCGCCATCTTGATGACCAGCTTCGTGATCAAAAACGCGCCGTCGTCGAGGAAGTAGTTTTCCTTGAGCGCGCCGTGGCCGCTGGTTTCGATGGCGAGCTGGCAATCGCGGCCGCTGTTATTGATGCGGATGGCTTCGTCGATGACGTTTTTATACCCGCGCTTGAAGCGGTGATGCACGCCGCCCTGCGCCGCGATAAACGCGGCCAGCCCGCTGGAGGTGATGGAGTCGGTCACGATGGTCGTGCCGGGATGCTCTTCGAGCAGTACGGCGGCGATCAGCGCAATCAGGCGGTTGCGGTTGATCTCCTTGCCGTCGGCGGCAACCGCACCCGCGCGGTCCACGTCCGTATCAAAGATCACGCCCATGTCCGCCTTGTTGTCCAGAACGCACTTGGTCACGGCCTCCATGGCGGTTTCGTCCTCGGGATTGGGCGCATGGTTCGGGAAATGCCCGTCCGGCTCCAAAAACTGGCTGCCGGTCGTATCCGCGCCGAGCGGCTGGAGCACACGGCTGGCAAAGAACCCGCCCGCGCCGTTGCCGGTATCGACGACGATATGGAACCCCTTGAGCGGATGCTCGTAATCCGCGGCGTTTACGCTGGAGCGAATCGTTTCCACAAGCCCGGCGGCGTAGACGGAGAGGAAGTCGACCTTCGTGAGCTTGCCGCGCTCGGCGGTGGGGATAAACGCGTTTTCCTGCGCACGTGCAAGGATGGAGGAGATTTCGCTCTTTTCCAGCCCGCCGTCGCGCGTAAAGAACTTGATGCCGTTGCGGTTCCAGGGCAGGTGGCTGGCGGTGAGCATGATCGCGCCGTCGTATTCGTACCCCTTTGTCACGGTGCTCATGAACATGCTCGGCGTGCTGGCGAGCCCAAAGTCCGCAAGATCTGCGCCCATTTCGAGGATGCCCTTTGCCGCGGAAGAAAGCAGCCGCTCGCCGGAAAGGCGCGAGTCCCGGCCGATGGAGAGCCTGAGCTCGCTTTTATTGAACTTTTCCTGCAGATAGAGCACAAACGCCTTGGCGATGTTTTCCACCGCTTCCTCGGTCAAGCTGACCGGCTGGCCTTCGATTCCTTCCATCGCGACTCCGCGGATATCGCTGCCGTTTTGCAGTTTACGGTATTCCATCATCTTCACACCCCGCTTTTATTGACTGGCCTGCCCGAAGCGTTGGTTGATGTTCGTGCAAAACCACTTTTTTACTGATATTATTTTCGCATTCGCCGTAGGGTTTGTCAATTGCGGCGGCGCTGGAATGCGCCTTTCCGGCGGGCTTTGGCGAATCCTACTGGCAAGCCGGGTCAAAACATGGTATGCTGAATACAGTAAGCAAGGGAGCGGTCGTTTCATGCGCATCGGAATCCTGGGGGGAACGTTCAACCCCGTTCACAGCGCGCACATTCAAATGGCGCAAATATCCCGGGACGAAGCGGCGCTGGATCTGGTGCTGCTCATGGTTGCGGCCGACCCGCCGCATAAGCGCGTGGAAGGGGAAGTACCCGCCGAAGTAAGGCTGGAGCTGGTTCGGCTGGCGGCGGAAAACGAAGCGCGCGTGGAACCCAGCGATCTGGAAATTCAGCGCGGCGGCAAGAGCTACACGCTCGATACCTTACTGGAACTGCAAAAACGCTACCCCGGCGCGGAGCTTTTTCTGGTGCTTGGCAGCGATACGCTGGGCGATCTGCCCAACTGGCACAAGCCGGAAGAAGTGCTCAAAATCGCTTCCGTGCTGTGCGTGCCGCGCATCGGCCTGTGTGAAAACGACGCAGAAACGGCAAGCGCGCTCACGGCGCAGTACGGCGCAAAAATTGTTCTGCTCGGCGGCAAGGCGGACAGGATTTCCTCCACGGAGATCCGCGACCGCCTCGAAGAAGGGCTGGACACCACGGGACTTTTGCCGGACGCGGTGGAGCAGGCCTGCTATGAAAGCGGCGTGTATTTTCCGGAGGAAGTTCGCGCCCTGCAGCAGAAGCTTCGTTCGGCGCTCAGCCAAAAGCGGTACCGGCATGTTTGCGGAACGATGCGGGCGGCGGCCTGCCTTTCGCAGATATGGAAACAGGACGCAAAAAAGGCGCGCGTGGCTTCGCTGTTGCACGACTGCGCCAAGTGCCTGGATCCCGTGACGCAGGAGGTGCTCTCCGGCGACGATTCGGGCGTGTATCCCGTTTACCACGCATTCGCGGGCGCAGTGCTGGCAAGGACGGACTACGGCATTTCGGACGATACGATTCTCCGCGCGATCCGCCTGCATACGACGGGCGACGCGGGTATGAGCGATTTCGACGCGCTGGTGTACGCTGCGGACTTGATTGAGCCGACGCGGACGTTTTTCAGCGTGGAGGAATACCGAAGGCGCGTAAACGACGGCGTGGATGCGTTCATGCGGTATGCGCTGCAGCGGGTTTCCCGCCTGATTGCGCAAAAAGGCTGGGCGGTGCATCCGGCAAGCGCGCGGGCGCTGGCCTACTACGAAAAGAAAATTGCGGAGTAATTGAGCGCTGTTTCACAACAGACGGCAAAAAGCGAATCGGCACGCAGATGTAAAACAAGGGTTAATTCAAAATGATAAGTATTATCGGAGGGAATTCATTGGGCGAGAAGCAAATCAACGAAGCCATTCAGCAGCGGGTGGAAGGAATCTGCGAGATTCTGTATAACAAAAAAGCGCTGGACATCATTGCCATTCACGTGGCGGACAAAACCATCATTGCGGACTGGTTCGTCATCTGCAGCGGGCGCGCGGTTTCTCAGGTGAAAGCGCTTTGCGACGAACTGGACGAAAAGTCCCTGACACTGGGCTTGACCCTGCGCCGGAGCGAGGGGTACTCGGAAGGGAAATGGATCGTACTGGACTATTCGGATATCCTCGTGCACATCTTTTACCCCGAAGAGCGCAAGTACTATAATATGGAGCGCCTTTGGGACGAGGGCGGCGGCGCCATCCGCTATTCGGAACAGAAAGATGCGGAAGCGAAAACTGCCGTACCTGCCACACGCAAACAAGCGGAGGAGGCGGTTTCGATGGAGGAAGTGGAACTCAGAGGCATCGTCAAACGGTTTGCGCAGTCCGGCTGGGATCTAATCGCCCAACCGTCAAAGGAGTATCTCGACGGTGCGGACTGCCGGGAAGAACTGGTGGAAGCCGTCCGGCAGGCGGATGAGGAATGCGGCTCCTGCGGCTGCGAGTATGACGCGCTGTATAAGCGTTTTCTCGTAATCACAAGCGAGCAGTAAAAAGACAAGCGGGAAACATACGGTTATTCTGCCGCGGCGCTGCATTTGATGCGCGCCGTGGTTTTTTATATGGAGCGCGTTTGAAAAAATTGCAAACGAACTGCAACGAAACCGGTTTTTGCCGAGTGTTAGCTATAGAGGCAGGGGTGAGCCGTTTGCAAAGGAAAAGTGATTGTGGCATACTGAGACTACCGAAACCGGGAACAAGATCGATTTTAAGTGATTGTGGCATACTGAGACTACCGAAACCGATATCAGATAGATTTGAACGAATAAGCTGTTGTTGCTTTGTAAGCAACAACCAGTCGTTCCAGATAAAAAGAGAACCCCTGCGGGAATAAAAATTTCTTTCGTTGTCCACGGAAAGGAGCGCTTATGAAACCATCGAGAGGACGCTTCGTCAGGCTGCTGGCCGCGTTTGCGGCGGTCGTGCTCATATTTGGCGCATCCGCTTCGCTTGCGGCCGGGGAGACGACCGTCACGATTACCGGCGTGAGCGTTGCCGGAAAAACCTACGACGGCTCGCCCGCCGTTTCGAGCGGTACGCCGGTTGCCAAGAACGGCGACACAACGGTCACCATTTCCTCCGGCGATTATGTCTACACTTATTCCAGCATAGATGGCGGCGGGTATTCTTCCGCAACGCCGCCGACCGACGCGGGAGATTATAAGCTCGTCGTTTCCGTTTCCAACGGTACTTATATCGGCAGCAGCGCGGACATTCCGTTTACGATTGCAAAAGTGACACTGACGGTGACGCCGGATGTGAGCGCAAGCCGCACGGCGGGGCTTGCCAACCCTGTCTTTACCTACACGGCTTCCGGCGCGGTGTCCGGCCAGACCCTGGCGTTTTCCGGAAGTCTGAGCGGGGCGGCGGGCACGGCTTCGACCGAGGGCGTTTACGATATCACCCTTGGCACGCTGGCTCCCGCCGACAACGGCGCGTTTCTAGCAAAGAACTACACGCTCGCGCTCGTTTCCGGCGCGGCTTACCGCGTATATAGTTATTTGACGGATGCTGTGGCAACCGTTTCGACCGACAATATGGGCGATAACGGCATCTATGTCGGCGGCGTGACGCTGACGGCGCCCATGGGATACGAAATCGCGCTCGCTCCCGGCGGCGCATGGGGAGCGACGGCCACCAAAACGGACTGCGTCACCGGCTCGAACGCGGTGTATTACTACCTGCGCGTCGTTGGCGGAACGAGCGACGGAGCAATCTCCGAGCGCAAGGCCGTCGTGGTGCAGTACGACGCATCATCTCCGGACGTTTCGCTGTATTCGCCCGCAAGCGGATCCACCAACGCGGCCATCGGCGCCAATCAAAAGATCATCCTCTCGGCTGACGAATCCGTTTCTGCGGTTTCCGGCAAAAATGTGACCGTAAACGACGGTTCGACAGATTATACCGCCCCGGTGACCGCTGCGTCGCTGGTTGGTAATTCGACCAGCGGGCTTTGGTACCTAGTTTTCGACTTAACCGATTTTTCGCCTGCGCTCACGCTTGCCAACGCGACGCAGTATACCGTTACCATTGCGCAAGGCGCGTTTCTCGATCGCGCGGGGAATGCCAGCGCCGTTTCCAGCGCGTCGTTTACAACCGTTGCTTCGGACGCGCTGACCGACCCCGTATCGGTCGTGTTTACGCCCGCAAACGGAGACCTGAGCGTACGCACGGCTGCCGACGCGGCGGTGACGAGCGGCCAGGCGCTGGAACGGGAAACCGTTTTAACGTTTACTGCGCCCGCGGATTCCGGTTTTACCCAACAGCAGGCTGTTCTGGTAGGCGGATCGACCGCAGAAGCGACGCTGACCAACTATGCGTTGACGGGCGATCTTGAAGTGTATTACACCCGCACCCCGGGCGCTTTTGAAGGTACGGCGGTGATTGCCGGCACCGCAAAGGCGGGGGAAACGTTGACCGGCTCGGTGCAGAGTCCGACGCAGGCCAACGACTATTTCTGGATATTTACCTGGTACCGCAACGAGTCCGGCGGCGGCAGCACGCTGCTTGCCTCCGGCGGAAGTTCGACCGGATACACGCTCACCGCGGCGGATATTGGCAAGACCATCCGGCTGGAAGTGACGGACACATACTGCGCGGGCACGCTCCCCGTCGCTTCCTCGACGATTGCCAAAGCGGACTACGCGGGCAGCGCGGCGGCAGCGCCGACGGCAGCAGCGCTGACCGAAACCAGCGTGACGCTCACTGCCGTCACCGGGTACCAGTATTCGCGCGGCGGAACGGACTGGCAGGACAGCCCTTCGTTTACCGGGCTGACCAGCGGTTCGACCTCTTCCTATTACCAGCGCGTAAAGGCAACGGATTACGTGAGCGCTTCCGCGGCGAGCCCGGCGGCAAGCATAAGTACGATTTCCGCCCTTTCGGGCACGGTGCAGTTCACAAGTCCGGTGCAGTCCGGCGTCAAGCTCACCGCGTCGCTGATTAATCACAATAATACCGGCACGCTGAGCTTTGCCTGGTACCGCGGCACGACGTATCGGGGAAGCGGCGCAGACTTTACGCCCGAAGCGGCGGACGTCGAGCAGAAGCTGACGGTTCAGGTGACCAGCAGCCTCCAGACCGGAACGCTGACGGGCACGACGGGCACCGTTCTGCGCGCGGTCTGTTCCAAACCCACGCCTGCCGCGCCGACGCGCGCTTCCGCCACGGCCACGAGCATCACGCTGACCGCAACCGACGGCTATGAGTATTCGCGCGATCAGATCAACTGGCAGGAAACGCCAACGTTCCACGATCTTGCCGCCGGAAACAGTTACTCTTTCTACCAGCGCGTCAAGCAGACCGCAACCGAACTTTGCTCCGCGTCGAGCCCGGCGGCTTCGCTTTCCACCCAGCCCGTGCTCACGGGGGTCATCATGACTTCCGGCGAAGCAAGGTACGGCATGACGATTCTGGTGAGCCTTGCCAACAACAACAACACCTCCGGCGAACTCGTCTACACCTGGAAGCGCGGCAACGTGCAGGTCGGCACGGGTACGAGTTACGTCGTCAGCGCGATCGATATTGGAAACCAGCTCACTTTGGACGTGACGAGCACCGTATTGGGTGGCACGATTACCCGCTCGTTCGGCACGGTAGCCAAAGCGTATTACTATGGCGAAACACCGGATGCGCCGACGCGCGCCAGCCGCACGACCACGAAGATCGTGTTAACCAGCGTCAGCGGCTGCGAATATTCCCGCAACGGCACGACCTGGCAGGACAGCACGACCTTCTCCGGCTTGTCGTCGGGTACGACGTACAGCTTCTATCAACGCTATAAGGCGACGACGACAACGGAAGCTTCGCCCACCAGCGCGGTGCTTAAGACGGCGACTTCCACCAGCTCCTCGGACAGCACGACGACCTCCGGCACGACAACGCCGACACCGACGCCCGACGGCAGCGACACCGACACGGGAACCGCGCTGTACAGCTATACGCTCACCAGCGACGACACGCGGATTCTCTATTCCGTAATGAAGAACCTTGCCGCCGGCAACAAGACCAAGGATGTCGTCATTAAGCAGAGCAATGTGGAAATCACGTTCCTCAAGGGCACGATGACGGACAGCTACACCAAGCTCTGGTACGACTTTGGGGTTTCCATCAACAACTCCATCGCCGAGCAGACGGCAAAGCAGCTTGCAGGCGACGCGTATGTTGCCACGGTGCATTTTAACTACGACGGCGAACTGCCCGGCACGGCGAGCATCCGCATCTGGCTGGGCGCGGCTCACGCGGGCAAGACGCTGTATTACTACAAACTGGAGGACGACAACTCACTGACGTTTATGCAGACCGCCGTTGCGGACAGCACGGGCTGGGTCACGGTGACGCAGAAGAGCTGCTCGGACTATGTGTTTCTAAGCAAGGATCTGCTCAACGCCGTCACGACGCCGGCGCCGTCGGCCAGCGCGAGCACTTCCGCTTCGGCAACGCCGACGCCGCTGATTTCGGCGGACGATTCGTCCAGCGGCGGGCTTTCCGCAGACGGCTGGTTTATTGCGGCCATCGTGCTGCTCGCTATTGCCCTGATCGTTGGCGGCATCTGGCTCTACACGAAAAACCGGGACGAATATTGAGCGGCAGGCAGCAAAGCAAACGGGCGGGATGCGGAAGCGTTCCGCCTGTTTTTTTACTCAGCACTGTATGCAGAAAGACAAATTCTGATGGTATGTTCATTTCCGGTACTCTGTTTATCATGAATCCGTATTGCTTTGCATCCGGGAAGATAAATTGGGATGGTATGTTCATTTCCGGTACTCTGTTTATCATGAATCCGTACTGCTTTGCGTCCGCGAAGACAAAATGTGATGGTATGTTCTTTTCCGGCACTTTGTTTTATAATGAAACTGCATCCCGATCAACGCCAGAACAACAAATCATACAAGGAGCGGCGAAGGTGAAAACGAAGGATTTGGTAGACGAAGTGCGCAACGCTTCCAACTTTGAGCGTGTGGTGGAGCGCTGCAAGTCCGAATTTATTGAAGAGGACTTTACGCGGTATTTGGAAGAACTCATCAAACTGCACGGCATATCCAAAAAGAACCTCATCATCCGCGCAAACATCGAGCGCGGGTATGCTTACCAGATCATCCGCGGGGAACGCGCGCCTTCGCGCGATAAACTGCTGCAGATCGCCATCGGCCTCTCCGCGACGCTGGAGGAAACGCAGACACTGCTTAAACTCGGCGGCAAAAGTGAACTTTACCCGCGCGTCAAGCGCGACGCGGCAATCCTCTTTTGCTTGGAAAAGGGCTATTCCATCATCGACACGCAGATTTTTCTCTCCGACCGGAACCTGCCGCTGCTCAAAGAATAGCGACGGCAGCGCAGAACCCGGCAGCTTGGCAAACAGGTACCCGGCCGGAACCCGCCGCTGATCAAGGAATAGCGGCGGCGGCGCACAATCCGAGCGTTCCAAAGCCGGTTACGGCAGCAGGGGGTATATAATGGAAAAAAGATTGGTCGAACCGGAAACGCTCAAACGCATTGAGCGCTTCCAGCAGGACGAAATCACCGGCAGTGTGCTTTACGCAAAGATCGCCCGCCGTCAGAAGGACGAGAACAACAAACGCGCCTTCGAAGAGATTTCCAAAGCCGAACTGAGCCATTACGAGATATGGAAGGGCTACACCGGGCGGGACGTCGCGCCAAACAGATTCCGTATCTATGGCTTTTTACTCATGAGCAAAATACTTGGCATTACCTTTACGCTCAAGTTTTTTGAGCGGTTCGAGGAGATCGGTATACACGGTCTGGAAGAGATCGAACGCGAGATCCCCGAAGTGCGCGGCATCATCGCCGAGGAAGAGAAGCACGAAGTTTCCTTGATGGACATGGTGGACGAAGAACGCCTCCATTATGTCGGCGCCATCGTGCTGGGGCTCAACGACGCGCTCGTGGAACTCACGGGCACCATCGCGGGGCTGACGTTTGCGCTGGCGAGCAATCGCCTGGTCGCGCTTTCGGGCATCATCACGGGTGTCTCCGCGACGCTCTCGATGGCGGCTTCCAACTACCTTGCTCAGCGCGCGGATGGCAACCCCAAAGCGCTCAAATCCAGCGCCTATACGGGCATTGCCTATTTAATGACGGTCATCCTGATCGTGCTGCCGTATCTGCTGCTGCCAAACGACTGGTATGTCGCGGCGTTTGCCATCATGATTACCGCGGTCATTCTCGTGATCCTGTCGTTCAACTACTATATCTCCGTAGCGCAGGGCACGCCGTTTTGGAAACGCTTTGGCGAGATGATGCTCATCAGCATGGGCGTTGCGGCGCTGTCGTTCGCCATCGGCCTTGCGGCAAAGGCGCTTCTGGGCATTGAAGTCGGCTGAGCGCCGGACGTGCTTTTTAAGCCCGCCGGGAGAACCGGCGGACTTTTTTGTAAAATAAAGCTGATATACGACCAAATAATCGACAGAATGACTCTTTTGGTTTATTCTGATAGCGTTCACGGTTGAAGCCAGAACGATACATCCGATGGGGGGAACCATATGAAACAGAAGAAACCGTTGATCCAGTGGCTTGGCCTGCTCGGCCTGGTCAGCCTGCTTTCCTACACGGCGGCGGTCGTGTTTGCGCCGCTGGCATATCCCGGATATGTTTGGACGCAGCAGGCAGTCAGCGACCTTTCCGCCGCCAGCGCGCCGTCCAGAACGCTCTGGAATCAGCTCTCGAGCCTCTACAGCCTCTGCGGCATCGTAAGCATTATGATGGTCTGCGTGTTTGTACAGGGTAAACTCAACAAACCGCTCCGGCTTGGGATCTACCTGTTTGCGGCCATGAACTGGGTTTCCGCCGCAGGGTACGGGAGCTTTCCACTCACGGAAAGCGGTTATGCGGGCGCATTTCAGGACGTGATGCACATGGTTGTCACTGCTGCGGTGGTGGGGCTTTCCATTATATCGCTTGTCTTGTTGATCATCGGCGGGCTCCGTAAAAACGCATACCGCTCGCTGGGCTGGCTCGCGCTTGCCGCGCTGGCGCTCATGTTCGCAGGTCCCGTCGGCATCGGGCTTGCGCCCAAAAGCCTGTTCGGCGTGTTCGAGCGCTTCAGCGTGTTTGCCGCGACGGGGTTTAACGCCATACTGGGGCTGTATCTATTTACCGGGTTTTCGAACGCAAAAACGGCAGAATAATCGCATCGGAAAAACAAACGCCGCCTCGCGAACCATTCGCGGGGCGGCTTTTGATTGGCAGAAAAGGAGCTTGGCAACCCTTACAGGCTGTCGCCGAAGTCGGCGCGGAATTTCGCAACGAGCCGCTCCTGCCAGTCCCCGATGGGTTCCAGCCGCCCGAAGAAGAAGCGGAGGGTGGCGGGTTCTTCCACAAAGTTCAGCCCGCCGACGAGCCTGCGGTTGTCGAACAGCCAGCTGATGCGGTCTACCGCGTAGAGCACCTGGCTCATGGTGAACACGCGGCGCGGAAGGGCAAGGCGCAGCAGTTCCATGGACGCGATGGGTTCCGTTCCGTCCGGCTCGCGCTGCTCGGAGAGCGTGCCGCGCTCCATGCCGCGCACGCCGCCGGCAATATAGACCGCCGATGCGAGCGCCGCCGCGGGGTAGGCATGCGCGTCCACATGGTCGAGGAACTTGCGCGCGTTGACGTGGCAGCCGAGGCCGCCCGCGGGAGTTACGACGGGTACGCCGCGCTTTTTGAGTTCTTTTGCCATAAACTCGATGAACTGCGGCCCCTGGGAGATGACGTCCTCGTCCATGGTCTCCTCCAGTCCGACGGTCATGGCTTCCATTTCGCGCACGCTCATGCCGCCGTAGGTCAAAAAGCCCTCGAACAGAGGGATAAAGTCCTTCATGCGCTCGTAGTAGGTCTGGTTGAACATGGCCATTCCGCCGCCGCGCGCAAAACCGAGCTTGCGGGCCGAGAAGTAGATGATATCCGCCTGCGCGCACATTTCCCGCGTGATGGCGCGGATACTCATGTCCTTGCAGGCCGCCTCGCGGATTTTGATAAAGAAGAGGTTGTCCTGCAGAAGGCTCGCGTCGAGCACGATCGGAATGCCGGAGGCATGCGCCATTGCCGCGGTTGCCTTAAGGTTTTCCAGCGAAAACGGCTGGCCGCCGATGAGGTTGGTGCCCGCTTCCAGACGGATGAACGGAATGTGCTCCGCGCCGACGCGCGTGATGCACTCGCTGAGCTTATCAAGGTCGATGTTGCCCTTGAAGGGGAAAGTGCTTTCGGGCTGGAGGCCTTCGTCGATGACGAGCTCTTCCACGCGCCCGCCCAGACGCGTAATATGCGCCTTGCTGGTGGTGAAGTGGAAGTTCATGGGCACGACGTCCCCGGGCTTGACGAACGCTTCGGCCAGAATGCTCTCGCAGGCGCGCCCCTGATGGGCGGGCAAAAAGAACTTGGTGCCGAAGAGCTCGTGAATCTTGCTTTCGAGGCGGTAGAAGGTCGCGCTGCCGGCGTAGCTGTCGTCCGCAACCATCATGGAGGCGACCTGCTGGTCGCTCATGGCGTTGACGCCGCTGTCGGTGAGCATATCCAAAAAGACGTCCTGATTGCGCAGGAGGAATGTGTTGTTGCCCGCAGCGGCCATCGCCTTGGCGCGTTCTTCGATTGGCAGCAGGGTAAGCTTCTGAACCACGCGCACCTTGTGCATCTCGAGAGGGATCTGTTCACCGGCGAACAGTTTTACTTCGCTCATTGTAGTTTTCCTCCATGTTCTTCTCTTTTTTAATTAAAAAACACCCTCCGCCGTCTGGCTGGAGGGTGTTCGGTTCGGTAAAAAAAGAACCTCCCGCCATGTTCGGCAAGAGGACGAATTTCTTCGCGGTACCACCTCAGTTTGCCGTACCCTTGCGGGAAGCGGCCTCAACGGGTACGGACGGCTGCATACAGCGGGTCGATACCCTGCCATTGGTAACGGGGAGGGAACCCCGTCCGTCCCTACTATGCTTACTGCATTTCAGGCGGCGGCTGGTTGCGCGTATTCGCGGGGCGTTCCCATCTGCCTTGCACCAACCGGCAGCTCTCTGGTGGGACGTGACGGGCGGAAAACTCCGCCTTCCCGGTACTTCTTCGCAGTCATAGCCTTTGGATGTCTCAAATTAAAACTCAGTATATCGGCAGTATGATTGCTTGTCAAGCGGGAATTATATATTTTTTTCGCAAGTAATGTTGCAGGGAGTTTCGCTTGATCCGCAAAGGAATCTCGCGAACTTGAGGCGTGTTTTTGGATGTAATGTGGCGAAAAGTTCACGAAATGTTCTTTGCACTCCCAATACGGGGGTTGTATAATGGTTTACGTTACATTGGGTGGCATACCCATTCTTTTGTGGTGTGCCCGGAATTTGATCACTCGTTGCTTCAGAATGGAGGAAGTCGATAGATGGTATGCAAGGAATGCGGCACATTTAACGCAGAAAACCAGACGCTTTGCAAGTTTTGCGGCGCAAAGCTCAGGGATGACGACGCGGGCGCCGCAACGGAAGAAACAAGCGCCCAAAGAGAAGAGGGCAAGCCCTCGCGGGATTTCGTAAAAGCGCCCAGCTGGCCGACCCGCGCGTTTTCCGGCGCGCCCGATCAAAAGAGCGCAGGTTCAGCACCCACGCCCGCTGCTTCCGCGCCTTCGGGGTCTTTCCGCCCGTCGATTCCGCCGCGCGTTCCCGCCGCGGCTCCCTCCGCAGCGTCTTTTTGCGCGTATTGCGGGAAACCCACCTTGCCGGACGCGCCGTTTTGCCCGTACTGCGGCAAACCGACCATAGCGGAAGCCGCCCCCGCGGCTGCGCCTGTTCGCGCAAGCGCCAAGCCCGTCGCTCCCGCGCCCGTTCGTCAGCCTGCCAAGAAGGATTTTGATGACGACGATTACGACGACGAGGACGAGGAAGAGGAAGATTACGCGCCGAAGAAACCCGCCAAGCGCGGCGCAAACAAAGTAGCCCGCAAGGACGATTTTGACGATGAAGACGAAGAAGTCGGCGAGTACGACGAAGAGTACGATGAAGACGACGAGGAATATGATGCCCTGCCGAAGAAACGTGGCAAAGGCACGACGATTCTCTTCTGGGGTCTGATCGTATTGCTGCTGGCGCTCATCGCGGTCTTTGGCATTTACATCGCCAAGAAGAACTTCGACGGGGATTTCGCCAAGATGTTCGCTTCCATCGGCAGCGTATTCAACAAAAACAGCAGTTCGGATGTTGACGCGACCGATACCACCGATACCGACGCCACCGCGAGCAATATGTACACCGCTTCGATCAGCGAATACACCGATCCTACCACGAGCGAGCTGTACTTCAACATCGATATTTACGCGCCCACGGGCAGCACGGTTCGCATCATCACCGACGCAACCCTCGAGAACAACACTGCAACGGTGCCGAGCAACGATCACGTGATTCTGCGTATTTCGCGCGACGTGTTCATGCCAAACGCACCCGTGGAGTCCGAGGTGATCACCATCACGCCGAACATCCAGGTGATTTCGCCGGATGGCCAGACAACCCAGCTCACCGTGCCGGATATTACCGTTACGGTGCCGGTGCTCAGCATGACCGTTACCGAACCCGCGACGGATACCGTCACGGGAACCTTTGACAGCAGCCCGATTGCGATTATCGGCCAGGTGAACGATTACGACGCCGAAACCGCGGTGTTTATCAACGACCAGCAGGTCTATGTTGACAGCACAGGTATGTTTACTTCGAGCTATACGCCGACGGCTACGGTGAACACCACCCAGCCGACGACCACGCCGGAAGCGGTAACCACGACGCCTGATCCTTCCGCATCTCCGGAAACGACCGAAGAAGCCGCCGAAACCACCGAGGCCGAAACCGCCGAACCGGAAGCTGCGGAAACCGCGGCCCCGACGGACAGCGCCGCGGCCACGACCACAAGCGGAACAGAAACCATTACCATAGAAGCGCGCAAAAACAACTGCGTGACCGCGCGCAAGGTGATTACCGTTGAGCCGTATGTGATGCAGAACCTTTCGTTCCTTGTCACCAACGAGCTTGCAACGCTCTCTTCCGATACCGGCAGCGTAACCGTTACCGGAACCGCGACCCCCGGGACGAAGATTACGGCCACCTGCGCCTCGACCGACGTTACGTTTGGCGAAGCGACGGTCAGCGAAACCGGCACGTTCTCTCTGGCCGTTTCCATTGCCAAGGTTGGCGCGTTTGATATCACGCTGACCGGGGAACTCGAGGGGTATTACAAAGGCACCGCGATTGCGACGGTGGAACGTCCGCCGGAGGTCTCCTCCTCCACCTTTAAGAAGGCGGCAGGGGATCTCGGTTCGAGCTATGAAAAGATCGTAGCGGGAACCATCACCAGCGGCGATTTCGTCTGTACCGGCACGATCACCGACATTATCGCCACCGAGCCTTACGCGATCTTCCGCATCAAGCTCAGCGACGGCAGCGAAGTCATCTGCGCCAACCGCAGCGCGAAGTCGACGATCAACTCGTCCGACCTCAAGGAGAAGAAGCAGGTAGCCGGCACGCTCAAGGGGCTTTATACCGACGGTACGACGCCTTATCTCTGGACCTGGTTTATCTGGAACAAGTAACGAGTGTGAAAATTTGGGCTAAGACAATCAAAAACCATAAAATCGTCAACGAGGCCGTGCGGGAATTTGATTCCGCACGGCCTTCGGACGTGGAAGGGTGGCGGCCGGTCATCATTGCGCTGTGCAAGCCCCTCGACCTGGAATGCCCGGTGATTCTGCAAAAGCATATTACCGAGCTGCAGCGGTTTTCACGGACGGTGTTTTCCCGCTCGGACTTTATCGACAACGTTTCGTTTGACCATTACGAAATAGAGATTTTCCCGGAAAAGAAGAAAGACGCGCACGTCGAGTTTGTCTTTGGCGACGACTGACGCAAAAATAAGAAAGACGTGCACGTCGAGTTTGTCTTTGGCGACGACTGACGCAGTATTCATTCGTACAACAACGGAAACGGAGGAACAAAGCAATGGAGATGAAAGAACTCTTCGAACTCGTCCCGCAGGCGGCGGAACAGCTGCCGCGCGGCGTATTTCTAACCGCGGGTGGAGAATGCTGGAATCCGATGACCATCGGCTGGGCGCAGTTCGGGGTAATCTGGAGCAAGCCGATCGTTACCGTTCTGGTGCGCAAAAGCCGTTTTACGTTCGACCTGATGGAAAAAACGGACGTGTTCACCGTGAGCGTACCCCGTACGGGCGAACTGGTAAAAGCGCTGGCATTCTGCGGCTCCAGGTCCGGACGCGACGTCAGCAAGGAGAAGGAAGCGGGGGTGAATCGCATACCCGCGCGCGCGGGCGGTGCGGACGGGGTCAAGGAGTGCGGATCGTTCTTTGAATGCCGCATCGTCAACAAGCGGCTGCTGGATCTGGACGAACTCGACCCGGAACTGCGCAAAAAATTCTACGGCGCCAATCAGGCGCTTTCCAACGGTGACCCGCACATGCTCTACTTTGGCGAGACGCTCGCGGCATACAAAAAAGCATAAAAAACGGCGTTCCGATGAAACGGAACGCCGTTTTCTATTTCTGATTTATTCTTTCTCAACCGTCAGCACGCCGTCGGTCAGGCGGTAGACGCGGTCGGCGGAACCGGCGATGGCGAGGTCGTGCGTGACCACGACCACGCAGTACCCTTCCTCGTGCGCAAGCCGCAGGAGAATCTCCATCACGCGGCCGCCGTTTGCGGAATCGAGGTTGCCCGTCGGCTCGTCCGCCAGAAGCACCTTTGCGCCGGTGGAAAGCGCCCGCGCGATGGCGACGCGCTGCTGTTCGCCGCCGGACAGGTTGGCGGGAAAGCGCTTGTACAACCGTTTGCCAATGCCGACCGCACCGAGCAGAGCGGCCGCGCGTTCTCTGGTAGCGGTTTTAGCGATCCCGTTCATCTCCATAGGGTAGCTGACGTTCTCAACGGCGGTTAAAAGGGGAAACAGCTGAAACGCCTGAAAGATCATGGAAACGCGCTCCCGGCGGTACAAATCGAGATCCAACTGCGCCAAGTCCTCTCCGTCGATGGAGATTTTGCCCTGCATGGGGCGGTCAAGCCCGGCCATGATCGAGAGCAGCGTGGTTTTGCCGCTGCCGGAAGGGCCGATTACCGCGCTGAGCAACCCCCCTGTAAAGGTGCAGGAAACCCCGCTCAAGACGTCCCGTTCGCCGTTTTTGTAACGATAACCGATATTTTCCAGTTTCAGTTCCGGCATAAAAAACACTCCTTACTGCCGCCCGAGAATCGCTCTGGGCGGTCATTCTTTTACTTGCAGCAGTTCCAGCGGCATCCGGTTGGAGACCATCACGGAAGCTAGAATGGAACCGACGAGAGAACCAATCAGGTACAGCCCCGCGCAGAGAAGCGGAGTAACGCTGAACGCGGCGGAAAGGCTCTGCCGCAGAACGGCCAGTAAAAGCAGCCCCGCCAGCGCGCCGATCAGGCTGATGAACAGTTGCTCCAGATTGAGCAGCGTGCGCACTTTGCGCTTCTTCATGCCGAGCACGCGCATCAGCGCCGCTTCGCGCGCGTTTTGCAGTAGCAGAAGCAGCGAGAGCCCGCCCGCGATCAGCGCCGAAAGGGCGATGGTAACGGGGAACAGCACGCGCATGAGGTCGAGGTTCTTTTCGAGCGGCGCAATTGCCATACGGAGTTCCTCGTCCCAGACGACGGCGTTCAGATCGAGCAGTCCTGCTCCCGGATGATCGACAATCGCTTTGACCGTTTCGCGAAACGCCGGGAGTTCGCTGTTTTTCGCCGGGTCGATCACGAAGTGCGCTTTGGTATAATACGCATCTACCTTTAGCGAGGTTGCCAGAGCGTTAAGAAGCGAAAGAGGCAGCAAAACGGGATCGCCTGCATCCGACAAGAAGACGCCGCCGGAATAGGAACCCGCTACGACGGCTTTCGTAATATTCGGCGGGTTAACCAGATACACCTCGTCCCCAAGCTGAACCGACATCTCCGTCAGGAAACGCTCGGGCAAAACGACGGGCGCCGCTTCCGAGTTCAGGCGTTCCTCCGACCATTCTTCGGTAAACAGCGTTTCGTCCCAGCCGTCCGCGTATGTGACCTGCGTCTGTACGCCGCTCCCGGTAAAGAAGTCTTCTGTATGGTCAAACGCGTACAGGGAGACGTTGACTTCCGCACGGTCTTTATCGTAGAGTTCTTTTACTTCGGCGGACATGTTTTTGGGAGCGATCGTCGGCCAAACGGCCGCCTCTTCGAGTTCAAACGACTGGATGAATCCGCTTTGGAGAATTGTGTCGATGGTCTTTTGCGTGATGAAGCCGCCGCCATTGCCTATAATAGTACCGGCGGAACCACCTTTGAGGACGTCCATTTCAACGACGGTCGTGCGGTACAGGCTGTCGATTTCCGTCCGGTTTTGCAGGATCGCTCCGTCCATCCAACCCATCGCAAGCACGAACAGCAGCGCGGCGGCGAACGTCAGCATCGATCTGAGCGGAGAGCGAACGATATGACGGAAGAGATAGCTGCCGGCCGCGCCCGCAAGGCTTCCGTCCTTTGGCAGGGGCGAAAAATGAAGCGGCTTTTTTTTGAGTGGTTTACTCGGTTTCGCTGTAGCGGTTTCATCCGTACGAAGCATCGCAGCGGAGTTGCGTTTCGCCTTTGTCGTCGTTCCGCCGGCGGACCGCTGCAGCAGTTCCAGAACGGGTTTTCGCGCGGTCAGGCGTGTCCCCACCCAGACGAACCCAAGAAGAAGCAGGAAAATCCCCGCGCAAAGCCCGATCACCCACAGGGGAGAAAGGTTAGCGGCGGGTTCCGCACCCTCCGGTAACGGTACGTCTTGAAAGGACTCCATTGCCTTTTCCAGCGCATAGCGCCAGGAGAGGCCGCCGCCGAGCGCAATGCCGACCCCGCCGAGGAGCAGCATGGGGGTAAGCATCTGCCTTGCGGCGGAGGACGACGGAGCGCCGAGTGCGCGTAAGATTGCGAACTCCCTTCTGCGCTGCCGGGAATACAAGAACGCGGCGAGCGCAAGCGATAAAACGAGCACGCAGCCCCAAACCACCACGCCGAACATCGCGGTACGCGCGAGCGGATCGACGGAAGCCCAGAAGTTTTCAACGTTGCTGTCCACAAACGAAACCGTAAAGCCCGCCTGTTCGAGCGGTTCCCGGGTTTCCTCCAGGAACGCCGCCTGATCGCAGGAAGACTTCAGTACGAAACTGAAACTGTTGTAGTAAAGTTCGCTGTATAAGCCGAACCCCTCCGGCATGCAGGAGTTCGGGATGAAAATACAAAGAGAATAAAAAGTATCGCTTGAGGAAATAAAAGGAACCGCGCTGTAGACACCGACGATTTCAAACTCTGTGTCAAATGTGGGCGCATCGCGCCAGCCCGAGGTGCTGTCGGTGATATAACCCCATGCGGTCAGCGGGATATTCCGAAGTGTCAGGCGGATGGTATCACCTACGGATAACCCCCGGATCGATGCAAACTGCTGTTGGACGACGCAGACATTCCGTTGTTCCAGATCGTCCTGTCGCGTCAGCCACCGGCCCTCGGTCAGGTAATAATATCGGGATACTTCCTGCGTCGACGGCATCGCACTCATATCCGTCGTCGCGGTCACATAAATGGAATGGAGATTTTGCTTCAGAATATCGATGTTTTCTTTTACCCGCGCATAAGCGGGATCGTCGAAGTTGACGCTTGTGCCGGACGGAACAGGCAGATACCAGAGATCCGCATCGTCTAGCGGCTTTAACTGCAGGAACTTCGAGGCTTTTGTCCAGTCGAAAGAGAAGGAAGCAGAACGGTCGTAAAATGCGCGGATCAGATATTGTCCGCCCTGCTCCATTGTATCGAACGCTGCGGGGTCGACGCCATATTCGGAAAGGGTCAGTGAAATCCTCAAATCGTCCCCGGCTTTGATATACTCCGGAAAACCGGCCTCAACCTGATCGATCAGAAACTCGAAGCGGTAAATACCTTCCATCTCGCTGTAGTTTCTGTTCTTGAGTGTTCCGTAGAACCAGACGTCGCTCACGTGAAGGCCAGAATTGTGACCACTGGCAGCCTTCCGCGGCGTGTCACTGGAAGAACCGTCAACGTCCGAGTTATAGAGGTCTTTCAGCACACCGGGACAATAGCGGCGGCTGTCTGTATATGCGATATAAGGATTGTCTGCTAGAAGCGCCGCGCCTGCGGAGACGTCCGTCTGCGCCTTTTCGGTCGGCTTGAGCGTGCCGATCGAGCGGTAGTAAGAGCCGAGGCGCTCCGTTTCGCGCCGGACGACGACATATTCCACCGTGCGGGAAACGAAGGAAAAGGAAATCAGCGATATCAGCAAAAACAGCAGTATCGTTCTGACGGGTTGACGAACGGCGGAGAGAAAAAAGATGTTTTTTCGCATAAGCCTCCTTGCCTGAAAACGGGTTTCGTGACAAAGTGCATGCCTGTGCACACGCGTACAGAAATGTTAATAAACATGAACTGAGAGTTCTTTTTGGTGATTATACTACCATTAAACGACGGGAGGCTGCATTTCACCGATATTTCACAATCATTTTCTGTTCAGCGAGATGCTTGCGGTAAAAACGAAAAAAAGAGAAACCGAGTTACTCGGTTCCTCAAATCGTGCTGTTCGTAGAATTTTCCGCTTTACTTTTTTACCGCCTGGAACGCGTTTTCCAGCGCTTCGATCAGATCGTCCGCGTGCTCGGTGCCGATCGAAAGGCGGATCGTATTGGGCTTGATGCCCTGATCGAGCAGCTCCGCGGGGCTGAGCTGGGAGTGCGTCGTGGAAGCGGGGTGGATGACCAGCGACTTGACGTCCGCAACGTTGGCCAGCAGCGAGAAGATATCGAGGTTGTCGATAAATACTTTTGCGTCCTCCTCGGTTCCCTTGATTTCAAAGGTGAAGATGGAACCGCCGCCGTTGGGGAAGTACTTTTCGTAGAGCTTGTGGCTCGGTTCGCTCTTGAGCGAAGGATGATGCACGGCCTCGACCTGTGGGTGTTTGTCCAAATATTTCACGATCTTGAGCGAGTTTTCCACATGCCGTTCCACACGCAGCGACAGCGTTTCGAGCCCCTGCAGAAAGAGGAATGAATGGAACGGCGAGAGCGTAGCGCCCGTATCGCGCAGCACAATGGCGCGAAGGTACGTGGCAAACGCGGCTGGCGACGCGGCGTCCGCAAAGCTCAAGCCGTGATAGCTCGGGTTCGGTTCGGAAATCCAGGGGAACTTGCCGGAGGCTTTCCAGTCGAACTTGCCGCCCTCGACGATGACCCCACCGATGGCCGTGCCGTGGCCGCCGATGAACTTTGTTGCGCTGTGGATGACGATATCCGCGCCGAACTCGAACGGGCGCAGCAGATAGGGCGTTGCGAACGTGGAATCGACCACCAGCGGGATGCGGTACGAATGCGCAAGCGTTGCGAGTTCCTCGATATCGATGACGTTCGAATGCGGATTGCCGAGGGATTCGATGAAGATGGCCTTCGTGTGTTCGGTGATTGCCTCAGCAAACGAGCCTTTGACGTAGGGATCGACAAACGTCGTCGTGACGCCGTGCAGCGGGGCGGTATGCGCAAGATAGTTGTACGTGCCGCCGTAGATGGTCTTGGAAGCGACGATATGCTCGCCCTGCGCCGCCAGTGCCTGAATGGTATAGCTCAGCGCCGCCGCGCCGGAAGCGACCGCCAGCGCCGCGGAACCGCCCTCCAGCGCCGCGATGCGCCGCTCGAACACGTCCTGCGTGGGGTTGGTCAGGCGGCTGTAGATGTTGCCGGGATCGCGCAGGCCGAAGCGGTCCGCCGCGTGCTGGGCATTGTGAAACACATACGAAGTGGAAGCGTAGATCGGCACCGCGCGCGCGTCGGTTGCGGGGTCGGCGGCCTCCTGGCCGACATGAAGCTGCAGGGTTTCGAAACGATAATTCTTTGCCATAGTGAGATTCTCCTTTATAATTCTTTCTTTATTTTTTTGGTTGGAATGGTTCGCTGCGTTTTGCCGCGCATTCGAAACAACGTTTTTTCGTCGCTCGGTTTGCGGGATTCTTGGCTTTCAAGACCGAACATATCGGAAACTCCTTTCTCAGAGTAAAAAAATAGCAGGAAGCCTGCGGCTTCCTGCGGGTATACGCTGTTCGATTTATCCTATATTAGTTTAAGGCAAATCGGATGCGGCGCGGATGAAAAACCCTTGCGTTAAGCCTGGCGGAGCGGTTTTCGAATTCGCGGCACATGCACATCTGCTTCATTGGGTTACGATCCGACCTTTCCATAACCATTTTAGTCTAAATACATATAAAAAATATATGTGTTGAAAGAATAATGCCACATGAGATTCCGCTTGTCAAGAAAAAGTTTTCGTAGTTTACTGAAAGCAGAGAAAACCGATGAGAATTGCGTTCTCGCTATTGAATATTGTAAGAGGCATAACAGATGGACGTGAAGAACCTGGCGCAAAGCGGCGGAGCGCCCGCCGCGATCGTGTTTCACACAACAGACGAAAAGGGATGCGTACGCGACGTGACACGCGTGTTTCTGCCGCCGCAGCGGCTGATTTTGCTGGGCGGCGGGCATGTTTCCCACGCGCTGTGCGGATATGCCGCCGATCTCGGCTTTGAGGTGGCGGTGGTGGACGACCGCCCGGGCTACGCCAACGCAGAGCGGTTTCCGCTGGCAAAACACATCCTCTGCGACGGGTTTGAGCGCGCCATTCAGACGCTTTCGGTCACGGAGTTCGATTATGTTGCGGTCGTAACCCGCGGGCACCGGCACGACGCGCTCTGCCTGCGGGCGCTCTTTGCCGGAACCACTATGCCGTATTATCTGGGGCTGATCGGTTCACGGCGGCGCACGACGGAGCTTTTTGCGCTGCTCAAAGAGGAAGGATTTGATCCATCAAAGATCGAGCAGGTGCATACGCCCATCGGTCTGCCCATCGGCGCGGAAACGCCAAAGGAGATCGCCATTTCAATCCTGGCAGAGTTGATTCTGCAGCGCAGCAAGCACGGTGCATCGGCGGAGGACTGGCTGGAACTGGCGTCCGGCGAGCCGGAACTGCGGCAGGCGCTTTTGAAAAACGCGCAGCCGCGAGCGCTGGCGGTCGTGGTCAAGCAGGCTGGCTCCACGCCGGTTCCGCCGGGGGCGATCATGCTGGTCGACCAGCTCGGCGGTATCGTCGGCACGGTCGGCGGGGGGTGCGGCGAGCACGAAATCGTACTGCGCGCGCTGGATGTTCTGCGCACCGGCAAGCCGGAACTGGTCACGCTGGATATGACCAACGACGTCGCCGCGGACGAGGGGATGGTCTGCGGTGGGCGCATGACCGTCTGGATTGAGTCGATTCCGTTACAATAGAATACGCTCCACTTGTAAGGAGCAGAACCGGAAACCGGTTGGCGCAGTCTGCCAGCCGGTTCTTCGATTCAAAAAGAGGTTTGTTTACTGGGCGTTGATTCCCCAAGCGAACCGGAAAAGGGAAGAAATAAAAAAGAATACTTGACAGCCCGATTGGATAGGAGTAATGTGTAGTCATTAAAACATATAAAACATATATGCAATGAATATCTGGAGGGAACGAACATGGCGAAGATTTACAGGAGTCTGACGGAACTGATTGGTAAAACACCCTTGCTGGAGCTGACGAACTACGAAACGAAGCGCGAACTCAACGCGAGCATACTGGCCAAGCTGGAATACTTCAACCCGGCGGGCAGCGTCAAAGACCGGATCGCCAAGGCGATGATTGACGACGCGGAAGCGCGCGGAGTATTGAAACCCGGCAGCGTGATCATTGAGCCCACCAGCGGCAACACGGGAATCGGCCTTGCTTCCGTTGCCGCGGCGCGGGGCTACCGCATCATTTTGACCATGCCGGAGACGATGAGCGTTGAACGCCGGACGCTGATGAAGGCGTACGGCGCGGAGATTGTGCTCACCGAGGGCGCAAAGGGGATGAAGGGCGCGATTGCCAAAGCCGAAGAACTTGCCGCGGAAACGCCCAACTCGTTTATCCCCGGCCAGTTTACCAATCCCGCCAATCCCGCGGTTCACCGCGCGACCACTGGTCCGGAGATTTGGGAGGATACCGATGGCAATGTCGATATTTTCGTAGCCGGCGCAGGCACGGGCGGAACCGTTACGGGAGTGGGAGAATTCCTTAAGTCGAAGAACCCCGGTGTCAAAATCGTCGTGGTTGAACCCGCGGATTCCCCCGTATTGTCGGAAGGCCGCCCCGGCCCGCATAAAATTCAGGGTATCGGCGCGGGTTTCGTCCCCGCTGTGCTCAATACCAGCGTATACGACGAAATCATCACGGTCAAAAACGAGGACGCGTTTGCCGCTGCCCGCGAGGTTGCTACGGTCGAGGGGCTGCTGGTGGGCATCTCTTCGGGCGCCGCGCTTTGGGCGGCAACGGAACTGGCCAAACGCTCCGAGAATGCGGGCAAGAACATTGTGGTCGTCCTACCGGACACCGGGGAACGGTATCTCTCCACCGCGCTGTTTGCGGATCTGGTTTAATCACAAAACTGCAAATGCATAAAAATCGGGCTGCCGGTCGGCAGCCCGATTTTTATGCGCTCGTGTAGGCTTAAGCAGGCTAGATATAAAACATCACCGCGTGCGCGGCTTTATGATGTTCGGCGGCGGACACCAGATCCTCGACGGAAAACCGGCGGAGAGCATCGGAAACGCTTTGATCCAGCGGATCGAACGCAAACGAACGCAGTGCGGCTTCGATATCCGGCGCTTTATCGGCCACGGTGTCCTCTGAACGGTCAAAGAGCCCCGTTTCCACCGCGGAGAGCACGTCCAGCACGGTGATCTGCCGTGGAGCGCGCGCGAGCTGGTAGCCCCCCTGTGCGCCCTTGACGGAGGTGACGAGCTCGGCGCGTTTGAGCAGAGAAAACACCTGCTCGAGATAAATTTTTGAAATGCCGAGCCGCTCCGAAATGCTCACTAGCGTAATAAACTCGCCCGTGGAATACTGCTGTGCCATGCTGGTAACGGAAGCGAGCGCGTACCGCCCTTTTGCGGAGATTCTCATAGAAACGCCCCATTTCATACAACATTGCTATGTTTTATGATACGTTCAGCAAGCCGGAGCTGTCAAGCGCGTTTTTCGGCGTTTGCGGCGCACTTGACGCTTGCGGCAAATGGCGGTATGATGCCGAAGGAGTCAAACCGGAGTCCGAATCGTCCTATCATCTTGCAATGAATGGAATATCTTGTTTGATCGGGAGGAAACAAATCAATGGCGCACATTTTGGAAGACTACTCCGAACTGATCGGCAACACGCCGCTTTACCGCCTCACCAACTATGAAAAACGGCGGGGGCTTACGGCGCGGCTGCTTGGCAAACTGGAGTTTTATAACCCCTCCGGCAGCGTGAAGGACCGAACCGCATTTGCCATGATGGAGGACGCGGAGCGCCGCGGGCTGCTGGAGCCCGGCAGCGTGATCATTGAACCGACCAGCGGCAACACCGGCATCGGCCTGGCTGCTGTGGCTGCGGCGCGGGGATACCGCGTGATTTTGACCATGCCGGATACGATGAGCGCGGAGCGCAGAAAGCTCCTCGCGGCATACGGCGCGGAGCTGGTGCTCACCGACGGCGCGCTTGGCATGGCGGGCGCGATTGAAAAAGCGAAGGAACTGCAAAAGAAAACGCCCGGCTCGCTGATTCCGGGGCAATTCGACAATCCTGCGAACCCGGACGTCCACAAGAGAACCACCGGCCCGGAAATCTGGGATGCGACGGACGGACAGGTCGATTTTTTTGTTGCCGGGGTCGGTTCTGGCGGCACGCTTACGGGTGCGGGCGAATACTTGAAATCGCAAAACCCGGATATCCGGATCGTCGCCGTGGAGCCCGCGGAATCCGCCGTGCTCTCGGGAAAACCCGCAGGTTCAAACCAGATTCAAGGGCTTGGCGCGGGGTTTATACCAAAAGTGATGGATGTAAGCGTCTGCGACGAGATCATCCCCGTGAAAGCGGAGGACGCGTTTGCCGCCGCGCGGGAACTGGCAAAAACGGAAGGCCTGCTTGCGGGCATCTCCTCGGGAGCGGCGCTCTGGGCGGCGGCGCAGATTGCCGCGCGCGCGGAAAACGAGGGCAAAACCGTCGTGTTCATCCTGCCGGACGGCGGGGAACGGTATACGTCCACGCCGCTGTTTGCGGATTAAGCTGCGTCGAATACCGATACGAAAGTGCATTTTGTCAGAAAGGGTCACGCTGCATGCTCAACGAATTTTCGCGAACGGAGCTCCTGCTGGGGCAGGAAGCGATGGAGCGCCTAACTGCCTCGCGCGTGGCCGTGTTCGGCATCGGCGGGGTCGGCTCGTTCGCGGCGGAAGCGCTTGCGCGCGCGGGCGTCGGCGCGCTCGACCTGTTTGACGACGATAAGGTCTGTTTAACCAACATCAACCGCCAGCTGATCGCCACGCATAAGACCATCGGCAGAAAGAAGGTCGAGGTCATGCGCGAGCGAATCCTCGATATCAATCCGCACTGCATCGTGACCGCGCACGAATGCTTCTACGGTGCGGAGAACGCGGAGGAATACGATCTTTCGGTGTACGACTCTATCGTAGACGCGATCGACACCGTTTCCTCCAAGCTGCTGCTTATCGAGCGGGCACACAGCGTGCACGTGCCGGTCATCAGCTGCATGGGCGCGGGTAACAAGCTCGACCCGACGCGTTTTGTGGTGGCGGATATCTACGCTACCTCCGTCTGTCCGCTGGCGCGCGTGATGCGGCGAGAGCTCAAAAAGCGCGGCATCCCCGCGCTCAAGGTCGTGTACTCCACCGAGGAAGCGGTTAAGCCTTCGGAAACCGAAGCGCTGAGCTGCAAAAACAACTGCGTCTGCCCGCCGGGGACAAAGCGCACATGCGCAGCAAGGCGCGCGGTGCCGGGCAGCGTTTCATTCGTACCGCCGGTCGCGGGGTTCATCCTTGCTTCGGAAGTAGTCAAGGATCTCATCGCCCATTCCGCGCGGGGCGAATCGAACAGCGAGACAAACGAGTATGAGCGGCTTTAGCCGCTCTTTTTCTGTTCTGATTCTATTGTTTATCTGTGTTCGTTCAGCGCGCGGAACGCGGAGCGGTACAGCATCCCCGCGGCAAGCACGTTTCGCCACCAGCCAAAAGACACGAGGGAATAGCGGTAGTACTTTTCCGTCTCCATAATCAGCGCAAGGTATGCCTGCATCACCGCCCAGCGGACGGTTTCCTCCCGCGTGGCGAGGACAGGTTCGACCGTGGCGGCGTTGTAGGCCGTGAGCACGGCGGTCTTCTTTTCGAGCGGGTTCACAAAGTCCAGGCAGACAAAATCCGCCATTCGGTCACCCCAGAAACTGCGCTCCGGGTCGATCCAGGCGAGCTTTGGCGCGCCGTTTTCACGATTGATTATGATGTTCGGTTCCCAGATATCGAAGTTAACCATACAGCACGGCACGTCTTCCAAAATGGCGCGGGTTCGATCGATCTCTTTTAGCAGCCGTTCGCCGCTGCGGGAACGGCGGCGTTTGCGCCTGCAGTCGGCGAGCAGATTCGCGGTCATTTGACGGATGGCTTCATACCAGGTATCGTACAGCGTGTTTTGCAGGTAGCCGTATCGATCGTTTTTTACTTTGTGCATCTGCGCGGCCATCTGTGCGAGTTCGGCCAAACAGGCGGTTTTCTCTTCTGCGGTCAATTCCGCGCGGTGCAGCGGCGTGCCCGGGAGCTGTTCCATGATGAAATAGCATACGGGGACGAGTGTTTTGGTATCATCAACAAAATAGACGTCCGGCACGCGGATGCTCGTTTGCTCGCGCATCACGCCATACCAGAACACCTCGGAGGCCATGATTTCGCGCTCGTAAGTCAAAACAGGCACGCTCTCATCGGGGGCGATCTTGATGACATAGTTCCGTTCTCCCTCGGAGACGGAGAACACGGCATTGTATTCGCCTTCTCCCAGCGGTTGGATGTTTTGCGCGCCGGGAATACCCGCCGCGTCGAACAGCCGCGCAATGGTCGCGGGATCGATTTCGAATTTCGTTTTGCTGATCATTGGCAGATTACCTCGAAAAAGCGTTCTGCACTGTTCCGGTTCAAAAAATGATGTGGAACGGAAGCGCCTTTATTATTATAATAAAGACACGCGTTCTTGAAAAGTGAAACAATCTAGTTGCGGCGCTGATATAAACGCCGGAGGAGCCGATATGAGACAACGTGCAGAAATCGACCTAACCCTGGAAGCGCGGGTGGAAGAACTCCTCTGCTGCATGACGCTGGAAGAGAAAGCCGCGCAGATGGTGCAGATTCCCTACAGCATGGTGCCAAAGGAGGAAGCGCTGGACTGGGCTGAAAGGGGTGCGGGCTCGTTTTTGCATGTGTTGGGGGACGACGCGCGTGAGGTGCAGGATGTTGCGCTCCATACCAGACTCGGCATTCCGGTGCTGTTTGGCATAGACGCTATCCATGGCCACGGCCTGAACGAAAAAGCGACGATTTTTCCAACCCAGCTTGCCGCCGCCTGCAGCTGGAATCCGGAACTGGTCGAAGAGATGGGGAGAATCACCGCGCGGGAAGTCGCAACCGACGGCCTGCACTGGACGTTTTCGCCCGTGCTCTGCCTGGGTCGCGATGCGCGCTGGGGGCGCGTTGGCGAAACATTCGGCGAAGACCCGTTTCTCGCGGGCGAGCTGGGCGCGGCGATTATCCGGGGCTATCAGGGCAAGCGGCTGGACGACGACGAGCATATCCTTGCCTGTGCCAAGCATTACATCGGCTATGGCGAGGCGGTTGGCGCGCGGGACGCCTGCGACACGGAGATGACCTTCCGAAAACTGCGGGAAGTGTTTTTGCCGCCGTTCGAGCGGGCGGTCGAGGCGGGCTGCGCCACGGTGATGACTGCGTACGGCTCCATTGACGGCACGCCGTTTACAGCGAGCGAAAAGACGCTCAAGACGATCCTGCGAAAAGAGCTCGGCTTCGACGGGTTTGTCGTGACGGACTGGGACAATGTCAATAACCTTGTGGAACGCCAGTATGTCGCGAGGGATATGGACGAGGCTTCTCAGCTTGCCGCCGAAGCGGGCAACGATATGATCATGACCAGTGCCGCGTTTTACGAATCCGCCATCCGACTTGTGCGAACGGGCAAAATGCCGGAGCGCGTGTTGGACAATGCGGTACGGAATATATTGCGCATCAAATTCCGCATGGGGTTGTTTGAACAGCCGGAAAAGCGAGGCGTGCCGGGCTGTCTTGGCTGCGAAGCACATCTGGAAGCGAGCAGGACGCTCGCGCGCGAAAGCGTCGTGCTGCTCAAAAACGACGGCGTGCTGCCGCTTGACACAAACATGAAGAAAATCGCGGTGATCGGCCCGAACGCGGACGATATCCGCGCGCAGTATGGCGACTGGACGTATTTCACCCATCCTATTCCGAACCCGGATCACGCGCCCATGCGGCCTTATGTGACTGTGCTGGAAGGTGTTCGCGCGCTGGCGGAAGAGATTGGCGTCGAAGTCGTTTATCAGCGCGGCTGCGGTGTTCTGGAAACGCGGGAGGACGATCTCGACACCGCGGTGGAAACGGCAAAGGGCTGCGGCGCAATCCTGCTTGTGCTGGGCGACTGCGTCGAGCAGGCGGGGGAGTTCCGCGACCGCGCCGACCTTGCGCTCTCCGGCAGGCAGGAAGAGCTGTTTCTGCGCCTGAAAGCGCTGGGCACCCCGATGATCACCGTGCTGATTGCGACAAAACCGCTATGCTTTGCCCGCGTGGCGGAGGGTTCGGGTGCGGTCATTGTCGCCTTCAACGGCGGCATGTTCAGCGGGCTCGCCGTTGCCGAGGCGGTGTTTGGCAGGCTGAACCCCTGCGGCAAACTGCCGATCTCGTTTCCGCGTCACACGGGTCAGATTCCTGTGTATTACAACAGCCTGCCGGGCTGGCACGGCGGAAAATATGTTGATTTGCCCGCCGAAGCGCTGTTTGCGTTTGGAGAGGGACTTTCCTACACGCGGTTTGCCTGCGAAAACCTTCGCTTTGACGAACAAACGCTGACGCTTGCCGTTTCGCTGACCAACGCCGGCGCGCGCCGCGGAACGGAAACCACGCAGGTCTACGTACGCGACCTTGTGAGCAGCGTGATAACGCCTGTCAAGCGGCTGATCGCGTTCCAAAAGGTGACGCTCGATCCCGGCGAGACCAGAGATCTCGTCTTTCGGCTGAAACGGGAGGATTTTTCGCTGGTGCTGCCGGATGAGCGGCGCGTGGTGGAACGGGGTGAATTCCGGCTGTTTGTGGGCGGAAGTTCGAAAGACGAAGATCTGCTGTCGCTCGGGACTGCGATTTCGTGAGCAGGGAACCGTTCCTGCACAAATTACATGCGATTCGCGTTAAATTATCGCGAAAAACGTTGCACAATCGGTTGATTTTGTGAAATCGCCGTTGACGCGACACCCTGCTTGATTCTACAATGAATCTAGTTACAGAATAACAATCCCGCGCTCGCTTGCGCGGCTCTCAGCGGTTCGGCTATGCGCAAGTCCGCTCTTTTTGTGTTTGGTTCATTTTTACCAGATGTTGCTTCGTGGCAGATCGTTTCGGGGATTCCCCGCGCGTTTTTCGGCATACCCGCTGAAGATGCGCATTAGGAGGTGGGGGCGCGATGAAAAAAGGACGCAAGATCGTTCTTGTTGCCGTGCTGTGCGCACTCGCGCTGGCGGTCACGGCAACTGCGCTTTTTTTACTCGGGCGGCAGAAGGCCGAAATCCGTTCCGGCGGGGTTCAGGAACTCTGCGTTGTGCTGGACAACAACTACCCGCCTTACGTATTCTACGATGAATCGGGAAACCTGCAGGGCATTCTGGTCGATCAGTGGAAACTCTGGGAGGAAAAGACGGGTGTTCACGTCAAACTCTCCGCCATGGATTGGTCGACCGCGCTTGAGACGATGAAGAGCGGCAAGTACGACGTGATCGACACCGCTTTTTACAACGAGGAGCGGGATGAATGGCTCGATTTTTCCGAACCGTATGTAACCATCAGCGTTCCGGCCTTTCACGACAACCGCATCGGCGGCATTACGGATGTCAAGTCGCTTCGGGGGTTCCTCGTTGCGGTAAAAAAGGACGACGCCTGCATTGAAGTGCTCAAGAAAAACGGCGTGACCGATCTTGTGGAATATTCGAGCTACGAAGCGATCATCGACGCGGTGCGCGCAGGCAAGGTGCGCGTCTTTGTCATGGACGAGCCGCCCGCGCTGTATTACCTGTATAAAACGGGGCTGGCAAACCGTTACAGCGGGAGTTTGTCGATCTATTCCGGCGAGTTCCACCGCGCGGTAGCGCAGGGAGACGCGGAAACGCTCCAGCTCGTGGAGGACGGTTTTTCGCAGATTACGGATAAAGAATTCGAAGCCATTCAGGAGAAATGGTTTGGCAGGGAAAGCGCCGAGTTATATTTTACTTACTTTTTGAAATATTTCCTGCTCGGACTCGGCGTGGTTGCGTTTATGATCCTGATGATCATGACATGGAACCGCAGGCTCCGCAGGGAAGTGAAAAAGAAGACCGCAGAACTGCTGCGTGAAAAGGAAATGCTGGACATTACGCTCCAGTCGATTGGCGACGGCGTGGTCGCCACCGATATCGCCGGAGCGATTACGCTGATCAACCAGACCGCGCAGACGCTGACCGGCTGGGGGGACGAAGCCATAGGCAAGCCTTTTTCCGAAGTACTCCAACTGGTCAGTGAGGAAACGGGGCTGAGCGCGGAATCGCCCATTCAAAAAGCGCTCCTCACGGGCGAAACCGTAGCTTTGGCCAACCATACCGCGCTGGTTACTCGTATGGGCAGCCGGATTCCGGTTGCGGACCGCGCAGCTCCGATTCGGGACGAAGAAGGGCACATCTACGGCGTCGTCATGGTGTTTCGCGACATTGCGCAGGAAAAAGCGCAGCGCGAGCGGATCGACTATATCGTGTCCCACGATTCCATGACGGGCTTGTATAACCGCTACTACATGGAGGATCGAATTCAGAGCCTGGAGCGCGCGGACGATGCGCCGTTTGCCGTGATCATGGGTGATCTCAACGGCTTGAAACTGGTCAACGACGCGTTTGGGCACAACGCGGGCGACATCTTTATCATCAAAGTAGCAGAGATCCTCCGGGAAAGCTGCCGGGAAGGCGACCTTGTAGGACGCTGGGGCGGGGATGAGTTCCTTGTTCTCATGCCGGGCGGTACGGCGGATGCCGCGGAGCAATTCATCGACCGTGTGCTGCGGCGCTGCATCGAGGAGAGCGACGAGCGCATTCAGCTGAGCATCGCCATGGGATACGCCGTCAAAACGCCGGGAGGCAAGGACTTTCAGGAGATTCTGCGCCAGGCGGAGCAGTGGACGTACCGGCGCAAGCTCATGATTGAAAAGAGCTTTAGAAACAGCATCATCAACGCGCTGCTTTCCACGCTTTCGGCAAAGAGCGAGGAAACCGAGGAACACGCCGAACGGCTGCAGCAATACTGCACACAGGTTGGCAAAATCCTCGGCGTTTCCGCAAAGGAACTCGATGAAATGGCGCTCTTTGCCATGCTGCACGATATCGGCAAGGTGGGCATTAACGACGGGATTTTGCAAAAGCCCGGCCCGCTGACGGACGAAGAGTGGAACGAGATGAAAAAGCACCCGGAGATCGGATTCCGCATAGCTCAGAACAATCTCGACCTCGCACCCGTTGCGGAATATATCCTCTGCCATCATGAACACTGGGATGGAAGCGGATACCCGCGCGGCATGAAGGGCGAAGATATCCCGCTGCTCTCGCGCATCCTCACGGTCGTGGACGCGTTTGACGCAATGACCAGCGAACGCGTCTACCGCAAGGCAATCTCACGCGAGGCGGCGGCAGCGGAGCTCCTGCAGTGCGCGGGCAAGCAGTTCGATCCCGAAATCGTGCGGGTGTTCGTAGAGCAGGTGCTCAAGCTCGGTTCATAACCTTCGCCGAACAGGAAAAGGCTGGCAACAAAACAGAGCAGACGGAACCGTTCGGTTCCGCCTGCTTTTCTTTTTGCTTTACTTACGGGGTATCCGGCTGAACCGGTTGTCTTTACTTGAGCAGCATCACGGCGATGCAGGTACCGCTGACCAACAGCTGAATGATTGCGAAGCGGTAGCCGACCTGCGTATCCGACCATCCCCATTTATAGCGCGCGTGGTCGTGCAGCGGCGTGCGGATGGATTTAAGGAAATTCTTTTTCTTCGTGATGCGGATAAAGAGCAGCTTGAACAGACCGATTCCGCCGTCAAGGATGATCACCAGCGCCGCGGGAATGTATAAAAGCAGGTTGTTTGTTTTAAGCGCCATGACGCCAAGGAAAATGCCGATGGTGCGCGAACCCGCGTCCCCCATGATAATACGGCTCGGAGACGCGTTGAACATCAGGTATGCCAGCAGCGAGGCGATGAACACCAGATTCATCTGCAGCAGGCTGCGTTCGTAGAGCGAAAGCAGAAACACGATGCCGAACGTTGCGAGCGAAACGATGGAAACGGTTCCCAGCAGACCGTCCACGCCGTCCGTGCAATTGGTAAAGTTGATGGAGATCCAGAGCAGAAACGTCGCAATCAACACAAACAGCCACGACGGCAGCGCGAGGGCGAATCCGAACGCGGATATGCTGGGCGAGGGGTTAAAATACAGGTATGTCAGCGAAGCGCCAAGGCAGATGGCGAGATCGATCAGACCCTTTTTCCATTCGCCCCAGGAGCGCTTGCTGCGGTCGTCGAAATACCCCGCGAGCATGGAGAGCAGAAAAAACGCGTAGTAAAGCGCATATTCCAGCCGGAACGGAACGAACAGCAAAAACACAGCCGTCGAGCAGAGGCTGAAAATCAACCCCGCGCCGCGCGGCTTGCCCTTGCAGAGTTCGCCGTTGACCGCATAGGCCCGGCCCTGGTCTTTCGGGAGTCGGGAAAGGCCTTTTTGAATGGCGGCCAGCGTAATGAAAAACGAAACCAGAACGCTGATCAAAACCCAAACGTGGTGATCAGTCAAATGAAAAACAGTATACAGCATGCGTGCCTCACCGGTAAAAATCAAAATTAGTATACAGCCCGGAAAGGATATCCGCAACCTTTTTCACGCGGCGAGCAGCGGGCGCTTGCCGGTAGCGTTGTACGAGTTTGCCGTTTTGCACAGGGCGGCGCGTCGGGATGCGCTTTTACGGGCTGCGGGGATCCTGTTCGCCGGAATCCGGCGCAGACAGGGCGTTTGTTCTTCTCAGCCGGACGTTAACGTGGTAGGATAGGTCGAATCGCCGGGAGAGGCAGACGGGCTGTTTCCCCCTGTAAAAGGAGAATTATATGAAACCGAAGAAAAGCGCTTGGAGTTGGATGACGGAGACGCTGAGCCTGGTTTTAGTGATAGGAACGGTTGTTTACCTGATCGTGATGTGGAGGTCGATTCCGGACACCATTCCGGCGCATTACAACGCCGCGGGTGAGGTGAATCGCTGGGGCGATAAAAGCGAACTGATCTTTTTGCCGATCATCGGCGGGATGCTCTACTTCCTCATTACGCTCGTTCAGCAGTACCCGCAGGCATGGAATACCGGCGTTGCGGTAACGGAGCAGAACCGGGAGCGCGTTTACCGAATTCTGGGGAACCTGATCGGAACGACCAAGCTGATGATGCTTCTGGTGTTTTCCAGTCTGACAGTGCTCTCGTCCCTGGGGCTGGCGCTGCCCATCTGGTATATGGCTGTATTCCTCGTTTTGCTGTTCGGCGCTATCTCGTTCTTTTTGGTGCAGCTTTCCAAAGAGAGGTAAAAATAAATCATCTATCCGTTGAAACGATCTGCATAGAAAACCAGCCCGGCTGAAACGACCGGGCTGTTTTTGTGATGTTGATTGGTTAAGCTTATGCGCGGATAGAGTCGTATTCCTTCTGAATTTCCTCGCTCGGTTTTTTGGTCAGCAGCGAAACGACCACGATCGTCAGGCAGGAGAACAAGAACGCGGGCAGCAGTTCGTATATGCCCCATACGCCGCCGAGCTTGCTGATAAAGAAGTTCCAAATAAACACCATGCCTCCGCCGGAGATCATGCCTGCGATGGCGCCCACATAGGTCGTCCGCTTCCAGAACAGCGAAAACAGCATCAGCGGGCCGAACGCTGCGCCAAACCCCGCCCAGGCGAAATCGACAATCGAGAAGATTACCTTGTTCTTTCCCGTTGCTACGAAGATGGCAAACACCGTGATGAGCACGAGCACGATGCGGGAAACCGTCATAGCTTCCTTGTCGGACGCCTTTTTACGGATCAAGCCCTGCCAGACATTCTTGGAAATGGCGGAGGCGGAAATCAGCAGATACGAATCCGACGAGCTGATGGCAGCGGCGAGAATGCCCGCGCAGACCAGCCCCGCCAGCAGCGGCGGCAGCATCGTGGTGGACATCAGGATAAAGATATTCTCCGTGTTGCCGGAGCCGTATACCATATAGGCGTCCGAAAACAGAACGCGGCCGATTAAACCAATGATGACGGCGGTGGAAAGCGAAATGACCACCCAAATCGTCGCAATCCGGCGCGAGCGGGTCAGTTCATGCTCGGAACGGATGCCCATAAAGCGCAGCAGCACTTGCGGCATGCCGAAATACCCAAGTCCCCAGGCCATGGCGGAGGCGATGGCAAGGCCGGAATACTGTTTTGCCTCCCCAAAGAGCGCAGCGCCGGCGGCGGCTTCGCCTGTCGGGGTAGCGGAGGTAAGCAAACTCAAAAAGCCGGGGATTTTCTCGGCGTTGGCAATGACCGCGCCGAGTCCGCCCGCGGCGGCGACGCCGAGCACGACCACCAGCACTAGCGCCAGGATCATGACAATGGCCTGCATGAAGTCGGACGTGCTCTCGGCAAGGAATCCGCCAAGGAACGTATAGGTGAGCACAAACAGCGCGGAAACGATGACCATGCTGTTGTAGGAAACGCCGAAGAGCTGGCTGAAGAGCTTGCCGCAGGCCATCAGGCAGCTGCCAGCATAAGGCGTAAAGAAGACGATGATCATCACCGACGCGATGGTCATCAGGATGCGCTTTTTCTCATGGAACCGTTTGGAAAAGAAGTCCGGAATCGTAATCGAGTCGGTGGCCACGCTGTAACGGCGCAGACGCTTGGAAACGATGAGCCAGTTGAGGTAGGTACCCAGCGCAAGGCCGATGGCCGTCCAGCCCGCGTCGGCAAGACCGCTCCAGTACGCGAGTCCCGGCAAGCCCATTAAAAGCCAGCCGGACATATCCGAGGCTTCCGCGCTGAATGCCGAAACCCAGGGGCCGAGCGAGCGCCCGCCGAGGAAATAGGCCTCGGTGTTTTTGTTTGCGCGTTTGGCAAACACGATGCCAATTGCGATGACGACCGCCATGTAAGCCGTAATGGCGATCAGATGCTGAATGCTTTCTCCCGTCATACTCATTCCCTTTTCCCATCTTGATTTATTCGTATAAAAATACAAAAATCGTGTTTGCATTATACGTCAATTGTTAAAAAAGCGCAATAGATCAGGTAAAACGCGCAAAGCAGGACGGGCAAAACGGCGTTGTCCATGCTGCGAACGCGCGGCAAACTTGCAATTGCCGGGCAAATCCGATATACTATCGCCCAATGCGGCGCAAAATCAGCGCCAAGGGAATAGGATCATGCTGAAACAATATCTTACGGATTTAAAGCTGGAATTTGCGGGCTACAACGGCGCGAAATTGACCAAGGACATTCTGGCGGGGCTGACGGTTGCCGCCGTTGCGCTGCCGCTGGCGCTGGCGTTTGGCGTTTCCAGCGGGGCGGACGCCGCCGCAGGGCTGATTACGGCAATCATCGCGGGCGCGGTCATCGGCGGGCTGTCCGGCGCGTTTTACCAGATATCGGGTCCGACGGGCGCGATGGCGGCCATTCTGGTTGCCGTCGTCTCCAAGTACCAGATGCAGGGCGTGTTCGTCGCCACGCTTCTGGCGGGCGTGATGCTCGTGCTCGCGGGCGTACTAAAGCTCGGACGGCTCACGGCATACATCCCAGCGCCGGTGATCACCGGCTTTACGAGCGGCATCTCAGTGCTCATCGCGCTGGGGCAGGTGGATCACTTTTTCGGGGTCACGTCCATCGGCGAATCGAGCATCGATAAAATACTGAGCTATTTCGAACTGGGATTTCACCCCAACCTGGCGGCGCTCTGCGTCGGGCTGTTCGTGGTTCTATTCATGATCGCCTTTCCAAAGAAATGGAACGCGGTCGTGCCTTCCTCGCTGGTCAGCATCATACTGGCAACGGCGCTGGTCGGCCTGCTCAAACTACCCGTGGAGATCGTAGGGGAAATCCCCAAGACGCTCTTGCCCGCCGAGCGACTGACATTTTCGGCGCTCTCGCTGCATACGTTCCTCAACCTGCTTTCGCCCGCGTTCAGCATCGCCATGCTCGGCATGATCGAGAGCCTGCTCTGCGGCTCCAGCGCGGGCAGGATGACCGGAAAGCGGCTGGACAGCGACCGGGAACTCGTTGCGCAGGGCATCGGCAACATCATTTTGCCGTTCTTTGGCGGCATTCCGGCAACGGCGGCCATCGCGCGCACCAGCGTTGCCATCAAGTCCGGTGCGCAAACGCGGCTGACCGGGATTTTCCATTCGCTCGTGCTGGTAGTGTCCATGTTCCTGCTGGCGCCGGTTATGTCCGCCATACCGCTTCCGGCATTGGCGGGGGTGCTGATGGTGACGGCATTTCGCATGAACGAGTGGTCGGCCATCCGGTATATCTTTTCGCACAAGTTCAAGGGCGCCATTTTGAAATTCGGCGTGACCATGCTGGCAACGGTGCTGTTCGATCTGACCACCGCCATTGCGCTGGGTGTGCTCTGCGCGCTGTTTCTGCTGGTCTGGCGCCTTTCGCGGCTCGAAATCAACTACGAAGCGGTCGATCCCGACCGACTTGGTGGCGATTGCCCCGCGGTTTCGGAGCGGTATGCGCATGCGCGCGTGGTCTATATCGTCGGGGCGCTGATTTTTTCGAATACGCAGCGGATTGAAGAGATTCCGCAGCAGATTCCGCAGGATTGCGACCGCGTGCTGTTTTCCATGCGCGGGGTGCCGTATATCGACGTTTCCTGCGCGCAGGCGCTGGCGGATATGCTGAAAAAGCTGCGCGCGCGCGGCATCAAGGTTGTGATCTGCGGGCTTTCGAGCGAAACGATGAAGACCGTGGAGCGCTCCGGCATTGCGGAACTGCTGGGGGCGGAAGGCTTTGGCTGGAGCATCGACCGCGCGCTGAAGGAGAACGGGCTAGGGGACGCGGAGGCCAGCGCGTAACGCGGAACAGGCACTCCTACACGGAACTGAACCCACCGTACAAAAAGAGAATAACAATTCGAAAAGGCGCTTGAATCAAGCGCTTTTTTCGGCTTTTTTACCACATTCCGGCTGACTTTGATTGTAATTTGCCAGCGTGCCAAATATAATAAAAACAATATTGCTCGGTTTCCGCAAGCGGAGAAGAAAGGTTTTTCGATGCTGCAACTGCTGACTTTTTCAATCATCTTTGGCTGCATGGTGTTCATCTGGAGTTTCGTCTTTCTCAACCGCAGCCACGACAAGGTGAACCAGTCGTTTCTGTGGTTTCTGAGCGCAATCATCATCTGGGTCGTGCTCAGCATCTGCAGCGAGCGGGGGGACAACTCTCCGTTCGGACTCGTCATAAAAACCGTATACTGGATGAGTATGATGAACCTCTCGCTCTTTTTCCTCCTGTTCATCTACCGGCTCGTCAGGCGAAAACTCGATCTGCTGTTCTATCTCTGCGTTGCGATCAATACGCTGACGATTATTTCCCGCTATTTCTTTCCCATCGATTATTCCGATCCGACGTTCTGGCGGCTGTCCATTCCCGTCGTTGCGCCCGCCATGTCCGCCATTTTCAGTCTGCCCGCGATTTACGCGCTGCTGCTGGTGTTTCTCGAACTCAAAAACGCAAAGGACACGCGCCAGCGCGCACGGCTTGCCATCATTCTGATGGGCATCGGGTTGGCGCTTGTGGTCAGCGTGATTTCGGAATACCTGCTGCCTACGGTGTTCCATGTCAACACCCAGTTGTATTTGATGTACTACGCGTTTTTAATCTTTGTTGTGGCGATCTTCGTTTCGATCATGCGCTACCGGCTGTTCAGCATGCAGTCGGACTATATCTACCGGAAGCTGTTCTTAAGCTCCGTCGAGGGAATCATCATCGTCGGCAAAAGCGGAAAGATCGTGAGCATCAATCATGTTGCGCGCGAAATCCTGCAGGACGAAAACCTTGATGCGGGCGACCGGCTGACGGATTACATTTGCGAATACTCGTTTGACGTCGATTACGTCCGCCACGAGGTTGCGGTTCGGGCAGGGGAGCAGGAGCGGTTTATCGCCATTACGCAGTACGCCATCGATACGGAGCGCAGCGATTCTTCCAAACTGCTCGTTCTGGCGGACGTCACCGCCGAGCGTCTGGAGCAGATGCGCCAAAAGGATTTGCTGATCGAAAAGTCAACCATTGATCCGCTGACCGGCTTATTCAACAAACAATACCTGACCGAGAAATACGCTTCCACAGGTTCAAAACCGCTGCCGTTGTCGCTGCTGTTCATCGACGTGGACGATTTCAAGGCGATCAACGACGTTCACGGCCACATGGTTGGCGACAAGGTGCTCAAGAGCATCGCAGCCTGCATCAAAGGCGCGGTGCGCAGCGGCAACGACGCTGTCCGCTTTGGCGGGGACGAATTCATTGTGATACTCGAACAGACAAAGGCGGCGGACGCCTATCTGGTTGCGGAGCGCATTCGCGCCTGCGCGGGCGAGCTGGACTTTTCCGACTGCGCGCCGGGGCTCGGCATCACGCTCAGCATCGGCCTGATCGAAGGGGATGCCCCGCTCCATGAATTGATCGGCAAGGCGGACAGAGCCATGTACGCAAGCAAAAACAAGGGCAAGAACGCCACAACGGTCTTTCAGAACGATTCTGCCGATAACGCGTATCATATGAGGTTGGCATAAACCGGCTTGCTCCGATAAGACAGGTGGGTGGACAGCATGCCAAGTCCGAAGAAATTTCAACAGTCGCTTGCATCCTGCGGCGTTTCGCCGGAGGTAATCCGCGCCATCGGCGAAGGGTTTGAGACGATTGACGACGCTTCCGCGCAGGCTGTGCGCGCGGCATATTTCAAACGCGCGGCGGATATCATGGATGCGTCTCTCTCCTTTGAGGCAAGGCGCGATCTGATGGATCAAAACGGCTGCTGCAAGAGCGGAGCACGGAAGAAGGCGTCGCAAGCGTTCTTTCGGGAGCACGAGACGCTGACGCTTGCCGAGAAGCTGCCACTGATTGCCGCCGTACCCAACATGGGGTGTCCCGCGCTCAACGAAGACGGAACGATTACCATCCAAGCCGTGACTTACCGCGCTGGTGAACGGTTCGCCTGCGCCTGTCCGAACTACAATCGCCTCAAGAGGGATTATCCGGTTTCGCGCACCTATTGCCTTTGCTGCGCGGGGCATTTCCGCTATCATTACGAAATCATGCTGGGCGTCAAGCTTCGCTTGCAATCGGTCGATTCTTCGCCGCTGGATACCGACGGCGCGGAACCATGTGTGATGACGTTTACGGTGGCGTAGCGTCTGCTGCGCGTTGAGACTGTATTGAAAAAAGACATCACATCATAAAACCTGCAAGAAAAAGCTCTCCGGGAAGGAGAGCTTTTATACTTGCATGAATATCGATTGGTTGTCTGCTTATTCGGCTGCGGTTCCGGAAAGCATTGCTTTTTTTGGCTGCTCTTTCCGCGCAAGGAACAGCCCGGACGCCACCGCCGTGAGCGGAGCCGCCGCGACGAGGCCGAAGGAGCCGACGAGCGTATGGATGATCTCCGAAGCGACGTATTTATAGTTGAACACATTAATCAGCGGCGTACCCTGCGCCATAAACACCATCAACAGCGCAATATAGCTGCCCGAATAAGCCAGCAGCAGCGTCGTAATCTGCGTACCCATCGCGGCTCTGCCAACGTGGATGCCCGACCAGATCGCATCGATGCGGCTGATGTCCGGGCGTTTTTGCACGACCTCATGGACGGAGGCCGCGATATCCACCGAGAGATCCATCATCGCGCCCGAGGAGCCGATAAAGATGCTCGCCATAAAGATCTGAGTCAGGTTCAGGTACGAAAACCCGCTGTAGAGCAGACTTTCGGAAAACGACATCACCGCGCCGTGAATTTTAAACGCGTTGGTGCAGAGGATGCCCAGCGCGCAGGTGACCGCAAGCCCCGTGATAGCGCCCACGCAGGCGGAGAGGCACCGCCTGTCGAAGCCGAACACGAGCCCGATGGTCATGGCGGTCAGCAAGACCGCAATCAGTCCGCCGACAAGGATGGGGTTGAGGCCGTTGAGGCAGCAGGGCACGAGCACCTTCCAAATTGAAAGCACCGCCAACAGAAACGAGAGCACTGCTCTTAGCCCCGTCCAGCCCGCAAAGAGCAGCATCAGCGCGATGAACCCGCCCAGCAGGAGGAGTTCGCCGTCAATGCGGTAGTGGTCGATCATGCTGACCGAGTAGACTTCGCTTTCCTGGTAGCTTACGAGCACCAGCGCCGTGTCGCCCGCCTTGTAGATTTTATCCTGTTCGAGAGAGCCGTTGAGGATGTTGTCCGCAACAAACGATTCGCCTTTGTGCTCGCCAACGAGCAGCGTCACCGTGCAGCGCTGATCGCCCGTGCGAACGAGCCCGTTATCGACAATCGCGCCGTTGTCAACCTGGGTTACACGCGCGCGGATACGGTCCGAGCCGTCACGGTACGCAGCGCCCGCCTGTTCGTATCCCGTCGGCAGCAGAATGAGCACGACGATGAACAGCAGGCAAAGCAGCGTTGCAATCCAAGTCCTTTTCACGTGTTCGCGGTCCAGCGGTTCCTTTACTTTGGAGATCCAGGGCTTTCTGCTGCGCGTTTGACCTGCCGGAGGCTGCAGCACAAACGAAAGAGAGCCTTTTTGAGGTTCCGGCGCGGGGGCCTGCTCCGCTGTGGTCCCGGCTGGCATTTCGGTGATTGTTGTATCGGTAGGGTTGTTCATGATTACTCCTTTATTTCAAACGCAAAGCCGTTGGAAACCGCCTTTGGCAGCAACCGCAAGCTCAGAAACGCAGATTTCAATCGGGAAAAGACAGCCGCAGCTTCCCAGCCCATTTGCGGGAGGGAAGCTGGCGGCTGAGGAGGAGGCGTACGGTTGGTTTAGAAGCCCATCAGAGCGGACATTCTGTCGTGGATGTCGGTATTGTCGTAGCTGCCGCTGAAGAGCTCGGCGCCCGTGCCGCTGGCGAACACCGCAGCGGGCAGGCCGGTATGGGAGTACGAGGTAAAGCTGATGCCGGACTTGTTGTTGAGCAGGTGAGTGACCGTAACGGAGAACGGCGTATACGTGCCGTACTGCAGGTACTCTTCCTGCGTCTGGAGGGATTTGCCGTTGGCGTCAGTGCCAAAGCCGCCGGCGAGCGTGAGTGTATAGGCATTCTGGAGTTCTTCGACTTCGTAGTCGGTGAGCACCAGCGTGCTGGAAGCCGCGGTATCGGAGTTTGCCGGGAGGGTCAGACCAAAGAGCGTCTGCACATCGGCCATGGCGGTTTCAAACGGAGTCTTGTTGGCAACGTAATTCGCAACATAGTCCGTGTCGAACTTGGCGTAGGAAATCTGCTGATACTGGATGTTCTTGAGGTAGGTGGCATAGTTCGTGCCCGCAAAGCCGATGGTCATGCCGCCGGTTTCGTGGTCGCCGGTGACGAGGATCAGCGTTTCATCGGCATGCTCGGCGGCAAAGTCAATGGCAACCTGCACCGCGTCGGCAAAAGCCAGAACGTCCATGATCGTGGAACCCGCATCGTTGGCGTGGCAGGACCAGTCGATCTTTCCGCCTTCTACCATCATGAAAAAGCCGGTGTCGTTATCGAGCAGTTCAATTCCCTTGGAGACGTAATCGCTCAGCGCCCAGGCGGTGTCCGCACGGTCGATTTCGTAGCTCATGGAGTTGCTGTCAGCAAGGTCTTCCGCAATGACGATCGCTTTGCCGGAAGCGGCGTTGAGCGCGTCTGCTTCCGCCTGGGTTTTGACGACCGTGTAGCCCGCGGCGGCGGCGAGTTCGTAGATGTCGGTCTGGGGCGCGTCCGCACTGTCGCCCGTGGGCTTGAGCAGCGCGCCGCCGGCGAAGTAGTCAAATTCGCTGTCGATCAGTTCGAGGCCGATTTCGTAGTAGTTGTTGCGGCTGGACTGATGCGCATAGAACGCGGCGGGGGTGGCATGGTTGAGGTTGACGGTGGACACGACGCCGATTTTGTAGTTGAGCTCATTTTTAAGCTGTTCGGCAATGGTCGTGTACTTGACGGTCTTGGCTTCGTTCATGTTGAGCACGCCGCTGTAGGTCTTGTGTCCGGAGGCGATGGAGGTGGCGGTGGAAGCCGAGTCCGGGCAGAAGCTGGACGAGTCGTAGGTTGTGCAGGAGCCTGCCACGGGGAAGGACATGAAGTTGAGGTACTCGTTGAGGCTCAGTACGGTGTCCTTTTCCGCCAGCGTGGTGCGGTAGGCGGTTGCGGCCTGGAACTGCGGGTAGGTCATGCCGTCGCCAATGAACAGGAAGACGTACTTCGGCGCGGCGGCTGTGGTGGTTTCGGTTTCGTTGGCTACGGGCGAGGACGACTGCAAACGCGCGGCCGTTTCACCGGAGGCGGCTGCCATGCCAAACGGGATGGCGGAGAGCAGCAGTACCGCTGCAAGCAGCAAGGGGAGCAGTTTTTTGACTTTCATAATGATCTCCTCTCAGTTTTCTTATGTTTACCTTGCCATTATACGGACACATTGTTAAGGCTATTACGGCCTGGGGGTAAAATGAACGTTAAGGGCGCTCAAAACCAGGTAAACTATTTGCGTCGCGGCAGGATCAGGCCGGATGCGCTATAATAAAGCTTAGCCGAACGGCGGATCCTGATAAAGAACGCGGTCGGCAGGAAAGCGAAAACACAATGGTCATTCTTAAAACGACGGAGCTCAGCATCAAACAGATTGCCGAAAGCGGGCAGTGCTTCCGCCTGAGCCAAACGGGAGAAGGGCGGTACCGCCTGCTTGCGCATGACAGAGCGCTCGCGCTTACGCAAAGCGCGGACGACATACGCCTTGATTGCAGCCAGCGTGAGTTTGATGAAATCTGGACGACATATTTTGATTTGGAAACGAACTACGGCGCAATCCGCAGCAGCGTCGATCCTGCGGACGCGTACTTGACCCGCGCCGCGGCGTTTGGTTCGGGCGTGCGTATTCTGCGGCAGGATCCCTGGGAAACGCTGATTACGTTTATCCTCTCCCAGCGCAAGAATATCCCCGCGATCAAGGGTTGCGTGGAACTGCTTTGCTCACGCTTCGGCGAGCCGGTTCTGGGCGCGGACGCATTCGCCTTCCCCAAGCCGGAAGCGCTGGCGAATGCGGAACCGGAGTGCCTGCTCGGCTGTTCGCTTGGGTATCGGGGAAAGTACGTGCAGGCCGCGGCGAAGATGGCCGCTTCCGGCGAGCTGGACTTTGCCGCGATGGAGTCCCTGCCGGACGACGCGCTGGTTGAAAAGCTCCTCACCGTGCCGGGAGTGGGCAAGAAGGTTGCGGACTGCACGATGCTGTTCGGCTTCCATCGGCTCGGCAGATTCCCCGTGGACGTCTGGATTGAGCGCGTGCTTACTCGTGAGTACCCGAACGGTTTTCCGCTGGAGCGGTATAGAGCGTTTGCGGGCGTGCTGCAGCAGTATATCTTTTATTTTGAGCGGCATCGCGATTAGAAGCCTATCATAAACACAATAAATTCTTACCATTCTGAAACTCTTGTCTTTTACAGTTTATAACTATGAAGATAGGTCGAAAAGGGGCTAAATTCGGCTAGCTTCTGCTATTCTATGACATTGCCTCACAATACATGATTGTCGTAACATATAAGCAAAGCAGAAGAAGCGAGAGTATAAACATGCTAAGCAATCAGGAAATGTGTTCACTTCAAGACAATGAAGCGTATTGTTTGACAGAAAGGTTTCGTTACAACCGCAAATATGCAAGATGTGTTATAGAATCCGGTTGCGCGGGTTTATCATTATCGATCGCTTCCAATAGCAGCGGAGTTGTCCTGATAGACTTTATCAGGATATTTTGGGCAATATCCAAATACTGGCGGATTGCTAGAGAAATAGGAGAATTCCGAAACAGGGTAATTGAGAATGCTTACAATTACGATGTCCCAACATTTCCAATTCTTGATTTAATGACACAGAAATATTACTGGGTTGAAGCAAATGTTGCCAAGATGGATGAAATGAGGAGAATCACGATTGACTTCCTTTCCGATGCAAAAATTGCCCAGCTCTTTTACGATGCTTCTAGTTTAGCTAACAAAGGAGAAAGTTATATTGCTATAGCACTGGATATTGACGCACGATACAGGCTAGCCATGGATCACTTATGGGATATTGAACGAAGGCAGTGCTGTTATCATTCAAGCCCAACAAACATTGACCAAGAACAACGCGCTATGCAAGAAAACACTACGGGAGGCATCACGGATGGCTACAAGTAAAAAAAAGCCAATCTTACTCGCGATTGTCAGTGGGAAAGGCGGAAGCGGTAAAACAACATTCTCCCTGGCTCTGGCGGCATTAATCAGCAAATGTAGGCTAAACGTAGCTTTGTTTGACTGCGACTTTGTTACGAATGGAGGAACATATTTCTTCGAGCAACGATGGAGTCCCTCGGATTGTAAACATTTCACAACGCAAGATTATGTGTATGGATCAGAAGAATTATTGTATCATGACGACATAACAAGCAAGCGGCCGTTCTATCTTGTGAATAAATATTTTCGGTTTATTCCATCAATTTATAACGTACCAGACGACTATTCACTTGAAACAGGCGAGCTGACATTTGCAGGAATCGAGAGCTTCATTGAAGAGAACTCAATCGATATTGTGATTTTTGATTGCCAGGCAGGATACAGTTTAGTTACGAAGTTTTTACTGGATCATTCGACAATCAATCTGGTCGTTATGGAAGCCGATGCTATCAGCACTTCGGCGAATCGAGTCTTGTATAAAAAGCTTGCTGAACAATTTGACGCAAAAACAACATACCAGATAATGAATAAGGTTACGGAAGAGGAACGGGATAAATATACGAATTTACCTTTTGGCACGACCTTTACAAACCTAACGCCAGTTTTGTTTGACTGGCATATAAGGGGTTGTTTTACGCTGAACAAACTACCGGAAATTGGAGATGACACCTTCAATTTTTCGATAGATATGTGCAACATGGCTTGCATACTTTTCCCAATGCACAGAGAAACGTTTCGAAAGGTGATACTTGAGCTATATATTGATAAGAGACAAAAAATCGCGCCTGCGGCTGAAGCGGAAGAGAAACAAATGAGGGCGGAACGAAAGAGTGAAAACGGCCAGCTTATCATAATGTTAAGCATGGTGTTCATTGTTGCTGCCTGCGCATATTTCTTGTTTCATTCCATTCTTGCTTCCAGCAGCGATAGTTTTTTGATCATCGGATTTGTTATATTGCTCGCTATCGTTCTTGCGTACTCTTATAGCCGTTCTGTACTGACGAAAGAGAGATATGATTATGCTGAATACAAAAAGAGGAAAACTTTCGTAAACGACCTTACAATACAGATCAACGAGCTAAAGCGAGAGATCGAATTCTATTCCGATGATGGGATCACAAACAGATAATTACATAATAGTTTTGCAAAACAAACAAAGCCCGCGCAAATGCGCGGGCTTTGTAGTTCATAAGACGCTTACCCTTCGTACCTGAGTGCGTCGATCGGGTGTTTGTTGGCCGCCTTGTTGGCGGGATAGAGGCCGAAGATCAGGCCGATGGCGGAGGAGAAGCCCACCGCAAGCACCACGACGCCGAGCGACATGGAGAACGAAATCGTCTTGGCTATCACCGTTACGATTTCCAGTATCAACCAGGAGAACGCAAGCCCCAGCAGGCACCCCATGAGGCTCACCATGAGCGCTTCAATGAGGAACTGCATCATGATGCTGCGCTTGCCCGCGCCGATGGCCTTGCGGATGCCAATCTCCTTGGTGCGCTCGGTAACGGAGACTAGCATGATGTTCATAATGCCGATGCCGCCAACAAGCAGGGAGATTGCCGCGATGCCACCCAGCAGCAGCGAGAGAGTGCCGGTTACGGTGTCCATTGCGTCCGATATGCTGGACATGTTCATGACGCTGAAGGCGTCCTCGTCGTTATTGAACCGCGCGAGCATAAAGTCTGTCACGGCGGTCTCGGTGTCGTCGGTATCCCCGGATGGAGAAGCGGCGAGACTGCTCACGTACGGTTGATCCGCCATGCGGGATTCCACCGTAAACGGCACGTAGATCGAGTATCCGCCGATCATAGCGGCAAACAGCGAGTCGTCCTCATCCAGCACGCCGACGATTTGGAAGCTCCGCCCGCCGATACTGAGCGTTTCGCCGACCACATCGGCTTTGCCAAATAGCTCGTTTGCGGTTTCATAGGTAACAACCGCGACATAGGAGCTGTTTTCTACATCCGCCGTCCGCAAAAACCGCCCATACTTGAGTTCAAGCCCCTGTACGGTATAGTACGCGGAGGTCGTGCCGTAAAGGCTCACGGTCGCGTCGGAATAGCCGTATTTTGCGGTCGTGGTCATCGATCCGGAAGGGGCGACTTCGCCTACCGCGTCGAGCGCGGCAATCGTGTCCAGATCCTCCAGACGAATGGGGGAACCCTTGTCGTCCTTGATGTTCACGGTGACCATATCGTTGCCCAGCGCGGTGATTTCGCTGGTGACCGCGCCGGTTGCGCCGTTGACCAGACTCACCAGCACCACCAGCGCCACAACGCCGATGATGATGCCCAGCATGGTCAGAAACGAGCGCATCTTATTGGAGGTAATCGCCTCCCAGGCCATTTTAACGGATTGTATGATCATGCCGTTACCTCCGAAACGCGCCCGTCCATAATGCGGATGCGGCGCTGCGTCTGCCGGGCGATCTCTTCGTTATGGGTGATGACCACGATCGTATCTCCCGCTTCATGCAGTTCGCGGAACAGCGCCATGATGTCCTCGCCGGTTTTGCTGTCGAGATTTCCGGTCGGCTCGTCCGCAAGCAGGATGGCGGGGTTGGTCGCCAGCGCGCGCGCAACGGCGACGCGCTGCTGCTGTCCGCCGGAAAGCTCCGAAGGTTTATGCGCGCTGCGGCTGGCTAAGCCCACGCGCTCCAGCGCTTTTGCCGCGCGTTCCTTACGCTCGGACAGATGCATACGCTGGTAGATCAGCGGCAGCTCCACGTTTCCCTGCGCGGTCATGCGCGAAAGCAGGTTGAAGTTCTGAAAGATGAATCCGATCTTGCGGTTGCGGATTCGGGCAAGTTCCTCTTCGGAATACTGTTCAATGGACTGTCCGTCGAGGATGTACTCACCGCCGTCGGCAATGTCCAGACAGCCTATGATGTTCATCAGCGTGGTCTTTCCACTGCCGGAAGGACCGATGATGCTCACAAACTCGCCTTCGTAAATCGTCAGCGTCGCGCCGTCGAGCGCGCGGACTTCCTCGCCGCCGACGTTATAGACCTTGGTGATGCCGTTCATCGTGATGATCGGCTTGCGGGTGGATTCCATGCTCACTCACCTCCGTTGGTGGGGGCGATGGTAACGTCCTGCGTCTCATATTTGGCTCTGTTGTTCGCCATGCGCTGGAGAAGCAGGCTGTTTGCAGACGCGCTTGTATCGGCATACCAGACGATGTCGCCCGCGGAAAGGCCGCTGGTGACTTCCGCGCTGGTTCCGTCGGAAAGGCCGGTTGTGATATTCACGCGGGTGAGTGTGCCGTCGGCCGCACGGGTGTAAACATAGGTGCCCGCGGCGTCTTCGTACGTAGCGTCAATCGGCACCAGCAGGACATTTTCGACCTTGGCGGTGGTGATCACCGCGCTGCCGTTCATGCCCTCAAACAGGCGCGCGTCGTTTGCGAGCGTGACTTCGACGGGGTAGGTCGTGATGCTGCCCGCGGCCGAACCGATGCGGGAAATATGGGTTACCGTCGCTTCAAACGTTTCGTTCGGGAAAGCGTCCATGGTGACGGCAACGGCCTGTCCAAGCGAAACGGAATTGATGTCCAGCTCGTCCACGTCGATGCTCATTTTGACCGCACCGCCGAGATGCAGCGTGAGCGCGTCGCTGAGGCCGGAACTTTCCTGCGCGGTGGCTGCGTCCGTATGATCCGAAATCAGCACGTCGCTGACGACGCCGTCACTCGGCGCGGTGAGTTGTGGGTTTGTCTGATAGGCAAGCAGCGTCTGATACAGCGCGGCTTTTTCCGCGCGGTCCGTCAGCGCCTGCCGGTAACTCGCGGTTTCCGGTTCCTGACTCAGCGTAAAGAGCACGTTATTGGCGTACACGAGATCGTTTTCCTCACAGCGGATATCGTCAATGACGCCGCCTGCCGCGAGTACGGCAACGGGGGAGTGAATCTCCAGCGCGCCTTCGCCGAGCAGGGTATCGCCATCGAAAACCTGCGCGGTTTCGAGGTAAGGCGTACCGTTGTCAGAGAGGGTAACGATATAGCCTGTAGCGGTCTTTGCCGCGACGCGGCCGGTTTTTTCGCCTTCCGCCCAGACGACCTTGACTTTGGCATAGAGCGCGAGCTCCGCGTCGGTCGTAAGGGAGACCTGCATCAACTCGTCTGAGGAGAGGATGGCGAGCGCGCCGTACTGCGAAACGGCGGAGAGAACCGCGTCCCCTTCGGCAACGGGCAGGTACTTGATTCTGCCGCGAACGGGTGCGGTGACCGAGCCGGTGGTGGAGCGCGAAGCGATCTGGCGATCCAGCGAGGAAAGCTCGCCGGAGACTTCCGCCGCGCGGTTGGCAAGCGAAGCGGGGTCGAGCAGCGCGAGTGTTTCTCCCGCTTTGACCGCATCGCCGGCTTCCACCAGCACGTCGCTTACGGTAACGCCGCCCGGCAGCTGCAGGGTCTGACTATCCGAAGATTCGAGCTTCCCGCTGCCGGTAATGGTGGTTTCCAAACTGCCGGTAGCGAGGGTATAGGAAGCGTAGACCGTTTCGGAAGCGGTGCTGATGAAATTACGAATCAGCACGAGCGCTATGACAAGAAGCAAAACGATCACGCCGACGATCCAGATCCAGACTTTTGACTTTTTCTTTTTTGTATCCATATGGGATACCTCCTTTTTTGCTACGGCGCTCACATTACCCGCCGAACATGAACTGAAAAGAAACTGAAAACGCAAAATCGTTTATTTTGCGCGGCTTTCACAAGTTTGCCCCAAATGAAGGCGTATTCGCCCGAAAACGAGGTTGTTACAGCGGAAGCGTCACGGTGAATTCGGAACCGACGCCTTCCTCGCTGCGGCAGGAAATGGTTCCGCCGTGGAGTTCGGCAATCCTTCTGGCAACCGTCAGCCCGATGCCGTTTCCGCTGCCCGTGCGCGCGGGATCAGCCTGATAAAACTTATCGAATACGCGGCCGACCGCTTCCTGACGGATGCCGCAGCCGTCGTCCGTAATCACAAAACGAATTTCGCCGTTGTTTTTGCTCAGCCGGATGCCGATGACGCCGCCCTGCGGGGTGAACTTGACGGCGTTGTCGATGAGGTTGAGCCAGACTTGGCTGAGCAGTTCCTCGCAGCCGATATAGGAGAGTTCTTCCATCTCCACGGTGAGGCTCAGGTGCTTTTTTTCCCACTTGCTTTCAAAGAGCAGGATGCAGCGGCGTACTTGTTCGGTGAGATTGAATTCCTTTTGATCGGTCAGAATCACCTGCTGTTCGATCTTGGAGAGGTTGAGCACGTTCGTTGCCAGCGAGGCAAGGCGGCTCGACTCGGCAATGATGATATCGAGGTATTCGTCCCGCTGCTCTTTGGAGAGATCGTCGTGCTTGAGCTCCTCGGCAAAGCCTTTAATCGAGACGATGGGCGTTTTGAACTCGTGCGAAAAGTTGTTGATAAAATCCGTGCGCAGCAGTTCGGTGCCGCCCAGCTCTTCGGCCATGCGGTTGAAGCTCTCCGCCAGCGCTTGAAACGTCGGCGGGCCGGGGATATTCAAACGCGCGGAAAAGTCCCCGCTGGCGAGCTGGTCGATCACGTCGATGACGCGGCGGACGGGCTTAAGCGGGAAACGGCTGATCATCAGCGAAACTACGGTGCCGACGATGACGCTGATGATGAGCAGCACCAGCACGGGCACAAACGGTTCCTGCCGCGAGAGGCGCGCAAAATTCACCGTTCCCGTTTGCACCAGAATCAAGCTGACGAGCACGATGATGGCGGAGGTGATCATTAAAATCATGAACACGACCGCCGAGAACAGCAGCGGCAGCCCGATCCGGCTGTGCGGAGGATGTTTTTTGCTAAAGGCACAGGGTTTCCTCATGCTTTTTTCACCGCCTTGTAACCAAGCCCACGCACGGAGATCAGTTCGAAATCCGGATAGTCTTCAAATCTTCTGCGCAGGCGGTTGATATGGACGTTGACCGTCGTATCCCCGCTTTCCGACTCCATGCCCCAGATTTCGTCCATGAGCTGGATGCGCGTAAAGATCTTGTCGGGGTAGGAGAGGAGCTTGTAGAGCAGGTAAAATTCCTTTTGCGGCAGGGTTTGCTTATCCTCGCCGCGCGTAATGGTCAGCGCGTCGTAGTCCAGCTCGACGTCGCCGATGCAGAGCTTGCGTTCGCTGACGATCTGCGAGCGCCTGAGCAGCGCTTTGATGCGCAGCAGCATCTCCTCGGTGTCCACGGGCTTTGTCATGTAGTCGTCCGTGCCCACGAGAAAGCCCATGCGCTTGTCGGCGGGCAGCTGCTTTGCCGTTACCATCAGGATGGGGATATCATAGCCGGAGGTGCGCAGCTCGCTCGTGAGCGCATAGCCGTCCATGCCGGGCATCATCACGTCCAGTACGATTAGGTCCACATGGTGTGTATCCATCCGCTCCAGAGCGGCAGAGCCGTTCTCCGCGGTGGAAACGATGTATTCCGCGCGCTCCAGAACAGCGCGCATGAGCCGCCGCGCGTTGGGATCGTCCTCCACGACGAGAATATGAAACATGCGCCTTCACCTCAATTGATTTGCATTTGTCCGTTTGCGCAACATAGCGCAGGGTCGGTAAAAAACGGATTTCTCCGCGTCTATGTACCAGTGTATCACAAAACATGAACTGAAAAGAAACTGGCCGCTTTGCGGCTGTTTAAACCGTTAAAAACAAAAAGAAACTCCGTAAACGGGAGTTTCTCTGGCTTGTTATCGCTTTTTTCAGCCGTGCAGGCCGTCCGCCTGACGTTCCATGTTTTCCACGACGATATCGTAGATTTCGCCAAGGGTCGCGCAGTATTCGAGCACTTCCCAGGGGGAGTTGGTGTGAAAATGGATTTTGATAAGCTGTTCGTCGCCCACGGCGAGCAGGCTGTCGCCTTCCAGATTTTCCGTGATGAACGTGTTGATCTCGTCCTCCGAGAGGTTTTCGCCTTCGAGCAGGAGCTGGGTATCAAACTTATATTCGAGCATGGAGGTCTCCTTTATTTGCTATTTGCATACGTCAATTTTACTGTTATCAAAAAGCATAACACTTGAGAGAGCGGCATGCAAGCGGCAGTAGGGAAGCAGGGCGCGGCACAGCAAAAGCCCCGCTCACGCGGGGCTTTGCGTTCTACTGCAATTACCTAGAACTGGTACGGATTAAACCCGTTGACCGCCATGATGAACCACGCCGTGGGCGCGATATGCGCGTCCGTCGAGTAGACCCAGGGTTCGCCCGTAAAGAGCTCGAAGCCAGTTGAGAGGTTTTCCACCGTGGCGGCGGGGAAGACGCCGCTTTCCAACTGGATAGAGCAGAGCGCGTCGAATGCCTGCTCTGCCGCGCTGTGCTTACCCTGCAGCCGCAGCGCCAGCGCGGTATACGCCGTGCCTTCCGCCCACCAGCCGCCGTTTTCGTTTGTCTCGCAGAAGGGGTAGCCGCCGCCTTCCACGCGCATTTCCTCCGCGCGGGCAAAGCAGGCTTTGTACGGCTCAAACGCGTCGCCAAGCGCCAGCATGGACCAGACCTGCGCGTCGAGTACGATGTTGTCCTTGCTCGGGGTGACGCCGTCGTCGGTCGTGCCGGTGTAGAATACGCCCGCCGTTTCATCGTACATCGACGTAATCAGCTTTAGCGCGCTCTCGGCGGCGGTGCGGTAGCGGGCGTTGCCCGTGAGCGCGTAAAGCCGGGTAAAGGCGGCATAAGCGTCGATATTATGCTCGATCGACTTATAGGTAAACGGGTACACCGTGGGCGTCGTCCCTTCCGGCCAGCCGTCGTAGCCAGCAACGAACCCCGGTGTACCGTCGGAACAGGTGTCGATGACCCAGTCCATGAGCGCTTCCGCCGTTTCGCGGTAGGTCACGCTGCCGTAGAGCGCGTCGTATTGCAACAGCGCCAGCGCCACATAGCTCGTGTTGCCGACGTTGCTGCCGACCTGATAACGATCCTCGTACCAGGTGCCCGTTTCGCCGGTTTCGGGATCATACCAGCCGGGCAGGCGCGCGCCGCTCTCCCAGCCGGGGAAGGCTTCGATGCTGCCCGCGGCGTAGGCGTTTCGCACACGGCCGGGTTCATAGCGGTCGTGTTCCACGGCATAGACGAACGCGTCCAGAATCTGACCTGCTTCCTCCTGCATTCCTTCGGAGAGGAAAGCCATGGTGACCAGCGCGTTGTCGTAGGAAAACGCCGCGTTCTGGATATAGATGTTGTCCGTTTCATAGGAGCGCAGAAGAACCGGCGCCGTCTGCAAAGACGCGATATCCCCCACAAAGCGGATGTCGTCAAGGTAGAACACGTTATTTGCGTTGCCCGTTTTCGTGACGCTGCAGACGTATCCAAACCCGCAGACGATGCTGCTCAAATCCAGCCCGCTGAGCGGAATGGTGTATTCTTTCCACTCGGTCGTGAGCTGCGTAAAGCCGAGGCTCTGCTTTTTTGCGGTATCCGGGTAATCCACGAGCGGCGTGCCCCATTCGCCGTCGTAGCCGAACCCGGCGGTGAAGAACTCGACGATTTCGCTGCCCGTTTCTCCTCTGGCATAAAAGCGCAGCGCGGTGGCGCCGGACAAGTCCAGCCCTTCGCCCGCGCGGGAGCCGTCGTTGAGCTTTGGCACGGTTTCGCCCTCGGGAAGATAGCCATTCAAAAACAGCCAGCCGCCCCAGTCCAGTCCGCTCGTGCCGATTTCACAGCGGATGCAGCTCTTGCCGGAATGCGGGTTCTCCGTCCAGTTTTCGTTCATGTCCTTGACGAGATCGTGGTCTGTGCCGTACATGAGCGCCTTTTGCGTATAGTTGTTCTCCGTCTCGGCAAAGTCGCCGTAGACGGTCAGCTGGCTCCGGTAGCTCTCAAGCTCAGCGCTCAGATAGCCAATCGCAGACTGCTTTTGCAGCGAGTATGCGCCGTAGTCCGCCTCCGGCTCCGGCGTGGGTTCCGGCGTTGGCGAAGGGGTCGCGGTCGGCGTGACGGTGGGGGTCGCGGTGGACTCCGCTGGTTCCTCCGCCTTGGCGCAGCCCAGCAGCGCGGCGCAGGCGAACAGTATAAGAAGTATGACAAAACTGCGTTTCATAGCGTTGATTCCTCCTTTATGATGTTGGTGACGTGAGCGGTTCGTGTGAGATCGGCATGCGCCGCAGAGCGGCGGAAACTTCTGCATGGCAGCATCGCCTCCAATCAACTTGTTGCGGAATGGCTGTTTCCCGGTTTCTGATTCGAGTATACGCGTCAAATTTGTGCAATCGGTAAGCAAATTGCACACAAACCAAGTTTTTAATCTTCGCGTATTATCCAGAAAAATCAAAGCATTCGCACAAACCTGTATTGTAGCGCGGACGCAATTTGGGTATGATGAAGTTGTGTTCCGCGCGCGGATGAAAAATCGAGCAAAGGGGGTGATTCTATGAGCGCGGGAGTGAGCGTTCTTATCGTATCCGTACTGGTTCTCGCCGTCATCGGCGTTGTTTACTCGCGGTACGGCCGTTATAAACACGAAAAAAAAGAAGCCTTTCGCCGTTACTGGGAGCTGAAAGGCTATTATTTCGGCGCATTCGACGAAGCGGAAGACGAAGGTTATTCGCTGAAAAAGGACGATTGGGAGCTGTACGTTTGCAGATCTCGCGAAAGAGAGGGCGCTGATTGGAGTTTGGAATCCATCTGGCGCACCCGGCGCTGCGACCCTGCGCGCAAGACGTTCGCGCTGCAGTATGCCGCGTCCTCCGTTCCCTTTGAGGAACTGCCGGAGATGGTTCGCCAAGCCGCGATTTCGTCACTAAAGATCATCTTTCGCGAAAGCCTGTCGCAGCTGAATAGCGCGCGTACGGCGTTTACGCAGCGCGGCATGGCGTGCATTGCGTTTGAGCCGGAGGCGGGGAGCGCGCAGCGCATCATCGAACGACTGCAGCCGGAGATTGCCGCCTGGAGCGGAACGATGAAACTCTATATCGAGAGTACGCCCGAATCCGTCCACATCCGGTTGGACAACTTTTTTATTGACAAGCCGGAGGAAGCCGAAGCGGTTATTCGGATGGGACTGATTCTGCTGGAACAGAATGGAATATAAACAAGCCCCCGGCTGATTCAGCCGGGGGCTTGCGGTTGGTATAAGGTTGTCAGTCCAGTTCGCCTTCGGCGGGCGTGAGCAGGCGGATGCCGTGCTGCGCAATCACCGCGTTGTACTCCTCCGGCAGCGGCTGATCCGTCACAACGGCGCTGAGGTCTTCAAAGTTGCAGAAGGTTAACAGCGCGTCGTGGCCGAACTTGCTGTGATCCGCCATGAGCACGAGGTTCTTGTTCTGCCGCGCGACGGTCTGCTTGACCTCGACCTCGAAATAGGTCGTATTGGTCAGCCCGCGTTCGAGCGTCACGCCGGTGGAGGCGAGGAACACGAGGTTGATCGCCATCTTGGAGAGTTCGTCGAGCGTGTTTGCGCCGACAAACGACGAGGTGACCCAGTTATACATGCCGCCCAGCGCGATGACGTGCAGGGAAGGATACTTGGCCGCTTCGTACAGCGCCATGAGGCTATGCGAAATCACCGTGACGTTCTGCTTATCCGCAAGGTACGGCAGAATCCGCATCGTGGTCGAGCCGGAGTCGAGAAAGATGCTCGTGTTGTCCTGCACAAGCGAAGCGGCAAGCTTGCCGATGGCCTGCTTGGCGCGGTCGTTGCGGATGGAGCGCTCGGAAATCGGGATGACGGAAGGCGGACGGTTGCCCGCGGAGACGCCGCCATACACCTTTTTTAGGTGACCGCGCTGGACAAGATCCGCAATGTCCCTGCGTACGGTATTCATGGACACGCAAAAATGCTGACACAGTTCCTCCAGCGAGGATGAGCCGTGATCCAGCACATATTGCTCCATGTCGTTCAATCGATCCAGTCGCACGCGGGTAGTTCCTTTCCTCTTGACGCACCAACTGCGTTAGGTGTGAAATCTCTGCCGCCGGGGTATGTTTGCGTTGGGACGCAAAAACGCATTAGTGCCATTATAACAGCGTCCTGGGTAAATTGCATCCATCTTTTTGATAAGTTGTGATGGACTTTGGCAAAATACAACGCGAAAGTATTGCTTCGGTGGTGGGAACTGCGGCGCGTGCCGCTGTTCAGCCGATGGGGAAGTACGGCTGAATCGTTTCGCAGGTCTTGTCGTAGCTCACGCGGATGTTCTCCTCATCCGGCCAATCCCAGTATTCCGGGCGGAACAGTTCAATGGAAACCATGCTGTCGTACCCCAGACGCTTGAGCGTCGAGAGGATGCGCGGCAAGTCGACCGCGCCCTGACCGGGCATGAGGCGGTTGTTGTCCCGCGCGGCGCCGACGGGCAGATCTTCCGAATCGTCCAGATGCAGAATGAAAATCTTCTTCCCGTCCGCGGTTTCCAGATCCTCAAAGCGCGAACCCATGGCGTGGAAATGGAAGCAGTCCAGCACGACGCCGACGTTCTTGCGGTCGACGGTTTTTACAATGTCGTACGCTTGACCGAAGGTGTTGACCGAGCAGTTCGGATAGCCGACGAATTCGAACGCCAGCGACATGCCGCGCGGTTCGGCGTAGTCCGCCATAATGTGGATAACGCGGACGGTCTCCTCGCGAATCTCGGTAATGGTTTTATCGCCGATATCGAACGTGGGCACGATGACCACACGCTTGCAGCCGATGATCTGGCCGGCTTCGCAGCAGAACTGCAGACCGCGCATGATGTCCTCAAAGCCCTTTTTGTCGCGGAAGTTGATGAATTCCAGCGCGTTGAACGCAAAAGGCTTGATATGGTGTGAATCAAAGAACGCCTTCAATTCGCCGAGCGTATGACGCGTCAAGTAGTCGTGCAGCTTATCCAGCCGGATTTCGATGAGGTCGTAGTGATATTTCTCACAATACGCCAAATCAGTTTCCAGCGTGGAATGCTTCATGGTTGTTGCCTGATTAAAGCAGATTTTCATGGTTGTGGCACCTCCGTGAATTAGATTATAAAATGGAAATTATCGCATCAAGCGCAGAACAGCGCGATTGATTTCAAAATCGAAATGGAGATGTGGTAAAAGGAACACGTGGCAAAGTTAGCGTTACCGTTTGCAGCCGCTCATGACCGAGCGGCTGCAAACGGCACAGGAGGAGGTTCGAACCATCCCGAAAACGCAACGAAAGCGTGAGGACTGGCGCGATCCACGGTGCTGAAGGAATGAAAACTCAAGGGGAGCGCGTTATCTCTTGCGGGCGACCTTTCTCATGTCGAACACCACGGCGACCACGATGATGACGCCCTTGATGATCTTTTGCAGATAAGGCGAAACACCCGTAATCAGCAGGCCGTTGTTGATGACGCCGAGCACCAGAATACCGCCGAGGCAGCCTATAATGGAGCCGACGCCGCCGGTCTGGGAAACGCCGCCGACGGTGGCCGCCGCGATGCCGTCCAGCTCGTAGCCATCGCCAAGGGAGGCGATGCCGCTGGCACTGCGCGCCGTGACCATAACACCTGCGAGAGCCGCGCAGAACGAGGACCAGCAGTAGGCTGCTACCAACGTACGTTCCACATTGATGCCGCTGGCGCGTGCGGCATCAACGTTGCCGCCGACCGCAAAGAGGTTTTTACCAAATCGCGTATGGTTTAAAAGAATGTTGGCAACGACTATCATAACGAGAAATACCACGACGATATTGGGCAAGAACCCGAACATTGTGCCTTGACCGATTTGGGTGAAATCTTCGCGCAGCATCGGCACGGGGTAAGCATTGGTAAACAGCAGCGCCACGCCGCGCGCCACGACCATGGAACCCAGCGTTGCGATAAACGGGTGAATCTTGGTATACGCGATGAGCAAGCCGTTGATCAGGCCGAACGAAGTACCGACCAAGATACCAACCATAAAGGCGACCCAAGCGGGGATGGGGGGGAGGTTGACAAGGCCCGGCAGAATCAGCGTTGAGTAAGAGAGTTTCTGCACCAGCGATGCGGCAAAGACGGACGAAACCGCCATGACCGAACCGAGCGAAAGGTCGATGCCGCGCGAGATGATGCAAAATGCAACGCCCAGCGCCAGAAGGCCGCGGCTGGATTCCGAAGTTAAGATGTTAACAAAGTTTCTTCCGGTAAAGAACGCGGGTTCGATAAAGCCGAAAATTCCGATCAAGACGACCAGAATGACATACATGGCGTACTTTCCGAAAAATGTTTTAACGTTGAACTGCCTTCTAGAAATCGCATTCGTTTCCATATGTGAAATCCTCCTGTTAATCAAATCGCGTTGAATTCGTTGACGCTGTGCTCAACGGCGCTGGTGGCGTATTCCATTATGCGCTCCTGCGTCGCGTCGCAGCGGTCGATGATACCCGTCTGTCTGCCTTCGTGCATCACGAGGATGCGGTCGCACATACCGAGAATTTCCGGCATTTCGGAGGACACCATAATAATAGCTTTCCCTTCGCCGGCCATCTTGGTAATCAGCGCGTGAATTTCCGCTTTCGCGCCAACGTCAATGCCGCGCGTGGGCTCGTCCACAAACAGGATTTCCGGCTCGGTGAGCAGCCAGCGAGCCACCAACACCTTCTGCTGATTGCCGCCGGAGAGATCCTGCACCAACGCATCCTGGGAAGGGGTCTTGATTTCGATTTTATTGATATATTCCTTCGCGTCGGCCGCGATCTTTCGGTGGTTGATAAATCCCGACTTTTTGACATACCGCTTCAGGTTTGCCACGACAATGTTGTTGGCAACGCTCGAAACGGGGATGATACCCGTGCCTCTGCGGTCTTCCGTGAGCATGGCCATGCCGTGTCTCAGCGCGTCCGACGGGCGGTGGATATGGGCTTCCTTGCCGTTGATTTTGATCGTTCCCGCGGTACGCGTGCGCAGGCCGAAGAGCGTTTCGAGCACCTCTGTGCGCCCCGCGCCGACGAGACCCGCAAACCCGAGGATTTCGCCTTTTCTCAGCTCGAAGCTCACGCCGCTGAAGCGCGCACCGGAAGCAAGGCCGCGCACTTCCATGACCACGTCCGTAATCGGGCAGATGACCTTGGGGAACATCGCGTCCAGATCGCGGCCGACCATGAGGTGAATGAGCTTGGTGACGTCCATATTGCAGACCAGATCCGTTCCGACCATCTGGCCGTCGCGGAATACGGTGACGTCATCGCAAATTTTGAAAATCTCTTCCATTTTGTGGGAAATGTAGATCACGGAGACGCCTTTTGCTCGGAGATTACGAATCATGCCGAACAGCTGCGCCACTTCTGTGCTGGTCAGTGACGAGGTGGGCTCGTCCATGACGATGATCGAAGCATCCTGCGAAACGGCCTTGGCAATTTCCACCATCTGCATCTTGGCAACGGTGAGGTTGCCCATCTTTTCGTAGGGGTCGATATCGATGCCCAGATTTCGCAGCGTTTCGCCCGCGAGACGGTACAGTTTTTTATGATCAATGAACACCCCCGCTTTCACCGGCTGCCTGCCGATGAACAGGTTTTCGGCGACCGAGCGTTCTTTCACGGGGGAGAGCTCCTGGTGGATCATGGAAATCCCGTGCTTGGACGCGTCCAGCGGGGTTGTGATATGCACTTCCTTGCCGTCGATGAGGATACGGCCGCTGTTCATTTGGTAGAGGCCAATCAGGCACTTCATCAGAGTTGACTTTCCGGCGCCGTTTTCACCCATGAGCGCATGCACCGTACCAGGCCGCAGCCGGAACGATACGTTTTTCAGCGCCTGAACGCCGGGAAAGCTCTTGGATACGTCTATCATTTCGAGCACATATTCGCTCACTTTTTGCGCACCTCCATTGTCCTTCGATGGGTCAAATCCCATCGTTCGATCCTGTTGATTCGATGAAATAGGATGGTATGAATAGAAAATACTGTTGGAGTTTTGATCAACCCACTGGTGAAGGCATACGAGTCAAGATACGGTCTGAGTTCTGTTCGATTCGAAGCAAGACGGTAACGGGGGAACCCTGACAAGATAGAGAAGAATCTGCTGAGACGGAAGGAGATCGGACGGGACTAGCGACTTGATTTGGCAAGTCCGGCGCCCCGGAAAGGGACACCGGACTGCCATACCGTTTCGTTTTTGCTAAACGAGAATGCTTATTTGATGTACTGATCGACGTTGTCGATCGTCACCGGCATGAACGGGACCCATCCAAAGAGGTCGGTCAATTCGCCATTGGCGGCCTTGATCGCGAACTCGATGCACTTGGAGCCCTGGCCTGCGGCATCCTGGAATACGGTCATAGCCATTTCGCCGTTTTTGACGGACTGGCAGGCCATATCGGTCGCGTCGATACCGACGACGGGGACCTTGGTCAGGTCAATGCCACCGGCCTTCAGCGCTTCGATGACGCCCAGCGCCATTTCGTCGTTGTTGCAGATGACGCAGTCAAACGTGGCACCGGTGCCAAGAATCGTCTGCATCTTGTCCATCGCGGTTGCGCGGTCCCAGTTGGCGGTATCTTCAAACACCGCGTTGAGCGTGAAGCCGGCATTGGTGAGTTCGGTCTTTACGGACTCGGTGCGCTGCTGCGTGTTTTCAAGACCCAGCTGGCCCATGAAGAGCACGTAGTTGATGGGATCGGTGCGGCCTGCAAAGAAATTGGCGAGGAACTCGGCCTGCATCTTGCCCGCGTCGTATTCCTGCGACCCAACATATGCATACTTGCCTTCCACGAGGAGGTCGTCGGACGGACGGCGGTTAACGAAGATGATCGGGATGTCGCCCGCTTCCGCGATGATGGTCTCCGCGGTCGAGGTGTCGACGAGGTTGACGATCATGACGTCGTAACCCTTGGTTGCGAACATACGAACCTGCTCAGCCTGCTTCTGGGTATCGTTGTTGGCTTCCTGAGAGTCTACGGTTACGCCCGCAGCTTCGGCAGCCGCCAGAATGCCCTGTTCAAGCGTGCTGATGAATTGATCGCGCGCATAGAGGGAAACGCCGATGGTGATCGGTTCTTCCGCTGCCGGAGCTTCCGTTGCGGCTTCTTCTGCCGGAGCGGCTTCTTCGGTGGTGGTGTCTGTCGTGGCGGTGTCAGCCGCCGGCGCGGCGCAGGCCACGATGACGAGAACACTGGCAAGTACCATCAAGAGAGCTAACAGTTTTTTCATAGTTCTTTATAACCTCCTTTTATTTTTTGAGCGCTGGCCGCCCAAAATGATAATTCTTATTTATACGCCTGCAATTCGTATGTCCTGAAAAGACCCGGTTTGCGGACGCTGCGGTCGAAACGGTTAAAAAGACGTTTGATTCGGTTCCGGACGAACCCCGCCAGCACTGAAAGAAGCCTGCGGCGGAACGAAAAGAAACCCTGTATGCGCGGCGGACTCCGCCGGGAGCTATTTCAAGGGACGGGGTTTTGTTTCGAAATCGGGTGTTTCACCGGGGTCAAAATGGGGCGTCCAAACCGCGAATACGCGCGGGCAGAAAACGACAGTCTGACAAAACAAAATTCGGATATTCAATTGCCTGTTCTGGATACTTGAGTGTTTTTCGGGGATCGCCTGACGGCGGAAGCGAATCTTTCAGATGTACAAATCGAATGACAAGATCGTTACTGAACTTTTTAACTGATTGCGGTCAGTCTATCATATGCGCAAGAAAATGTCAACAATTAATCCATAATAATTCATGAAACCGCCATGAGATAACAATATGATGAATAAGTAATGAGTAAGTTTCTATAATACTTTGCACGTAGTAAAACGCCGCCGTGAGGATGTCCCGCACGGCGGCGTTTCTGCTGTTTTTAAAGTCCCGTATGCGCTCCAATATAACCGCGCGCCATTTTTGCGTACTCAAACGGATTGGCCTTGGCGGGATCCTGCTCGGCTTCCACGAGGAGCCAGCCGGTGTAGTTCGCCTTGTCCAGCAGATCGAACACGGGGCGGAAATCGAAGCCGCCGTCGCCGGGGACGGTGAACGCGCCTTCGCGCACGGCGGTTAAGAAGCTCAGCTTTTCCTTGTGGACGCGTTCGAGCACCGGCAGGCGGACGTCCTTGAGATGCACATGCCCGACGCGGTTGATGAACTTTTTAAGCATCTCGACCGGGTCTGCGCCGGTGAACACGAAATGGCCGGTGTCGTAGCAGAGGTGGACATAGCGCGCGTCAGTTTCCTCCATGAGGCGGATGGTTTCCTCGGCGGTCTGCACGACGGTGCCCATATGATGATGGAAACAGAGGCGGAAGCCTTTTTCCGCGGCGATTTTGCCCAAAGCATCGAGCCCGTGGGTTAAAAGCCCCCATTCCTGCTCGTTCATGACGTATTTATTGCCAAAAATCGGTGTTTGCTGCATGCCCTGGATGCTGTGGCTCTGCTCGGAGACGTTGATGGCCTTGGCGCCGACGGCAGCCAGAAACGCGAGTTCCGCTTCAAACGCCTTGACGTTTTCTTCCAGCGGTTTGGTAATCAGAAACGAACTGAACCAGCGGGAGGCGATGCGGAGACCGCGCACATCCAGCATGTGCTTGAGCACGGAGGCGTCGGACGGGTACTTGTTGCCGATTTCGGTGCCGGAGAATCCTGCCAGCGCCATTTCGCTGACGCATTGCTGGAAGGTGTTTTCCGCACCGAGTTCGGGCATGTCGTCGTTGGTCCATCCGATGGGTGCGATGCCGAGGAATACTTTGTTGGGATCGAGCATATGAGGTTCTTCCTTTCAAATATATTGAGATTGATAATTGCCGGCCGAGCGCATAGAGTTTGATGATTGCCGGGGTTGGACTGCGCTTTGGTTTGAATTGCTGCCAGGGGGCTGGAAGCGAACGATTTTTTACTCGGCGTGGATACGCCGCAAACCGTCCGCGTTCCGAAACTGGTGAAGGCCGACCGCCGATTGTTTTATGGATTCCTGCGTTTTCTCATTGACGTTTGTGATAAGAAACGTGTATAATACGGTAAAAGCTAGTCATGTGCTTGTTGACTTTTGAGTAATTCTGTTTCTGGTGCTTATTATATCATTGCAAATTCTGGTTTTCAATCCCCGGTTCTAACAAGGAGACAGCAATATGTATATCAAGAAGGATGCGCTGAGCGGCGGGCGGAACGTCTATCTTGCCATGGAGAGCGGAAAAGGCAGAGAGATTGGCATGGACGTGTCTTTGATCGTGCTGGAAAAAGGCGAATCGTTTGCGCTCTGCGAAAAAAGCAAGGAAGCGGCTCTGCTGCTTTTTTGCGGCGAACTGGTTTGGGAAGCGGACGGCGAACGCAGAAGCGTCTCCCGCAAAAGCGAGTTCACCGAGGAAGCGAGCTGCCTGCATGTTTCCGCGGGAACCAAAGTGACCTTGCGCGCGAGCCGCCATAGCGAAATCTACCTGCAGATGGTCAAAAACAACAGAACGTTCCAGCCGGTGTTTTACGCGCCGGAGGATATCCAGGTTCAGCGCGCGGGGGTCAGCGATTTGCAGGGCACCATGCGCAGGAATATCAAAACCGTATTCGACTATGAAAATGCGCCGTACTCCAACATGGTGCTGGGCGAAGTGCTCAACTTTCCCGGCAAATGGTCGAGCTACCCGCCGCATTTTCATCCGCAGCCGGAAGTGTATTTTTACCGCTTTGACAAGCCGCAGGGCTTTGGGGCGGGTTTTGCCAACGGTCAGGTGCATCAAACCACGCATAACGGCCTGCTGGTGATCCAAAGCGGGTTCCACAGCCAGGTGGCGGCGCCCGGATACGGGCTTTGCTATATCTGGGGCATCCGCCACCAGCGAAACAACCCCTGGCGCAAAACGCGCATCGACGAGAAGGAGCATCTCTGGATGCTCAAGCCTGACGCGGCGTTTTTAAGCGACGACTGAGCCGGCCGATCCGGGCGGGTCGCGTACTGCAATCATTTTACTACATCTATATAGGAAGCAACGAATATTTCATCGCAACGAATACTTGTTACGGGAGGCAATCTTATGGAAACCGTACGTTTGACCATGGCGCAGGCGCTGGTTCGCTTTTTGGAGAATCAATACGTCCGTTATGACGATATCGAGCATCGGTTCGTCCGCGGTATCTTCATGCTGCCGGGGCATGGCAACGTTGTCGGCCTCGGGCAGGCGATCCAGCAGGAATCGCACGCGCTGGAAATCTATCACGGCAAGAACGAGCAGGGACAGGCGCAGGCGGCCATGGCGTTTGCCAAGCAGATGCACCGCAAGCAGATCTTTGCCTGCACGTCTTCGGTCGGCCCGGGAGCCGCCAACATGGTCACCGCCGCCGCCAACGCTACGGCGAACAATATTCCGCTCCTTCTTCTGCCGGGCGATATCTACGTTAGCCGCCAGCCGGACCCCGTGCTCCAGCAGATCGAGCAGACCAACGAGCTGACCCTTTCCACGAATGACGCATTCCGTCCGGTCTGCCGGTATTGGGACCGCATCGTCCGCCCCGAACAGATTATGACCGCCATGATTTCTGCCATGCGCGTACTGACCGATCCGGCGAACACCGGCGCGGTCTGCATCGCGCTGCCGCAGGATACGCAGGCGGAAGCCTACGATTACCCCGTGAGCTTTTTCGAAAAGCGTGTCCACCGCATTGAGCGCCGTCCGCCGACGGACTATGCCATTGCCGAAGCGGCGGAGATCATTAAACACGCCAAGCGCCCGATTCTCGTCTGCGGCGGCGGCGTACGCTACAGCGAGGCGCACGCGGAATTCCGCGCGTTCGCGGAAGCGCACAACATCCCCTTTGGCGAAACGCAGGCGGGCAAGAGCGCCATCGAATGGACGCACCCGCAGAATTTGGGCGGCATCGGCGTGACCGGCTGCCTGATGGCAAACGAAATTGCAAAGGATGCGGACGTGGTCATCGGCGTCGGCACCCGCTACACAGATTTTACCACCGCGTCCAAATGGCTCTTCCCCGAGACGGCGCGGTTTGTCAACATCAACGTCAGCGAGTTTCAGGCGTATAAAATGGACGGCGTGCGCTTGATTGCGGACGCAAAGCTCGCTCTGACCGCGCTGAGCCGTGCGCTGGGAGGTTACCGTGCTTCCTACAAGGGCGAAATCGAAGCCGTCAAAGCCAAGTGGCAGGCGGAACTCGACCGCCTCGACGGAAAAGAGATTACCAAGGATTACGCGCCGGAAGTCAAGGACCCCAACAGCGACAGCTGGAAGCGGTTCCAAAAGGACGTCGAAAGCGACCTCACGCAGACGCGCGCGCTGGGCATCGTCAACCGCGTGACCGCGCCGGACGCGGTGGTCATCGGCGCAAGCGGCAGTTTGCCGGGCTGCATGCAGCGCATGTGGCGGCCGCGCGTGCCCAACACCTACAACATGGAATATGGCTACTCCTGCATGGGCTACGAAGTCAGCGGCGCGCTGGGCGTCAAGCTCGCCATCGGCGAAGGCCGCGAAGTCTACGCCATGACGGGCGACGGCAGCTTCAACATGCTGCACAGTGAGCTGATCACCTCCGTGCAGGAAGGTAAAAAGATCAACGTCGTGCTGTTCGACAACGCGGGCTTCGGCTGCATCAACAACCTGCAGATGGGCACGGGCAACGATACCATGTGCACGGAACTCAGAAAACGCGTCCCCGGCGACAGAATGCACCACAACGGCGACTTCATGCGCATCGACTACGCGGCAATCGCCCGCGCCTACGGCTGCGTGAGCTATACGGTGCGCACCGCCGAGGAACTCGAAGCGGCGCTGGAGGACAGTAAAAAACAGGCCGTCAGCACGCTCATCGACATCAAGGTGCTGCCCAAGTCCATGACGGAAGGCTACGGCGGCTGGTGGCGCGTCGGGGTAGCGGAAGTCAGCGAACGCGAACGCGTTCAGGCCGCGCGGCGCGCGCAGGAAGAGCACCTTGAAGAGGCGAGAAAATATTAGTCCGGAAACTGCCGCGCCGCAGGCGCGGGAATCAATCAAAAAAACCAATATGACACATATGGAAAGGAAGTACCCGCAATGAAAACTTTACGAATCGGCGTGGTCGGCGCCGGACGCATCGGCAAGCTCCATGTAAACAATCTGATGACGCGCGTGAGCAACGCAACCGTCGTCGCGGTGACGGACGTGGTCGCCGAGAGCGCAAAAGAGCTGGCGCAAAAATTCAGCATCCCGAAAGTTTACGGCGATTACAAGGAGCTCGTCAACGATCCGGAGATCGACGCGGTGTTCGTCTGCTCGTCCACGGATACGCACTCCATCATCGCCTACGACGCGGTCATGGCCGGCAAGCATGTCTTCTGCGAAAAGCCGATCGACTTTGACCTCGATCGCATCAAAAAGGTCATCGACGCGGTGGAGAAGAAGGGCGTCAAGTTCCAGGTGGGCTTCAACCGCCGGTTCGACCGCAACTTCAAGCACGTTCGCGATACCGTTCATGCGGGAACGATCGGAGATCCGCATATCGTGATGGTCACGAGCCGCGACCCAACGCCGCCGCCCGTGAGCTACGTCAAGGTTTCCGGCGGCATCTTCCTCGATATGATGATTCACGACTTCGATATGGTGCGCTACCTCTCCGGCAGCGAAGTGACGGAAGTATTCACAAACGGCGTCGTGCTCGTCGATCCCGAAATCGGTAAAGCAGGCGACGTGGATACCGCCATCGTGACCCTCAAGTTTGCCAACGGCGCCATCGGCGTGATCAACAACTCCCGCAAGGCCGTCTATGGTTACGACCAGCGCGTGGAAGTCTTTGGCAGCAAAGGCTGCATCACGGCGGACAACGAAACGGCAAACCTTACCACGCTCTATACCGAGAGCGGAGTCATGCGCGAAAAGCCCCTATATTTCTTCCTTGAGCGCTATAACGACGCGTTCATCGCCGAAGAACAGGGCTTTGTGGACGCGGTGCTGGAAGACAAGCCGACGCTCGTCAACGCCACCGACGGCTTAAAACCGGTGCTCATCGCCATGGCGGCCAAGAAATCGCTCGAAACCGGCATGCCGGTCAAGCTGTAAAGAAAACAGGAGGCGGGCATGGAAAAAGTTAAGCTGGGCATCGTGGGTTTGGGTCGGCTCGGCCGCAACCATGCCCGCAACATTTGCTTTGGCATCCGCAACGCGGAACTGACCGCCGTCTGCAGCGCCGTTCAGGCGGAGCTGGACGAGGTTTCCGCCGAGATGCACCCCAAATACCTTTACACCGACTACCGCGAGATGTTCTTCAACAGGGAACTCGACGGCGTGGTGATCGCCAGCAACTCCCAGATGCACTGCGAAATGGCCGTGCAGGCGGCGGAGCTTGGGGTAAAGAACGTCTACATTGAAAAGCCGCTCGCCATGACCATGGCGGAGGCGGATCGTATTCGCGAGGCTGTGAGTAAGAGCGGCATCCGCGTGTTTCAGGTTGGCTACAACCGCCGGTTCGACGCTTCGTATCTGGCTGTGAAGAAAAAGATCGAAGCAGGGTATATTGGCACACCGGTGCTTGTTAAGATGATCAACCGCGACCCGGCGGCGCTGTCCGAATTCATTATCAAGTTTTCGCCGACGTCCGGCGGGCTGGTGTTCGACATGCTCACGCATGACTACGACGCGGCGCGCTGGTTTATGGGTTCGGACGCGGAGAGCGTCTACGGCCTCGGCGGCGTGTATGCTTACGAAGGCCTCCGCGCGGTGGGCGATATCGACAATTGCGGCATTCTCTGCCGCTTTGGCAACGGTGCGATGGGTTGGTTTGAAACTACCCGCAACAGCCCCTATGGTTACCATGCGGAAGCCGAGATCTTTGGTACCGAAGGGTGCCTCAGGGTCTGCACGACGCCGACCAACGACCGCGTGGTGAGCCTAGACAAAGGCGGCGCACACCAGTCCACGCTAAGCTGGTTCTACGAATACTGGGAGCCTACGTTTACGGCGGAGCTCCAGAGCTTCGTCAACGCGGTGGAGGGCATTGCTCCGCTGGAAGGCGCGGGGCTCATGGACGGCTACAAAGCCGTCGAATGGGCGCTGGCCGCCAAGCGCGCGGTGGACGAGGAAACGGTTGTCAAGATCTAGCGCGAGAAGATTCATTTGATCAACAACGGGAAATCCCGAACCATATGAGGAGGATGATAGGAAATGACGAAAAAGATCAGGGTAGGCGTAGCCGGATATGGCACCATTGGCCAGCGGCTCGCGGACGGCGTTGCGCTGCAGGGCGATATGGAGCTTGTGGGCGTTGCGGACCTCGCGCCGACGCTCGCCATCCGCGCGCTCAAGGAAAAGGGCATGCCTTACAAGCTCTACCTTGTGGAAGGCGCGGACAAATCGAAGTTCGACGCGCTGGGCATTCCGATTGCCGGAACGTTTGACGAGCTGATCCACAGTGTGGATTTGATGCTCGATTCAAGCCCCGGCGGTGTTGGCGCGAAAAATAAAGAGCTTTACGAAAAGGCGGGGGTCAAAGCCATCTTTCAGGGCGGCGAAAAGAACTCCGTTGCGGATGTGTTCTTCCATGGCTACGCGAATTTTGAAAAAGGCATTGGCAAGGACTACCTAAAGCTCACGAGCTGCAACACAACGGGCCTCATCCGCTCGGTGGACTGCCTCGACCGTGCCTACGGCATCGACCGCGTCGCCATCACTATCATCCGCCGCGTGGCAGACCCCGGCGATTATAACCGCGGACTGACTAACGCGCTGCAGATCGACAAAGCCCCGTCCCATCAGGCGGTCGATCTCATGACCATCATGCCGCATGTGCAGGCTACGGGCATCCTCGTGCATACGCCGGTCACCCACGGGCATATCATTACGGTCGTGGCGCACGGCAAGCAGAAGATTAACAAGGATATGGCGCTGGAAGCCTTCCAGAAGCATCCGCGCATCCGCGTGGTGTCCATTGACGAAGGGTTCCTCGGCAACGCGAGCCTGTTTAAGTATGCGCGCGACCTGGGCAATCCCCGCGGGGACATGTACGAAATCGGTCTCTGGTCGGATTCCATTGTGGAAACCGGCGACGAAATCATGTACGCCATCAACATTCCGCAGGAGAGCGTTACGATTCCGGAAACCATCGACGGCATCCGCGCCGCCTGCGGCATGCAGCAAACGCGCGAAACGGCCACCGCGAAGACCAACGAATACTTGGGCATCGGCCGCTTCAAATAAGGCAGTTTGCTCCGCGCGCGAAACGACCGCGCCCGGCGAATAATTGAATGATGCAGCACGGCGGGGGTGCGGAATCTGAAAAGAAATCCGCTATCCCGCCGCGGCGTATTCCGACTGAGGGGGACACATACTATGCGCTTTGGAATTCATACGATGGACGCGTACGACGTCCGCGGCAAAACCGTTCTCTGCCGGGTGGATATCAACCAGCCGGTCGATCGCGCAAGCGGCAAACTCAAAAGCATCAACCGCATCCGCGCCTGCGTGCCAACCGTGCGGGAACTTGCCGACCGCGGCGCGAAGGTCGTGCTGCTGGCGCATCAGGGCTCCGATATTGAGTATCAAAACTTTTACACCACCGCGCCGCATGCGGAGGTTCTCTCCGAACTGCTTGAGAGAGAAGTGAAGTTTATCGACGACGTGACCGGCCCCGCCGCGCGCGCGGCCATCCGCTCACTGAAAAACGGCGAAGTGCTGCTGCTGGACAACGTCCGCTTCTGCTCCGAAGAGCAAACGCTGTTTGAAACCAAGCTCTGCCTGACACATGAACAACAGGCAAAGACGCAAGTCGTGGAGAAGCTCGCCCCGCTGGCGGACTTGTATGTCTGCGACGCGTTTGCCGCAGCGCACCGCGACCAGCCGTCGCTCTGCGGGTTCGAACAGGTTCTTCCCAGCATGATGGGAAGGCTCTTTGAGCAGGAGTTCTGCGTGATCTCCGGCGTGATGGAATCTCCGGAGCGCCCGTGCGTATTCGTACTGGGCGGAGCGAAGGTGGCGGACGCCTTTTTGATGATGGAAACCGTCCTTTCCGGCGGAACGGCGGATCGGGTGCTCACCGGAGGTCTTGTGGCGAATATCCTGCTTGCGGCAAAAGGCGAACAAATAGGAAGCGGCAGCCTTGCGTTTATCAAGAAATCCGGCTATGATACGTTTATTGAAAAATCCGTGCCGCTGCTCGAACAGTTCGGCGGCAAGATCGTGCTCCCGCTCGACGCGGCGTATCTGGACGCGGCGGGCAAACGCGCGGAAGCGGACGTCGGTGGCATCCCCGCGGACGCGGGCGTGCTCGATATCGGCACAAAGTCCGCCGCGCTGTATGAAACGGTAATCAAGAACGCGAAAACCGCGTTTGTCAACGGCCCGATGGGCGTGTTTGAAAAGCCGGAAACCGAGCTTGGCACAAAGGCCGTCTGGCGGGCTTTAGGCGCAACGGAGGCGTATACCGTCGTTGGCGGCGGGGACAGCATCACCGCTACGGAGAAATACGGCCTTGTCGAAAAGATGGGCTATATCTGCACCGGCGGCGGCGCGCTGATCCGGTTTTTAACCGGAGAAGAACTGCCGGTGGTAAAAGCGCTGAGATATGCCGCAAGGAAGTTCCCGGCGGAGAAATAATAAACCATAACAAGGGTCAATTTTTATGGAAATCGAACTCGGATTCGGCGCGGGCGTGCAAGCGCTCACCGTGCCGGATGAAAACCTCATCGGCATTCTCCTGCCAAACCCCGTCGAGCATACGCTCACCGGGGAGCAGGAAGTTTTGCGCGCGCTGGCCGAACCCATCGGCACGCCCCGGCTTGGGCAGATCGTCCATCCCGGCGAGAAGATTGCAATCGTCACGAGCGATATTACGCGCCCCATGCCGAGCTATAAGGTTCTGCCGGCCCTGCTGGACGAGCTCTATGCCGCTGGCGTGAAAAAGGAAGATATCACCGTGGTGTTCGGGCTGGGCAGCCATCGCAAGCAGACCCCCGACGAGCAGAAAAAACTGGTCGGCGAACGGGCGTTTACCGATGTGACTTGCATTGACGGCGACGATTCGGACTGCGTGCATATCGGTACGACGCGCCGAGGAACGCCGGTGGATATCGTCCGCGCGGTGGCGGAAGCGGGTCGTCGCATCTGCCTGGGCAACATCGAATTCCACTATTTTGCGGGCTACTCCGGCGGCGCGAAGGCCATTATGCCGGGCGTCAGCACGCGGGCGGCGATTCAGAGCAACCACAGCCGCATGGTGGAGCAAGCCGCCGCCGCGGGCAAGCTGGAAGGCAACCCCGTGCGCGAGGATATCGAGGAAGCGGCGCAGATGGTCGGCGTGGACTTCATCCTCAATGTCGTGCTCGACGAGCATAAGCAGATCGTCCGCGCGGTGGCGGGCGACGTGATCAAAGCGCACCGCGAAGGCTGCCGGTACCTTGACCAGCTTTACGCAAAGCGCATCTTCGAGCGCGTGGATATCGTCGTGGTCTCGCAGGGCGGCGCGCCGAAGGATTTGAACCTTTACCAAACGCAAAAGGCACTCGACAACGCCAAGCACGCGGTCAAAGACGGCGGCGTGATCATCCTCGTCGGCTCCTGCAAAGAGGGAATGGGCGAGAAGGTGTTTGAGGAGTGGATGACGAAGTCCCCCAGTCCGCAGAGCATGATTGAGCGCATCGAGCTGGACTTTCAGCTCGGCGGGCACAAGGCGGCTGCCATCGCCATGGTGCTGGAACACGCGGCGATCTATCTGGTTTCCGAATTGGAGCCGGACTTTGTGAAAAGCATCTTTTTAAAACCGTTTTCGAATGTGCAGGACGCGTTTGACACGGCTCTTGACCACTGCGGCAAGGAAGCAACCGTGCTGGTGATGCCATACGGCGGTTCGACGCTGCCCAAGGCGGAACCCGCGCGCTGAAAACGATGTTTTTCGCGAAAAGGGTACACATGACACGTTCACAACAGCTATAATAAAACAATACACTTCGCGCAGGCACAGGAGCCGGGCGATAGATCAAAGGAGGACTTTCTGCGATGGACGCGGTAAAAAAGAAAGAACTGGAACGCTTTGCGCTCCAAATCCGCATCGGCATGCTTGAGGAGTTCAAGGCGCGTGGATTCGGGCACGTCGGCGGCTCACTGAGCATTGCGGATGCGCTGAGCGTGCTCTACAAAACGCAGATGCGCTTTGACCCGAAAAAACCGGACTGGCCGGAACGGGACAAGCTCGTCTGCTCCAAAGGCCACGCAGGCCCGGCAATCTACGCAACGCTTGCGCTGCTGGGGTATTTTCCTTACGATCTGCTCAAAACGCTGAATCAGCCCGGCACCACACTGCCGAGTCACTGCGACCGCAGCAAAACGCCGGGCGTGGATATGACCACCGGTTCACTCGGTCAGGGCACGAGCCTTGCCTGCGGCATGGCTCTTGGCGAGCGGCTCCGCGGGCGGGATACGCGCGTTTTCCTGTTTGTTGGCGACGGCGAGGCCAACGAGGGTCAGGTTTGGGAAGCCTGCATGTTCGCCGCGGCAAAGAAGCTTGGCAATCTCGTTCTGCTGATGGACGTCAACGGCAAGCAGCTCGACGGCTGCACCAAGGATGTTCTGGATACGCTCGATCTCGGCGCAAAGCTCGAAGCGTTCGGTTTTGACACCGTCCGCATCGACGGCAACGACGTGAGCGAATTATACAATGCGCTGGAGCGCACGCGCGCGGGCGGGGACAAACCCTACGCCATTGTGATGAACACGATCAAGGGCAAAGGCGTTCCGGGCGTGGAAGATGCCGCCAGCAACCACAGCATGGCCGTCCCCACCGAGCAGTGGGACGCCTGGCAAAAGGACTTGATTGCGCAGCTGGATGAAATGGGGAGGGAGCAGGCATGAACATCGTATACGACGGAACAATGGATCCCCGCGCGCTCAAGGACGTCATCGGCCAGACCATCCGCCAGCTTGCTGCGGAGGATTCGGACGTGATCTACCTCGACGCGGACCTCATGAGCTGCGTCGGCACCTGCAAATGGTCGGCGGAGAACCCGACGCGCGGCTTCAACTGCGGCGTTTCGGAAGCGAACATGATCGGCGTGGCCTGCGGGCTCGCCGCTACCGGCTTTAAGCCCATCGTGCATACCTTCGGGCCGTTTGCTTCGCGGCGTGTGTTCGACCAGGTGTTCCTTTCGGCGGGGTATGCCAAAAACGACATCACGGTCATCGGCACCGATCCGGGCGTCTGCGCCTCGTTCAACGGCGGCACACATATGCCCTTTGAGGATATTGCGCTCTACCGGACGATTCCGACCGCGACGATTATCGATATCACCGACGCGAACATGCTCATCAGCGTGCTTCGCCAGTGCAAGGACCATCCCGGTGTAAAATACATCCGCGTTGGCAGAAAGCAGAACGCAAAGGTATTCGCCGACGGCGAGCAGACGCCAATCGGCCCCGGCATTCCGCTGCGGGAAGGAAGGGACCTTGTTATCTTTGCTTCCGGTATTATGGTGCACGAGGCCATGCTGGCGGCAAACCGGCTGGAACAGCAGGGGATTTCCGCTGCGGTTGTCAATATTTTTACGATTAAACCACTGGACACGGAAACCGTTACGCGATATGCTGAATCAACGGGAAACGTCATCGTTGCGGAGAACCACAATCGCATCGGCGGCCTGTACAGCGCGGTTTGCGAAAGCCTCGCAATCAAAAACTGCGCAAAAATCGATGTGGTGGCTGTCAACGACGAGTATGGCGAGGTTGGCCCGCAGGACTACCTGCAAAAGCGGTTCGGTTTGACGGCCGAGCATATCGAAGCCTGCGCAAAGCGCCTTCTTACCAAAGAATAAGCGCAAAGTCGCTCCCTGCCGCGTTGTCGGCGGGTGAATATATTAAACGGCGCCAAAGCGAAGAGCTCGAAACGCCGTTTGATCGGGTGCCGGTGTGTTGTGTTTGAGCATGCCGCGCTTGGCTGTGGAAACCCGCCCCCGTTTACCGGGGGCGGGTTTCGTTTTGTCATTGTTTTTTACGGATCCATTCAGCATGCAGCGGCGCCCTAAACCGCTCCGGCGTATGTGTTTTTTGCAGGAAATCCGTCACATGCTTTCCGCGGCGAAAGTGAAGCGGACGGATTTTGACGCATTTACGACATGTAAAAGTAGATATTGCATGAAAACGATCACGAAAATGCAAAAAGATCGTTAAGAAAATATGTCTTTACTGTTCACAATCCATCTGTTATGATATATAAGACGGAAATTTGGAACATTGATGAAAGGATTTATTATGAGTGCAATCTTTCAAAATTTCTCATTTTTGACCTGGCAGCAGGTCGTTATGTGGGGGATCGGCGCATTACTGATCTACCTTGCTATCGCAAAAGATATGGAACCCTCGTTGCTGCTGCCAATGGGCTTCGGCGCAATCCTCGTGAACATTCCGATGTCCGGCGCAATCACGCAGGGCGCGGAAATTGGCGTGCTGAACGTCCTGTTCAATGGCGGTATCGCTAACGAACTCTTCCCGCTGCTGCTGTTTATCGGCATTGGCGCGATGATCGACTTTGAACCGCTTTTAACCAACCCCAAGCTGATGCTCTTTGGTGCCGCGGCACAGTTCGGCATTTTCTTTACGCTTGTGGTTGCGTCTCTTCTGGGCTTCCCGCTCAAGGATGCGGCATCCATCGCCATCATCGGCGCGGCGGACGGCCCGACTTCCATCTTTGTTGCCAACTATCTTGGTTCCAACTATATCGGACCCATCATCATTGCGGCCTACTCTTATATGTCGCTCGTTCCAATCGTGCAGCCGCCCATAATCAAGCTGCTCACGAGTAAAAAGGAACGCCGCATCCGCATGGAGTACACCGGCAGCAGCGTATCCAAGACGACTAAGATTCTCTTCCCGATTATTGTCACCGTCATTGCCGGACTTTTTGCGCCGCGTTCCGTTGCACTGGTTGGCTTTTTGATGTTCGGCAACCTGATCCGCGAATGCGGCGTGCTCAATTCGCTTTCTCAGACCGCACAGACCGCGCTGGCGAACCTGATTACTTTGCTGCTGGGTCTCACGGTTGCGGCGAACATGCAGGCTGATTCGTTCCTGACGCTGAATACGCTGATGATCATCGGCCTTGGGCTCGTTGCGTTTGTGTTTGACACCGTAGGCGGCGTGCTCTTCGGCAAGGTCATCAACCTCTTTGTCAAGAAGAAGGTCAACCCGATGATCGGCGCCGCGGGTATCTCTGCGTTCCCGATGGCTTCCCGCGTGATCCACAAGATGGGTCTTGCGGAAGACAAGCAGAACTTCCTGCTGATGCACGCAGCCGGCGCCAATGTTGCAGGCCAGATTGCCTCCGTTCTCGCGGGCGGCATTCTGCTCAACCTCATCGTGAAATAAAGAGAGGAGATGAATACTATGGATCTGAATGTAGCCGCGTCGCTTCCCGAGACGTTGAAAATCATGGGTCTCGGTATGGCTGGTATCTTCATTGTGACTCTCGCGATCGTACTTGTTATCGCGCTGTTGAACGCCTTTTCCGCCCCGAAGAAGCAGAAGAAGGCCAAGGGCGACGCGTAACCTGTTTTGCCTGCTTTCCGGCGATTTTCGCCGGCGAAACGGCAGCTAACGCATCCTCTCGTTTCCATACGGAAGCGTTCCGGCGGTGGCGGCACTGGTTGCCGCGTCTGCCGACACTCATAAACCGCCCTGCGGGCGGATCAATTAAGGGAGAGTAGCATTATGGAAAAAATCATTTTGTACGGGTCTCTGCTCATTGCACTGCTGGCCTTTGCATTTGCTGCATGGCTCTACCTCTGGGTAAAGCGTCAGCCCTGCGAAAACCAGAAAATCATTAAAGCCTGCGGTCTCATCCGCGCGGGCGCGCGCACCTTCCTGCGCAAAGAATACGCCGTGCTGGCAAAGTTTGCCGGCGTAGCGGCCGTATTGATCCTCGTTTTCCTGCCGACGCCGATCTGGAAGGGCACCTGGCAGAACAACGTTTTGATGATGGTTGCTTACATCTTCGGCACGGGCTTTTCCGCCATCGCGGGCAAGATCGGCCTCGAAGTTGCCACCATCGCCAACGGCCGTTCCGCCGAAGCCGCGCAGAAGGGTATCAAGCCCTCGTTTATGGCCGGTTTCCGTGGCGGCGCCGTCATGGGTATGGCGGTTGTCGGCGCGAGCCTGCTGGGCGTAACGATTGTTTACCTGGTAACCAAGGATCCCACCACGATTCTGGGCTTCAGCTTCGGCGCGAGTTCGCTGGCGCTGTTTGCAAAGGCTGGCGGCGGCATCTTCACCAAGACGGCGGATATCAGCGCTGACCTTGTTGGTAAAGTCGAGCTTGGCATTCCGGAAGACGATCCCCGCAACCCCGCCGTCATTGCCGATAACGTTGGCGACAACGTTGGCGACGTCGCCGGCATGGGCGCGGACCTCTTCGATTCCAACGTGGCTTCCATGGCTGCTGCTCTCGTTATGGGCGGCGTTCTGGATGCGGCAACCGGCGGAAAACATGTTGCCATGGTGTTCTGCTTTGCGGCTCTCGGCCTGCTTGCCTCGATCATTGGCGTAATGACCGCGCGCATCGGTAAAAACGGCAACCCGACCAAAGCGCTCAACTCCAGCACTTATGTGACCACGGGCGTATACATCGCGCTCACCGCGGCTGCAACCTACTTCCTCCAGTTCCCCTGGAGAATCTGGGGCGCGTGCGTCGTCGGTCTGCTCGTTGGCGTTATCATCGGCATCACCACGGACTACTTTACGGACGATTCCAAGAAGCCCGTCCACTTTGTTGCTCATGCCAGCGCTACCGGACCTGCGTTTACGATTCTCTCCGGCATCTCTTACGGCATGCTGAGTGTTCTGCCCGCCATGATCGGCATCGCTGTTTCCGCTCTGGCTGCGTATAAACTCTGCGCTCCTCTTGCCGTCAACCCGGCGGATACCACGACCTACGCGCTGTTTGGCATCTCCATGGCAGCCGTCGGCATGCTCTCCATCGTCGGCATGATCGTCAGCAACGACGCCTACGGCCCGATCGTCGACAACGCGCGCGGTCTTGCCGAAATGGGCGGTCTTGGCGAAGAAGTCCTCGCCATCACCGACGAACTCGATTCCGCGGGCAACACCGTCAAGGCCGTGACCAAGGGCTTTGCCATCGCGGCAGCGGGTCTTACCGTTATCGCACTGCTTGGCGCATTCATGAGTGAAGTCAACACTGCCGCCGCCGAACTGATTAAGCAGGGCGCGACAAACATTTCCCTGATTGAGAACTTCGACATCATGAACCCGCTTGTGTTCTTCGGGCTCCTGATCGGTGCTGCAATTCCTGTCGTGTTCTCGGCCATGCTGATGCTCGGTGTCGATCGCAACGCCCAGCGTATGGTTGCGGAAATCCATCGTCAGTTCAAAGAAATCGTCGGCCTCAGGGAAGGCGTACCCGGCGTGGAACCGGAATACGACAAGTGCATCTCCATTGCGACCGACGGCGCGCTCAAAGAGCTCGTTCCGGCTGGCCTCGTGGCGATCGTCGCAACGTTCGTTGTCGGCTTCATCGGCGGTGTACAGGCTATTGGCGGCTTCCTTTGCGGCAACATCGTCAGCGGGCTGCTGTTCGCGCTCTTTATGAGCAACTCCGGCGGCCTCTGGGACAATGCCAAGAAGTATGTTGAGAGCGGCCACGAAGGCGGCAAGGGCAGCGACGCGCATAAAGCGGCCGTCGTTGGCGATACCGTCGGTGATCCGTTCAAAGACACCGCAGGCCCGTCGATCAACACGCAGATCACGGTTGTGTCGCTTGTCGCTTCTTTGATGAGCACACTGTTTTTGACCTTCTCGCTGTTCCATTAATCCTCGGTTGAACCAACAAAGCGCGCCGACCTGAACAGGCCGGCGCGCTTTTGTTATGCCAAAGAAACGGGTAGCTTATGCAAATAATCCGGAGCGCGCTAATTCCGCTGAGGCTGCTTGCGTGAGCTTGCTCAAATCCGCTTCTGTCAGACGGTAGGCGGAGGTCATCTCCCGCGTTGGCGCGGGTTCAGCGGGCAGGAGTGAGCGGATATTCTGATCCAGAAGGATAACTGGCGCGTACCCAACGCGTTTATACAGATCTCTCTTGATCTTCGGATTACCGCCATCCGCACCGCCGCTGACGGAGAGAAAGCCATACGGTTTTTTCGTTTTGCCAAACGCGCTCAGGTAAGGACGCAGCGGGAACGCCGCCATACCCATCCAAACCGGGGCGACGAATACGAGCTTGTCGTAACTTGCCAGAGCCGCAGGTTCCGGCGCGGACTTGGGCGCGTTGCCGAATATGAGGTTAAAAAAGATCGTCCCGCCCTTGACGGGGTGTTCCGGCTGGATTTCGATATAGGCCGCTCCGAGAGACTTGGAAACACCCTTGGCGAGCTTTGCGTTATTGCCGGTGAGGGAATAGACTACGACTGCGATGTTCATCATTCTTCTCCTGTCTTTTGTCAATATGCCTGCAGGAGCGCATTTTCAAGCGCCTTCAGCAGGGCTTTGCTGGTCAGGGTCGCGCCGCTGACGGCGTCGATTTCGAGCGTCTGCGCTTCGAGCGCGCGGTTGAGAAACGCCTGCGCGGTGACCCCGTTATTCAGTTCCACGGGGTTTCCATCTTGATCCAAAGTGCCGCTTAAGATGGTTACGCTCGTGACCGCGCCGTTTTGCACGATTACTTCAAGCGAAACGTCCCGCATATGGCTTTTGCTGCCCGAATAGACGCCGGTATACGTTCCGTCGCAGAGACTGCCAAAATCGATCTGCCCAATTTCCATCTCCGCAATTTCGCGGCGGGCGGGCGCATCCAAAACGGTCATAACAAGCCCAAACAACGCAAGCAGCAGCACAATACCGAGCGGAATCAGCCAGCCCCGGCGTTTCTTTTTGTTTGACGGGTCAATTTTCTTTGCCATAATAGGTTTCTCCTGACTGCGCTATTCGAGCGTAACGATCACATGACCGTTTTTTTCCGGCTCGTCTACATCCACCAGCACAAGCGGCAGTGCCTGTTCGCCGCTTTCGAGCGAACGCTCCAGCTCGGCAGCGTCAAACCCTTCGAGGTATGCCATCGCGTCGCCGCAGTCAGTGATGTCGCCGTTTTTTGCGGCTGTTTTACCGAACTTCATTCCCATTTTGAACATGAAGTACGGCATGCGGACGTTGACGGTTTGCTTGCCTTGTTCCGTGACCAGAACGCAAAGGCGCTTAGGTTTCGTGTGGGTTATAACTTTGGTTTCCATTTTTCGTTCTCCTTATCTTTAATTTTATGATCTTAAATCTGTGAATGAATAATTATCGGTTCGTTCATGCAAAGACATAAAAAAGCAGGTTCCTGTTTAACAGTGTTCCGTCAGCCCCTGCATCACCAGAGCGGTCATGACGTGCAGCAGTTCGGGGAAGAACTCCATGCCGATTTCATCCTTATGGGTGTCCACGTTGACAATGGCGGCAAAGATCATCATGATCATGCGGCTGTCGATATCCCGGCGCATTTTGCCTTCCGTCTGCCAGCGCTCCACAAGCACGAGAAACGCGTCGTATAAAAACGTCATCGATCCCATCGCGTGTTCCTCGCGGTATACCTGTTCGAGCTTGTGGTAAACACCGCTCTGGTACCACTGCCTTAGGATGGGGTTTGCGCGGATGCCTTCCGCGTTGAGCCGAAGCATCTGCTCCACGATGACTTGCGGGCTGGCGCTGTAGTCGAGGTTATCGAGGCAGTATTGCTTGAGCAGGAGGTTCTCTTCCATAAAAATTACGAAAAAGAGCTTCTCTTTGGAAGCGAAGTTGAGGTAAAACGTGCCGACAGCGACGCCCGCCTGTCGAGTGATTTCGGAAACGTTGGTGTCCTTGAAACCCTTTTCGGCAAAAAGCTGCTTGGCGCAGTCGTAAATCAGTTTCTTCTTCTCGTCCACCTGTGCTGCCTCCGTTCGCCATAAGAATGAATAATTACGAATTCATTCATATTGTAGCGCAAACTTTACCAATGTCAAGACGTTTTGCAAGAATATAAGCAAAAAATTTCGTAAAGAAGGCGAACAAACGAGCAAATGTTCCCCAAAATAGACAGGACGCCCCTCTCGGAGCGCCCTTAATTTGGTTTGCGCGGTTGATTGAAATTGATTCGGGGAAGAAGAATATAAATGACGACTGCACCGAACAAACCTTACAATGTATATACTAGCAGGCAATCGTGAACAAGCAATCAACGAAACGTAACGAATTTGAGACAAATTGTGTACGCCAGACTTTCGGCGCGCGAAACGCCTGGTTTCTGCGATGCAAAGAGGACGAAAGAAAGCGTAATCCGAAACGGCGCTCAGAAGAGAATAAAACGCAAAGAACTTGTGCAGCAGGCGAGTTTCTGGTATCGTGAAAGCAGGATAATCCTGCAAAAGGCGCGAGATCAAACAATATAATCAGGGGGGAAGAAACGATGTACTGCAAAAACTGCGGCAATCCGTTTGAGGGGAAATTTTGTCCGAACTGCGGCGCTCCTGCCGAGCAGTCGCCAAACGCATCTCCGCCCTCGCCAACGCTTGAACAGGGCGAAAGAGAAGGTAAACCAATTACAAAACGCTGGTGGTTCTGGGTGCTTGCTGCACTTACTATTGTTGTAATCATCTTGTCGTTGACAAACAAGGCCGATCAATCAAAAACCGATACAGAGGCTGTACTGCCTGAGGTAAAAGAAGCCAGCGTAACGGAAGAAGCCGCTACAACCGAAGAACCGGCGTCGCTGCTCGATATCGGTTCAAAGATTATCGAAAGTGCAATGGAAGAAGTGGAGCCGACGTCAGGAGACGTTACGGTTTCTGAGCAGGTCGTGCTGGATCAGGACGGCGTGCGGGTGACCGTGCTGTCAATGGATATGGAAAACTGGTTTGGACCTACGCTCAACGTGCTCATCGAGAACAATACGGATAAATCCCTGACGGTGCAGGCGCGGGAGTCCTCCGTCAACGGCGTGATGATGGATCCGTATTTTTCCTGCGACGTTGCGGCGGGCAAAAAGGCAAACGGCGAGATTTCGTATCTCTCCACCGACCTGTCGGATGCGGGAATCACGACGATTCAGACGATGGAACTGCTGTTTTACGTGTACGAAACGGATACCTGGGATGAAGTGTTCAGCTCCGATATCGTTGCAATAACCACGTCGGCGCAGGGCACGTTTACGCAGACTTATGACACAGCAGGCACGGAAGTGCTCAACGAAAAAGGGATCCGCTTCGTTGTGCAGAGGCTCGATGAGGACGACGCCGTCTGGGGGAGCAACGTGCGCGTCTATGTTGAAAACAACAGCACCAGAGCCATCACGGTGCAGCTTACTGACGTTTCGGTCAACGGGTTCATGGTTGATCCCTATTATTACAGCGCGCTGTCGCCCAGCAAAGTATCGTTCGACCGGGTTTCGTTCCTCCAGAGCGACCTGGACGACAATCAGATTAGCTCCATCGAATCGTTGGAGTTCCGGATTCATGTGTATGATTCGAACAGTTGGGATACGATTCTCGATTCCGATGTAATTACCATTACGTTCTAAAATTCGACGCATTGCTTTCTTGATGGAGCGCTCAAACGAGCGCTCTTTGTTTGCGCATAAAAGCGCGGGAATGATCCAAGTTGAACGGCAGGCGCGCAAAGCGTCAGGAAAATCTTCATTTGTGTGCTGCCGGCACACCGATTTGCGAATCGGGCGATGTATTCTTGTAACAACCGGGTACAAAACCGGCGCGGCACCCGCCCGCAGTGAAAATTGCACTCATAAAATATACGGCATAAAAGAAGGTATTGAATCATGGAAGCGGAACTGATGCTGAACAGCTGGAACGATCTGACAAAAGAAATTTCGATGGGTCTGGTCGAGGAGCATTTTTTAGAAACCATCGACCCCGAACCGTCCTTTTGCGAATACCTCGACCAGCTCTGCGAGCAGACCGGTAAAAAGCGCTGGCAGGTGATTGCCAATTCGGGAATCGACCGCACGTACGGTTACCAGCTCTTTAACGGCACGCGGAAGCCCTCGCGCGACAAGGCGATACAGCTGGCAATCGGGTTTGAGCTGGGCGCCGACCAAGCGCAGGAACTGCTGCGCGCGGCGGAGAAAAACACGCTGGAACCCAGAAAAAAGCGTGATGCGGCGCTGCTGTTCTGCCTGGCACGGGAGATGGATGTTGAGGATACGCAAAAACTGCTGGAGCGCCACGAACTCGAGCCACTGGGACAGTTCGAGCGGTAGGAGTAAGAAGTTAGTCGGCGGGAATATCAGCTAGGAACGCCTTTTTCTCACTGAGTAAAGAACCTGCCAGCATCGGCCGTAATAAGATGGGAGGGTTCGTAGTGCACTGGTTTAGGGAACTAGGGACTGGCGCGCAGGCGTTGATCATCTTTGGCGGAATGGTATTTGGCAGCGGTTTGATATATCTGATTACTTCTCTGGTGATGAATTTTCACGAGACGATTCGCTCCATTGGGCGGTTTATTCTTGGCTTCTTAAGAGCGTTGCGAAACATACTGCTCTTTATTGGAATTCATCTGCGCCTGCTCAGCGCAAAAGCGCTTCTAAAAATTGCGCTCAGCAAGCACTGGTTTCTTGCACCTTGTGCCATACGGCATATGAAAAGAAGAGACGATCTGCTCAAGGTGATTGAACAGAAGGACTATGATACGGAAGGGTGGGCGCGCACGCGCATCTGTACTTTGTACGGGCATGACTGGGATGGATGCAAGTGCAGAATGTGCGGCCAAACTAGAAACGAGCAGCATAAGCGCGTTGGCTGCAAATGTGTGCGGTGCGGCTATTCCCTTCCGGAATGGCACGACTGGGACGGCTGCAAATGCCGTCGTTGCGGCGCTGTACGCAATCAGGAGCACGACTGGTCAAACGGCGTGTTTTGCACCCGATGCAAGGCAGTGCAGCCGCACGAACACCAGTGGGTATTCCATTCCGAAGAGCGACGCTGTCCAGATCGTTGTTCGGTACAGATTCCCCCATTCGTCGACGAAGAGACAAGAGATGCTTTTTGCCCGGGGCCGGAAGATTGCTCAAACGCAAGTACCTACACGTATGAACGATGCAGTGTTTGCGGCGAAACGCGCATAATGGAATGAACGCTTTTGAAGAAAGGAGAAAACGACCGTGACAATATTTAGTACGCTCAATGAGCTCAATGGTAAGAGTGGCGGATTGTTAGGGCTTGGAATAATGATCGCGGCAGGACTGTTGATATGGTTCGTCGTGCTCGCGGTCCGTCAAGTGCCAAGGCTTGAAGATTGGGTTTGTAAAAAAAGAGAGATCGCACGGGAAAGAATTCAGCTCAGCCACATGAACAACGAGGAACTGGCACAAGCGGCGATCAAAGGGAACGTTCGTTTGGCGTACGGCGCTCTGGAGCGGCTGGACGATACCGCGCTATTGATGGAGGTAGCACAAAAGGCAAGATCAAGTATTGCGAAACGCGCGGCGGCAAAACATTGTGAATTGGCCGGGCATGATTGGAATGGCTGCAAATGCCGGATATGTGGAAAACAACGCAACGAAGAGCACGACTGGGGTGGTTGTATTTGCAGAATATGCGGCCTACGGCGCAACGAAGAGCACGACTGGGGAGGCTGTACTTGCAGAATATGCGGTGAGCGGCGTAACGAAGAGCACGATTGGGACGGCTGTATTTGTAAAAAATGCGGCGAGAGACGCAATGAAGAGCACGATTGGGGAGATTCCTATGTTTGTTCGCGCTGCAATGCTGTTAAGCCGCATGAGCACGTTTGGAAGTATGCTTATACGGAGATTGATGAGTCATGTTCGTGTGGATCTTGCAACAAACCCAAAGCGGGCGGCGTGGAAGACTGGTGTGGGGATTTCTGTTTTGGACCGAGCGCATGCGCAATTGTAACACAGCGCGAAATGGAACGCTGTGAACTCTGCGGAGAACTGCGCGAGAAAAAGTAGGACCGTTCGGATATGCAAATCCGGCATGCCGCCTGTGAGGCGGCTTTTTTGTGTAATCCGCTTTCCGGCGCAAAAATGCAGCAATATCATACAAGATATGTTCCGTTGCGGCGTGTATACTGATCTACAGCAACAAAACAAGCGGAAAGGCGGCTAAAGAAAAGTGAAAAACGAAATCCGTTCGGTCAAATATGACGCTGCCTGCCGCGTGGAGGCTTATCAGTTTCAGGGCGTGATGCAGTCGTTTCCCAACCACTTTCACGAATATTACGTGATCGGCTTTATCGAAAAAGGACGGCGAAACCTGCGCTGCCAGAACCGGGAATATGCCATAGCCCCGGGAGATTTGCTGCTGATTAACCCGCGGGACAGCCACGCCTGCGAATCCGCGGACGGCGAAACGCTGGACTACCGCTGTCTGAACATCCCAGTGGAGGTCATGCAGGAAGCCGCGCGCGAGATTACGGGCGCGAGCGAGCCGCCCGTCTTTTCCGTCCCGGTTGCCTACCGCAGCGAGCTGGTGGAACTGCTCGCCGAACTGCACGGCAGTATCATGCGCGAGGAAGCGGGCTTTGGAAAAGAGGAGCTGTTTTTCTTTTTAATCGCGCAGCTTCTTGCGGAATATTCCGAAACGGTCGCTGCGGAACCGGAAAACACGCAGGGAAGCGCGATACAGGCCGTTTGCGCATTTCTGGAGCAGAACTACGAAAAAACGGTGACGCTGGACGCGCTGGGCGAAATTGCGGGGTACAGCAAATATCACCTGCTCCGCTCGTTTACGAAAGAAAAGGGCATTTCACCTTACAGCTATCTCGAGACGATCCGCATCGGCAAGGCAAAGGAACTGCTGCAGGCGGGCATCCTCCCGGCGGAAGCGGCGGCGCGGACAGGGTTTTCCGATCAGAGCCACCTTGGCAATGCCTTTAAGCGTTATATCGGGCTCACGCCAAAGCAGTACTGGCGTATCTTTGAGCAGGAACGAAACAAAATCGTTCCCGCGCCAAACAGCGCTCAACAGGACAAGGGAGAGTTGGATGATGAATCAATCGGATAAAAAGTGTGTGATGGTGATCGACGCGAATCTGCCACTGGGGGTGATTGCCAATACATCCGCCATCCTAGGCGTATCCATCGGCAAGCAGGCGCCGCAGGCGGTGGGGCAGGATGTACTGGATGCTTCCGGCAAAACGCACCCGGGCATTATCACCGTGCCGATTACGATGCTCAAAGGCGACGAAGCGCTGCTCAAAACCCTCCGCGCCAGGCTCTACGAACCGGAATTTGCGGAAATGCAGGTGGTGGATTTTTCCAACGTGGCGCAGAGCTGCAATGTCTACGAGGAATACATCGCCAGCGCCGCCGAAACGCCGGAGCCGGAGCACACGTATTACGGCGTCGCGATCTATGGCGACAAGAAAAAAGTCAACCGCCTGACGGGGTATTTACCGCTGCTGCGGGCGTAGTCCGGGCGTAGTTTTGGATTTTAGCGCCGCTAGACCAGCGGCTTTTTCTTTGCTTTTAGCGCCGCTTGACCAGCGGCTTTTTCTTTGCGTAAAATCTGATTTTCGAGGTTGACAAATAGTCAGGACTGATTATAATAATACTCAGAGCTGACCAATGTGTCGGGAGGAATAAAAATGATTCCGCTGTATATTCTTGGGCTCCTGCTGCGCTTCGGCCCGCAGCACGGATATCAGGTAAAGAAAACGATAGCCGAGCAGCTTTCGGACTTTACCCAGATTAAATTACCGACCATTTATTACCATCTGGAGAAAATGGAGTCGGAGGGTCTGCTGGAAGCCGCGCGGGAAAAGCCCGGCGCTCGTCCGGAAAAAACCGTTTACACCATCACGGAAGCCGGAAAGAAAGCGTTCGGAACGCTGCTTGACGAACTGCTGCAAACGGAATACCGGCCAGCGTTCCCGGCGGACGGTCTGTTTTACTTTGCCGAGCACCTGCAGGAGGAAGCGTTAAACGAATATTTAAAGCGTACCGTTGTTCGGCTGACGCGCGCCGTGGAAACCATACAGAAGCACAAAAACGAAACGCTTGCGTATGTTTCGGAGGACAGTAAAACCATGGTGGAGATCATCTTTTCACACCACGAAACGCATTATCTTGCCGAGCTGAACTGGGCAAGAGAGTCGCTCGATCGAATGGAGCGCAAGAAAGAGAGGGAAACAGAATATGCTGAAACAAAGGGTCATTGAAACGAACGATGGAATTCAGGACGCGCTGGACGTGCAGGTGTTCGACCGGTTTGCGCGGAACATGCGCGACAAGGGCTGGAATAACGTCGAAAGCATCATTGGCGCGGGTGTGACCGGAAAAGAAGCGCTGGAAATTGGTCCCGGGCCGGGGTATGTCGGCCTGGAATGGCTGAAGCGATGCGAAAACGCCGTGCTGACCGGCTGTGAGATCAGCCCGGAGATGATACGCCTTGCGCAGCGAAACGCCGAAACATACGGTTTTTCGGCGAGAGTATGTTATGTGGAAGGCAACGCCATGCGGCTGCCGTTTGCGGACGAGTCCTTTGACGCTGTGTTTTCCAACGGTTCTCTGCACGAATGGGAAGACGCCGTTGCGGTATTCAGCGAAATCGGCCGCGTGCTGCGTCCCGGCGGGCGTTACTGCATTACGGATATGCGGCGGGACGTCAACCCGCTGCTGGCAAAATGGATCGGTTCTACGACAAAACCGAAGGAGATTCGCCCGGGGTTCTGGACTTCGCTCGACGCTTCCTATACGGTGAGCGAATTGGAGGCGCTGCTGAAAACTTCCGCACTCAGAAACGCGGCGGTAAAGGCCGAGTTCTTCGGCCTCTGCGTTTCCGGCGGGAAATAGAGGGTTCGAATGCAGTAACCAGCATTCTGAAATACGGACGCGCACACGAATCCATCAAGCGAAAGGCACATAAGGCTCCTTTCGTGGATTTCAATAATGTGATACAATGTGTTCCGCAAGGATTCTGACAAACGGGCAGGCCGCGCTTGCCCGCTTTTTTTCGCGGAGGAACAGAATGGATACTAGACCCATCGGCGTTTTCGATTCCGGCATGGGCGGGCTCACGGCGGTTCGCCAGATGATCCGCATGCTGCCCGGCGAGGATATCGTCTACTTTGGCGATACCGGGCGTGTGCCGTACGGTGGACGCTCCGTGGAGACCATTGTGCGGTATGCGCGTCAGGATGTCGCGTTTTTACGCAGTTTCGATCTAAAGGCGATCGTGATTGCCTGCGGCACGGTTTCCACCACCGCGCTGGACGTTTTGACCGGGGAAAACCATATTCCGATTCTCGGCGTGGTAGAACCAGCGGCGCGGGCGGCGGCGGAAGCGACCAAAAACGGCCGCATCGGCATCGTCGGCACCAAGGCGACCATCCGCACCGGCGCGTATGAGGCCAGCATCCGCAAGCTCCTGCCGGAAGTTTACCTCACGGCAAAAGCCTGCCCGCTTCTGGTACCGCTCGTAGAAGAAGGGCGCGTTTCGCGCGGGGATTTCGTTGCCGAGCGCGTGGTGGAGGAATATCTTTCGCCCGTCAAGGCGCAGGGCGTGGATACGCTGGTGCTCGGCTGCACACACTATCCGCTGCTGAGGGATATCATCTCGGATTTTATGGGTAAAAACGTCATTCTGATCGATACCGGCGAGCAGGCGGCGCGCGCCATCGCGGCGCTGCTTTCGCAGCAGGATCACCTCAACGAACGCACTCGAAACGGCGAACGGCGCTATTACGCCAGCGACAGCGCGGAAGATTTCGCGGCTACCGCTTCGCTCTATCTGGGTTCCAGCATCGCGGGCAGCGTCGAGCGCGTGGCAATTGAGATGTACTGAATTGTATTCGCAAATAAACACAAGCCGTCCGCGAGGACGGCTTGTTTGTTATCGTATCGGTTTACAGCGTGCAGACCTCCGCACGATCGCGACCCCGCTCCTTGGCGCGGTAGAGGCAGGCGTCCGCGGCGTTTACGAGCTGGACGACGTTGACGTCCGTGGTGCTGTGCGCCAGCGCCGCGCCGACGCTGACCGTGATGGTAATTGGCTCACTCTCCGTTGAAACCGAAAGCGCGCGGATTGCAAGAAGCAGCTCTTCCGTTTCCCGTGTGGGATCGGCGCAGCCGGGAATCAGCACGGCAAACTCCTCGCCACCCCAGCGGCAAACGCAGCCGCGCGAGCCGATGCGTTCCGCAATCGCGTTTGCGACACTCTGGAGCACCGCGTCCCCGGCAAGATGGCCGTGAAGATCGTTGACCACCTTGAAGTGGTCGATATCGAGAATGATCAGCGCGAGGTCCTTCTGCACAGTGGCAAAGAAGCGGTCCATGCGCTCGTTAAAGCCGTGGCGGTTGTAGAGCTTGGTCAGCGCATCGTGGGCGTAGAGGTAGCGGTAGAGCTCCTGCGTCTCCACCAGCTTTTTTTGTGTGAGCATGCGGATGGTTTCCAGCAGCAGCGAGGCAAAATAGAACGCAATGTAAAGCAGTGGAAAGCGCATGCGGAACGTTTGGGAATATTGGTATTGCAGCAGCGACAGTCCCCATGGCGTATAGAAAAAAAACAAGAGAATCGCCAGCATGCCAAGGCAGAGCAGCGAACCGCCCTTGCGCCCAAAGGTCAATAATCCGCAAGCGGGCAGCAGGCAGACCCAGAGGATGCTGAATCCGTCGGGATTGCCGCTGACGATAAAGAACGTCAAAAGCAAATAGAAGCTGACGACGAAAATCGCTTTGGAAACGTTCAGATGAATCCTGCGCCGGAACAGGAGCAAAAACACGGCCGCGCAAAGAACCGCAAACACCAGTGTCGCCCAGGTAAGCGCGCCTTTGCGGGTAAAAATGTTGACAATCGTCATCCCGCCGGAGATCAGCGAGAGTAATCCGTATACGCAAAGAAACTGGAAGCGAAAACGCTGATCCTCGTTGAGAAGGATGGATGAAATTCGTTCTTTGATCGAATCGAATTGTTTCATACTGGTAGTATACTGTGATTTTTGGTGCGAAGCAATTGCGGGTTATTCTTTGTGACAAGTGATTTCAGGTTATTTTTTATGCCAAGTGATTACAGATTATGAGAATTCCGGAGGCATACGGAGAAGTACGATCAAGAAAATACGGAATGGGATCCCGATTTCGTATATCATATATTGACATGAACGCAAAACGTGTGTTACCATCCAACAAATCCCTTTTTTTACCGATTATTGTTTCGCTTTTTGAAAGCGGACTTCTTTTCATCAGATCCTGACGGCACGTCCTTAAAGCCGCCGCGTTCGACGGTCTTTGAGGATATTTTTTTAAACGCCGTTCGAGGATCGGAAGGAGAAACGCCATGGAACACCTGTACATTTCCGATGTGACCCTGCGGCTGGAAGCAAAACGCACAGAAAAAATGCTGAGTTTCCGCGAAAAACTGGAGATCGCGCGCTCGCTGGATCGATTGCGACTGTACGGCGTGGAGCTTCCAGAGATTCAGAACGAAAAAGCGGACGTCCTGTTATTGAAATCGATCGCCGCTGCCGTAAAAGACAGCCGACTTGTATTGCCCTGCGCGCTCAGCAAGGAAGGCGTGTCTCTTGCCTGGAGTGCCATTCGCGAGGCGGCCAAACCCTGCCTGCTGATTTCGGCTCCGACTTCCACCGCGCAGATGGAATACATCTGCCATAAAAAGCCGGATCAGATGCTGGCGCTCATCGGCGAACTGGTTTCGTACGCAAAATCGCTCTGCCACGAAGTGGAATTCTGCGCCGAGGACGCAACCCGGAGCGACAGAGACTTTTTATACCGCGTGCTGGAAACCGCAGCCTCCGCCGGAGCGAGTGCTATCACCCTCTGCGACGGTTCGGACGGCATGCTGCCGGAAGCGTTCGGAACGTTCGTTGCGGATGCGATGAAAAACGCGCCGTCGCTGAAAAATAAGCTCGTTGGCGTGCAGTGCACGGACGCGCTGAACCTCTCCGCCGCCTGCGCCGTGAGCGCAATCGCCGCCGGAGCCAGGCTGATTAAAACGTCCGCGGGTGACGACGGACAGCTCTCGCTGGAGACATTCGCGGGAATCCTTCGCGCGCGCGGCATGGATCTCGGCCTAGACGCGGGGCTTGCTATGACGGAGCTCAGCCGAACCGCGGGTCAGGTGCGCTGGATGGTCAGCGCGCGGCGCGGTTCCGCCACGCCCTACGACAACAGCGTGCAGCGACAGATCGACGCCAGCGTCCGCCTCTCGACCGCGAGCACCATTTCGGAGATTGCGGCGCTGGTCAAAAAGCTCGGTTACGAACTTTCGGAAGAAGACATTTCCAAGGTTTACGACGCGTTTTTGCGCATTGCGGATAAAAAAGACGTCGGCGAAAAAGAGCTCGACGCTATCGTAGCGAGCGCCGCTTTGCAGGTGCCGCCGACCTATACGCTGGAAAGCTATGTGATCAACAGCGGCAACGTCATCACCGCCACGGCGCATATCAAGCTGTTGCGGCAGGGCAAGACCCAGCAGGGCTTCGGCCTTGGCGACGGCCCGATCGACGCGGCGTTCTTGGCCATTGAGCAGATCATTGGCCACCACTACGAATTGGACGATTTTCAGATTCAGGCGGTCACGGAGGGGCGCGAGGCAATGGGTTCCGCGCTGGTTCGCCTCCGCGCAAACGGCAAGCTCTATTCCGGCAACGGCATCTCCACGGACATCATCGGCGCGAGCATCCATGCCTACCTTAGCGCGCTCAACAAGATCGTGTACGAGGAGGGCGGGCGACAATGAAACGTATAATTTTTACCAAAACCAGGCTGTCGCAGCGGGAAGGCGGTAAAATATGAAGCTGTCGTTTTCCACCCGCGCCTGGAATGCGTATTCATGGGACGAATTCCGCGCCGCCGCCAAGACGGTCGGTTACGCGGGCATTGAACTCCACGGGCTGATCGATGCGCCCTGGACGGAGGACGGCGCGCCGTTTTGCCGTGCCAGCGCAGGCAAAACCGTCCGTTCGCTGTTTGACGAGGGGATTCGTCTCGCCTGTTTGGACTCGGTCTGCGACCTTTCTTCCGGCAATGCCGAAGAGGAGCAGGAGCTACTCGCCTGCATCCGGCTGGCGCACGATTTTTCGATTCCGTATGTGCGCGTCCGCGCGTTCGACGCAAGCGAAACGGGGCTTTCCGCCGCGCATGAACGGGTGTTAAGCGCGCTGCCGTACGCCGAAGAGCGCGGAGTTACGCTTTTAATCGAAACCGTCGGCGCGTTTTCGGATACCGCGCTGCTGCAAAAATTCCTGATGCGCTTTTCGAGCGACACGCTCGCCGCGCTCTGGGACTTGCATCACCCGTACTTTGAGCACGGCGAATCGCCGGAAACCAGCATCAAAAACCTCGGCGCTTACGTCAAGCACGTGCACGTCAAGGATTCGGCGCTCGAAAACGGCGTTCGCGTCTACTGCCTGCCGGGCGAAGGCGAACTGCCGATGACGGAGCTCATGACGGCGCTTTCGTCGATCAACTACGACGGATTTATCTCCCTCGAATGGGATCCGCAATGGATGCCGGAACTCAGCGATATCGAGAGCGTGCTGGCGCATTTTGCCAACTACATGCAGCGCTTCGGCACGCCCGCGCGCGGCAAGCCGCACCTCTACCGCAACAATGCGGGTACGGGCAGCTTCGTCTGGCGCAAGGATAACCTCATCGACGCGACCTTTTCGCAGGTGCTCGACCGCATGGTGGAGGAGTTTCCGGATCAGTACGCCTTCAAGTATACCACGCTCGACTACACGCGCACCTACGCGGCGTTTCGTGAGGATGTGGACGCCTGTTGCCGCGCGCTTATCAGCGTCGGCGTCGGTCCGGGCAGCCATGTTGCCGTGTGGCTCACCAACCTGCCGCAGTGGTATATCGCCTTCTGGGCGGCAACCAAGATCGGCGCGGTGCTCGTCACCGTCAATACCGCTTACAAGATTCACGAAGCGGAGTATCTGCTCAAACAGTCGGATACGCATACGCTGATTCTCGAGCAGGGTTACCGGGACTCGGACTACGCGGGCATTGTCCGCGAGCTCTGCCCGGAACTGGAGAATACCCGCCCTGGAGAAGCGCTGCATGCGTCGCGCCTGCCGTTTTTGCGCAACGTCGTCACCGTGGGCTACCGCCAGCAGGGTTGTTTAGCGTGGGAGGAGTTCCTGCGCCGCGCGGAGAAAACGCCCATCGAGGAAGTGCGTCGCCTTTCCGCCGCGGTCAATCCGCACGACGTTTGCAACATGCAGTATACGTCCGGCACGACGGGCTTTCCAAAAGGGGTCATGCTCACGCACTACAACATCGTCAACAACGGCAAGTGCATCGGCGACCGGATGGATCTTTCCACCGCCGACCGCATGATGATTCAGGTGCCAATGTTCCATTGCTTCGGCATGGTGCTGGCGATGACCGCCTGCATGACGCACGGCTCGACCATGCTGCCGCTGCCGTACTTTTCGCCAAAACCCGCGCTGGCCTGCATCCATCAGGAGCACATCACGGCGTTTCACGGCGTGCCGACGATGTTTATTGCGCTGCTGGAGCACCCGGACTTTCCCAAGACGGATTTTTCGTACATGCGCACCGGCATCATGGCCGGAAGTCCGTGCCCCGTCAGCGTGATGCGGGACGTGGTGGACAAGATGCATATGAACGAAATCACCATCGTGTTCGGCCAGACGGAAGCTTCTCCGGGATGCACCATGAGCTCGACGGACGACCCGCTGGAGGTGCGCGTCGGCACAGTCGGGCGCGCGCTGCCGGAGATCGAGTGCCGCATCGTCGATCCCGAAACGGGGGAGGAAAAGCCGGTCGGCCAGATTGGCGAGTTCGTGGCGCGCGGTTACAACATCATGAAGGGGTACTACAAGATGCCGGGAGCTACCCGCTCCGCCATCGACCGCGAAGGCTGGCTGCATACGGGAGACCTCGCCTGCGAAACGCCGGAGGGGAACTACCGCATCACGGGCCGCCTCAAGGACATGATCATCCGCGGCGGCGAGAACATCTACCCCAAGGAAATCGAGGAGTTTCTCTATACGCATCCAAAAATCAAGGATGTGCAGGTCATCGGCGTGCCGGATGAGCAGTACGGCGAGGAGATCGTCGCCTGCGTGATCCTCAAGGAAGGCGAAACGGCCACGCAGGAGGAGATACAAGCCTTTGTGCGCGCCAGCATGGCCAAGCATAAGGTGCCGCGCTATGTGGAGATGGTGGATTCGTTCCCGATGAATGCGGCGGGTAAGATCCTCAAATATAAGATGCGCGAGGACGCGATTGCAAAGCTCAAACTCCAAAAGGCCGCGAGTATTGAAACCGCTTGATCAGCGCTAAGCAATCAGCAAAACCGAAAATTAGGCGTTGACAAAGCCATGCGAGACTGATAATATACAATGCAATCGACCGATACGCAACGGTAGTTGCGGAACCAGTCAACCAGTTGATAATTGAATAGCATTCCAAAGGCTGTGACGAAGACGGACGAAAGCCAGCGCACAAAGAGAGTCGGGGAGGGTGGAATCCCGGCGGCGGCTACTTTCAAACAGTCCCATCCCTTCCGAGCCGAAAACTCCAAAGCGGGGAACCCGCGAGTAGAGCTTTCCGTAATTGCCGCGTGAAGGCAAAGGGCTTATTGGAGCCTGATGAGTGGCGCATAAAAGCGCAATTTGAGTGGTACCGCGGGCAGGATCAAAACGATCACCCGTCTCAAGACGAAAATCTTGGGACGGGTGTTTTTTATTGCAGCGAAAGCCGGCGATAAAATCCGGGGAATCTTGGGACGGGTGTTTTTTATTGCCGCGAAAGCCGGCGAAAAATCCGGGGAATCTTGGGACGGGTGTTTTTTATTGCAGCGAGAACGGCATCGAAAAAAGTATCAGCGCAGACGAAGTCTGCGGGGAAAATATTATGGAGCGGCAGCCAATCTGCCGATAAGGAGGCGCTATGGAAGCGGTCGAACTCAACACACAACTCTTGGAAGTTGCCTACCGAATTCGCGAAATGCGCGAGATTTCCGGCTTTACCCGCGAGGAAATGGCGAAAAAAACCGACGTCACCGTTGCCGAATACGCGGCCTATGAGACGGGTAAAGCGGATTTTCCGTTTACGTTTATCCATAAGTGCGCGCTCGCGTTCGGCATCGGCATCACCGATTTGCTGGAAGGCGACAGCGCGCGGCTTTCATCCTACACGGTGACGCGAAAAGGCCAGGGGCAGCCCGCCGCCAAGGAAGACGGCATTGAAATCGACAGCCTGGCGCCGATGTTCCGAAACAAGATCGCCGAGCCGTACTGGGTGAAATACGAGTATTCGGAGTCCCAGCAAAACCGCCCGATCCACCTGACCACGCACAACGGCCAGGAGTTCGACCTCGTACTCAACGGCTCGCTCAAAGTGCAGATTGGCGAACACATCGAAGTGCTCAGCGAAGGCGACAGCATCTACTACAACAGCGCAACGCCCCACGGCATGGTTGCCGTCGGCGGCAGCGAATGCCTGTTTGTTGCTGTCGTACTGCCGGGCGAAGGCGCGGAGCATACGGCGGAACTGCACACAAGCATTGTGGAAGCGAGAAAAGCGGAGGATTTCGTCTGCAACCGCTTTGTTGACGCGCGGGAAGACGCGCAGGGACAGCTCTCGGGCATCACCTTCCCGAACGCGGAACAATTCAACTTTGCGTTCGACATCGTGGACGCCATCGCAAAAAAATCCCCCGACAAACTCGCCATGCTGCATGTGGACTACAACGGTTTCGAGCGGCGGTTTACCTTTGAGGACATGATGAAGTCCTCCAACCGCTGCGCAAACTATTTCCGCTCGCTGGGCATCCAGAAGGGCGACAAGGTCATGCTGGTGCTCAAGCGCCACTACCAGTTCTGGTTTGCCATGCTTGCGCTGCATAAAATCGGCGCGGTGGCCATCCCGGCGACTTACCAGCTCGTGGCGCACGACTTTACGTACCGCTACCAGTCCGCGGATGTTTCCGCCATCGTCTGCACGGCGGACGGCGACGTTGCGGCACAGTCGGAGCTGGGCGAGGAAGGCTGCGCGCCGCTGAAAGCCCGTGTGCTCGTCGGCGGCAGCCGCGAAGGCTGGCATGACTTCGACGAAGAGTACGCGCGCTTCAGCAGCCGGTTCGAACGCCCCAAGGACGCGATTCAGGGCGACGACACGATGCTGATGTTCTTCACCTCCGGCACGACGGGCTACCCCAAGATCGCTTCCCACAGCTGCAAATACGCGCTCGGTCATTTTGTAACCGCAAAGTACTGGCACTGCGTCCATTCCGACGGGCTGCATCTGACGATTTCCGATACCGGCTGGGGTAAAGCGCTTTGGGGTAAGTTCTACGGGCAATGGCTCTGCGAAGGCGCGGTGGCGACGTTCGAGTTCGAGCGCTTCGACGCGAAATACCTCCTGCCGCTGCTTGGAAAACACCATGTGACCACCCTCTGCGCGCCGCCCACGATCTACCGCATGATGATCAAGGAGGACTTGACGCAGTACGATTTTTCCACCATCGTTCATGCTACAACCGCCGGCGAAGCGCTCAACCCCGAAGTGTTCTATCAGTTCGAGCAGGCGACGGGGCTTAGAATTATGGAAGGTTTCGGCCAGACCGAGACCACGCTCTTAATTGCGTGTCTTGCGGGCATGACGCCAAAGCCCGGCTCAATGGGTAAGCCGGTTCCGACCTATGATATCGACCTGCTGACGCCGGAAGGCAAGCGCGCGGAGCTCGGCGAACCGGGCGAAATCGTCGTCCGACTCGAAAACGGCAACCCCTGCGGGCTGTTCCAGGGGTATTACCGTGACGAGACGCAGTCGGCGGAATCCTGCGCGGACGGCGTGTATCACACAGGCGATCTTGCCTGGCGGGATGAGGACGGTTACTTCTGGTATGTGGGCAGAAGGGACGACGTCATCAAATCCTCCGGCTACCGCATTGGGCCGTTCGAGATTGAGAACGTCATTATGGAGCTGCCTTACGTGCTCGAATGCGGCGTAAGCGCCGCCCCCGACGAGTTGCGCGGGCAGGTGATCAAAGCCAGCATCGTGCTCACCAAAGGCGTGGAAGGCACCGAAGCGCTTAAAACGGAGATTCAGGAGTACGTTAAAACGCATACCGCGCCGTATAAATACCCGCGCATCGTGGTCTTCCGCGACGAACTGCCAAAGACCATCTCCGGCAAGATCATGAGGAGATTGTTGTAAGAAAGCATATTTTCGGCTTTTTATGGCGCACTCCGCCGCTCCGCAGGCTTTTCGCCGGGGGCGGCGGAGCCGCGAAGACGAAAAAACGTGCGGATCGATCGGGTGCATAAATATTTATCAAAACTACCTTGACAATCATATATGATCTATGGTAATCTGATCAAAATTTGAAAGGCGACGACGGAGAGGATACCGGCAAAGCGCTTTTGCAGAGACCCGGCGGCTGGTGAAAGCCGGGAAAGCACAGCAGGGTATTTGTAGCTCCTGAGCCGAAAGGAAGAACGCCGGATTCGTCCGGCAAGTAGAACCTTTCCGTGCGTGCGGCGTTACGGCACAGGGCTTGTTGGAGCCCGAAGAGTGGTATCGGCAGCGATGCCGGTGCAATTTGAGTGGTACCGCGGGTAACAGGAACCTGTTTGCTCGTCTCAAAGATGGTCAGATTGTATTCGATCATCTATGGGGCGATTTTTTTATACCCCCATAGGCCAAGGGAGTGAGAAAATGGAAAGCACGACAGGACTGGACCTTCAACTCAAGGAGATGGCGGCGCGTATCCGGGAGCTCAGGCGCATCACCGGACTTTCCGCGGCGGCGATGGCGCTCAACACCGGTGTGTCCGAGCAGGAGTACATGGCCTGCGAATCCGGCATGCACGATTTGAGCTTTGCGTTCATCTACCGCTGCGCAATGGCATTTTCCGTCAACGTCACCGACATCATCGAGGGCACAAGCCCGACGCTGAAGGGGTACGCCATCACCCGCGCGGGAGAGGGCGCGCGCATCGAGCAGGCGCACGGCATGGTGTATTACAACCTCGCCGCGCCCTTTCAAAACCGGATTTCCGAGCCGCTGTATGTGGAGTGCGCCTATGTGCCGGAGGCGGAGCAGAAGCGCATCGAACTGACCAGCCACGAAGGGCAGGAATGCGACCTCGTGATCAGCGGGACGCTGAAAGTGCAGATCGGCTCGCATATCGAAATCCTGTATCCCGGCGACTGCGCCTACTACGACAGTTCGATTCCCCACGGCATGATCGCCATCGGCGGTGAGAACTGCCGGTTTTACGCCATCGTTCTCAACCCTTCCGCCTATACGGGCGAACGGAGCGAGGCGGAGCTGGTGAATCCTGTCTGGACACCAGAGCAGCCGGAAGCAGCGGAGGAAGAACGGATTTACCACCGTTTTCTCCAAACCGAAGCGGACGAGCAGGGCTATTTGCAGTCGATAAAGTTCATCGATGAAGAGCACTTTAACTTTGCTTACGACATCGTGGACGGGCTTGCGGAAACCAAGCCGGACAAGCTCGCCATGCTGCATATTGCCAGGGACGGTACGGAGCGCAGGTTTACGTTTGCGGATATGAAGCGCGCGTCGAACCAGTGCGCCAACTACTTTAAGTCCCTCGGCATCAAACGAGGCGACCGGGTGCTGCTGGTGCTCAAGCGACATTATCAATTCTGGTTTGCGCTGCTCGGCCTGCATAAGATCGGCGCTGTCGGGATTCCCGCCACGTACCTTTTGCAGGAGCACGACTACGCCTACCGGTTCGAAAAAGCGGGCGTGAGCGCGCTCATCTGCACGGCGGACGCGGACGCGGCGGAGATTGCCGATCTCGCGGGCGCGCACTATACGGGGCTGAAAAACAAGATTCTCGTGGGCGGCAAGCGAGAAGGCTGGCATGATTTTGACGAGGAGTACCCGCTGTTCAGCGGAAGGTTCCAGCGCGGAAAAGACGCTCCCTGCGGAAGCGATCTCATGCTGATGTTCTTTACCTCCGGCACGACCGGGCAGCCCAAGCTTGCGGCGCATAATTATAAATATCCGCTGGGGCATTTTATCACCGCGCACGAGTGGCAGTGCGCCGATCCGAACGGCCTGCACCTGACCATCTCCGATACGGGCTGGGCAAAGGCGATGTGGGGCAAGCTTTACGGGCAATGGCTTTCGGAGGCCGCGATTTTCGTTTACGACTTCGACCGTTTCGACGCGGCGGACATTCTGCCGATGTTTGCCAGATACAACATCACGTCGTTCTGCGCGCCGCCGACGATGTACCGCATGCTCATTAAGGAAGACCTCTCGCACTACGACCTTTCGAGCGTGAAGCACGCGACCATTGCTGGCGAAGCGCTCAACCCCGAAGTGTTCCGCCAGATGGAGAAGTCCACGGGGCTGCAGGTCATGGAAGGCTTTGGGCAGAGCGAGACCACGCTGGTGATCGGCAACCTTCGCGGAGGCGCGCATAAGGTCGGTTCCATGGGCAAACCTGTTGCGCTGTACGATGTGGACATCGTCGATCCGGACGGCAACAGCGTTGAAACCGGAACCAACGGCGAAATCGTCATCCGCCTCGAAAACGGTATGCCCTGCGGACTGGTTGCGGAGTACTACAACGACGAGGAAGCGACCATCGAGTCCAAGCGCGGCAACATGTACCACACAGGCGATCTTGCCTGGAAGGATGAGGACGGGTATTATTGGTACGTCGGGCGCGCGGACGATCTGATCAAGTCCTCCGGCTACCGCATCGGACCGTTCGAAATCGAGAGCGTGATCATGGAACTGCCGTACGTGCTCGAATGCGGGGTAAGCGGCGCGCCGGACGAGATCCGCGGGCAGGTCATCAAGGCCAGCATCGTGCTCACCGCCGGGACGGAAGGCACGGAAGCGCTCAAGGAAGAGATTCAGGAGTATGTGAAAACGCACACCGCTCCGTATAAATACCCGCGCATCGTGGAATTCCGCGACTCTCTGCCTAAGACCACGAGCGGGAAGATCATGCGCAGGCTGTTATAAGCAATAATCATTGGCGGCTCGACCCTCGAAGGGCGAGGGCGGGAATACGAAGGAGAACGGGAATTTGAACGCAAAGCGCGTCACGGTGTTTACCGGCCACTACGGCAGCGGCAAAACGAGCCTCGCCGTCAACTGGGCGCTCCGGCTCAGCGGAACCGGACGTCCGGTCACGGTTGCCGACCTCGACATCGTCAACCCGTATTTCCGCACCACCGACCGCAGGCGCGAACTGGAAGCAAGCGGCATCAAGCTGATTGCTTCCGCGTTTGCAAACAGCAACCTCGATTTACCCTCTCTGCCCGCCGAACTTTACGCGGCGGTGGAAGGCAGGGAAGGATACGCGGTGCTGGACGTGGGCGGGGACGACCGGGGCGCGGTTGCGCTGGGTCGGTACGCGCCGTTCATCCTGGCGGAGGGCGATTACGAAATGCTGTTTGTGGTCAACTTCTGCCGCCCGCTGACCCGAACCGCGCTGGACGCGCTTGGGGTACTGCGGGAGGTGGAAGCCGCCTGCGGGATGCCCGCCACCGCACTGGTCAACAACAGCAACCTGGGACGGGAGACCACAGTGGATACTATTTTGCAAACACAAGGGCGCATGAAAGAGCTTTCTCAATTCTCCGGTCTGCCGGTCAAGATGACGGCGGCCGATCGGAGGCTTTGCGCCGGACTGGAAGGGAAAATCTCGGATTTGTTTCCGATGGATTTATAAAACGAGCGGCGCGTTCGGATTCGCGTGATACAGGCAAACGCCGCCGCGGAACGTATAGGAAAGAGGGACAAAAGGGAACATGGCAAAACTGACGTTTGAAACGGATCTCTGCAAGGGCTGCGGTCTCTGCGTAGACGCATGCCCGAAGCACATCCTCAAAATCGATCGCGAAACGATCAACCAAAAGGGACACTCGCCCGCTAAAATGACGGACGAATCCGCGTGTACGGGCTGCGGCTCGTGCGCTGCGATGTGCCCCGACTGCGTGATCACGGTGGAAAGGTAAGGAAAACAAGAAGTGTCCGAAAAAGTACTGATGAAGGGGAACGAAGCCATTGCCGAAGCGGCCATCCAGGCGGGATGCCGCCATTACTTCGGCTACCCCATTACGCCGCAGACGGAAATCGCGGCGTATATGGCAAAGCGCATGCCCAAAATCAACGGCGTGTTTCTGCAGGCGGAGAGTGAAATTGCCGCCATCAACATGGTTTACGGCGTGTCCGCCTCCGGCAGACGCGTGATGACGTCTTCGTCCAGTCCGGGAATCTCGCTCAAAAGTGAAGGGATTTCGTACCTTGCGGGCAGCGACCTTCCCGCGCTGATCGTCAACGTCCAGCGCGGCGGTCCCGGCCTCGGCGGCATTCAGCCCTCGCAGTCGGACTATTTCCAGGCAACGCGCGGCGGCGGTCACGGGGACTATCACCTGATCGTGCTTGCGCCCGCGTCCGTGCAGGAGATGGCGAGTTTGACCGTGCTGGGGTTTGACCTTGCGGATCAATACTCCATGCCTGCCATGATCCTTGCCGACGGCACCATCGGTCAGATGATGGAGCCTGTGGCGCTGGAGATCGGCGAGCAGAAAACATACGAAAAACCCTGGGCGCTGACCGGCACGAAGATGGAGCGCAAGCACAATATCGTTACCTCGCTCTATCTCCAGCCGGAAGAACTGGAACGTACGAATTTTGCGAGGTTTGCGCGCTATGCCGAAATCGAAGCGAACGAACCGAGATTTGAATCATACCTGATGGACGACGCGGAAATCTGCGTGGTTGCCTACGGCATCGCCGCGCGCGTTTCCAAAAACGCCGTCAACGCCGCCCGCGCAAAGGGCATCCGCGCCGGGCTCATCCGCCCGATTACGCTCTGGCCGTTCCCCAAACAGGCGATGCAAAATGCCGCAAAGCAGGTCAAAGCGTTCCTCTCCGTGGAACTTTCGATGGGGCAGATGATTGAGGATATCGAGCTTTCGATCCGCTGCGCAAAGCCGGTGACGCTGGTCAACCGCGTGGGCGGCATGATCCCCTCGCCGGAGCAGGTGCTTGCCGGCATCGAACAGGCAGCCGGAGGTGAACAACAATGATCGTAGCCAAACGTCCGGATTCGTTACTGCCCGTGGCGACGCACTACTGCCCGGGCTGCACCCACGGCATCATCCACCGTCTCGTGGCGGAAGCCATCGACACGCTCGGCATCGAAGGCAGAACCATCGGAGTCGCTCCCGTGGGGTGCGCGGTGCTGGCCTATAACTACTTTGCCTGCGATATGATCGAAGCCGCGCACGGACGCGCGCCCGCCGTTGCGACGGGGCTCAAACGCGCCGATCCGAACACGGTGATCTTTGCGTATCAGGGCGACGGCGACCTTGCGAGCATCGGCATGGCGGAAACCGTACACGCCGCCGCGCGCAACGAAAATATCACCGTCATCTTTGTCAACAACGCCATCTACGGTATGACCGGCGGACAGATGGCGCCAACCTCACTGCCCGGGCAGGTCACGCAGACCTCGCCTTACGGGCGGGACGTCAAGCTATGCGGCTACCCCGTGAAAATCTGCGAAATGCTCTCCCAGCTGGAAGGGCCGGAGTATCTGGAACGCGTGAGCGTCAACAGCGTAAAGAACGTCCGCGCCGCGAAAAAAGCCATCGAAAAGGCGTTTCGCAATCAAATCGAGGGCAAGGGCTTTTCGCTCATTGAAGTGCTCTCCGCCTGCCCGACCAACTGGGGCATGACGCCGCAGGACGCGCTGAAGTGGATTGACGACAGGATGATTCCGTACTATCCGCTCGGCGTGTATAAAGACCGCAGCGGAAAGGAGGCGTAAGCGTATGCCCGAACATGTTTCAGCGCAGAAGGAAACCATGCAGGTTTTAATCGCGGGTTTCGGCGGACAGGGCGTCCTGTTTGCCGGAAAGTTTCTGGCTTACCTCGGCCTCATCGGAGAACGCCAGGTCAGCTGGCTGCCCAGTTACGGACCGGAGATGCGCGGCGGCACCGCCAACTGCAGCATCATCCTCAGCGACGATCCCATCGGTTCGCCCATCGTCTCCGAACCGGACTGCCTGATTACGATGAACCTGCCGTCGTTTCAAAAGTATCATCTCAAAATCAAGAGCGGCGGCGTGATGGTTCTGGACTCCTCGCTGATTTTTAACCAGACCGTGCGAAGCGACCTGACCGTTTATTACGTGCCCGCCACACAGCTCGCGCAGGAAAACGGGCTGGAAGGCTTGAGCAACATGATTCTGCTGGGGAAATTTCTGCAGGCGTGCCTGCCGGAGCAGTCGGCGCTCATCGAAAAAGCGCTGCTGAAAGTCGTCCCCGTAAAAAAGGAACACCTGCTGGACGCCAACCGCAAGGCGCTGTCCATCGGGCAGTCGTACGAGGGGTAACGACAAATGCGGATTTGCTGCGTACAGATGGATATGCTCCCCGCCGAGCCGGAACAAAACTTTTCCCATGCGGAAGAGCTGATCCGGCGCGCGGTCAGGCTGCAAAACCCGGACGTCGTGCTGCTGCCGGAAACCTGGAACACGGGGTTTGCGCCGGGTAAAATCGATCCCGTTTTGGCGGACGAGGACGGCCAGCGCACGAGAAGCGTCTTTTCCGCGCTGGCAAAGGAACTCGGCGTCAACATCGTTGCCGGAAGCGTTGCCAACCGCCGCGGCGGCAAGCTCTACAACACCGCGTATGTGTTCGACCGTTCGGGCGAATGCCTTGCCGTGTACGACAAAACGCATCTCTTTTCACCGATGGGCGAGGACATGGCGTTTGCAAAGGGCGACTCGCTCGCGCGCTTTTCAATAGACGGAGCAAGCTGCGCGCTGATCATCTGCTACGACTTGCGCTTTCCGGAACTCGTGCGCACCCTTGCGCTGCCGGGGCTGGACATCCTGTTTATCGTGTCGCAGTGGCCGGACAAACGCATTTCGCATTTGGAAATGCTGAGCCGGGCGCGCGCCATTGAAAACCAGATGTTCGTTTCTCTCTGCAACTCCTGCGGGGAAGCGTTCGGCACGCGCTTCGGCGGACATTCCGCCGTGATCGACCCCTGGGGGACGGTGCTGGCGCAGGCGGGGGAAACGGAAGAGATCCTTTCCGCCGAGGCTGACCTTTCCGTCTTGCAAGAGATTCGCGGCTCGATTCCGGTGTTTCGCGACCGGCGCGCGGAACTCTATGAACTGGACGAATAAGTTTATTTTATAAGGACTAGAGGTAGAACAGCATGACTTACGATTTTCCGATCACTCGCAACCCGAACCCGAAGCAGAAGCCGGACCAGGATCATCTGGTATTCGGTCAGCACTTCTCCGACCACATGTTCGTCATGGATTACGACGAAGGACAGGGCTGGCACGACGGAAGGATTATTCCTTACGGCAACATCTCCATCGACCCGGCAAGCTGCGTGCTGCACTATGCGCAGATGATGTTTGAGGGCATGAAGGCGTATCAAACCGCGGACGGGCACGTTCAGCTCTTCCGCCCGTACATGAACGCCCAGCGCCTCAACCGCACCAACGAGCGTATGTGCATCCCCCAGATGGACGAGGAGCTCTTCGTAGCCGCGGTCAAGGCGACCGTGCAGGCGGATATCGACTGGGTGCCCAGCAAGCCCTATACGTCGCTCTACGTGCGTCCGTTCATCATTTCGGACGAAGTCTCCTTCAGCGTTCTGCCCGCCAAGCACTACCGCTTTATGATCATCCTCTGCCCCAGCGGCCCGTACTACGCGGCGAACATGGGCAAGCTCTCCGCCACGCGTATTTTTGTGGAAGACGAGTTCATCCGCGCGGCGCAGGGCGGCACCGGTTTTGCCAAAGTGGGCGGCAACTACGCGGGCGGCATGAAAGCCAGCCAGAAAGCGCTGGCATACCACTGCAAGGACGTGCTGTGGCTGGACGCGCAGGAGCATAAGTACGTGGAGGAAATCGGCACTTCCAACGCGTTTTTCAAAATTGGCGACGAAGTCATCACCGCTCCTTTGGGCGGGACGATTCTGCCCGGCATCACGCGCGACAGCGTGATTACGCTGCTCGGCGAATGGGGCGTCAAAGTCAGCCAGCGGAAGCTCTCGCTCAGCGAACTGTTCGACGCGGCAAAAGCGGGCACCCTCAAGGAAGTGTTCGCCACCGGAACCGCGGCGGTCATTTCGCCTATCGGCACGCTTTGCTTCAAGGGCGACGACTATGCCATCAACAACAACGAAGTCGGCGAACTCTCGCAAAAGCTCTACGACACGCTCAGCGGCATTCAAACAGGAAAACTGCCGGATACGCGCGGCTGGATCGAGCGCGTAATCTAATCGCGGCAAATCGGCACGAATGCGCGTGAAACATATATCATATACTATTGACACGCGCGCGAAAGCATGCTAGAGTAAACGCAATTCAAGCGAAACGCAATACAAATCAAACGCGAAGACGGAAACCAGTACTCGCCCAAACGCTTTGTAAAGAGAGCCGCCGGTTGGTGAAAAGGCGGTGAAAGAGGGGACGACGAATTCCTTCCCGAGCGGCTTGCTGAACAGAAGAAGTAGGCAAAGACGGGCGCGCCCGATACAGCGCCGTGGATATAATCGTATCCATACGAGGCCGCATCGGCAACGGTTGCGGCGAACAGAGGTGGTACCACGGGATTATGCCCGTCCTCTGCTGGAGACAGCGGCGGACGGGTTTTTTGATATCCGCCGCGAACCCAAACGCGCAAAGAGCGCGCAAAACAACGGGGAATATGCGGGCGGAATCACTTCGCCCGTGCGAATAAGGAGATCACGAGCGATGGAACACTATTACCAACGGGAGATTGAAACAGCCCCGCGCGAAACGATCCGCGCGCTGCAGACCGAGCGGCTGATCGCAACGGTGCGGCGCGTGTACGAAAACGTCCCGCATTACAAACAACGCATGGACGAGGCGGGCGTTTCCCCGGCGGACGTCCGATCCGTGGACGACCTCAAAAAGCTTCCGTTCACCTATAAACAGGACCTGCGGGACACCTACCCTTACGGCATGTTCGCCGTCCCGCTGAACGACGTCGTGCGCCTGCACGCTTCCTCCGGCACGACCGGCAAGCAGATCGTCGTGGGCTACACCAAACACGACCTCGACGTCTGGGCGGACTGCTGCGCGCGCTCCATCTTTGCAGCGGGTGGCGGCGCGGAAGACATCATCCACGTTTCCTACGGCTACGGCCTCTTTACCGGAGGTCTCGGCATGGACGGCGCGGCGCTGAAAGTGGGCGCTACAACCATACCGGTTTCCAGCGGAAACACCCAGCGCCAGATTACGATACTCAAGGATTTCGGCTCGACGATTCTCTGCTGCACGCCTTCCTACGCGCTGCATATGGCGGAGGTTCTGCGCGAAAGCGGGCTGAGCAAAGACGATCTTTCGCTCAAGGCTGGCATCTTCGGCGCGGAGCCCTGGACCAACGAGATGCGCAAACAGATCGAAGATCAGCTCGGCATCAAGGCGTTCGATATTTACGGCTTAACGGAGATCATCGGCCCCGGCGTTGCGTTCGAGTGTTCCGAACAGACAGGTATGCACGTCAACGAAGACCACTTCCTCATCGAAGTGATCGACCCGGACACGGGGGAAGTCCTGCCGGAAGGCACGCAGGGCGAAATCGTATTCTCCTGCATTACCAAGCAGGCGTTCCCGATTCTACGCTACCGCACGCGCGATATCGGGCTCATCACCCGTAAACCCTGCTCCTGCGGGCGCACGTTGGTCAAGATGACCAAGCCCAGAGGGCGCACAGACGATATGCTCATCGTGCGCGGGGTCAACGTGTTCCCGTCCCAGATCGAGACGGTGCTGCTGGAAAAAGGGTATTCCGCGAACTACCGAATCGTGGTCGACCGCTCGGCCAACATCGACTCCATCGAAGTGCAGGTGGAAATTGGCGGCGAACTGATGAGCGACACGGTGCGCGGCATCGACCGCATGGAAAAGGAGCTCGAAACCGCGCTGGGATCGCTGCTGGGCATTGCCGCAAAGGTCAAACTGCTCGAACCAAACACGATTGAGCGTTCCATCGGCAAGGCTGTCCGCGTGGTGGACAAGCGCAAGCTGCTCGATTAGGGAACATTACAAAAAGAACGCACAGGAGGCAATTTCGATGGTGCAACAGATTTCGGTCTTTATCCAGAACGAGCCGGGCAAACTGGCGCTGCTCACCAGCGCGCTGGCCAAGGGCGGCATCGATATCCGCGCGCTGTCCATTGCGGATACGACGGATTTTGGCATCCTGCGGATGCTCGTCAACAACGCGGCTCTCGCCAAGAACATCCTCGAAAAGCAGCATTACGCCGTGGGAATTACGCCCGTGACGGTCGTTGCCGTGCCGGACGTGCCGGGCGGGCTGGCAAAAGTACTCACCCTGCTGGCTGACGGCGGCATCGATATCGAGTATATGTATTCGCTCATCGGCAGGGGAGAGGACAAGGCGTATATGGTCTTTCGCATCTCCGACGAGCCAAAGCTGATTGAACTGCTCGGCGAGCACGGCATTTGTGCCGTCACGCAGGAGGAGCTTGGCATCCGCTGAACCGAGCATATTTTCAAGCGATACGATTTTTCGAAACAACGAGGAATTGCTAAATAATATTTGATTGTGACACGATCTTTCGAAACAACGAGGATTAACATTATGAAAGAACTGAATCGAACCGCCCAGCGGTTTACAGACTCCGTGATCCGGCGCATGACGCGCCTTGCCTACCAGTACGGCGCGATTAACCTTGCCCAGGGTTACCCGGACTTCGACCCGCCGGTGGAGATTACCGACCGCCTCGCGGAGATCAGCGGTGTTGGCCCGCACCAGTACGCCATCACGATGGGCGCGCCGAATTTCCGGCAGGCGCTTGCCCAAAAGTGCGGTCGCTGCATGGGGCGCGCGCTCGACCCGGATACCGAGATGGTGGTCACCATCGGCTCGACGGAGGCCATGGTGGATACGCTGTTTGCTATCACGAACCCCGGCGACAAGATCATCCTGTTCTCGCCGTACTTCGAAAACTACACCGCGCAGATCCTGATGGTCGGCTGCGAAGCGGTGTTCGTTCCGCTCGCGCCGCCCGCGTTCGGGTTTGATCCGAATGTGCTGGAAGACGCGTTTAAACAGAACGTCAAGGCGATTTTAATCTGCAACCCTTCCAACCCCAGCGGGAAGGTCTTTTCGCCGGATGAGCTCAAGATCATTGCCGAGATGGCGATCCGTTACGATACGTATGTGATTATGGACGAGGTTTATGAGCACATCATCTACGCGCCGTACAAGCACACGTATATGAACAGCCTGCCCGGCATGTGGGAGCGGACGATCTCCTGCAGTTCGCTTTCCAAGACCTACTCCATCACGGGCTGGCGGCTAGGCTATGCCATTGCGCCAAAGCCGATTATGGACCGCATCAAGCAGTTTCACGACTTCAACGCCGTGGGCGCGGCTGCGATCCTGATGGAAGCGGCCATTGTGGGACTGGAGATGCCGGAGAGCTATTACGACGGCCTTGGCGCGCATTATGCGCATATGAAACAGCTCTTTACGGGCGGCCTGAAGTCCATCGGCATCCCGTTTACCGACCCGCAGGGCGCGTATTTCGTGCTTGCGGATATTGCGCCGTATCTCAAACCGGGACAAACCGACGTGTCCTTCTGCGAGGAAATGACGCAGAAGGTCGGCGTAGCCTGTGTGCCGGGAACCTCGTTCTTTAAGGAAAAGGTCAACAATATCATTCGACTGCACTTTGCCAAAAAGGACGAAACGCTGATCGCCGCGCTCGACCGGCTCAGCGACATCAAGGCAAAGCTGAGCTAGAGAGTCTCCGCTTGACACAAGCGGCGCGCAAGACTATACTGTAGAAAATTTCACCACTAAGGAGAAACACCCGGTGCTTCGAATCTTCCTCGAACAGGACATGGATCGATAGCACTTGAGCCGCGGAACAACCCCGCAGGCGCAAGTGCTTGAAACAAGCTGTGCCCGCGAGGAAAACAAGGCCGCGTTTTCGAATTTTGGGGAAACGGTGATTTGGTTTCTTACCCGCTTGGGCACATCGATGCCTGAGCGGTTTTTTTATTCGCCGGATGGATGAGACGGGATAGGGGGCGATGGGATGCGGCATACGGATGATGCCGGATATGACCTTGTTTGTTCCACGAACGACTGAACTGGAACGAAGAAAGGGAGAAAAACGATGGAACGAACGATGATGAACCAAATTACGCCGGGTACGGCGGTGAAAGTGCAGGGCTTTGTGGAGCGCGTGCGCAACACGGGGGCCATGGCGTTTCTGGTGCTGCGCGACCGCGCGGGCAAGGTGCAGGTTACGATAGAAAAAGCGGCGCATCCGGAATTTGCGGAGGATTTAAACCGCCTCACGCCGGAGTCCGTCGTCACGGTGGAAGGAAACGCCGTTTCCAACCCGCAGGTGCGGCTGGGCGGCGTGGAGATTTTGCCAAACCGGCTCACAATTGAATCTCTGGCCGCCGCTTTGCCGCTCAACAAGGACGCCGCAGTCGATACGCGGATGGACTACCGCTGGCTGGAACTGCGCGGCGAAAAGGAGCGGCTGCTGTTTGAGGTGCAAACCTGTTTGGTGAGCGCCATGCGGCAGTTTCTAACCGAGCGCGATTTTTTGGAGATTCACACTCCAAAGCTGATCGCGGCGGCCAGCGAGAGCGGCGCGGACGTCTTCGAGGTCAAGTATTTCGACCGCAAGGCGTATCTGGCGCAGAGCCCGCAGTTTTACAAGCAGATGGCCATGGCGGCGGGGTTCGAGCGCATCTTCGAGACGGGGCCGGTGTTCCGCGCGGAAAAGTCGTTTACCAACCGCCACGCGACGGAGTTTTCCGGTTTCGACCTTGAGTTTTCGTATATCGAATCGTTTCAGGACGTGATGCGGCTGGAAGCGGAACTGCTCGCCTATTCGCTGGAACAGGTGGCGCGAATGTACGGAGAAGCGATTGAGCGGCACTATGGAATCAAGGTGATCGTGCCGCAACTGCCGTTTCCGCAGATTGCGCTGAAAGAGCTTTACGCCGAACTGGAGCGGAGGTACGGCTATACCGTGCCGGAGAGCGAAAAGAGCGACATGACGACGGAAGCCGAACAGCTCTCCTATCGCTTTTCAAAGGAGGCGTTCGGGCACGAGTTTCTGTTCATTACGGACTTTGCCGCCGAGAAGCGCGCCTTTTACCATATGCGCAAAAACGGCGTGCCGCAGGGCTACGACCTGATCTGGCGCGGGGTGGAGATTACCACCGGCGCGCAGCGCGAACATCGTTACGACGTGCTCAGCCGCCAGGCGGAGGAGCGCGGCTTGGGTGAGGACGTGAAATTCTACACCGAGTTCTTCCGCTACGGCTGTCCGCCGCACGGCGGATTCGGCCTCGGCATCGACCGCATGAGCATGCTGCTCACGGGGGTTACCATCAAGGACGCGATGTTCCTCTTCCGCGGCCCGAACCGCCTCACCCCGTGAAGATCGTCTAGAAACAAAAAACCGGATGGCTGAGCCATCCGGTTTTGATCTGGACTCTATTTCAGCACGCCGGAAACCAAGTAATAATCTTCCCCATCATGCACAGTATCGACTTGAAACAGCGGTTCGAACAGCTCCGCCAGGTCCTCTGCCGGCATAAGGTCGTGAGACACTTCGCTTGCGTGCGCACTGTGCCGCGCGTTGATCACCTGCCTGCTCTCGCAATGGGCAACGGTGAGCCTTCCGCCGGGAACGAGCGCTTTGGAGAGCGAAACTATCAGCTCATGCGGACTGGCAAAGTGCGGCAGCGCGTTGAACACCACGCAAACGTCGTGCGGCGCCAGCGCTGCGGCGGAAGCATCCGCACAGAGAAGCGAAACGCGCGGGTCGCGGTGCTTCTTATAAGCCTGCGCAATCATGCCGGGGGAGAGGTCAACACCCGTAACATGCGCGGCTCCGCGCGACAGGTAGCAGGGAAACAGCACGCCCGTGCCGCAACCGACGTCCAGCACGGAAACGCCCGGCACAATACCCGCGTCGTCCAAAATAGCGTTCACAACCGCGTCCTGCGGCTTTCCGTGCGCGTCCCAGTGCTCGGCGCGCTGGTCGAAAAACGCGGCAACCGCGTTGGTGTTCAAGTGCATGGAGTGATAATTCCTTCGTTGGTTCTTTTTCTTTCGACTCAAGGCCAGGTTAAAAATCGAACAGGTCTGTTTGCTCGAATGCCCCGCTCCAGACGATCAGCAGACAGCCGTCTTCTACGGTGATGCACGCGGGCTGTTTGGTAAACTCGTTGCTCACCCCAATGGGGAAGTCCGTCGTGACCGTTGCGCGGTCGAGCGGGTAGGCGAGATTCTCTTCCGTGACGCCTATTGCCGTGCCGTCATAGGCGAACACGGAAACGATCCCTTCCGGCGTGCCCAAAAACCGGAGCGAGCCGTTATGGAGCATCGTGATTTTCTCATTTTCACCTGCAAGAACGCCCCTTGCGCCGCGCGTGGTGAGGTAAGCAAGCGCCTGGATGTTGGCCAGCGTATGGTCGAGCCGTCCGCCCACGCTGCCGAGCAGCACGAACCGCAGAAATCCACGGCTGAGCCCCAGCTTGACGGCAAAGAGCGCGTCCGTATCGTCCTTTCGGACGGGAAGCTCGACGACCGCTTCCTCGCGCGGGACGTAGCCGAGCGAGTCGAAATCGCCAACCACCAGATTCGGTTTGATTCCGCCGAGCTGCTTGTAGCCCGCGTCCGCGGCGATCACGAAATCGTCCGGATCGAGCACCGGCGTACAGCTTGTCGGCAGCGCGCAAAAAATATAGCAGGTTTTCATGCTTTCCACCACCCGTCTATGGATGCCATTGCTGCGCCATTTGCGGCAGGATAAGAAAATACCACGTATATTTATATCATGATTACGCGGTCAGCGAAAGTCGTAATTGAAAACTATTGGAAAGAATTGATATAAACGCGGGTTTACCGCATGAATTGTGCGGTGGTATACTGTTGCAAGTACATGGGGGGATAACAAGTGAAGCATTCCGCAAGCAAGCGATTTTTCGCTGCCGTTTCCGCACTTTTCATGCTCGCTGTCGCTGGCTGCGGGCAGGCGTCTGCATCGCAGACGAGCACCGCTCCGACTCCTACGCCGCTTGCGCCTTCGGAAATCGCTGTGAGCGCGGAGGACTGCGCGCTCGACGCAGAGGAACTCATCGCCACGCTGGAGCGCACGCACCCGCTGTTTTTAGCCGAACCGTACCCGGAAGCGTATCTTTCCGCGCGGGAGGCGTTTCTTGCCAGCGTGCCCGCTTGCCAAACGCAGGCGGACTTCCGCCTCGTGGTCTCGCTCTACCTCAACTCGCTCAACGACGGGCATACCGGTGTGCGGCGGCAGAGCAACGCCTTTGCGCCGAGCTACGCGCAAATACGCGTTGCCGCGCTGGGAAGCGATCTGTTCCTGCTGGACGATAACGGACAGCTCACGAGCGCGAAGGTTACGACGGTCGGCGGCGTTCCGGTTACGGACATTTTCTCCCTCGTGGATGCGTATTTTCCCGCCGAGAACCAGACCGCGAAAGACGTAAACCACACCGAACGGATGCTCAACCGCGACCTGCTCGCACTGGCGGGCTGCGCGCTTACCGAGGATGCGGTGATGGTTGCGATTGACGAAGGCGGGCAAACGCGGGAAGAAAGCGTTTCGTTTGGCGAGGAGCCGCTGCTCCGCACGAATTATTATTCGGAGGATACCGTCGCTTCTTGCGAAACAATGGGGGACGTGTTCTACCTCGATTTTAACGTTTGCGACAAGGGCGCGGCGCTGAACGCCGTTTGCAGACAGCTGAAGATTGCTTTGCGCGAGGGCGTAAGCCGTGTGATCATCGACGCGCGGGACAACCCCGGCGGCAACTCGGACGCTTGTGAGCAGATCCTCAGCGCCATGGGCATGGGCGTGCCGTCCTACGGTGTTGTGCGGCGGAATTCGCCGCTCGCCAACACGCAGCGCGGGTATGGGAGAAAGGACGGGTTTGTCGAGCACAGCCGAAGCCTTGACGGCGCAAAGCAGAACCCGGACGTTTCGCTGATCGTTCTCGTCAACGACGGAACGTTCAGCTCGGCAACCATGCTCGCCGTGTGGGTGCAGGACGGAAAACTCGGTCAGGTGGTCGGCTATCCGAGTGCCAACGCGCCGACGAGCTACGGAGATATTCTGACCTGCACGCTCCCGCGCACGGGCGTGGAAGTCGTGATGTCCCACAAGCAGTTCCAGCGGCCGGACGCCAGCGCAAACCAGACGACGCTCACGCCGGATGTGTTTGTGCCGTATGGCGAGGACGCGCTGCCGGTTGCGCTCGCGCTGCTCGGCTGAATCGGGTAATAAAAAGAGCCGCTGACGCGGCTCTTTTTGATATAGGCTTACAGGCGGGCGACTCCGCTCTTGCGGGCGGCTTCGGCAACCGCCGCCGCGACGGTCTTGCCGACGCGGGGGTCGAACGCTTTGGGGATGACGTAATCCGCACTGCGTTCCGCATCCGTAATGAGTCCCGCCAGCGCGTACGCCGCGGCGATCTTCATTTCGTCGTTGATATCGCGCGCACGCACGTCGAATGTGCCGCGGAAGATGCCCGGGAAGGCCAGAACATTGTTGATCTGGTTCGGATAGTCGCTGCGTCCGGTCGCGATGACCACCGCGCCGCCCGCTTTGGCGTCGTCCGGGAAGATTTCCGGCGTGGGGTTGGCGCAGGCAAAGACGATCGCGTTCTTGGCCATGGTTTTGACCATATCGGTCGTGACCATATTCGGGGCGGAAACGCCGATGAACACATCCGCGCCGACCAGCGCGTCCGCAAGGGAACCCTTCTGCTTACCGGCGTTCGTGACCAGCGCCATCTCTTCCTTGATCCAGTTCATGTTGTCCTTGCGCCCGGCGTAGATGATGCCGCTGCGGTCGCAGAGAACCACGTTTTTAAAGCCGTCCGAAAGCAGCAGTTTGGTTACGCTGATGGCAGCCGCGCCCGCGCCGTTGATGACAATCTTGACGTCCGACTTCTTTTTGCCGACGACTTTGAGCGCGTTGATGAGCCCCGCGAGGGTCACAACCGCCGTGCCGTGCTGGTCGTCGTGGAAAATCGGGATGTCGCACTTTTCCTTCAGTTTGCGCTCGATTTCAAAACAGCGCGGTGCGGAGATATCTTCCAGGTTGATGCCGCCAAAGCTGCCGCTGATGAGGTAGACGGTGTTGACGATATCTTCCACTTCCTTGCTCTTGATGCAGAGCGGGAAGGCGTCCACGTCGCCAAAGGACTTGAACAGGACGCACTTGCCTTCCATGACGGGCATGCCCGCTTCCGGGCCGATGTCACCGAGGCCGAGGACGGCGGTGCCGTCCGTGACCACCGCGCAGAGGTTCCAGCGGCGGGTCAGCTCATAGCTGAGCTCGACGTCCTTCTGAATCTCCAGGCAGGGCTGGGCAACGCCCGGCGTATACGCCAGCGAGAGGTCTTCTTTCGTGGCGACGGGTACGGTTGCCTTGACTTCGATTTTGCCTCTCCATTCCTTATGCAGGCGGAGGGATTCTTTTGCGTAATCCATACTGATTGCTCCTTTAAATTTTTTAAATGCTGTTCGCAGAATTTTATCTAAATGTTATTCGTTTGGAGTTCTGCGCGTTATTTCTCAAACGGGAATTTGTAAGGCAGGTTCTTCTTGTCGCGGATGGCGATGAATTCCTTCTGCACTGCCTCGCCGACGGGTACGCCCTTGTCCTTGCGTTCGAGCCAGACAAGGTGTTCTTTTTCGCCCGCGGTGTAGATGCGGTCCTGACCGGGCGCTTTTTCGGAAGCGCGGAGCTCGCGCAGAATTTCCCCCGCGATCTTTTTGAACGTATCGAGTCCGCAGAACGCTTCGGGGTCGATGACGATGAAGAAATGCCCGAGATGATAGGGCTTCTTGTTGCCGTTTTCGTCGCGATCCACGCACATTTTGAGGAAGCTGCCCGCCTGCAGAGCGGCGGAGAGGATTTCTACCACGGTCGCGTAGCCGTAACCTTTGTAGCCCGCGAGTTCGTCGCCAATGCCGCCCAGCGGCGCGAGGGCGGCGGAACCGTCCGTGAGGCCCTTGAGGATGGCGTTGCTGTCCGTCATGGCGCTGCCGTCGCGGCCGATGACCATGCCCGCGGGGGTGTCCTTGCCGGAGCGCACGTAGTATTCAATCTTGCCGCGCTGGCTGATGCTGGTGGCGCAGTCCAGCGTGAAGGGGAAGTCCTCATCCGTCGGCAGGCCGAAGGTGAGGGGGTTGGTGCCGAGCATGTTTTCCACGCCGAAGGTGGGGGCGATGGACGGCCGCGCGTTCGTGCCGGAGATGCCGATGAGGCCTTCGCTGACCGCCATGCTCGTCCAGTAGCCCGCGATGCCGTAGTGTGAACTGTTGCGGATGGCGGCCATGGCCATACCATACTTCTTGGCTTTTTCAATGATGGTCTTCATCGCCTTGTAGCTGGCGACCATACCCATGCCGTCGTGCGCGTCCACAACCAGCGTGGTGGGCGTCTCCTTGACGACTTCGTAATTCGTCACGGGGTTGAGGATGCCCGCGTCGATACGGTCGAGATAGATGGGTTTGAAGCGGTTGCAGCCGTGGCTTTCAATGCCGCGGCGGTCGCTTTCGAGCAACACGTCGGTGCAGATTTTCGCGTCTTCCAGCGGGATGCCGTAGGATGTGAAGGTATCGATCATGAAGTTCTTGATCATGTCCCAGGGGATATACGGTCTGGTTTCTGCCATTTGAATGAACCTCCTTGTTGTGATTGTTTTATAAACGGTACGCAGCCACGTCCGGCTGAAATACGCAGTATCGGGTCTGAGGGCGCTGCACAAACGTGCGATTTTCGCGGGACGCCGTCAGTCTTGTGGGCATGTAAAAAGGAGCACGCACAAACAAAGTGTGCGCCGCTCCAGACTCCAAATCTCAATGGAACTTTTGTACATTCTTATCATACCCGCAGCACCCCTGTTTGTCAAATCCATTTTGATCTTTTGCTTGCGTTAAGCGCAGTTTTTCCATATGCTTATTATAGTAAGAAAATTTGTCGGAAATGAATTAAGAAGAAGTTTTTTTGCTTCTAATTGTTAAAGAAACGACAGAGAAAAGTTCTTTTGCTTCTTTTTCTTACAAGAAAAGAAGATTATTCTAGAAAAGTTCTTTTGCTTCTTTTCTTACAAGAAAAGAAGAGAAAGAGAAGAAAATGCAATCGATTTTTGAACAGCTGCAGATCAATCCCGTCATCGCCGCCGTCGCCAGCGAGGACTCGCTGGATGCCGCCATCCGTTCCGAATGCCGGGTGGTGTTTTTGCTGATGGGCAACGTCCTCGATATCGGTTCTCTCACCGAGCGCGTGCACGAGGCGGGCAAGCTCTGCGTCGTCCATATCGACCTGATCGAAGGTTACTCCGCAAAGGAGATCGCCGTGGACGCGCTGCACCGGTTCACGAGCGCGGAAGGCATCATCTCCACGCGCGGCACGCAGATCAAGCGCGCTAAACAACTCGGCATGACGGCGATTCAGCGCGGGTTCATGCTGGACAGCCGATCGCTCAGCAGCTTTGAAGCGCAGATTCAAACCAGCAAACCCGACTTCGTGGAGATCCTGCCGGGACTTCTGCCCAAGGTGATTGCCGAGCTCAAAGCGCGGCTGGATGTCCCGATCATCGCGGGCGGGTTCATCCACGAAAAAGAGGACGTCATCGCGGCCATCCAGGCGGGCGCGCTCGCGGTTTCCGCTTCCCGACCAGAGATCTGGTCAATGTAGGGGATCGCCCGTTCAGAGCGTAACCGCGCGGCGCGTAACGAAAAAACGCATACAAACAGGGGCGCTCCGAAAGGAGCGCCCCGTGCTGTTTATGTTATGCTGGTTGGTAACGGAAGTTACATCTTGCTGACGCGTTCTTCCAGCGCTTTGAGCTGTTCAACCAGCGCCTTGGGCATCTTCGCGCCGTAGTTGGCGTAATGCTCTTTGATGGACTCGATTTCGGCAACCCAGTCTTCCTTTTCGATCTTGAGCAGTTCATCCATCGACTCGTCGCTGACGTCGAGGCCGTCGAGATACAGGGACTCCTTGGTCGGGACATAACCGATGGCGGTTTTCTTGGCGTCCGCCTTGCCGGCAACGCGTTCGACGACCCATTTGAGCACGCGGCTGTTCTCGCCGAAGCCCGGCCAGAGGAACTTGCCGTTGGCGCCTTTGCGGAACCAGTTGACGTAGAAAATCTTGGGCAGTTTGTCCGGCGTGGATTTTGCGCCGACGTCGAGCCAGTGCTGCAGGTAATCGCAGACGTTGTAGCCGATAAACGGCAGCATCGCGAACGGATCGCGGCGAACCTGGCCGATCTTGTTGGAGATGGCGGCGGCGGTGATTTCCGAACCCATGATGGAGCCCAGGAAGATGCCGTGCGTCCAGTCGAAACTCTCATGCACAAGCGGGATGGTGCGCGGACGGCGGCCGCCGATGAGGATGGCCGAAATCGGCACGCCAGCCGGGTCCTGCCATTCGGGCGCGATGCAGGGGCACTGCGACGCGGGCGCGGTGAAACGGGCGTTGGGGTGAGCGGCGGGGGTTTCCGCGCCGGGCGCCCAGTCTTTGCCCTTCCAGTCGATCAGGTGCGCAGGCGCATCGGTTCCGATGCCTTCCCACCACACGTCGCCATCGTCCGTCAGCGCGACGTTCGTGAAGATGGAGTTCTTGTCCGTGCTGCGCATGGCGTTGAAGTTCGAGCTGTCGGAGGTGCCGGGAGCCACGCCAAAGAATCCAGCTTCCGGGTTGATGGCGTAGAGGCGGCCGTCGTTACCGTACTTCATCCAGGCGATGTCGTCGCCAATGGTTTCGACTTTCCAGCCGGGGATGGTCGGAATCAGCATGGCGAGGTTCGTCTTGCCGCAGGCGCTCGGGAATGCGCCGGTGATGTAGGTCTTGTTTCCCTGCGGGTCGGTGAGGCGGAGGATGAGCATGTGCTCGGCCAGCCAACCTTCATCACGCGCCTGCACGGAGGCGATGCGCAGCGCGAAGCACTTTTTGCCGAGCAGCGCATTTCCGCCGTAACCGGAACCGTACGACCAGATCAGGCGTTCTTCGGGGAAGTGGCTGATGTACTTTTTTTCGATGGGAGCGCAGGGCCACGGAACGTCCTTCTGACCCTTTTCCAGCGGCGCGCCGACGGAGTGCAGGCAGGGGACGAATTCACCTTCGCCGAGGGACTCCAGAACCTTTGTACCCATACGGGTCATGATACGCATGTTGACAACGACGTAGGGGCTGTCCGTAATTTCAACGCCGATCTTGGAGATGGGCGAACCGATGGGACCCATGGAGAACGGGATGACGTACAGCGTGCGGCCATGCATGCTGCCCTTATAGAGCGCAGTCATGGTCTTTTTCAGTTCGTCCGGGTCAACCCAGTTGTTGGTGGGACCGGCGGCTTCCTTGGTTTTGGAAGCGATGAACGTTCTGTCTTCTACGCGGGCAACGTCCGAAGGATCGCTGCGGAATAGGTAGCAGCCCGGACGCTTCTCGGGATTGAGCAACGTCGCAGCGCCGCTGGCAACCATTTCGTCCAGCAGGCGTTGGTTTTCTTCTTCGGAGCCATCGCACCAATGGACGCGATCCGGTTCGCAGAGTTCTTCTACTTCTTTGACCCATGCGAGTAACTTTTTGTTTTTCGTCATGATTTCGGCACCTTTCTTTTTCCAATTGAAAAATCTATACAAGGATATCATATAAAAATTCATGATGAAAAGTCAATCGATTTCAGGCTCTTTTGAGATATATACTATTTACATACCACTATATACGAATGCCCTGCCGACAATTTCACCACCGAACAGGGCAGTAAATGCGCGTGGGCGTACATCATTATGCGCATAAGACTGTTGCGGCAGCGCAATAAAAAACGCCCCTTTGCTTGGAGCGCGAGGAAAAGAGGGAAGGTGTTTTTCAAGAGCTACCACGAAAAACCAGCAAATTTACCTTCCACGGGAAATTTGGACAGGAAAGCAGGTTATCATTCAAATACAAAGAAACCTCCGCGGCTTCTCTGACCGACCGGTCACGTCTATTTCGGCAAGAATGACGATCCGCCGTCCGTGCTGAACTCTTCAATCAGTTCGGTGCGGCTGTGGATGCCCAGCTTGCCGTAGATATTCTGCACGTGGGATTTTACCGTGCTTTCGCTGATATACAGCTTTGAAGCGATCAGTTTATACGGGTAGCCTTTGAGCAGCAGCATGGCAATTTCACTCTCGCGTTCACTCAGCCCCGTGCCGACGCCAATGCGGTTAACGGCCTCCTGCTGCTGTTCCGGCGGCATAGACGAGAGCGAAACGAGGAATGTGTTCTTGCGGATCACCAGCGAGAGCTGGCGGTGCAAAAGCGGCAGAAACAACATTGCCAAACAGACCATTGCCATCCCCAGCCGAGTGGGAGCATCGGTCGAGTGGGAAAATACGGGTGCGGCGCCGATAAACTTGCCCGCGATCACGCCGGCTACGTTTGCTCCAAGGCCGATGCCGAGAGTGCGCGCCGGATTCTTGTCAAAGTCCAGCATTTCGCCAAGGATACTCCACCAGAATAAATCGTTGATGCCGCAGGCGCCGAGCAGCAGCGTATCGATGAGCAGGTAACTCCAGATTGTGTTTGGAAACGCAGAAAATGCAACGAACGAAAGCCCCAGCATCGAGATGGAAACGTACAGCAGATACGGCTGGTTTGCGCGCACGCCGAAGCGGTTGATCAGAAGAATCGCGGCAATATACGGCACCGCCCAATAGAGATCGGTGATGACGCCGGCATCGCTGAACGCGGGCATGATTACCTGAAACATCAGCCCGGAGTTGATGGAGAGCACGAGGATAAACCCGCAGAGCGTAATGAGCAGCAGCGGCAGCGAAACGTGCTCCAGCCTGCGCAGTTCGCGGTCGCCCGGTTTTGCGGGCGCGTCCAGCGCCTGGATTCCCCAAAGCACGAGCACGAGCAGCGCAACGTCGATAAGCAGCGCCAGATGTGCGCTGAAGTACGCCGCGCAGAGATTGATGGGAATCATGATCAGCGAGGAATACGCGAGCGCCTTTGCAACGGTGCTCATCCGCTCGCCGGAGGGCGTATACTCGCGGTAAAAAAAGCCCCATGCCGGAATAAAAAAGCCCGAAACGAAGGAAATCACCAGCAGCGCAACCCGTAGGATGTTCGGCACATGGAAAAAGAACAGAACCGATCCGGCAAGGCAGACCGAGGTGGAAACGAGCAGCATCCGCTTTGCGTCCGGCAAAGATTTGACGATGAACATGCAGCTGATCAGTCCGAGCAGCTGCGCGATGATGGCGTTGAACACGCCCGGCGCGGGGTTCACGCCATAGCGGCCAAACAGCGCGTAGAGCACCTGCCCTTCATAGGGAAACGAAACAAGCCATGCTGAAAACAGCATGAATACAAAAGTTGATCGTGAGCGGTTGTTTTTCAGCTTCATGGATCACCAACCGACGAATAATCTGAACGAGGGGATGGCAATCACCCGTGGTCGTACTTTTCGGATGATGCCGTTAAAAAGAATTATACCATATTTTACCGTTGGGAACAGCGGTTTCAAACAATTTGGTTTGGTAATATTGGCCAGAGGCAAATCCATGCCGCGCGTATATGAACTCTGAAAGTGCTTGCCATTCGCGCCGGATTGCGCAAACAGCAAGGATTACATATATGAGAAGTGCTTGCCATACTCGCCGGATTGCGCAAACAGCAAGGATTACATATATGAGAAATGCTTGCCATTCGCGCCGGATTGCGCAAACAGTAAGGATTACATATAATAGATCAAACAGAGAATCCGGCTAAAGAGCGGAGGCGGGGCGATGAAGAGACTCCGGCAGACAGGCGCCGTCATCGGCGCATTCCTGCTTTCGCTTGCTGTTTTTTCCGGCATCACCGCGTATATCGAACTGGGCAGGGAATCCCGCGAGCGCGAGCAGATGAAATATATCGCCAGCACCGTCAGCGCGCAGGCATACGAGGAGCTTTCTTCCCAGCTGAGCAAAACCAAAACGCTGGAAGCGTTCGTGGTGCAGAACAACGGCGGCACGGAAGGGTTTGAAAAGGTTGCGCGGCTGCTCGTGACCGAAAGCACGGTGCGAAACGTCCTGCTTGCGCCAAACGGAATCGTCACCGACGTATACCCGCTGGCGGGCAACGAAAGCGTGATCGGCCACGATCTGACCGGAGCGGGCGCGGGAGATAAGGAGGCGCAGGCGGCTATTGCGCGCGGTGCGCTGATCATGGCGGGGCCGTTCAGCCTCGTGCAGGGCGGCATGGGCATCGCCGGGCGGCTGCCCGTCTACCTGGACGGTTCGTTCTGGGGCGTGGTTTCGGTTACGCTGAACTACCCCGCCGCGCTGGAAGGAATTACCTCCATCAACAGTCTTGCCGCGCAGGGCTTTGGCTGCAGGCTCTGGCGTATCAACCCGGATACCGGCGAGGAACAGACCATTCTGGAATCGGGCTCGCCCGTTTCCGACCGGGAATATGAATACGCGTTTCCCATTTTCAACACCGAGTGGGTCGTGACCGTATTCCCCCTTTTGCCATGGTATAAAAGCGTGTCGTTTTTGCTCAGCGCCGGGGTCAGCCTGCTGATGAGCTGCTTTGTTGCAGCGGGCGTTGCCGCGTATACCACTATCCGCCGCATGGAGCGGGAAGCGGCGGAGGGCCGCATCCGCGAACTGCAAAAACAGCTCGAATACGACCGCACGAACGTACTGCTCACCCAGATCAGCTCGCACTTTTTCTACCACACGCTCAACGCCATCCAGGCGCTGATCATACTCGAACCGGAAGCTGCCTATAAAATGACGGAAGACTTTTCGCGCTATCTGCGCTTCAAGGCGGACAGCGTCGGCGCACAGGACGGGCTGGTGCCGTTTCGGGACGAACTGCGCACCGTGCGCGCCTATGCCGAGATCAACCAGATCCAGTTGGGCGACCGGCTTACAATGGAATATGACTTGTTCGACGCGGACTTTCTGATACCCGTGCTGACCATTCAGCCCGTTGTGGAAAACGCGATCATCCACGGCATTAAGCCAAAGGTCGGCGGCGGCGTTGTGCGCGTGAGCCTCCGGCACAAAGAAGGATGTTACGAAGTCTGCGTGGAGGACAACGGCGTTGGCTACCAGCCCGGCGAAGAGAAAACGGATCGCTCCGTCGGCATCCAGAATATTCGTACGCGCATGAACCAGTACCCCGGCTGCACGTTTGATATTTCGAGCGAACCGGGGCGCGGCACGCGCGTGGTGCTGCGGTATACCGACCGGCTGGGGGAAGAATAACGGCTCTGCCGAACCGTGCTGCTGAGAAGGGAGATCACGAATGAAGACCATACTGGTGGACGACATGGCGCTGGATATGCAGCTGCTGGAACTCAAATGCGCGGACGTGCCGGACTTTGAAATCGTAGGCAAGTTCACCTCTCCCGCGGAAGCGATTGCATACGCCGAACAAAACGCCGTGGATTTTGCCCTTCTAGATATTGACATGCCCGGCATGAACGGAATCGAACTCGCCATGCGGCTGCGTTCGCTCCGGAGCGACATCATCATCGTGTTCGTGACGGCGCACCCGCGTTTTGCCGTGGAAGCGTTCCGCATGAAGGCGGATTACATGGTGTTTAAGCCGTTCGACCGGGACGACATTCTGGATGTGCTCGAGCGCGCAAAGCTCCTGCAGAACCGCCAGAAAAAGCGCGTGCGGTTCCATACATTCGGCAATTTTGAAATGCTGGTGGATGATAAACCCGTGCGGTTTCACTCGGCAAAGGCCAAAGAACTCATGGCGCTCTGCGTGTATCATGAAGGCAGGAGCGTTTCCATCTATACGATTATCGAATCCCTCTGCGAGGACAGCGAAAACAAAACCGCCGCCAACACCGGCTACCGCCGCACGATCAAGGAGCTGGCGGATACCCTGCGCGAGTGCAGCGCGGAGCAGATTTTCGTGCGTGAGCGCGGCAGCTGCCGCATCCGCCGGGAGCTTGTGAGCTGCGACTATTACGACTTTTGGGAAGGCAAGACGGACGCGGTTTCCCGCTTCGACGGGCGCTTTTTAAGCGACTACGCCTGGGCGGAGCCCGCCATTTACCGCATGCTGGAAAAGAAGGGAACCGTCGTCTATATCGACCGCGAGAAATAAGCGGGGCAGGGGCGCTGCCCCGAACAGAATATTTTGGGATTTTGTGCGTTCCGTACGGTTTCCGTACGGAACGTTTGTTATCATGATTGCGTTATCGGTTCAAATTCTATTTTTCAACACCAACAATGCTATAACCGCTTGAGCGAAAAAAGGGGACGGGTTCTATGGACGAAATCCTGCGCATGGAGCATATCAGCAAGCAGTTCGGCGGTTTTTACGCCAACCGGGATGTTACCTTTACCGTACGAAAAGGCGAAGTGCATACCCTGCTTGGCGAAAACGGCGCGGGCAAAAGCACGCTCATGAACGTTCTCGTCGGTTTATATCAGCCGTCCGAGGGCGATATTGTTCTGCGCGGACAGAAGGTGAAAATCGAATCCCCGGCCATGGCGGTGCGTCTGGGCATCGGCATGGTGCATCAGCACTTTATGCTCGTGGAAGCCATGACGGTGCTGCAGAACATCATTTTGGGCGACAAGCGCGACAAGGGCATGTTCATCAAGATGGACGTGCGCAGAAAAGAGATTGAAGCGCTCTCCAAACGCTACGGACTGGATATCGACCCGGATGCAAAGATTACCGATATCGCCGTTGGCGCGCAGCAGCGTGTGGAGATTCTCAAGGCGCTCTACCGCGGCGCGGAAATCCTGATTCTGGACGAGCCGACCGCGGTGCTCACGGATATCGAGGTGGAAAACCTTTACGAAATCATCGACAAACTCCGTTCCGAAGGCAAGAGCATTATCTTTATCAGCCATAAAATGCGCGAGGTGCTGCATGTCAGCGACCGGATTACGATTCTGCGCGCGGGCAGCGCGGTCTGCACCCTGAACGCCAAGGAAACCGACGGCCGCGAGCTGGCAAACCTCATGATCGGGCGCGAACTCGCCGAGTCGGACTATGAAAAAGCCGAATCCGCGCAGGAATCCGTCATTGAGCTGCACAACGTGTGCTACAACAAATCTTCCAAGCACAACGGCCTCAACGACGTTTCGCTGACCGTGCGAAAAGGCGAAATTCTCGGCATTGCGGGCGTGGACGGAAACGGCCAGAGCCAGCTTGCGCAAATTGTTACCGGGGTCATCTGCGCGGAAACCGGGCACGTGGTGCTCAAGGGCTGCGCTGTTACGCGTTTTACCGCGGCGGACTTCATCCGCAAAAGCGTTTCGCATATTCCCGAAGACCGCAACCGCATGGGGCTGATCGGGGATATGTCCGTGGAAGAAAACCTGCTGCTCAAGAGCACGCAGATGTGCGAATTCTGCAGCGCGGGCGGCTGGCGGCTCAAGAAGAAAGCCATGCGCGCCTATACCGAGCAGATGCGTAAAAAATACGATATCCGCTGCCAGTCGCCGGAGCAGGAGATCCGCAGTCTTTCCGGCGGCAACCAGCAAAAGGTTATCCTGGCGCGCGAACTGGAGGCAAAGCCGGATCTGCTCATTGCCGTGCACCCCACGCGCGGGCTGGATATTGGAGCCACGCGCTATGTGCGCGACGCGATGATTGCCGCGCGGGATAAAGGCTGCGGCGTGCTGCTCATCAGCGCGGACTTTGACGAGGTGCTCCAGATGTCCGACCGGATCATCGTGATGTTCGAAGGCAGGATCATGGGCGAATACTCCGGCAAAAACCCGCCGATCCAGGCGATCAGCCTCGCGATGGCGGGTAAATAAGGAGGAGGCGGAGAACATGCAGAAGAATAAGGTGATCAACCTTTTAATTCCCATTCTGTCCATCCTGCTGGCGTTCGTCATCGGCATGGTCATCATCCTCTGCCTCGGATCAAACCCATTCGAGGCGATCGGCTACTTGTTCAAAGGCGCGTTCGGCTCCAAAACGAATCTTGCCAACACGGTTGTGCGCTCCATGCCGCTGATCTTCTGCGGGCTGTGCACCTGCTTTGCCTACCGCTGCGGCGTCTTCAACCTCGGCGGCGAAGGCCAGTTCTTAAGCGGGGCGATGACCGCGATTACGGTTTCGCTGTTAATCGGCCAGAGCGGCTGGTGGGTCACGGTCATTGCGATTGTGGCTGGCGCGGTCGCAGGCGGATTGTGGGGTTTGCTGCCGGGGCTGCTCAAAACCTGGCGGGGGCTCAACGAAATGATCACGACGATCATGTTCAACTATGTGGCAACGCTCTTTATGGGCTACTTATACACTACGGCGCTTCGTGAAGGCAGCGTGCCGCAGACCGCGGCCGTGCCGGATCTGACCAAGATCGGGCGGGTAATCCCTTCGCTTCGCATCACGTGGGGAATCGTCATTGCGCTGATTCTCGGCGTTGCGATGTGGTATTTCCTGTTTAACACATCCAAAGGTTTTCAGCTCCGCGCGGTCGGCCTCAACCCCACGGCGAGCCGGTTCAACGGCCTCTCCGTCAAGCGTTATATGCTCGCGGCGTTTGTGATTTCCGGCGCGGTGGCGGGGCTTGGCGGCGCCTGCGATATCCTGGGCACGCAGTTTCGGCTCATCAGCGGCTACGGCAGCGGGTACGGCTTCGACGGCGTGGCCATTGCGCTGATTGCGCAGCTGCATCCGATTGCAACGGTGATCGTTGCGTATTTCTTTGCGGTGCTCCGGGTGGGCTCCACCACGATGCAGGTCGGCACGGGGGTTCCCACGAGCGTGATCGACATCATCCAGGCGCTGGTGATCATCTTTGCCGTGGCGGGCAGCGCGGTGACGCATTTGCCCGCAGTGCGCAAGTTCGTTCAGGGCATGTTTGAGAAAAAGGAGGCGGCATAACATGAAAACGGTTCTTCTGCCGCTTTGTTTCGGGGATTTGGGAGGGAAGTCGCTATGAACTGGAGTTCGATTTCGGATTTGCTCATCTCCGCGGTTCGCATGGCGACGCCGCTGCTCTTTGTTGCGCTGGCGGAGCTGTACTCCGAGCGCGCGGGGCAGGTCAACATCGGCCTCGACGGCATTATGGCGTTCGGCTCTCTGGTCGGCTTTTTAGTGTGCTACTGGACGGGCAATCCATTTCTCGGCGTGCTCTGCGGGGCGCTTGGCGGCGCGCTGGTCAACATGATCTACGCGTTCTGCACGATAACGCTCCGCGCCCAGCAGATCGTTTACGGCATGGCGATCAATATTTTTGCGCCCGCGCTGGCTTCGTTTATCTACCGCATCGTGTTTGGGGTCAGTTCCACGCTCGCGCAGGCAACGCTCATGAAGACCGTCGCCATCCCCGTGCTCAAGGATATCCCGTTTCTGGGCAAGCTGCTGTTCGACCAAACGCCGATGGTGTATGTCGTGTACCTGCTGGTGATCGTGACGGCGGTGTACTTTACGCGCACCAAGTCGGGGCTCAACTACAAAGCGGTCGGTGAATATCCGCGCGCGGCGGAGACCATGGGCATCAACGTGGTGCGGTATAAATACATCGCGTGCCTGATCTGCGGCTTTTTAGCGGGCATGGGCGGCGCGTACCTGACCACCTGCTATGTCAACACGTATTCGGACGGCATCGTAGCCGGGCGCGGGTTCATCGCGCTGGCGGCGGTGATCTTCGGGCGGTGGTCGGCTTCCGGCGTGCTGCTGGCGTGTTTGCTGTTCGGCTTTTTCGACGCGCTGCAGCTGCGGCTTCAGGTGGGGACGGATCTGATACCGTACCAGCTGTTCCAGATGATTCCGTATGTGATGACGCTGGTTGCGCTGACGGTCTTTGGCAGTAAGATCGCGGGCCCCAAGGCCAACGGGAAGCCCTACTACCGTGAAGAGAGATAGTTGATTTGTATGGTTTTTTAAAAACCATACAAAAAGAGGTAATCCCGGGCAATGCCCGATTACAAAATACATTTGGAGGATTGACGAAATGATGAAGAAAGCTCTCGCTCTGGTGCTTGTTCTGTGCATCGCGTTTGGCGCGCTGACCGCCTGCGCCGCCAAGGAAACCGCCGCGGAAGGCGATAAAACCTTTAAAGTCGCGATGATCTGCGACTCCAGCATCTCCGACGGCGGCTGGGGCGCCGCCTGCTACAACGGCATGACCGCCGCCGCCGCAACCCGCGGCTGGGAAACCGCCTATACCGACGCCATCGAGCAGTCCGCCTATGCCGATACCATGATCAGCTACTGCGACGCAGGGTACGACATGATCTTTGCTCCGGGTAACCAGTACAGCGACGCCGTCAAGCAGGTTGCAGCGGATTATCCGGACGTCTGCTTTGCGGTTCTCAACGGCTCGACCGAACTGCCCACGGACAACATCATGAGCATGCTGCCCAACGCCGACCAGATCGGCTCCATCGCGGGCATCATCGCGGGACTCATGAGCAAGTCCAACGTCATCGGCTTCATCGGCGGCATGGAACTGGACACCACCAAGTCCAAGCTCGCGCACTTTGAATCCGCAGCCCAGGTCATCAACCCCAGCATCAAGGCTGTCTCCGCCTACGCCGGTTCGTTCAACGACACCGCCAAGGGCATGGAGCTTGCCGCTTCCATGATCAATGAAGGCGCGGACGTGTTCTTTGGCGATGCTTCCGCCGTCGACTCCGGCGCGCGTCAGGCCATCGACCAGGCCAACGGCGAGACGGTCACGATTATCGACATCGGCCAGCCCTCCGACCTGCTCGGTCAGAACCCCTGCGTTGCCTGCAGCGTTGTCACCGATAACGCGGGCATGCTCGCCATCTGCCTCGAAAAGGTCGAAAACGGCACCTTCGGCAACGAAGTGGTCTTCGGCTCCCTCGAAAACGGCTGCGTCTTCCTCGGCGCGTTCAATGACGATCTGATCGACGCGGAAACGCAGGCCAAGGTTGTCGATTACGTCAAGCAGCTGCAGGACGGCACGTTCGGCAACTAACCCGGCAAGAATCGCACCAAACAAAGCCCGGCTTATCCAGCCGGGCTTTTTTACGCAAAAAACTGTCTGATTCCCGCGCCGGAATTTGTATGGCGGGGGAGTGTAAAACCGCATATAATAAAATCAGATTGATGGCTGTACTGCCTCTGACGCAGTGAGGGAACGGTATGTTTCGGATCAAGATTTCCCCGCTTACGCAGGAAATGCTGGAATACGCGGAACACGGCGCGCCGCCCCGGCAGGCACTTATTTCGATTATGGATCACAAGCGCGACTGCGAGGCGCGTTATCCAGCGCCGCGCGTGCTGCGGCTCTGCTTTGACGACGCGGAGGGTGCGGATCGGCGACAGTCGCTGATTACGTCCGAACAGGCGGAAGCCGTCTGCGCGTTTGTTTTGCAACATCGAAGCGAAATCGACCTGCTCATCGTCCACTGCACGCAGGGCGCATCCCGCAGCGCCGCCGTTGCCGCAGCGGTCTGCCGGGGGCTGGGCGAGGACGACCGGACGATTTGGGAAGACCCGCGCTATTGTCCGAACCGGCTTGTCTATTCCGTCGTCTGCGCGGCGTTTGAAAACGCAGCTGACGACGGTTTAATCTGATTTTGATCGGATCATAAAGTGCTAAAAAACAAGTTTATCGGGGAGAATCCAAATGCTTTTTCTGCCGTACGGAAAAACGACGATACCCTTTGACGAGTCGGGCGCAAAGGTGCTCTGTTCCCGCGTGGACGAACTCGTCTGCAATCAGGCGGGCGGCGCAATCGTCCGCGAGGCGATGGAGCATCCCATCGGGAGCGACCGGCTCAGCGCGCTGGCGGCGGGCAAACGGAACTGCGTTGTGATCATCTCCGACCATACGCGGCCCGTGCCGAGCAAAGACATTCTGCCCGCGATGCTCGCCGAACTGCGGCAGGGAAGCCCCGAAATCGAAATTACGCTGCTGGTAGCTACCGGATGTCACCGGGGTAAGACGACAGCGGAACTCGTCGATAAACTGGGGGAAGAGATCGTCTCTTCCGAGCGGATCGTCGTGCACGACGCTTCCGACGCGGAATCCAACATGGCAATCGGCGTGCTGCCCTCCGGTGCGCCGCTGGTCATCGACCGGCTGGCGGCTGAAACCGTCCTGCTGATTGCGGAAGGGTTCATCGAACCGCACTTCTTTGCGGGGTTTTCTGGCGGCAGAAAGAGCGTGCTGCCCGGCGTCTGCGACCGCGTGACCGTACTCGGCAACCATTGCAGCCGCTTTATCGACAGCGGCTTTGCCCGCGCGGGTGTTTTGGAACGCAATCCGATCCATGCGGATATGCTGGCGGCGGCGGAACTGGCGAAACTCCAATATATCGTCAATGTGGTCATCAACGAGCAAAAGCATACCGTCGCGGCGTTCGCGGGCGATCCGGTAAAGGCGCATCTGGCGGGGTGCGCGTTTCTGCGCCCGTTCTGCGAGGTGGAAGCGGAACAAGCGGATATCGTAATCACGACCAACGGCGGCGCGCCGCTGGATCAGAACGTGTACCAGTGCGTCAAGGGGCTTTCCACGGCGGAGTCCGCGGCAAATCCGGGCGGCGTGCTGATCCTGCTTGCCGAATGCGCGGACGGCGTGGGCGGCGAGAGCTTTTATCGTTCGCTCTGCGAATGCGAAAGTCCGTCCGCGCTTTATGATTCCATTCTGGCAACGCCGCAGGAACGGACGATTCCCGATCAGTGGCAGAGCCAAATCCTTGCGCGCATCCTCAAAAAACACACGGTAATCTTCGTTACCCGAAGCGAGCTTGCCGACACGATCCGGCAGATGAAGATGGATTACGCGCCGTCGCTGGACGAAGCGCTGGAAAAGGCCCGCGCGCTCAAAGGAGCAAACACGAGCCTGACGGTGATTCCCAACGGGGTTTCGATGATCGTGCGTTCGGTTAGCGCGTAAGGTGCTTACGTGTAAAGGATCAGACAGCTTGCGGCGACCATCCACGCGCCCAGGAGCAGGCAGACGATGGTGACTGCGTGCCCCAGATACTGGTGAAGCCACGCGGCGACGATGTTGAACAGACCTACCCCAAAGACGAACGAGCCGAGGCAGCCCAGCATGAGCCACGGGCTGTTCGGAGCGAGCCAGATAAATTGAGTGATCGAGATGAAACTCAGCATCGGCAGCAGCAGCGCCGTGCCGCCGATGAACGCAAGCAGCGGGTACGCTTTGGGATGCTCCCGCTTGAAGCGCTCGTCGGAGTCCATGGAGAAATAGCTCGCGGCGTGCTTCGGCAGTTTACGGTTAAAGATCGGTTTGATCGGGGTTTCCTTTTCGGGAATCATAAAGATCCTTTCCAATTCAGTATACGGCATGCAAAAGCCGCTTCCGCTAAACGGCGGAGGCGGCTTGTTTGTTCCGTCCGTTGTTCTCTTTTACGGGTTAGTTGAATCGTGAACGGCGTTTTTGATGGTTTCGGCGGTGCCGTTGACAACGTCCTCCACCTTGCCGGTTACGACGGGTGCTTTCTGACGCACGGCGGATTCCGCTTCGTGATACACTTCGGTCGCGGCTTTGACCACCTCGGAAGCCATGTCGCGCACGTCCACCTTGCCGTCGCCGTTGACGTCCTGTACGCCGTTGGGATTATTCTCTTTATATTGCTCCGCAACCTTCACGGCTGCAACCGTCGCTCCGACGGTAACGCCGATGCCCAGCAGTCTTTTCAGAAAGCCCATCGCAAAACCCTCCCTGTTTTTTCTTCATTATAGTGGATCTCGCCTGCTGCCGCAATATAACCGCTCCGCAGATACGGCGGGCGATGCTACAGAATCAACGTATTTCAGCATGCCGAAGGTTCAAAGAAGCGCTATTCCGCTTTGTGCACCTTTTCCTTATTGACGATTCCGCCGAACGCGGTCAGTACGCAGATTCGAAGATCCAGACCCATTGTCCAGTGCTCAATATACCAGATATCGTGCTCCACGCGGCCTGCAATGGACGTGTCGCCCCGGAAGCCGTTGACCTGCGCCCAGCCGGTGATCCCGGGGCGCACGAGGTGCTTGAGCATATAAAGCGGCACGGTTTCCTTGAACTGCTCGACAAAATGCGGCAGTTCCGGGCGCGGGCCGACGAGGCTCATATCCCCTTTGAGCACGTTGAAAAACTGCGGCAGTTCGTCTATGCTGGTCTTGCGGATAAAGCTACCGAAACGGGTCTTGCGCGGGTCGTTGTTGGTTGTCCAGGCGGTGTTTTCCTCGGCATTGACGCGCATGGAGCGGAATTTGTACATTTCGAACGGTTTTTTGCCCTTGCCAACCCGCGTCTGGCGGAAGATAACCGGGCCGGGGCTGGAGAGTTTTACACCGATGGCCGCAGCGAGCATAATCGGGCTCGTCAGGACGATCAGAACGAGGGAAGAGAGGATATCGAACGCCCGCTTGACAATCGCGTTTGCCGGAAAGTCGAGCGGAATGGTGCGTACGTTGAGCAGTTTGCACTCCCCGAGCGTTTCGATTGTCGTGCTCGAAGGGATATAGTCGTTGAAATACGGGATGATGGAAACCTTCGTGCCGTGCTTCTCCGTTGCGGCGATGATCTGCGGCAGCAGCGAAAGATTCGCCTGATCTAAAGCCGCGACCACTTCGTCCACGTCAGACTGTTCGATCGACTGACTGCCGACCTCTTCCCAGGTGCCGAGATACGGAATTTCGGGCATGGTTTTCGAAATGCCGATGTACCCGTCTATGGTGTAGCCGTATCGCGGCGTGCGGCGGATCGTCTCGGCGTATTTCTGAGCCAGCGGGCCGCTGCCGATCAGAATGACATGCTTTTGGTTGAATCCTTTGCTGCGGTAGTAGGAAAGCACTTTGCGGACAACGAGCCGTTTGGCCATTACGACCAGGCAGGAGATGACATAGATGGAGAGGAGTACGCCGCGGGAGAAATCGGACAAGCGGAACACAAACAGCAGCGCCGCGCCGAAGAGCGTAACAACCGCGTTGACGCCCAGAACCCACTTAACTTCGTTGCCGATAGGTTTTGCGCGGACGGAGTCATACAGGCCGACGAGCTGATAGAGAAGCACGATCAGTATGGCGTAGGCCAGCGCGTACCAACCCGCCGAGGAGAGCTGCAGCGCGATATTCTGCGTGTCATGGCGCACGAGTAAAAGCCAGAATGCCACCGAGCCAAAGTACGACGCAAAGATCAGCACAAGCTCGATCAGGCGGTTGATGGTGTTCAGCATCTTCTGCCAGCGTTTTATCATGCGAAACCTCGTTTTCAATCTTCCTGTTTTATTCTCCGTCGAACCGTTTTGCTTGTCCGCTTTGCGGTAAACAAACGACAGACTAGTTCAAAATTTAACTACTTACTATTCTAGTATCGAACCGCTGAAACGTCAACGGCTATGCATGCCGCCGGGCTTGGTAATATCCATTCGGCCGGGTTCGGAAAAGCCGGTTCTGACAGGCTGCCGTGTTCCGGCTGGACATGCAAAGCCGCCCGGGGTTTAGCCGGGCGGCTTGTTTTGGGTGCATTAACCTGCTGGTTATTGCGCCATCAGCACGTTATACTGGCGCTTGATGGTCTGCAGGCGCGAAACGTCCTGTTCGCTCACCAGCGTGCAGGCAAGGCCGGAATGGCCTGCTCTGCCGGTTCGACCGATGCGGTGGACGTAGTATTCCGGCTTGTCCGGTACGTCGTAGTTGATGACGAGGTCGATGTTATCGACGTCGATGCCGCGCGCGGCAACATCGGTTGCAACGAGCACGGGGGTTTTACCCGCGCGGAATTCCCGCATGATGCTGTTGCGTTGGTTCTGCGAAAGATCGCCGTGGATGCAGGCGGTCGCTGTGCCGCTGGCATTCAGCTTCTGGGTAACGGTTTTTACCCGATGCCGCGTGTTGCAGAAAATCAGCGTCAGCCGCGGGGAAGTCTGCGCCATCAACTGGCCGACGGTGACGATTTTGCCCGATTCGGCGGTATGGACGCACATCTGGCGAACGGTCTTGATCGGTTCGTTGCGCTTGCCGATTTCGATGCGCAGCGGGTTTTGAAGGTACTTTTCGGCGATGACGGAGATTTCCTTGCTCATGGTCGCGGAAAAGAGCATGGTCTGATGATCGCCCGTGACGTAGGACAGGATGGACTTGATGTCCGGCAAGAAGCCGTAATCGAGCATCTCGTCCGCTTCGTCGAGAACGACAAAGCGCACATTGCTGAGCTTGAGCGCGTTCTGACCGATAAAGTCCTTGACGCGTCCGGGGGTGCCGACTACGATCTGCGCGCCCTGACGGAGCGCCTGCAGCTGAACGTAGGGCGATTGTCCGCCGTATACGCTGACGGTGCGGATGGGCAGATGCGCGGACAGCTTTTTGATGACGCTCGTGGTCTGCAGCGCGAGTTCACGCGTCGGGCAGAGGATCAGCGCCTGCACCTTGCGGTTTTCCGGCTGAATGCGCTCAACGATGGGGATGACGAACGCGGCCGTTTTGCCGGTGCCCGTCTGCGCAACGCCAACGAGGTCTCTGCCGTTCATCAGCGGTTCGAGTGTCTGCTCCTGAATCGGAGTAGGGGTGTGGTAATCCGCTCTTTCGAGCGTGCCCCGCATTGGTGCGGAGAGTAGTTCCTGATATTGCATAAAATGGTGTCTTTCTGTTCCGGTTTCCATAAAAATAAGACCATGCCAAACGGTTAGAGGGCATCGTCTTACGATTATGTCCCCGTGGCTTGTTCGCTATTGATACGACGGAGCGGAACGCTCCGGGCCGTACGGCAAGGGATGTAGTTTACTTGCCTAGGCGTATCATTAATGCGACAGTCAACGGGATTTTATGTTAAAAAAAGCGTTTCGAACCACTTTGCTCGAATTTGAAGCATCACAATACCTGCAAAGGGTAACACATACAAACGGCTTTGTAAAGCAAAATCATTGTGTCAAATAGGCGCTGCGGCGCAAGAGTTTGCCTTTCGGGCAGTGAATATGCGGTTTTTTGACGTTTTTACAGAAAGCGGTCGTTGACGGAACGGAGCGGAAGATAATAGAATAGAAGCACAGGCGCGGATGGGATTATTCGCTTTGCCACCTCGTCCGAACGCAGGCCAAATCAGTACGGCATCAAACAGGCTGGTCAATTCCTCGCAGCCTTGGATCGCTGGCTCAGTCTCGGTTTTCTATCGTATCAAACAACAACCGGAATACATTGAGAACAACAGGAAAGCTGGTACTTTTTCACATGAGAGCTGGAACAATCAGCGCGTACTTTGCTTCGTTTCGCAAAAAGCACGCCGTGAACCTTGCCAGACGCGCTTTCAGCTTGCTGGTGTTTCAGGGTATCTTCCTAATATTGCTGTTTGGGACGGCCATTCTCGTGGTCTTTGTTAACCGTGGCGGACGGCTGGCGTTTTATCTTGCGCTGTTGGGTGTGCTGGCGGCGCTAATCATCGCTGCGCTCCTTTTGAATTTGAAAGGAAAGTTCAAACCCTCTGCCTGGCTGACGACGATTTGCATGGTGCTGGGCCCGTGGTTTTCCATCCTTCTCGATCCAATGGTTCTGGCGGGAGATTTTGTTCCGCTCGTGTATATCGGCATTTCCATCCAGCTTTGTTCAATACTGCTCTCCGAGCGGGTGACGGTGGCCATCGCGCTGGTACAATTGCTTGGGCTGATTGCCGCCATCCTGCTCAGCCCCGCGCTTCGCGCGATCAACTGGCCAAGCCTCGTTGCGTTCGTGGTGTTTACGGCCGTGATTGGAACGCTGGCCGGTTTTTCCAACCGCAAACAGCTCGAACAGATTGAACAGCAGCGCAACCAGCTCCTGCACGACGAGGCAAGACTCCGCGAGCTTTCCGTGCGCGATCCCTTAACAGGCTTGTTCAACCGCCGTTATATGGAAGAAACGTTTGACCGCGAGATCAAGCGCGCGCAGCGCAAAGACCGATCGCTCGCGGTGGTCATGGTGGATATCGACGGGTTCAAGGCAATCAACGACACGTTCGGCCATGTACCGGGGGATGTATTGATCGAGAAAGTCGCCAAGTTTTTAATGAAGAGCGTCCGCGTGTCGGACGTTGCCTGCCGGTACGGCGGGGACGAGTTTCTGCTGATACTGCCGGAGTGTTCGTTTGACGAGGCGGTGAAGCGCGCGGTTGCCATGCGTATCGGCGCGGAAGAGATGGCGTTTCATGCGGAAATTGCCGGAGCGGAAAAGATCACGCTGTCGTTTGGCGTAGCCGCCATGCCGGGTAATGGCACAACGCGGGAAGAACTGCTCTGCGCGGCGGATCAGGCGCTGTATTCCTCTAAAAGAGCAGGCAGAAACCGCGTGAACGGGAACTGATGAAAACAGTGTTGCAATCTGTAAATGATAAATAGGTTCGCGCCATCGGCAACGGCAGCCGATCCGACTGAAATGGAAAGAAGGCGTGGTATGGAACAGCAGCGCAGCGGCGCAATCGATCGTTTCCGCGGGCTTGCGGTGCTCATGATGGCGGCGGCAAACTACCTCAGCGAGGTTGAGATCGTCCCCTCGTGGCTCAAGCACGCGCCGGACATTGGGCTGACGGTGACGGACACGATCGCTCCCATCTTCGTTTTTGCCATCGGGCTGCTGTTCGGGCGGTCGTTTCGCAAGCGCGCGAGTCTGAACCGGAGGGAAGCGTACGGGCATTTTGCGACGCGCTATCTGGCGCTGCTTGGCATTGGCGCGCTGCTGACCGCGGGCGGCGCGGCCATCGGGGCGATTCCCGCAGACTGGGGCGTGCTGCAGGCAATCGGCGTTGCGGGGCTGCTCTGCCTGACGGTGATTCCGCTGAAACCGGTTCCTCGCATGCTGGCGGGGCTTGCCCTTCTGGCGGGGTATCAGTTCGTACTCGACCGCTGGATGCTCGATACCGTGCTGGCTGGAGCGCACGGCGGGATCTTTGGCGCGGTTTCCTGGGGCGCGATGCTGATACTCGCAACCGCGATGGCGGACTTGAAGGAAAAGGGGCTCAAGGCGTACACGCTCGGGTGCCTGGCAATCACAGTGCTTGCCGTTGCGGCAGCGCTGCTGACCCCCGTGAGCAAGCACCGCATTTCGGCGAGCTTCGTGCTGATCACGCTGGCAATCGCAGGCTGGCTGTATCTGGCAATTGAGCTGCTCACCAGAAACTGGAAAACGCGCGGCGTGCTCTGCTGGGTGGGTGAGAACCCGCTTGGGCTCTATGTGCTGCATATGCTGCTGCTGGGGATCGTCGCTGTGCCGCAGAACCCAAACTGGTATACCGGCGCGCCGGCGTGGCTTGTGATTACGCAGCTTGGCGCGATCTTTGCGATTTTAATCGTGACAGCCTGGCTGCTGCATAAAAAGAATATCGTGATTAAGCTTTAGGCTTATCTCTTTTCTGAACAAATCTAAGCAAAAGTCATTTACAGGAGCGCCGAACGGCGCTCTTTTTCTCTCTCTCCGTGACGAAAATCGGACGATTCTGTGAAATCCTTCGCGGCGGTTGCCCGAAACGGCGTGGTGTGGTTTAATAGTATCGGTCGGAACGCGCGCGCAAAACAACGCGTGTGAAGCAACGGCGGCCTGCTGCCGTCGGGTGTGCGAAAGGGGAAAGAAATGCTGGAAATTCTCAAGGCGATTCTCTTTGGCATTGTGGAGGGAATTACGGAATGGCTCCCTGTGAGCAGTACGGGGCATATGATTCTGCTCAACGAGTTTTTGCATCTCAATGTGAGCGCGGCGTTCTGGGACATGTTTCTGGTCGTCATCCAGCTTGGCGCGATTCTCGCGGTAGTCGTATTATATTGGAAACGGCTGGTTCCGTTTTCAGTGCGCGGGGGTTTCCGCTGGGACAGACCGACGCTGGTGATGTGGCTCAAGATCATCATCTCCTGCGTACCCGCGGCGATCGTGGGCATATTGTGGGACGACGAACTGAACCGGCTGTTCTACAACTACCTGACCGTAGCGGTGATGCTGATTGTCTTTGGCGTCGTGTTTATCCTGCTGGAGCGGCGCAACAGGGGGCGGCTGCCTTCCTGCGAGTCGATGGATCAGCTCACCTACCGCGCGGCCATCTGGATTGGACTGTTTCAGCTGATCGCGGCTGTGTTTCCGGGCACTTCCCGCTCGGGCGCTACGATCGTCGGCGCGCTGATGATCGGGGTTTCGCGCGGGGTTGCGGCGGAATACACGTTTTTCCTCGCGGTGCCTGTGATGCTGGGCGCGAGCCTGCTCAAACTCGTGCAGTTCGGCTTTGGGTTTACCGGCACGGAGGCGGCGCTGCTGGCCAGCGGCATGATCGCGGCGTTTCTGGTCTCCATGGCGGCGATAACGTTTTTGATCCGGTTTGTCAAAAAGCATGACTTCACGGTGTTCGGCTGGTACCGGATTGCGCTGGGGCTTGCCGTTGTGCTGTATTTTTCTTTGGCAGGATAGTGCAGCAGAGCCGCTGGAAAACAGCGGCTTTTTACGTATTAAGGCGTCGCTCCGGAACAGAGAGACTTGTGATTCCAAAAAGAAAGAGGGTTTGTATGACCAAGTACGCCGTGCACCCCGACCTTCAAAAATTCGGTAATATAGCGTTTCCCATGGAGCCAGCCCTTTTGCCGTTCGTCAGAGCGCTTTTCTGGCTTGGAACGCGTACGTTTCGCTTCCCCAAAGGGCTGAACGTTCAAAAACTACGTGTACCATACGGCGGCAGAAGCATTCCGGTCATGGCGGTCGCGCCGGAGGATATCGGTTCAAATGCGCCCTGCCTGCTGTATCTGCATGGCGGCGGGTTTGTGTTTGGGAGCAGCCCCCTGCACCTGAAGCTCGTCCGCGAGTACGCGCAAAAAACGCCCTGCCTTGTGCTGCTGGCCGATTACCGGCTCGCGCCGAAGCATCCGTTTCCCGCGGGCGTGGAGGATTGTTATGCGGTTTTGCAGTGGGCGGCGGCAAATGCTTCCGTTCTCGGAATCGATCCCGACAGAATTGCGCTCGGCGGGGACAGCTCGGGCGGCGCGCTCGCCGCGTCGGTCAGCCTGATGGCGCGGGATCGCGGCGGCAAAAGCGCTTGCTTTTTACTGCTGTCGTACCCCGTTGCGGACGCGCGGCAGGAAACGGCATCCATCAAGGCGTTTACGGACACGCCGCTTTGGAATGCCAAGGCGACCAGGCAGATGTGGAGCCTCTATCTGAAAAACGGATATCCAAAACGGCGCGAATATGCCTCCCCGCTGGAAGCGGAATCGTTTGCCGGACTGCCGGATGCTTACATCGAAACGGCGGAGTTCGACTGCCTGCGCGACGAAGGAATTGCTCTGGCAAAAGCGCTGGAAAGCGCCGGCTCGCAAGTGGAATACCACATGGTGAACGGCGCGGCGCACGGTTTTGAGCTCGCTTATGAAAGCGAAATGACGCGGGAATCAATTGAAAGAAGGGTTCGCGCACTGCAGCAGGCATACCGCATGGAGTGAACGTAATCCATGCCGGAATCGATGCGTATTTATCGATTTGTTGTCCTGCACACAATGCCATGAATGACGGTTATCATACAAACCCGGTAAAAAAGGGCTTTACTTCCCTGAACGACTGCGCTATAATAGCCGTATTCAAAATGAGTAAGTTTTGCCAATCGAGATTGCTGTTTCGAGTTTGACTCGATGAGCGGATCTCGATTAAAAAGGGCATTAGCAGGGACGCGGCGCGCGGAGCACAACACTACCCCACGCACCGCCGCGAAGGGGGCGAACTGCATTGGCCGGTTTGTTGATCGGTCTGGTCTGCGGAGCGGGAGAACTCTATCTTCTCACGCGGCTGACGCGCGCCCTGCAGAACGGCGAAAGCCTCAAAGTGCTCGGTATCGTTTTTTGCAAGCTCCTGCTGTTCGCCGCCGCGATTGTGCCGGTGGCGATTTATCTGAGAAACGACTTGCTCTGGTGCGGAATCGGCATATCCTCCGCGCTCGTAATCGGGGCGTTCATCGTCAACCTGATCTATCAGAGAAAAGGGAAAGGAGACCGCTAAGTCCGAAATGCAAACACCTTCTGTCGGAAAAATCATAGCCCTTGCTCTGTCGCTTCTGCTGGGAGTCGCCGCCCTGGTGGTTCGCTCCCGCGTTGCGCTGCCCGCAGCGGACAATGTTAGCTTCAAACCTGCAAAAAGAAAACGCAGCCAGCTCATGCTGCTCGGCGTTATCTTGCTCTGGGTGTTCAGCGGCCTTGCGCTCGGTTTGTTCACCGGAGAAACGAAAACTTTCGAGGTTTCCATCAGCCCTGCGCGCATGGATCTGCTGGGCTTTTCGGTCAGTACTTCCGTCGTCATCGCCTGGATCGTGATGGCGGTATTCGTCGTTTTCGCCCTAATCGTAAGGTTTTTTTTGATTCCGCGCTTTACCGAAACCCCGCGCGGCCTTCAGCTGATTCTGGAAACGGCGGTCGGCGCGGTTTCCGATTTTACCAAAGAGAAATTCGGGCGCGCAAACGAAAACCTCGCGGCGTATTTCTTCGCGCTGGCGGCGCTCTTCATCGGTTCGGCTGTGATCGAGCTCTTCGGGTTCCGCCCGCCGACGGCGGATCTGACCATGACGCTCTCTTACGCGCTCGTGACTTTTATTCTAATTAACTACTACGGCATCCGTAAAAAGGGTGTCAAAGGACGCATCAAGACCATCCTGAAGCCGAACCCGGTCGTTTCGCCGTTTAAAATTCTTTCGGATATCGCGGTTCCGGTTTCGCTGGCCTGCCGGTTGTTCGGCAATATGTTCGGCGGCATGATCGTTGTCGATCTGCTGTACTATGCGCTGGGCGCGTTCTCGGTCGGTCTTCCCGCGGTGCTGGGGCTGTATTTCAACGCGTTCCACCCGCTGATTCAGTTCTTTATCTTTATCAACCTGTCGCTGACGTTTATCGGCGAAGCGGTCGAAGAAGATTGAGGCGGCAACAACGGCAGCAGCCGCGCCAAACGGTGCGCGGCAAGTATCGCTGCAAGAAAATAGTAACGAAGCTTTCAAGTTAACTGAGATTTACAAGCATACATTAGGAGGATTTCACCATGACGGATATCGGATTAGTCGCAATCGGCGCGGGATTAGCGGTGCTGACGGGCGCGGGCGCGGGCCTTGGCATGGGCATTGCAACCGGCAAGGCGGTGGAAGCGGTTGCTCGCCAGCCAGAAGCAAACGGAAAGATCAACGCGTTGTTGATCCTCGGCCTTGCGTTAACGGAATCGACGGCGATTTACGGGTTTCTCACGGCGCTGATCATGATCTTTACAATGGGTAAGTAACGAGATTCGAGGGATATCAATGGAATTTCACCTGATCGATTTTATCGAGCACGTGCTCAATATCCTTGTGTTTTTCTACCTGCTTCGCGTTTTCCTGTATAAGCCAGTGAAGAAGTTCATGGTTGCGCGGGAAGCGAAGTTTGCTGATGAGCGCGCGGAAATTGACGCCGACCGCAAGGATGCGAGCACGCTAAAGACGCGTTACGAAGCTTCCATGGCGGACGCGAAGATTGCCGCCGAGCGGATCGCCGAGGAAAAACGCAAGGTCGTCGAGCGCGAGTCGGAAGACATGCGAGATAAAGCCAAGCGCGAGGCGCAGCACATCCTGACGGATGCAAAAGCGCAGGCGGCGGCGGAGCACGAAGAGATGCTTGGCGAGCTCAAATCCCAAACGGCGGAACTCGCGGTGGATCTGGCGGGGAAAATTCTCGAGCGCGAGGTGAACCCCAAGGATCACCAGCATATGATCGACAGCTTTTTCAAGCGGGTCGTCTGAGCGCGGGGATTTTTTAAACAGGCAGTCGCGAAAATGGCAAAACCGCACGACGGTTCGCTTTGGCTTACGCCGCACGGGGACGGATGCGCAAGGCAACAGATAAGAAATTGACAGGCCGGCTGCGCGGGGCTCGATGCGCAGAGGCCGCAACCACCAAAAGGGCGCGGGAATAGTTTTTAATAAAGGCGGCGTAAAAGCGCCGCGAACAGAGAATCGTCAGAAAGTAGACACAATATGGCTCTGAAGGGTGAATTATACATAGCCGGACCGTTCGGCAAGGAACAGATCGATTCCATCAAAGCCCACTTCACCGATCTGCTCGGCGAGGAGGTTGAGTTTGACGTACGCCGCAACGAGAAATTGGTCGGCGGGTTCCTTGCTATGATCAACGGTAAGGTTTACGACGCGAGCGTTGCGTTTCGCATGAAGGAGGCCCAGCATTCGCTGGTTTCCAACAGCGAAGGCATCCCCGGGGCGGAGTTTGTCTCCGAGGACGTCAAGCTGATGGGCAGCGTTCCGGCCTCGGCGGGAACAACGGCAATGAGCATCGGCTCGGTGCTGAAAAAGCGTCTGAGCGCTTACGCAAACAAACCCGCCGTTTACGAATACGGCACGGTGACCTCGGTTGGCGACGGCGTTGTACGCATCGAAGGCCTTTCGCATACGCGCTACGGCGAGCAGATTTCCTTTGACCGGGACGTGTTCGGCATGACCATGGATCTGGAACTCGACGGCGTCGGTGCGGTGCTGCTCAACGGCCAGGACGAAGTCCACGTTGGAGAGCGCGTCTGCGGCACGGGCAAAGTCGTTGAAGTACCGGTCGGCCCCGAACTGCTCGGGCGCGTCATCAACCCCATCGGCATGCCGCTGGACGGCAAACCGCTCAACGCTTCCGCTTACCGCCCGCTGGAATCGCCCGCGCCGCGCATCATCGACCGTCAGGCGGTCAATGAGCCGCTCATGACGGGGCTTCTCGCGGTGGACAGCATCATCCCCATCGGCCGCGGCCAGCGCGAGCTCATCATTGGCGACCGGCAGACGGGCAAAACGACCATCGCGGTGGATACCATCATCAACCAGCGCGGAAACGGCGTGCTCTGCGTCTACGTTGCCATTGGCCAGAAACTCTCTACCATTGCGCAGATCTACGAAACGCTGACCGCTACCGGAGCGATGGACTATACCGTCATCGTTGCCGCCAACGCCAGCGACTGCGCCGCCATGCAGTATCTCGCTCCCTACGCGGGCTGCTCGGTTGCTGAGTATTTCATGTACAGCGGCAAGGACACGCTGATTGTTTACGACGATCTTTCCAAGCACGCCGTGGCCTACCGCGCCATGTCGCTGCTGCTGCACCGCCCGCCGGGACGCGAAGCTTACCCCGGAGATGTGTTCTATCTGCACAGCCGGCTGCTGGAGCGCGCGGGGCATCTCAATGAGGAACTGGGAGGCGGGTCGATGACCGCGCTGCCCATCGTTGAGACCATGGCGAGCGATATTTCGGCCTATATCCCGACGAACGTAATTTCCATTACCGACGGCCAGATTTACCTGGAACCGGAGCTGTTCCATTCCGGCATCCGCCCGGCGGTCAACGTTGGCCTTTCGGTTTCGCGCGTTGGCAGCGCGGCGCAGAAGAAGGCAATGCGAAAAGTTGCCAAGACGCTGCGCCTGACGCTTGCGCAATACCGCGAACTGCAGATATTTGCGCAGTTTGGCTCGGATATCGACAGCGTGACAAAGGGCATCCTGGAAAGCGGCGACCGTCTATCGGAAACGCTCAAGCAGAACCAGCATGAGCCGCTATCCATGAGCGAGCAGGTGCTGTTGCTCTTTGCGGTCATGAACGGCTACTGCAAGGATATTCCCTCGGACGCCGTGCGCGCGTTCCACAAAGGTCTGCTGCAGTACGCGCACCGCAACAATTTTGAGCTGCTCAACAAACTGGAGGATACCGGCGAATTGACCGACGAGATGACGGCGGACATGGTCAACTGCATCGAGACCTACAAACTGCTCTGCAAGAGTTGATTGACTTTTACACGATGAACGCGTTGAGAAAGGAGGCGAGACTATGCCGAACATGAGCGATATTCGCTTTCATATCAAGAGCGTCAAGCAGACGCGTCAGATCACGAACGCCATGCACATGGTCTCCGCCGCCCGTATGCGCCGCGCGCTGGACGGAATCCAGAAAAACCGCGCTTACTTTAACCGCGCGCTGGACGCGATTGTCGATATCCGCACCCACACGGGCGATATCACGCACCCGTACATCACACACCGCGAAGGCAAAAAGGTCGCCTACATCGTCGTTGCGGGTGAAAAGGGTCTTTCCGGCGCCTATAACCACGGCGTGCTTTCGCTGGCGGACAAGATGATTGCCGAGCGGCAGGTGACGCACCTGTTTACCATCGGCAGCGTGGCGACCTATCACTTTATTCGCGAAGGACTGACGCCCGACAGGAGATTTGAGCGCCTGGCCGAGCGGCCGAAGCTCGAACCCGTACGCAGGCTCGTGACGATCTTGACCGAGCTCTATGACCGCGGCGAGATCGACGAACTGCGCATCATCTATACGCGCTTTATCAATACCCTCGCGCGCGAACCCAAGGAGCAGAAACTGCTGCCCATCGAGCTGGACGATTTTAAACGCGCGTACAACCGCCCGGAGCGCGCGGAGGACTTCCAAATCCTCTACGAACCTTCCCCGGCGGAAGTGCTGGACGCGCTGATACCGCAGCTGCTCATCGGTTATATCTACGGCGCGATCGTCCATGCATACGCCAGCGAAAACTGCTCGCGCATGGCCGCCATGGAAAACGCCACGCGAAGCGCGGACAAGATGATTGAAAAGCTCACACAGCAGTACCACGCCGTGCGCCAGCTGACCATTACCAACGAACTTGCCGATATCATCGGCGCGGCAAACGCCGCCAATGCCGTGCGCGCGTCGGACGGCGGATACCAACCGGAGGATCACAGAACATGACACAGTCGGAACCGTTTGAAATAGAAAAAACCGGTCAGCGCGTTCCCGAAGCCGCGGAATCTCAAACCAAGGCTGCGGGAGCCGGAACAGTGGCAAAAGAGAAGCTCGGCTCCATCGTCCGCATTGCAGGGCCGGTGCTGGACGTGCGCTTTATGGAAGGCGCGGAACCGCTCATTAAAACTCTGCTGGTCAGCAGGGGTGAGCCTGCCGTTCATATGGAAGTTGTGCAGCACTACGCGCCGGGCATTGTGCGCACCATTGCGCTCGAACCCACGGAGGGTCTCTGCTGCGGCGTTGAGGTATTCAACACCGGCGGCGGAATCCGCGTTCCGGTGGGCGAGAACGTGCTTGGCCGCGTGATCGACTGCCTTGGCCGCCCCATAGACGGTCTGGGCGATATCGTAGCCCCGCTGCGGGACGTGCACCAGGCGCCGCCGCCGTTTTTACAGCAGCGGCCGTCCACTACGCTTTTTGAAACCGGCATCAAGGTCATCGACCTGCTTGCGCCGTATCCCGTTGGCGGCAAGATCGGCCTGTTTGGCGGCGCGGGCGTGGGCAAGACCGTTTTGATTCTCGAACTGATCCATAACATCGCCAAAAACCGCGGCGGGTATTCCGTCTTTACCGGCGTTGGCGAGCGCAGCCGCGAAGGCACCGACCTGATTCACGACATGCGGGAAAGCGGAGTCATCGCGCGGACGTCCTTGGCGTTCGGACAGATGAACGAGCCGCCGGGATCGCGCATGCGCGTGGCGCTGGCCGGGCTTACCATGGCGGAGTATATGCGTGACGAGATGCATCAGGACGTGCTGCTGTTTATCGACAACATCTTCCGCTTTGTGCAGGCGGGCAACGAAGTTTCCGCGCTGCTGGGGCGTATGCCGAGCGCCGTTGGCTACCAGCCGACGCTGGCCAACGAACTGGGCGAACTGGAAGAGCGCATCGCGAGCACGCCGCACGGCTCGATTACGTCCGTGCAGGCCATCTACGTGCCCGCGGACGACCTGACCGACCCCGCGCCGGCCACGATCTTTTCGCATTTGGACGCAACGACCGTGCTGTCCCGTTCGGTCGCGGAGATCGGCATCTATCCCGCGGTGGATCCGCTGGCCTCCAGCTCGCGCATCCTCGAACCCGCCATCGTGGGCGAACGGCATTACCGCGTGGCAAGGCAGGTGCAGGAAACGCTCCAGCGCTACCACGAACTGCAGGATATCATCGCCATCCTCGGTATGGACGAACTCTCGGACGACGACCGCATGACGGTCTACCGCGCGAGAAAGGTGCAGAACTTCCTCTCCCAACCCATGCATGTGGCGGAAGTCTACAACGGCGCTCCCGGACGTTCCGTGCCGCTGGAGGAGACCATTACGAGCTTTGAAGAGATCGTGCAGGGCAAAGCGGACGACATTCCGGAATCGCTGTTTTTGATGACGGGCAACATCGACGAAGTACGCCAGAAACACAGGGAGATGCAGAAGAATGGCTAAGCCGTTTCCGCTCATGGTACTGACCCCGGAGCGCGAATTTTACAGCGGCGACGCGGTCTACGTCAGCGTGGAAACCATCGCGGGCTCGATCGGCGTCATGGCCGGTCACGTGCCCATGGTGTCCGCACTGGGCGTCGGCGCGCTGATCATCCACCCGGCGGAAGGGGAGGAGCGCACGGCGTTCCACTCCGAAGGGTTTATCGAAGTGCGACCGGACGGGGTATATATCCTCTCGCAGGCCTGCGAATGGCCGGAGGAGATCGACGAAAAACGCGCCGAGGAAGCCGAACAGCGCGCTTACGAGCGCATTGCCAACACCGCCGAGAACGTTGGGAACATGGCGCACAGCAAGGTTGCGCTTATGCGTGCCATGACGCGCAGGAAGATCAAGTCCATGACCAGCACCAACACAAAGTAATCTATAGTATCATCGAATATTGCTTGCAAAGCCGCGCCGAACGCGCGGCTTTTTTAATGCCTTTTCAACATGGACAGAGGGTTTTGGATATGTTAAGCTTTGAAAAGAAACGGCTATGGATACGTAAACAAACGGAGGAACGATGCGGATTCTTTACCAAAACACGCTGCAGCTGTCCCTGCCGTTTGGCTGGGTTACGGAAGAAGGCGAAAACAGCCTTGCTTGCTACCACCCAAACGGCGCAGGCGCGCTGACGGTTTCCCTGCACGCGGTGGAAACGGGCGGCGAAACGCTGGAAAGCTACCTGAAGGTGCTTGCCGAGCGCTACAGCAGGAAGTGCGTTGTCAAGATCACCCGCGTATTGCTTGTGTCCCATTTACGGCATAAGCTGCTCGCGTCCTCCGGAGAGGGCATTACGAGTGACGGCTGGCATACGGCGTTCTGGTTTGTGTCCGACGGGCGGCAGATCGCGACATTTACCTACCTTGCAAAAGAACATACGCGCGAATGGTACAAAGCGGCGGCCATCATCCGCCGGGCGATTTTTTTACGCTCAAACGAGATATAAAAAGAAACCAAATCAAAGGAGTTCATTTTGGAATCGGACTGGATCAAACAGGGAACCGACAACGACGTTTTAGCGGCTTTTTCCGAACACTGTAATTTAGCCGAACGGCTCAAAGGGCATTTTTACGTCACGGATATCACAACACGGGCGGACACGGTGCTGACCGGCTGGCTGGAATGCTGCGACGACCGCGCGTTCGAGGTGTTTTACGACGCGAAGCTCAAGCGGAGTTGGATTGACGATTGTTCCCTCTACGCTACGTCGCGCGGGTTTGCGTTTTTGGCGCGCTGCGCCCGCTGCGGCGGCGAAATCCGCCTGTTGAACTGCCGCCGGGAAGAGGATATTTTGTCGGAAATTCCGCACCGTCTCGTTTGCCCCAAGTGCGGCAAGAACGAGTTTGCGTTGAAGGTGTCGCTGGAATACCCGTCCGATCTCGCGGAGCAAGAGGATACAAACGAGCGCGGCGAGGCGTTCGGCTGGATTTGGGTCGCGGCGACCTGCTGCTCCTGCGGAAAAGAACTGAAACACCTGGTCGTGCTCGAAAACGACTGAACCATACTCAACCATACATTCCTGCTGAGCAGCAGAAAGGCCGCGCGGGTGTCCCGTGCGGCCTTTCTTTGCGAATGTGCGTTATTTAGCTGGTTACCATTCCATATGGAACGTCTCGCCTGTTTCGGTGTTCTTGTAGATCCAGTCGGCCGCCCAGCCCGGATCCGTGCCAAAGCCGCTCTTTTCCTGCGACGAGAAGAACGTCGCTTCCACAATCAAACCATCCTGAAACATAATTTCGTAGGCGGTTCCGTCCGCCATGACAGGATCGATGGTGCAGTAGTGATAGTCGTACACCGCGTTGGCCAGCACGTCCTTGACGCTGTCCTCGCCGAACAGCGCGGTAAAGAGCGCGCGGGTCGCGTCGATATACTCCTGCCCGCCCATATGCTCGTAGTCGATTGCTTCAAGCCCCATGGACGATCCGAGCTTACTATTGGCTTCCAGATTCAGCATATGCCCCGTCTGGCTGGTCAAATCGAATCTGGCGTATTCGCCTTCGATATGCCAGTAGTTTTCACGCGTGCCGGAGTAGTCAACATAGAACGTCGCATTCGGTTCTTTGGGCTGCCCGATGATTGGGCTCTCAAGCGGACCCGCCGCGGCAACGAGTTTGTAGTAGAAATCATATGCCTGCTCAACGGGCATGTCGCCCGTACCGGGTTCGCCTTTACGGAAATCCTGCGGCGAGGCCAGCGTTACAACGCCTTCCGCCCAGACGAGATCGGCGCGCCAGTAAACGTCCTCTTCCGCGCAGGTCGAGTCGGGGTAGACGCCGATGCTGCTGACAGTCAGGTTTTCATCGCCAAACAGCATTGCGCGGCAGTATTTTCCGTCCTTGAGCGGGAACGTCTCCGTCACCTGCATATTCCACCCGGCAAGCTTGTTGTTGCCATACGAAGCCCCCTGCTTGACCGCGGCGCTCGCGTCACCGTCAAAGATGGCGGATAGCCGTTCCACCGCGTCGGTGCAGTCTAGCAGGTTGTCGCCAAAGTCCGTATCCAGCAACTCGCCCGCGTCGAGCAGGCTCTGATGCGCCGTATCCGCGGGTTCCACCCCGCAGTTAGCGGATATGAACGCAAAGGTCTTCGCGTCCACCGCGCCGGAGAGCACACCGTCCTTGGAGTCGAAGCGGTAGACGTCGCTGCGGAAGCCGGTCGCGTCCGTATAGTATGTGGCGGTCATGTCCGCCGCGGTATAGCTGGTGTTGAACACCTGGTTTGCAATAACGAGGAACGCTTCCGCCGCACTCGCCGCTTCGGCGGGCGCTGCGTTCTTGTCCTCATCGGCGCGCCAGTCGCCGAGTTGATCGCGGTAGATATCCCGCACCGGCGGAGCAACGAACGTGCGCGCCTGCTTCAGTTCTTCCTGATGCCATTCCATGGCTTCTGCTTTCGTCTCTTCGGGCGTCATGCCAGCGGCGGACACGTCGCCGGAAGAAGCGTTGCCGCCGGAAGCCAGCACGGCGTTGCCGCCGGAAGCGGTATCGGCGTTGCCGCCGCTTGCGGTCTGCGCGCCCGGCTGGCAAGCTGTGGTGAAACACCCCGCCGCAAGCGCGAGACAGAGCGCCAGCGTCAGCAGTTTTGCGGGTTTTGTACTCTTCTTGCGGGCAAACACGCCGCGCACGCGCCGCTCCATCGTTTTTTTGTCGGCATAGAGCGCCATGCCGAGCGTCAGCAGGCGGTCAGTTGACGATTGGCTGAACATTTTCATGAATAGAATCTCCTTTTTCGGTGAATTCTTTGGCGGAAGCTTCCTCCGCCAACGCCAACAGCAGGTTGACGTAACTCAATTTTTGTTCTTTGCTCATGCTTTTTACAACCATCGCGTCGCAGGCGGATTCCATATCCAGCCGCATGACGCGCGGCATGACCCATAACACCGGGTTAAACCAGTAAACCGCGCGCAGCAGGGAGATCAGCACACAGACGAGGTAGTCCCGCCGCCGGTAGTGCATCAGCTCGTGCGCCATGGCAAACGCCATGTGTTCGCGGTCCGCCGCGTAGATCAGCCGATCCGGCAGCAGCAGCTTTGGCCGGAACTGCACCGTGAGCGCGGGGCTTTTGATATCCGCCATCAGAACGATGGGGACGTTGGCGCGGATGCGCATGCTCTCTTTGACTTCAAGGTAGAGCACCTGCGTTTTTGCGCCGGGCGGGCACCCGAACTTTCGGATCCGGCGGTTGAGCTGCAGCGAAAGCGCAAGGTGCGCCGCCGCAACGAGCGCGAAACCCGCAGCCCAGGCAATTAGCAGCCATTGCCGGAGCGTCAGCGGCGCTTTTACCGCCGTATCGCTTACTGGAAGCACAGTGTCCTGCGTGTCTGCCGCCGCGGGCAGTGCGGCTGCGCCATCTGCCAGCGGGGTGGCTTCGGCCGGCTGATCCTGCGCCATGGGCGTTTGCTGCTGCGTTGTCACAGCCGCGAGCTGGCTTTCCGGCAGACGGAAGAGGTGAAACCCGCTTTCCAGCGTGACCGGTACGACTAGGCGCAGCAGTACGATGAACCACAGCGCATACTTCAGCGCGGGCGAGAGCCAGCGTTTGAGCAGCTGACGTACCAGCAGCACGGCAAGAAAGAGCACGGCGCTGTATACGGTAATCTCCAAAAGGCGCGTCAGAACTTCTTGCTGCATACTAGTTCAATTCCATTGCGATCGTTCTTTTAAGATGTTTCATTTTTAACTCCCCCCGTTGGTTCCGGCTTTTCAGCGATCTGAGCCCGCCGGGTCGGGCGTTGCCGCCGCGTCCTCTTCGGCCAGACGCGCGGCGAGCTGGCGCAGTTCCTGCTTTTCTTTTTCGGTCAACTTGCCCTCTTCCGCCATCTGCACCATCAGTCCGGAAACCGGGCCAAAGTACACCCTGCGGCTGATGAGGCTTTCCGTTTCCAGCGAGAGCGCCTGCTCCTGCGTAATCGCCGCGCTGTAGAGGTTGTTTTTTCCGTGCCGTTCGGCGAGAACAAAGCCCTTTTCCATCAGGATGCGCAGAAAGCTATGATAGGTTTTGTAGTCCCAGTTAACGTCCGGATGGCTCGTCTGCACGCTGGCGATGATATCCTTGAGGTCCATCGGCGCACTGCTCCAGAGCGAGCGCAGGATGATCCATTCGGAATCCTTGAGCCGTTTATCCATCGGTTGTCACCTCGATTCGACCAGTTTTCGATGCTTCCCATCGTGTGGGAGCGGAATTCTTATAGCTATAAGATTACGATGTCTCAAGGATATGAGAATACAAAACGGTTGTCAACCCGTAAATGGAAAGTGTTACGCTGCGTTCACAATTTTTAGGGTGCAAGGAAGTGCCGCCGCGAAAAAAACGCGCAGCATACCGTATGCCACGCGTGTTAGGAGGGGGGCTAAACCGCCTGCAACAGGCGGCTTCTTAATAATAACTGCTCTTGATCCGCTTGCCCATCTTGGTAAGGCAGCCGGAGAGCTCCTCGACGAGCCGCATCTTGATGCTGAACGTGATCGGCAGTTCCGGGTTCTGATGGGCGGGGTTGATCGCGCAGCCGACAAAAAAGTTGATATCCGTCGCTTCCTCAAACAGCAGCCTTGCAATTTTGGCAGCGCCGTCCTGGCCGGTGCTCCAGCGCTCGTAAAGCGCGTTGTCCTCCAGATAATTCTTGGCGTAAAGAAGCACTCGGTTGATCGTGATCACGCCCTCGGTGACCAGATCGACTCCTTCGATAAAAGCCGTTGGCGGGATCTCCGGATCGTGATACACCAGATCGACCGAAAGCGGTTTTTGCAGGTACTGCGCGGCAATTTCGGAAGTGGTTCCGCCGCAGACAATATGCCCGCCCTCCTTGGCAAAGAAGAGCGACATCATCTTGTTGCAGTCATCCCGGTTGGAAGGCGGCCCGCAGACGAGGTTGACGGTGTATCGCTCGCGGATTTTTACCGCGCAGACGGTTGCGTCGTCGCCGGGGCTGTCTTCGTAGAGGCGGTTGGTCTCCTCGAGGAGGATGGTTGCGAGCGTTTTTGCCGTAAAGCCGACGTGCAGAAACGTCTCCATATACGCAATGATATCTTCGCGCCGCCAGCCGAAGTTATAGATGCCGCCAACACCCGCGTGCTCGACGCCGTCGCTCATGAGCAGAAACACGTCGTTTTGCCGCAGGGTAACATTGCTGCGGAGGATTTTCTTTCCGCCAACAGAGAGTTCCGCGCAGGGAAATTCCAGATGCCTGCCATCCCGGAGCAGGATGACGCGCGGATTGTCGTATTGGATGATCTCTGCGCGTTCGTTGTTGACCAGGCGCAGAATCGTAAACGTCGAGTAGGCGATGTTGCGCGTGGCGCAGACCGGAAGCGTCGCCGCGATGGTCTCTACGCAGTCCTCCAGCTTGAGACCGGCCGCGAGCATGGTTGAGATGATCGTCGCCGTCAGCGTCGAGAGGATGCTCGCCTTGACGCCGCTGCCAAGCCCGTCGGCAAGGACGATGACGGTTGCGGTTTCGTCCTGGCCTGCGATTTCAACATGGTCGCCGCAGAGCTGTTCGCCCGCGTGGTTGAGACTGATCGTGCCGATATCGGCGCAGAGGTTATTCGTTCTGCTCATTGGCAATCGATTCCTTCAGCTTGCTGAGCGCAATTTTCGTTTCCGCCGTGGTTTCTCCCAGAAGCGAGGCGATTTCCTGCACGATGCGCATCTGCTTTTCTACCACGCGGTCGGCAATTTCCACCGTATGGCGGCAGATTTCTTCTTTTTTCCGGCGGCCTTCCTCTTCGCTGGTCACATCGCGGAAGATGGCGATCAGGATATGCGTGGTTTTGTCGTGCACGATGGTCAGCTCAAGAAACCGCTTGTACTCCGCATAGTAATCCCGCTGTTCACGCACGCTTTTTCCGGATAAAACGTTCAGAAACGGAAGCGGATCGATGATGCGAACCAGCTGTTCGCCCAGCACGTCCGAAGCGCGGGCAATCTGAAGCATGCGCATGGCCGCGTCGTTGACCTGCTGCACCTCGAAATCTTCGTTGACCACGAGGATGCCGTTTGGCGTATGCGAGAGGATGTTGTTGGAAAAACGCTCCGTCCGCTCCATTAAAAACGGCAGGCACATGCTGATATCCGCCTTGCCGTGGTAGACGGCAATCGCTTTTTCGCGGCAGGTGTTGTAGCCGCAGCTGCCGCAGTTGAGCTCGTCCTCCGGCTTGAACTTGCCGGTCTTTGCCAGGATCTCGCGAATCTCCGCCTCGGAAGGGGTGACGTGCGTAAGCCCGATATACGTATGATGCCGAACCAGATTGGCGCTGGGCGTTTCGGATACGGCAAAATCCGCTTTTCCGGCATAACTGATGACGGCTTGATAATGCCGCACGGGTGAATTTTTATATTTTTCCATCACAGGTCCGCCGATGCAGCTGCCCGCGCAGGCGGACATCTCGATAAAGCAGCGGTGGATGCTGCCCGCCGCGATGTCGTCGAGCGCCGCGCGGCAGCTTTCGGTTCCGTCGACGGTCAGGCAGGTATAGCCCGTGTCCGGGATATCCATGGTTTTGAGGATGCCGCCGACCGTCGGGAACAGCCGTGCGCGGCTCTCTTCCGCGGCGTCCGGCGTGCTGGCGGGTTCGATGCCTGCTTCGTCGAGCATCCGAGAGAGTTCGTCAAACGTCAGAACCGCGTCTACGGGGCTGTTTTCCGCTTCGTCTTTTTTGGAAAGGCAGGGACCGATGAAAACCGTTTTTGCGTTCGGCAAGCGGCGCTTGATCTCCGTAGAATGCGCGATCATCGGTGAAACGACAGGGGAGAGGCAGCTCAGAAGCTCCGGGTAGTATTTACGGATGAGCAGGTTCACGCTGTGGCAGCAGGAGGTGATAATCACGTCACGCTCGGCCGCGCGAAGCTGCTTTTCGTATTCGCGCTTGACCAGAGTAGCGCCTATTGCGGTTTCCTCCGCGCCGGTAAAACCCAGCCGCAACAGAGCGTCTTTCAGTGCGGCAAAGCCCGTTCCTTCGAAGTACGCAACAAACGAGGGCGCAAGGCTCGCAATGACGGGCTGTCCGCTCGCCAGCAGCGCGGCAACGCTCTCCGTTCCGTCCGCAATCTGCTTGGCGTTCTGCGGGCAAACCACGAAGCACTGTCCGCAGAGGATGCACTCCTCGCCAACGATATGCGCCTGATTGGCGGAAAAACGGATGGAGTTGACCGGGCAGTGGCGGATGCATTTGTAGCAGTTTTTGCAGTTGGATTTTTTCAGCTTTAATACTTCGGACAAAAGCAACCCTTCTTTTCTTATCTTTGATATATCGGATGGATGCTGGCTTTTCGCCGCCGGAGCGGCATTGCGGTTACGGCTGCCGCCGCAGTGTGGGCAACACGACGGAGGCAAAGAATTCCGCCGCCGTCTCCGGTAAAACAGAGTACGCCATATCTTCCACCATAACACTGACGCCGTTTTGGCAGCGCCCCATACAGAACGTTCCGGTCAGCTCGACCCTGCCGTTCAGGCCGTATTGGCCGATCAGCCGTTCCAGCCGCTCGACGACTTCCCGCGAGCCCTTCAGGTGACAGCTGCTTCCCACGCAAATTGAGATACGCACGGTGGATGAACCCCCTAAAAACATGCCTGAACAACAGGCGGCCAGAATCAATAAAACAATATCGATATAATAGTACTGATATATACATTTGTCAAGTCAAGCGCGAATTCCCGGCTATGTGCGAATCCTTCTTGCAAGGGAAAGCACCGGCACTAAGAAGCGCGATGTTTGTGCATTCCGCACAGAACCGCGAGAAAAAGAGCGTATAATGAAGATTGTAAAACGTCAAACAGGCTGTTTGGTGTATCGTGGAATAATTGAGAACATGTAAACCAACGCGGCGCGGAGAGGATTTGCGCAGTCAGGAGAAATCGATATGAAAGAATCCAACTATACCGTCACTGGCATGAGCTGCTCGGCCTGCGCCGCGCATGTGCAAAAGGCGGCAGGCAAAGTACCGGGTGTGGATTCGGCGAGCGTAAACCTTGCAACAGAGACGCTAAGCGTGCGATATGACGAGGCTGTGGTGACGTTCGACACGCTGCAGCAGGCGGTCGAACAGGCAGGCTACGGACTTATTAAGCCGCAGGAAGGCAAGCGCGCGGAGATCGGCGTAGAGGGCATGACCTGCGCCAGCTGCTCCGCCGCTGTTGAACGCGCGATCAAGCGGCTGGACGGGGTGACGGAAGCTTCCGTCAACCTTACGACCAACCGCGCCGCGTTTACCTACGACCCCGCGAAAGTCAAACTCTCGCAGGTGCGCGCGGCGGTGGCAAAGGCGGGGTATGAGCCCGTTGAACTCAAGGGCGAGGAATCGCGCGATCTGGAGCAGGAGCGGCGCGAAAAGGAACGCAAAAGGATGAAAACACGGCTGATCATCGCCATTGCGTTTGCTTTGCCGATCCTCTATATCGCCATGGGGCATATGTTTCCCGCGCTGGGCGTGCCGCTGCCGGAGTTCATGCACCCGAGTGAAAACCCGCTGGTGTTCGCGCTGGTGCAGCTGATCCTGACCATCCCCGTGCTGTTTGCGGGCGGGCGGTTCTTCCGCGTGGGGTTCAAAACGCTGTTCAAGGGCGCGCCGAATATGGATACGCTGGTCGCCATCGGCACGGGAAGCGCGTTTTTATATGGCGTGTACGCAACCGTGCTCATCGCGCTGGGCAACAGCGATTTTGCGCAGCACCTGTACTTTGAGTCCGCGGCGGTGGTGATCACGCTGGTCATGGTAGGCAAATACCTGGAAGCCGTCAGCAAGGGAAAAACGTCCGAAGCGATTAAAAAACTCATGAACCTGAAACCCAAGACTGCGACCGTGCTGCAAAACGGCGCGGAGCTCGAAGTCCCTCTGGACGAAGTTGCCGTTGGCGACTTGGTGCTCGTGCGTCCCGGCTCGGCCATCCCTGTTGACGGCGAAGTGGTGCAGGGCGCTTCCAGCGTGGACGAAAGTATGCTCACCGGCGAGAGCCTACCGGTGGAGAAACAGCCCGGATCAAGCGTGACAGGCGGGAGCTTCAACGGCGAAGGGCTTTTGACCTTTCAAGTGACGCATGTTGGCGAGGATACCGCGCTTTCCAAGATTATCCATCTCGTCGAAGAGGCGCAGGGGCGAAAAGCGCCCATCGCGAAACTTGCGGACGTGATCTCCGGTTATTTCGTGCCCGCCGTGCTCGGCGCTGCCGTGCTTGCGGCGGTCATTTGGGCGCTGGTCGGAAAAGATTTCAACTTTGTGCTCAATATCTTCGTAACGGTGCTGGTGATCGCCTGCCCCTGCGCGTTGGGGCTTGCAACACCCACGGCCATTATGGTTGGCACCGGCAAGGGCGCGGAGCTGGGCGTACTCATGAAGGGTGGCGAAGCACTGGAAACGACGCACAAAATCGACACCGTCGTGCTCGACAAAACGGGAACGATTACGCAGGGCAAACCCGCACTGACCGATATCCGGCTCTATGCTTCCGGCACGGAGAACGAACTCCTTGCGCTGAGCGCGTCGGCGGAGCGCGGGTCGGAACATCCCGTTGCGCGGGCGGTCGTGGAAGCGGCGGAGGCGAGAAAGCTCTCGCTGACATCACCGGAGAGCTTCCGTGCGGTAGCGGGGCGCGGCATTGACGCAGTGGTTCAGGGCAAACGTGTGCTGGCGGGCAACGAAAAGCTGATGCTGGAGAACGGAATCAGCCTTTCGGCAGCTTCAAGTGATACGCTTACGCTTTCCGGCGCGGGCAAAACGCTGATGTATATCGCGGTGGACGGCGTTCTTGCGGCACTTTTTGCTGCGGCGGACGCGATCAAACCCACGAGCAGGCGCGCCGTGGAACGGCTTAACGCGCTGGGGCTGGAAGTCTACATGCTCACCGGGGACAACGCGGCCACCGCGGCTGCAGTCGCGGACAGCGTTGGCATTACGCACGTACTATCGGAAGTTTTGCCGGACGGCAAAGCGGGAGAAGTGCAAAAACTCCAGCGCCTCGGCAGGCGCGTGGCCATGGTGGGCGACGGCATCAACGACGCGCCCGCGCTTGCGCAGGCGGACGTCGGTATGGCCATCGGCACGGGTACGGATATTGCGGTAGAATCGGCGGACGTAGTGCTCATGCGCGGCGATCTCAACGCCGTGGCGACGGCAATCGCGCTCTCCCGCGCAACCATCCGCAACATCCGCCAGAACCTCTTTTGGGCGTTTGCCTACAACATCGTTGGCATTCCGTTTGCGGCGGGGGTCTTCTACGCGTTCGGCGGCCCGCTGCTCACGCCCGTGTTCGCGGGCGCGGCTATGGCGCTGAGCTCCGTCTCTGTGGTCACCAACGCGCTGCGGCTCAGACGGTTCCGGGTTAAGGACTGATTGAATCCACATAAAAACACCGCGCAGGATTGCCTGCGCGGTGTTTGTTTAGTTGGTGAATACTCTGTCGAGCGGATTACGGACTGACCGAGGGGGTGGGGGTGCCGGTAACCGTGCCCGCGGAAGCGGAGGCGCTCGGGGTGGGCGACATCTTGGACTTGTTGTTCGCCTTGCCGGTCGTGGCGTCCATCGCTTCCGTGCTGTAGATCAGCTTCAGCGTTTCCTGCCCGGCTTTGCCGTCCGCGTCCAACCCGTGGTATTCCTGGAAGGTCTGCACTGCAAGCGCTGTGGAGTTGCCGTAGAGACCCGACGCGCTGCCCGCCGCCAGATAACCGAGTTCGATGAGGCGGGTCTGCAGAGCCGTCACGTCTTCCACGAGCTTGGTGATGACCTTGGTGCGGTCGTCGCCGTCGCCGCGTGTGAGGTAATAAGCTTTCGCGTCTTTGCTCATCAGCAGCGTGTAGGTTCCGTTGCCGATGATGCCGTCCCAGCTCTGCGAATCGTTAAAGTTCTTCATCTGGAATAAACGGATGGCGGTCTTTGTCGCAGGGCCGTATTTATTGGTGTAGCCGTCCGTAGGCATATCCATATAGCCGAGTTCGACGAGACGTTCCTGTATGCCCGGAATCAGGTCGCTCACGGTACCCGCAACTTCAATATTCTCCGTCAGCGTCGGCAGCGTCGGCTCAGGGGTGACGGCTTCGGTCGGCGCGGGGGTATCCGTCGGCGCCAGCGAAGGCGTAACCGTAACGTCAGAAAGCGCAAGCTGCCCGTCGATGGTTTTTTCTGTGCGCGCGGAATTCGGCAGCAGCACCGCCAGAAGAATGACCGCGACAAGGATCATGGCGAACGTTCCGCCAAAGATCACCAGCGTTTTTGCGGGAAGCTGTGCCAGGTAAAGACCCAGCGCGTGCATGAATTTGCCAAATTTACTGCGTTTTTTCTTATTTTTGGGAGCGTGCGGCTTTTCGTAAGGATCGGATTCATCCACCCCGTATTCGTCACCGGAACCGCGCCCGGAAGCGTTGTACCGGCCTGTTGTGCCGCGGGAGGTATAACCCGCTTCGCCGCGCGGGAGCGTGGTGCGGCCAGTTGTGCCGCGGGGCGTATAGCCCGCTTCGTCTCGCGGGATCGTCGTGCGGTCTGTTGTGCCGCGCGGGGTATATCCGCCATCGTCAACGGGGGGAATCACGGTTCTGCGGGTCGTGTATGATTCGCCTGAAGCGGACCGCGGCGAACCTGCCGTTCCGTAATCGTCAGCATCCGTGCCGTATGCGCCAGAACCGCGCGGCGTGTAGCCGTCCGCCGCGTCATAACGCGAAGCGGAGCGCGGCGTATAGCCGTCGGTCTGGTCGCCGTAGGAAGTACTTGGACGGCGCGCCGAGTAGTCGCGCCCGGCATAGCCCGCTTCGCCAGGGTTATATCCGCCTTCGGGCTGACCGTACGGAGACGGATCCTGCCCGTAGGGGGTGGGATTGTTCCCGTAGGCGGCGGAATCATCACGGATAGAACGCGGCGCGTACGGATCCGATCCGGCCGCATTCTGGTCTTCGTCGTATGGAGGGTATCCGTACGGGCCACCATGATAATCCATATTCTTCACGCTCCTCACTATAACCGGCCAAAATATTCGTTCAGTTGGCCGAAGCATTGCAGACCGAAACGGTATAGAAATCCATTCAACTGCTACTATAGTGTATCATAGCCGCGGGGGGTGAATGATTGGGATTATTGTGAAGAATCTATGGATAAATTGTTAATCCTGCAAGAACAAAACGGGGTTGAGTGGGGGAAAAACAGCGAAAATGGGGCGAAATGCGCAGGATATCCGGCGCGGGGCTTCGGACGAAAAATATTTTTCGTCTCTGGAATTTATGAACTTTTTTTAGCCCGGTTGCGGGAATGATCCGCAAAACAGGCGGCAAGCGAAAACCCCCGGTGAAGGGGGCATTCTCCGCGTCTGACTGGTGGGAGGGGACAGTTATTCCATGATTTTTTTCGTCGAGCTGCACCCAATGCGCGTGGCGCCCGCGGCAATCATGGCTTCCGCTTGTTCGCGCGTGCGCACGCCGCCGCTGGCTTTTACGCCCATTTCGGCGCCGACGGTTCTGCGCATGAGTGTGATATCCTCCGCGGTCGCTCCGCCCGTGGAAAAGCCGGTCGAGGTTTTGACAAACGCGGCACCCGCCGACTTTGCGGCCAGGCAGGCTTTGACCTTTTCCTCGTCGGTAAGCAGGCAGGTTTCGAGGATGACTTTGACGATTGCGGGTTTGCTTGCGAGTACGACCGCCAAAATATCCTTCTCAACGGCGCTCCAGTCGCCTGCTTTGGCCAGACCCACGTTCATGACCATGTCGACTTCTTCCGCTCCGTCGCGCACGGCGAGGGCTGCTTCCAGCGCTTTGGCTCCTGTGGACATTGCCCCCAGCGGGAAACCGATCACAACGCAGGTTTTGACCCCGCTGCCTTTGAGGTGCGCGCTCACGAACGGGGCGTAGCATGAGTTTACGCAGACGCTTGCGGTATGGTACTCTTTGGCTTCCTCAACCACGCGCAGGATATCCTCCGGCGTGGCGTCCGCCTTCAGCAGAGTATGGTCGAGGTAGGTGTTCAGGGCTTTGATCATGATTTGAATCCTCCAGATGTATTTACTGTGGTTTGAAACGAATTGGACTCAGCTGAAAATCAGGAGAAATATCGCTTCAGCAATCCTTCAAATCCCTTGCCGTGACGCGCTTCGTCGCGCGCCATTTCGTGCACGGTGTCGTGGATGGCGTCTAGGTTGAGTTCCTTTGCCTTTTTGGCAAGCTGGGTTTTGCCTTCGCAGGCGCCGTACTCCGCGGCGGCGCGCAGTTCCAGGTTTTTCTTTGTCGAGGTGGTGATGACTTCGCCGAGAAGTTCCGCAAAGCGCGAAGCATGATCCGCCTCGTCAAACGCGTAACGGCGGAACGCTTCCGCAACTTCCGGGTATCCTTCCCGTTCGGCAACGCGTGACATGGCAAGATACATGCCAACTTCCGTGCATTCGCCGGAGAAGTTCATGCGGAGGCCTTCGAGCACCTCCGGATCGACGCCGGAAGCGATGCCGACGACGTGCTCTGCTGCATAAGGCTTTTTTTCCGGTGCGAGTTCAACAAATGAATCGCCCGGCGCTTTGCAGACGGGGCAGAAATCCGGCGGATTCGAGCCGGTGTGGACATACCCGCAGACGGGGCAGCGGAACTGCTTCATAATCGTGTTTGCTCCTTTCGAACTGGCCAGAAATCGTACTGATTCTTCTCAAACGGCGTCGGTGCAGCCGCCCGGAAGCAGGGTGCGCAGTGGTCGAATTGCCGAAAGCGGAACTCAAAAACTGCTGCGCACAGGCCGGGTGCGTGCGCGCGCGGCTCTAGTGTCAGTATAGCCCGGCGTTTGTTAACAATCAATCACAAAAGACAAAAACCCCTACCAAAACAAGGGTCGATTTGCTATACTGCAAAACGACGAACGAAAAAAAGATGTTTGAAATGGTTGGGGGACAGGAATGAAACGACTCCTTGGCGCGCTGCTGGCGTTGACGCTGCTGCTGCTACCGGCGTCCGCCCTCGCGGAAGACGATTACGATTACGACTCTATCCCGACGCCGAACATGATCGTTGTGGATGGCAACGATCCGAGCGTTGTGTTTTACGAGCGCAACGCCGACCAAAAGGTATACCCTGCCAGCACGACCAAGATTATGACCTGCTTGCTTGCGCTGGAATACGGCAATCTGGACGATTCGTTCATGGTTGGCGACGAGGTGCTTGGAACTACCAAGAAGTTTACGGAATACTCTTCCTTAATGGGCATTCAGCCGGGTGAAACGCTCACGCTGCGCGATCTGGTCTACGGGCTCATGTTGGTTTCCGGCAACGACGCGGCCGAGGCGATTGCAAAGCATGTCGGCGGGTCGGTCGACGGGTTCGTGGAACTGATGAATCAAAAAGCCGCGGCGCTCGGCATGACCGGCACGCATTTTACCAACCCTCACGGCGTGCATAACGACGATCATTACTCCACCGCGCGGGATATGGCAAAACTCATGGCATACGCGCTGACGATCGATACTTTTGTCGAAATCGCCGAAACAAAGACATATACCGTTCCGGCCAACAATATTCGTTCGACGGAGCTTGTGCTCCCAAATTCAGACCGCTTGCTCAACGCCGTTGCGGGTGATTCGCTAAACACGGTATATCCCTACGCCATCTGCGGGAAAACGGGAGATACCGATACTGCGGGCAAGTGCTTTGTTGCCGCCGCGGAAAAGGACGGCGCGCGCGTGATCGTTGCGCTGTTTGGCGATAAGATCGACATGTACAATGGCGATAAAGATCTGACCAACCTCGCGCGCTTTGTCAACGCGGCGAGTATTTTTGAATATGTCTTTGCAAACAAGTATGAAACCGTTACCGGCACGGAGCTTGGCCTGCAAAAGTCGTTTACAACGGGCGTTGTCAACGCAAACGAAACGGATCTCGTCAACGGCCAGCTCACGATGAGCGCTGGTATCGAAGGCGTTACACTGCGCGCACTGACGGACAAAATTGCTTCCTACAAAGCGAGTGCGTCTTCGATTACCGCCAACGTCGTACTCACGACGGACGCCAAAGCGCCGATTATCGCAGGCCAGAGCATGGGCAGCGTGGAATACACCCTGAACGGCGAAGTGCTCTGCACCGCTCCGCTGACCGCCGATTTCGCAGTCGGCGAGGTGCTGGAGATGTCCTCCGTCCAGCCGGACGAAACGGCGGTTGTGGAAACCTCGCCGGACAGCACGCCGCTGATTACCAAGGGGCATAAGGATTGGGGCGCGGCGGATGTTTTGACGCTGGTGTTCATCCTGCTGGTGGTATTGCTGGTGGCGCTGATCGTGGTGTTTATCATCACCGAGCGGAAGCGCCGTTATGAGCGCAAGCGCCGCAGCGCACGTGCCCGCGCCCGAAAAAAGAACTACTAGAATTGAACAAACCAAAACCGCCGCTGACCGCGGCGGTTTTTGCTTCTATTGGATTTTTCACGAGGGCGGAGCCCTTGCAGCCTATAGTACCTGTTTTAGGAACTTCGCCACCGCGCTGTGGTTGTTGTCCACGGGGAGCACGATATCCGCCGCACGCTTGACCGCTTCGATGGCGTTGGAAGGCGCAGCGCCGATATCCGCCAGCGCGATCATCTCCAGATCGTTTTCATAATCGCCGACCGCCAGTATTTTTTGCACATTTTCACAGCGGGCGCGAACGTCTCCAAGCGCGGTGCCTTTGCAGACGCCTTTGGAAACGAATTCCAGATACACATCCGAAGATTGAAAACAGGAGAGGGTTTCAGCCATCTTGGAAAGATCAAGTTTTTGAATCAATTCGCGCAGCCGCACCGGGTCAAGAGAAAGGATGAACTTTAAAAAGATATCCGGCACCTCTTCCAGAGGGCATTTCACGGTCGGAATACGCTCGACGAGGGTCTGCGGGTCGTCCCGCTGGTTGGCGTTGATTTCGTAAATGGCGGAGTCGGTAAAAATCTGAATGCAGATGTCCTCATACAGGCGCAGCGCTTTCTGCGCCATCTGTGCGCAGGCTTTGCGGTCAACGGGGTGCATGGCGAGAAAACGCTTTTGCGAAAGATCATAGAGCCCCGCGCCGTTATAGAGGATACAGGGCGCGTTGACGGGCAGTTCGCGCTCGATTTCGCCAATGATGCCCGGTACGCGCCCGGTCGCGACGCCAAAGCGCCCGCCACGCGAGACAAAGTCCGCGATCGCCGCCGCGTCGTCCGCGGAAACGCGCTTGTCGTCGTTGAGCAGGGTGCCATCCAAATCGCAGTATAAGTAAATGCCGTCGCAATCGCCCATGAAATGTCCTCCGGAAAAAAGTCCAACGGAAAAAGATAAACAGAAAAAAACCCAATTGCGTAACATTCTATACCAGAGCAGGCAAAAACGCAACGCGGCGCGCGCAATCCGGCAGGATCGCGTAAGTATCCGGCGGGATTGCATGAATCATCCGGCGGGGGTGCGTATGTATCCGGCAGGAGTGGAAGAATCATCCGCGATTCTTTTTACCGGACGCCGGCGCGAGCCGGAAACACAGTATTGCGATAAAAACGCCACGTTTGTTCACGTTGGGCAGTCTTGCAAAGCGAGCCTTTCTGCGGGTATACTATGATTTGCGGCGCGGAGAAAAAACGAACGCACCGGCAGCTTTTCTGCCGCTTTTGCGGATTTCTGATCAGGGGATAAGGAGAACACAGCGGGATGAGCCAGCAGGATGCGAGATATGTGGCGGGCGTTGGCGCCGCGAACGTGGATGTTTACGGCAGGAGCAGGAGTCCGATTGTCATGCGCGATTCAAACCCCGGCTATCTTGGCACGTCCGTCGGGGGAGTGACGAGAAACGTCCTCGAAAACCTTGCTCGGCAGGGTGTGCGCACCGCGCTGCTTACCGCCGTGAGCGACGATGTGTACGGCGAAAAGATTCTGCGCGACAGCGCGGCTTCGGGCATCGACGTTTCGCATGTGCTCATGAGAAAAGGCATGGCGTCGTCCTGCTATATCGCCATGCTCGACGAGCGGGGGGATATGCTGCTTGGCATGTCCGACATGCGCATCATTTCGGATTTATCCGGCGACTATCTCGAAGCAAACCGCGCGCTGCTGCAAAACGCCTCCGCGATCATCTGCGACGCCTGCCTGCCGTGTTCGTTCCTCGACGAGCTGGTATCCGGCGTGGCAAGCGGCGTGCGTGTGCTGGCCGATCCGGTTTCCACCGCGTATGCGCGCAGCATGGAGCCTATCGTGGGCAAGTTTTACGGCGTCAAGCCGAACGAAATGGAACTTGCCATCCTTTCCGGCAAGCCGACGGAGACCGAAACGCAGGTCGAGCTGGCCTGCGAGGAACTGCTGAATCGCGGCGTTGTCTGCGTTGCCGTCAGCCGTGGCGCGCGCGGTTGTTATTATGCCGATGCAAGCGGCGCGCGGATGTTCCGTGCGCTGCGCCCCGTGGAGCGCATGGCAAACGCCACAGGCGCGGGAGACGCGTTCCTGGCGGGGTTCGTGCACGGACTGATCGACGGCGTACCGGTGGAACGACAGCTCGACTACGCGCTGGCAAGCGGTATCACGGCCATTGAGAGCCTGAACACGATCAACCCCGAGATGTGCGACGCGCGCGTCAAGGAGAATATTGAGCTTTACAGAGCGCTGTAAGCACGGTTTGAATCAAGCGGACGGCTGCGCGGCAACAAAACCTGCGCGGCCAGCAAAAGGAGAAGAACATGCAGAGAGAAATGAACGCTTATTTGGATATTGCGCCGGAGATACAGGCAGCGATTGCGGATAACAAACCCGTGGTTGTGCTGGAGAGCACGATATTAAGCCACGGCATGCCGTTTCCGGAAAATGTCGGTTTTGCCGCGGAGGTGGAAAAAGTCGTCCGCGCGGAAGGCGCAATTCCCGCGACAAGCGCGCTGATCCACGGGCGCATTAAGGTCGGGCTCAGCCCCGCCGAGCTCGAAATCATGTGCAAAGCCGAGGACGTTGGCAAAGTCAGCCGCAGGGATATGGCAACGTATCTTGCAACCGGTAAGAACGGCGCGACAACCGTTGCCACGACCATGATCTGTGCCGCGATGGCGGGACTCAAGGTGTTTGCCACCGGCGGCATCGGCGGCGTTCACCGCCACGGCGAAACGACAATGGACGTTTCCGCCGACTTGCAGGAACTCAAGCAGACGTCGGTTGCGGTGGTCTGCGCGGGTGCCAAGCAGATCCTCGATATCGGCAGGACGCTGGAATACCTCGAGACCATGGGCGTGCCTGTCATCGGCAACGGAACGGCGGATTTTCCGGCGTTTTATTGCCGAAAGAGCGGTTTTGGCGTGGACTACGCGGCAAAGGACGAAAAAGAGATCGCCAGAATCCTCAAAACCAAGTGGGATTTGGGCTTGGCGGGCGGCGTGTTGATCGGCAACCCGATTCCACAAGAGTACGCGCTGGATTACGACTATATGGAGGGCGTCATCAATCAGGCGCTTGCCGAAGCGGAAGAAAGAGGCGTGCGCGGCAAGGACATTACGCCGTTTTTGCTGGCAAAGGTCAAGGAGCTCACCAAGGGCGTGTCGTTTGCTTCCAACGTCCAGCTGGCGTACAACAACGCGCGCGCGGCGGCAAAAATCTCCAAAGCGCTCTGCGAACTCAACTGAGTTTTTTGTATGGCGCCCGGCTTTGAGCGGGCGGCGCATAACGGTCATTTTGGGCGACAGAAGTTGTTATGGAGGGCAGGCAAATCGATGAATTTGACGATAAAGCCCCTGACGGCTGAGCTTATCCCGGCCTATCTTGATTTCTTCGACAACCGGGCGTTTTCAAAAACCGATCCGAACGGCCCCTGCTACTGTACCTGCCCCACGCAGACCTCGGAACAGATCGACCAAATGGTGAGCGAGTTTGCGGGAAACGTCAAAGGCACGCTTCGCCGGTATGCGGCAAAGATGCTCGCCGAAGGCAGAATCCACGGGTATCTGGCGTTTGACGGTGATACCGCCATTGGCTGGTGCAACGCAGCGGACAAGAGGGAATACGTCAAAAACCGCTATCAGTTCATTCCGGACTATGCTTGGCAAGACGCTTCCGGCGCAACGGTGGCGGTCGTCTGCTTTTCGGTTGATCCCGCCTACCGCGGCAAAGGCGTATCGACCGCGCTGCTCACGCGGGTAGTCTCGGACGCTGTAGCGGCGGGATATGATGCGGTGGAAGGCTATGCGCATATCCGCAAAGGGGAAGAGGAGTTCGATTTCAAAGGCCCGGAGAGACTTTTCGCAAAACTCGGCTTCGCGCTCGTGAACGAGCAAGACGGCGTTGCGTTGATGCGAAAAACACTGTAAATGACGTATATAGAAAAGAAGGCCAACCGGCCTTCTTTTTTTGCTTATAGGTTCCCAAAGGGCGTGCCCTTTTGTCAGGGGTTTGGGGCAAAGCCCCGAGAAATACTTCTTACCCCAGCGCCACGTCGAGAATCATCATAATTAGGAACCCCGCCATCACGCCGAGCGTGCCGATGTTCGAGTGCTCGCCCAGATGCGCTTCCGGGATGAGTTCCTCGACCACCACATACATCATGGCGCCCGCCGCAAAGGAGAGCATCCAAGGCATGTAGGGCGCAATCAAGCTGGAAACGAGCACCGTCAGCAGGCCGAAAATCGGCTCGACGATGCCGGAAAGCGTTCCAAAGAGAAACGACTTGCCAACGCCAAACCCTTCCTGCCGCAGCGGCAGCGAAATAGCCGCGCCTTCGGGGAAGTTCTGGATGCCGATGCCCAGCGCGAGCGCGAGCGCCGCGGCATAGGTTGCGGGCGTTCCGCCATGCTGCGCCGCAAGCGCAAACGAAAGGCCGACCGCCATGCCCTCCGGGATGTTATGCAGCGTTACGGCCATCACGAGCAGCGAGGTGCGCTTCATGGAGGAAGACAAGCCTTCCGCCTTGGCAGAACCCGGATGCAGGTGGGGGATGAGCTGGTCGAGCCCCAGAAGAAACAGAATGCCGAGGATAAATCCGCCTGCCGCCGGGATCCAGCCGATTTTACCGTTGGCGACCGCTTCCTCAATGGCGGGAATCAGCAGACTCCAAACCGAGGCGGCAATCATCACGCCCGCGGCGAAACCAAGGAATATCTTTTGCGCTTTTCCGCTCATCGACTTGCGGAAGAAAAATACCATGGCGGCTCCGAGGGTCGTCATTAAAAACGTAAAACCCGTTCCGGCCGCCGCCAGCAACAGCGCCTGACCCATATGCACATTCACCATCCTTATCCGACCTATTTTTGTGATTCGATCAAAGCGTCGATCAAATCGAGTTGATTCGGTTAAAACCATCTTACTTTCAAACTTGCGCTTCGTCAAGAGCATCCATACCAGTTGGCGAGCCTGTCTGAATAGGGGAGCGCTAACGCTCGGCGTAAACAACAAGCGTCATGCCGGGCGGGCGGCGTGGCCTGCAAAAAAAAGGAGGGACCGCTCCCTGCGTTCCGCCGCACGGCCACCCCACCTACTGGAAGCCGAGAAAGACGAAACGCGCGAAAGCGGTCCGAGGAGAGAGGATCGGGGACACGGCTGCAAACGCAGCAAACGTAAACGGAGCTCACCACCGAGCTCCGTTATGAATTGCTTTAGAATTCCAGAATGTATTGATTCAGCACGGTTTCCAGGTATTCCTGACGGCCGGAAGCGTTGGGGGTCACCCCGTGGATCAGCGCATAGGCTTCCAGTTCGGAGAAGCCGACTCTGCCGCTGACGATGTCCTTGCCGATGCCTTCGGCATAGCTTTCATACCGCCGGGCTTTGAAACTCTCCAGAACGCCGTCCTCAATGAGCTTTGACGCAACGCGGAGACCTTTGGCGAACGTATCCATACCCGCGATGTAGGCGAGGAAGAGGTCATCTTCCTGGAACGAAGCGCGGCGCACTTTTGCGTCAAAGTTCAGTCCGCCGCTGGCAAAACCACCCGCGAGCAGGATTTCGTACATGGCCAGCGTGGTGTCGTAGACGTTGGTCGGGAACTGGTCGGTATCCCAGCCGAGCAGGGGATCGCCGGTGTTGGCGTCCACGCTGCCGAATACGCCGTTGATGCGCGCCGTGCAGAGCTCGTGCTGGAAGGTATGCGCGGCAAGCGTTGCATGGTTGGCTTCGATGTTCATTTTGAAATGATGTTCGAGGTCGTATTTGCGCAGGAACGCCAGAACCGCCGCGGTGTCGAAGTCGTATTGGTGTTTGGTGGGCTCCTTGGGTTTGGGTTCGATTAAGAACTGCCCGGCAAAACCGATCTTCTTTGCGTAATCGACCGCCATTTGGAGCAGCCGCGCAAAGTTATCCAGTTCCAGCCCCATATCGGTATTGAGCAGGGTTTCGTATCCTTCGCGCCCGCCCCAGAAGACATAGTTCTCGCCGCCGAGCTCCATGGTGATTTCGATGGCCTTTTTGATCTGCGCCGCGGCATAGGCAAACACCGTTGCGTTGCAGGAAGTTGCCGCGCCATGGACGAACTTTGCGTCCCCAAAGCAGTTGGAGGTACCCCAGAGGCACTTGATGCCCGTGCGCGCCATTTCCTGCTTGACTACGGCGACCACTTCGTCGAGGATTCGGTTGGTCTCGAGCAGGGTGTCCCTGCGCGGGGCAAGATCCGCGTCGTGGAAGCAGAAATAACCGATCTGCATCTTTTCCATGAACTCAAATGCCGCGTGCACGCGCGCTTTGGCGCGCTCAACATCGTTTTCCGTTTCGTCCCAGGGGCGGAAGATGGTCACGCCGCCGAAGGGGTCGATCCCGCGGTACGTGAACGCGTGCCACCAGGACATCGCAAAGCGCAGATGCTCCTTCATGGGCTTTCCGGCCACGAGTTCATCGGGGTTGTAATACTTGAACGAAAACGGGTTGGCGCTTGTTGCGCCCTCGTAGCGGATGGTTCCGATCTCTTTAAAATATGCCATGTTATTTGCTCCTAACGGATATTGCCCGAACGCGCGGCGGACCAGTATTTTTTCTTTGTTGGAATTTTTATATTACGCGGCGACCTTAATCGCTCTGCGCTTGGAGACGACTCGGAAAAACGCCTTATGCGGCGACTTTAATCGCTCTGCGTTTGGAGACAACGTCGAAGATAACCGCCGCCAGCAGCACGAGGCCTTTGACGACCTTCTGGAAGTTCGAGTCCACGCCGACGATGTTCATGCCAAGGTTGAGCACGCCCATGAGCACCGCGCCGATCACCGCGCCGCTGACCTTGCCGATGCCGCCGTAAGCGGATGCGCCGCCGATGAAGCAGGAACCGATGGCGTCAAGCTCGTAGTTCTGACCCGCGGCGGGGTTGGCGGAGGTGAATCGGGCCGCAACCACGAGGGCTGCCAAGGCGCTTAGGAACGAAACGTTGACGTACGCCGAAAAGTAGATGCGGTTGGTGTTGATGCCCGAAAGCTTGGTTGCTTTTTCGTTTCCGCCCAGCGCGTAGAAGTGGCGGCCGAATGTTGTTTTTGCTGTGATGTAGGTATAGATCGACACGATGCCGATGAGCCACAGCAGGATGTAAGGAATCCCTTTATAGAGGGAGAGCTTGTACATTAATAACATCACGACGGCGCAGATGATCACGAGCCGGGAGTAGAGAGAGACGCGGTTTTCCACGGCATAACCTTTTTTACGCTTGTTGATGCTGCCAACGATTGTTGCAATGACATAGACCGCGCAGCAGATGACGCCGAAGATGATACAGGAGTATTTCATAACTCCGCTGTCGAGAGCCGGGATGCTGACATAGTTATTAAAGATAGAAACGAAAGAATCCGGGAAGCCCGAAATCGTCAGTCCGCCGAGGATTGCCTGCGCAAGGCCGCGGAAGAGAAGCATGCCGGCCAGGGTGACGATGAATGGCGGAACGCGCACATAAGCGATCCACAAGCCCTGCCAGACGCCAATCGCCACGCCTGAAATCAGGCAGATAATCATCGCAAGATACGGGTTCATGTTGAGATTGACCATCAGAACACCCGCGATTGCTCCAACGAGGCACACGGTTGCGCCGACCGAAAGGTCGATGTTACCGCCGGTCAGAATGCAGAGCAGCATGCCAACCGCCAGAATGACCACGTAGGAGTTCTGCATGATCAGGTTGTTGATGTTTTGCGGAAGGAACATGCGCCCCTGCGACTGGATGACGAAGAAAATATACACCAGTACCAGCGCGATGATCATTGTGTTTTTCAGCAAAAACTGTTTTGTTTTTCCCCACAGGGTGGATTGATTGCTGCTCATGGTTTATGCTCCTTTATTCACTGAGAGTATGCTGGACATGATGCGTTCCTGCGTTGCGTCGCGCGCTTCCATTTCGCCGACGATCTTGCCCTGACTCATAACATAGATCCTGTCGCACATGCCGAGCACTTCCGGCATTTCGGAGGAAATCATGACGACCGATTTGCCCTGCGAGACGAGATCGTTGATGATGCAGTAGATTTCGTATTTTGCGCCGACGTCAATGCCGCGCGTGGGTTCGTCCAGAAGGAAAATATCCGGTTCGGCGAATACCCATTTAGCCAGCAGCACCTTTTGTTGGTTGCCACCGGAAAGGTTGCCAACGTCCTGTTCGACCGTGGGACACTTGATGCCGAGCATATTCTTCATCGCGACGGCCATCTTATACTCTTCGTCGAGATCGATCACCTTGTGATGGCTGACCTTGTCGAGCCGCGCAAGCGTGGTGTTGACGCGGATGGGGTTTGACAGAATCAGTCCGTTGCCTTTGCGGTCTTCCGTGACGTACGCCAGCCCGTGCTTGATCGCGTCCCGCTCGCTGGTCAGCGACACGGTTTTTCCGTGAATCTTGAGCGTGCCGGTGATGCTCGAGCCATAGCTCTTGCCGAAGATGCTCATGGCAAGCTCCGTGCGCCCCGCGCCCATGAGCCCCGCTATGCCGACGACTTCGCCGCGCTTGACATGAAACGATACGTCGTCCACAACCGTCCGGTCAGAATACAGCGCGTGCTTGACCGACCAATGCTCCACTTCGAGCACCATTTCGTCCTGAATATGGGGTTCGCGGCGGGGGAAGCGGTTGGTGAGCTCGCGGCCGACCATGCCGCGGATGATGCGCGCTTCGTCGACGTCTCCTTCCGACATATCCAGCGTTTCAATGACCGCGCCGTCGCGGATGATCGTAATGCGGTCGGCAACGTACGCGATTTCGTTGAGCTTATGCGAAATAATAATCGAAGTGACGCCTTTTTTCTTGAACTCTTTGAGCAGGTTCAGCAGCTTCATCGAGTCGCTTTCGTTGAGAGAAGCGGTAGGCTCGTCGAGAATCAGCAACTTTACGTTTTTGCTCAGCGCCTTGGCGATTTCAACGAGCTGCTGTTTGCCGACGCTGATATCCTTAATCAGCGTGTGAGAGGATTCGTTCAGACCGACAACGCGCATGAGCTCGTCCGCCTTGGCGAAGGTTTCGTCCCAATCGATGGCAACGGAACTGCCGCGTTCGTTGCCCAGAAACATGTTTTCCGCAATGGTGAGGAAGGGAACCAGCGCCAGCTCCTGATGGATGATGACGATGCCGCAGTTTTCGCTGTCCTTGATCTTGGAAAAGCGGCAAAGCGTGCCGTCGTAAAGGATTTCGCCTTCGTAGCTGCCGTGCGGATAGATGCCGGAGAGGACGTTCATCAGCGTGGATTTGCCGGCGCCGTTTTCGCCGACTACCGCGTGGATTTCGCCGCGCAGAACGCTCAGGCTGACGTCGTCCAGCGCCTTGACACCGGGGAACTCCTTTGTAATATGCTTCATTTCAAGAATGTGGTCGGTCATAGCAATCCTCCAAGAATGTAGACTGATAGCAGGGGGAAACAAGATGCGGTTTGACGGGGAATGCGCTGTTCGATACCTGCTGTAAAAAAAAGAACCGTTCCTGCCGATTCGGCGCGAACGTTTCGCTGTACCAAAAGCTGCTCTTGATGTACCGAAACCTTCGCGATGACCGCAGGCGGGCGGTTCCCCACCCGCCTGCGATAGTTGCGCCAGAGTGTATGGAACTATTTGAGTTCGTCTGCGGTGTAGTAACCGGATTCGACCAGCAGTTCCTCGTAGTTGTTGATGTCCGCGAATACCGGTGCGCAGAGGTAGGTCGGGATGATGCCCGTGCCATTGTCGTAGCTCTCGGTATCGTTGACTTCGGGGGTCTTGCCAGCCAGAATGTCGTTGACCATGGTCACGGTCTGGGCTGCCAGCGTACGGGTATCCTTGAAGATGGACATCGACTGTTTGCCAGCGATGATGTCCTTGGTGTTGACGATGTCGCAGTCCTGACCGGTGACGATCGGGTACTTGCCGGTGTAGGAGCTGGCCAGAGCGTTCGTTACGCCCTTGGCGGTGGAGTCGTTGGAGCAGAGGCAAGCGTCAAGCTGCGTTCCGTCGGCATAGAAGGACGCAAGGATGGCTTCCATACGGGCCTGGGAGGTTTCGGTGCTCCAGGCGGGGGTTGCGACTTCTTCAAACTCGATCTGGCCGGAAACGACCGTGAGCACACCGCTGTCGATGTAGGGCTGGAGGACGTCAATCGCGCCCTGATAGAAGTACAGCGCGTTGTTGTCGGCCGGGTCGCCACCGGTGATTTCGATGTTGTACTTGCCGCCTTCGTCAAGCTTGAGCTGGTCTTTGATGTACGTGCCCTGAATCGTGCCGACCATGTAGTTATCGAACGTGCAGTAGTAGCTGACGGCGTCCGTATCCATAATCAGGCGGTCATAGGCGATGGTGACGATGCCGGCTTCCTTTGCGGTGGCCAGCACGGAGCTGAGGGTGGAGCCGTCGATTGCAGCAATAACGAGAACCTTCGCGCCGCTGGCGATCAGGTTTTCGATCTGGCTGACCTGGGTGGCGACTTCGTTGTTGGCATACTGCAGGTCAACGGTGTAACCGGCTGCCTCGAACTTTTCCTTCATGTTTGCGCCGTCCTGGTTCCAACGCTGGAGATCCTGGGTGGGCATCGAAATGCCGACGAGATTGTCGGTTTTCTTGGTGCCGCCCGCGCAGGCAACCATCGTGAACAGCAGCGCCACGATCAGGAGTACGCTAAGGAACTTTTTCATGTGTGTTTCTCCTCCTTAAGATATGATGTGTTTGATATGCCGACTTGGCTGTATCTACAAGCTATCACACAGGATTTCATTGATAAATAGGACATATCCGTGAATATCTGCTTAAAATTGGCTTATTTTTTTACGACTTGTTAATCAACAGTAAAGTTTTGTTATGAAAGCAGTAAAGAACAGCAAAAAAATCCTATTCGGTCGAAAAACTGCTAGAAACCCCGAAAATGCGAAAAAAACCCGCGCGGTCGGCGCGGATTTTTATAACGCGGGATAGAATTGTATGGTAACTGTTAATTTAGGTTTTGTGAGAACGGATCATGTGGGCTTAATCACCCGGCGGCGGTTAATCCATATTTAAGTAAACCTGTTCGCGCCGGTGGAAGCCGCCGTCGATGATTACTTCATCGATGTTGTCGCGCGTGACCATGATGGGCACAAGTTTTTCGTAAGGCACGTCGTAAATGCCGTCAAAAATGGTAGCGGTGGTTTCGAGTGGCTTGCCGCTGATCATTTCTACGACGATTTCCGCAGCTTCCTTGGCGAGCTTTTCGACCGGCTTATACACGGTCATGACCTGCGTGCCTTCGACAATCCGCTGGCAGGCCGCAAGGTCCGCGTCCTGACCGACAAGCGCCACTTTACTGGCAAGGCGGTGCTCGGAAAGTGCGAGAAACGCCTGACTTGCCAAATCGTCGTTGCCGCAGCGCACGCCGTCGAAGGTCAGCCCGTCCGCAATGGCCTGATTGACCACGTTATACGCGGTCTCCGCCAGCCAGTTCGGCGCGTATTCCTGAACGATGACCGTCAGGTCGCTTTTTTCAATCACCGCGTCGAACCCGCGGTTGGCCTGGGCGACGTTTTGGTCCGTCGGCGAGCCGCAGATGCTGAGGATGTTGCTGCCTGCGGGCATATTGGCAACGAGCGCTTCGGCCATCATAGTGCCGACCATTTCGTTGTCAAAGGAGATATACAAATCGCTGTCCGCGTTCATGATGAGCCTGTCGTATGAGATCACGAGGATGCCCGCGTCGTGCGCCTTTTTTACGATGTCCGAAAGCCCGTAGCAGTCCACCGCGACCACGACGATGGCATCCACATCCTTTTTAATGAAATATTCAATCTGAGATACCTGCTCGTTGACGTCGCCATTGGCAATTTGGACGTTCACTTCCGCGCCGAGCTCGCTGGCCGTTGAAACAAAGATATCCCTGTCGCGCTGCCAGCGTTCGATCAGAAACGAATCCAGGCTCATGCCGATCAGCGGTTTTTCCTCGCCTCCGTTTTCGTTCTCCGCCGTCGTGTCCGCGTTATGGCAGCCGGACAGCGCCGGGCAGAGCAAAAGAAGCGCCGCAACTATCAAACATACGAGCTTCTTGTTCATACGGAACCCTCCTTTGAGACTTGCTCACGGAATTCGGTGGGCGTTACTCCCTCAAAGCGCTTGAACAGCCGCGAAAAATAATTCGGGTCGCTGTAGCCAACTTCGCAGCAGATGTTTTTCACGTTCAGCCTGCCGTCGCGCAGCAGCTGTTTGGCGGTTTCGATGCGTTTGAGCGTTATGTAGTTGATGAAGTTATCTCCGGTCTGCTCTTTAAAGAGCTTGCTGAAGTAATAGGGGCTGACGTGCACCTCGCGCGAGACCTCTTCCAGTGTGAGCTCACGGCAGAAGTTGCGGTCAATATACGTCTTTGCCTTGGCGATGATGCGGTTTGCCTTTTCGTCGGCTTTGGTGGAGGCGTTTCGGGTGCTTTCTGCAATTTTCCGGACGAACCAGGCGCGGAGCTCTTCGTAGCTTTCCGCGGCGAGCACGGTCTGCAAGTAGTCGTCCCGGTCGAGAAAATGGTATTTCAGCCCGCCTTCGTGAAACACTTTGAACTCGGCTCGCATGACGAACTCCAGCACCTTGAGGCGGATGGCCATGTCGTGATCGGGGTAGTGCTCGGTCATCCACTGAAACAGGAACTCCGCGTCCGCGCTTGCGGTGCCGACGTCGCCTTTCAAAATCATCTCTTCGAGGTGCTTTTCGCGGTCGACGGGATAGCCGGTTTCATAGTCCGGCACGATGGGCAAATCGTTGAAATGCGAGACGATTCCTTTGCAGTGCTTGACGGCTTTGACTGCCTGCAGATAGGATTCCCCCAGTTTTTCCATTGGAACCGTCGTACCAATGCCCAGCTTGCATTCCGAACCGATTTTATCCTCCACGCGGTGCGCCAGCGCACGCCCCTGCTCAATGAGCAAAAGACGCTCGTAATATTCGTTTTCCGGCTCGGGCGACGGGCGGACGATGATGACGCGGTTTGCCATTGCGGGGCCGACGATGCTGGTAAACGACTCTTTGACCAGCGTGCGGATGGCGGCGTACACCTGCGAAACCTTGACGTCCAGCTCAAGGATGTCCCCGCCGACCATCTGGGTGAGCTCCAGCACCAGAACGGTTGCGCAGGGAGCGTCCACGCCCAGTATGTCGCTGAGCCGCCGGTAGGCTTCCGGGTCGTCGTTTTGCATGAGCAGCAGGTAGACGAAGCTGTTTTCGAGCACGGGCAGCATGTTTTCCATGCGCTCGCGTGTTTTCAGCGCGGTGGAGCGTGCTTTGCGCTCGGCTTCCACTTTGTTCATGGCGCGCTTCATCGTATCCGCAAACACGAGGCGGTTGACGGGCTTGGTTAAAAACTCGAGCACCGAAAGGCTGATGGCTTCCTTGGCGTATTCGAATTTATCGTACGCGGTCAGCACGATAAACACGATGCCTGGGGAAATCGCCTGAATCGACTGAATCGCTTCGATGCCGTTGATGCCGGGCATGCGGATATCCATCACGACGATGTCCGGCCGGAAGCGCTCGGCAAGCTCCACCGCATCGTAACCGGTTTTTGCCGATTCGATGGTGCACTGGCCTATAAAGTTCTTTTCGAGGATGTAGGTGAGCGCGTCGAGCTCAATGCCCTCGTCGTCCGCCAGAAGGATTTTGTACATGATGCCAACTCCGATTAAATGAATCGTTCAGAAGCGCAGGAAAAGCAAAAATCAGGCTGCAAGAGGTGCAAAACGGAAGTTTCCGCCGTAGAAAAAGCAATCTCTAGATGACATGGCTGCTGTATTTGGGAATGATGAGGCTCACCGCCGTGCCCTTGCCCGCGCCGCTGCTGGCAATTTCGAACACGTCCTTGATGCCGTAATAAATCCGCAGACGCTCGATGACGTTTTTCAGCCCCGTTCCGCGGTGCTGCTGGCCGTCAAGCTCGATGGCGACCGGCTGGCCGACGAGCACGCCTTCGATTTCCTCCGGGGTCATGCCCTTGCCGTTATCGGTGACGGTGATGACGATGCTGTCGCCCTGCTCGCGGGTGGAAAGTGTGATCCGCTTTTCCCACTTGATGTCCCGGAGCCCGTGGTTAATGGCGTTTTCCACGATCGGCTGGAGGATCACGCCCGGCAGCACGATCCGCTCGACGGAGCCTTCGATGGACCTGACGTACTGGATTTCGTTTGAAAAGCGGACGTTGATGATATGCAGATACGTTTCCACCTGGCTGATCTCCTCGGCGAGCGTGGAGGTTTGCCCTGTGTGCTTGACGCTGTAGCGAAAGAAGTCCGCGAGGTTTTCAATAAACAGGCAGGTTTTTTCCGCGCCTTCCATCATGGCCAGCTGCGCGCCGGCGTTGAGCGTGTTGTAGAGGAAGTGCGGGTTGATCTGGGACTGCAGAAAGATCAGCTGGCTCTCCTTTAAGCTGCTCTCCATGCGGAGCTGGGTTTCCTTTAAGCGGCTTTCCTCTTCTATGCTCGCCTTGATCTGGGAGACGTGCTCGTTGAGGCTTTCGATCATCTTATTGAACGCGTCGGCCAGTATGCCGACTTCGTCCCGCGATTCCACGCTGATGAAGTCGATGTCAAAGTCGCCCTGACCGACCTGTTCGGCCTGCTTGGCGAGCTTGGTGAGCGGCTTGGTGATGGTGCTCGAAAGCAGCATCAGCACGAACATATTTCCCGCTATGGCCACAAAGAGAATCACTGTGCTGAAGGTTTGCATGTATCCAAGCGACGCGCGGAGGGTATCGTAACTCTCGGCGTTGGTCTTGAAGCGCGCGTTGTTAAGTTCGTTGATATAGGTGTCCAGATATCCGTAGAGCTCGCTGGCTTCTTCATACTGCGTACGGTACTGTTCCACGTCGCGTCCGCGCTTTGCCGCAACCGCGTCCGCGGCGAGTTCAAGGTATTGATTGGAGATGCTGCGGATGTTCTTTTCCGTTAATTTGAGTGCGTTGTCCGTTGCGCGGTCGTTAAGACTCTCGATCTGCTCGCTGTACGACTGCTCGCTGAGGTAATAATCGTTGAGCGCGGCGGTGCTTTTTGTGTTGAGGTAGCGGAACATATTGGTCTGGACGTCGTCGAGCGTGTCCATCAGCTGGTTGAGGCTGATGTTGCTGGCGTACACCTTATCGATGTTGCTGACCACGCGGTTGATGCTGATATGCATGTAGACGTTGACAAAGCCGACCATCAGCATCGTGATGGCGAACACCATCACGAGTTTCGTTCTCAGCGGAAGGTTGATGAATTTTCCGTGCAGCTTGGAGAGCGTCTTCATTGGCCCTCCTGCTCGCTTGCGACGAACGCGCGATAATCCGCAACATTATCCGCCGTGACGACCGTCAGGCCGACTGGCATAAAGTCGCTGGTGTGGTGAAAGTGCAGGTACTCCATCAGCGAGTTGACGCAGGCCGTGCCGACAAGGTTCGCGTCCACGGCAACGGTCGCCTGAATGATGCGCTTTTCCACGGCGGTGAGAATTTCCTCCGAATCGTAGTATCCGAGGATTTGGATCTCACCGACTTTGTTGTGATCAACCACCGCCTGATAGGCGCAGATGGTGTTGGTCGCGTTGAGGCAAATCAAAATATCCGGCGCGGTTTCAAGCGTGGTCTGCGCGGAGCCGCCCGTTTGCGTATCGGAGGCGTCGCTTTCACCGGGGCTGACCACAAGCTCGCGGATGGCTTCTTCCGCGCTGAACACGTTGGAATTGTCGATCTCCAGCACGTCCACGGTGATGTTTTGGCCTTCCAGACTCTCCATCAAACTGGAATAGACGATGTTCTGTGTGTTTTCCGAAACGTCGTTGCTGAAGAGCACCACCGCGTGGCATTCGTCAGGCGACTGCGCCATGGCGATTCGCACCTGCTGGCCGTAGAGCTGACCCAAATCGTAGCTGTTGTAACCGACGAACCCCTGACGGCTGCTGCCCGTGGAATCGGACATCACGGTGATGACCGGTATGCCCGCGGCGATCGCCAGCTGAATCAGCTTTTTAACCTCGTCCGAGCCGTCCGGCTGGACAAGAATGCCGTCCACCTGGGCAGCGATGGCCATTTCCAGCAGATCGCTCAGCGGGTACTGCTCGGTCAGGGAGTTGCCCATCCACTCGACGTAGGCGTCCATCTTGTTGGCTTCCTCGTTGGCGGCGGCTAACACGTTGCTCCAGAACGGATCGTCGTGCGGTTCGGCAACCAGCGCGAAATGATAGGTGTAAAACGTGTTGCCCGCCGTATCCACGTTGAAGGTGCGGTTGATCAGGCCGTTGTAAACAAACATGCTCGCAACGGTGATGACCGCCATCACGACGATTGCGAGAATGGAGAGATTGGTTTTATAGACGTTGGATTTCTTCTGCGGCATGGCGGATAACCTGCTTGCAATAGAAAGAAGTCGGTTTTTGTTCTTTGTCACTCTGTTGTTCCGGTTTCCTACAGATTTTTCGCTTTCCTGCGTGGTTCGCGCCTGAAAACAGAAGCGGGCTGGATTTACAAAGATGATAGCACAAACAAATAAAAATTGCACGAATCAGGCTCTATGGCGTACCTTTTACGAGGCATACAAAAAGGAACTTCCGCGCCGGACAAGGCGGGGAAGTTCCTTTTAAGCAAACGGCAGTTGTTCTCTAGCGGATCGAGAAGTCCGTGTTTTCGAGGTTTGGGTAGATCTCAGAAATCAGTGCGATCGAAAATCGCGTTATTGGAAAGATTCAGCCGGAACAGGCCAGTAAAACACCGCTACGATAAAAGATCGGTAATCGTGCCTTCCGCCGTGCCGTCGCCGGACAAGTCCAGCTCCAGAAGTTCGGCGGTGCTTTCCGCAGGGACGGAGGAAGGTTCGGTCTTGGCGCAGGCACAGAGAAGAACCGCCAGCGCAAGGGCATAAATCAGACAAAACGCCCGTTTTCGAAACAGCATATTCATTGCGGCAGCCTCGTTGCGTTGGATCATCCGTTACTTGATCAGGAATACTTCAAACGTATCCAGATTCATGCATGTCCAGACCATGGTTTCCTGATTTTCGATTAAGAAAAACAGCCCTTCCGCTGCGCAGAGCGGCTCGGTTTCCGTTCCCCACGCGCGGACGACTTCTCCGGTGTCGAGGCTGACGATTTGGACGCCCTTGCTCAGAGTAAACCCGTCGTTATTAAAGGAAACGCCTTTTGCAAGGAGCAGGTAATTGTCGGAAATGTTGAGTGCGATGACCGTATCATCCGTTTGAAACACGTCTAAAACGTCGCTTCCGTCGAGGTTCATGCTTTTGACCATGGTGGGATCATCCGCGCCGACGAAATAAATGCGGTCGTTTGCGATGCAATAGAAGGAGAGCATGTCTGGCAGGAGCTGCTGCTTGCCGGTTCCATCTATTCCGATACGCAAGAACCCGCCTTCGTCCATGCTCTTGATGTTGAAATACACATAACCGTCATAGACGCAGCAAATGATAATTGCCCCATCAAAAAGCACCATCTCCTCAGAGCCGTCGGTTTTGAGTTTGCTGAGATGGAAATACTCTTCTGTGCTGGCGTCGCAATAGATCCAATCGCCTTCAACCGAGAGGAACGAGCAGGAAAAGTCCGCGAGCTTTTCGAGGCCGGTACCGTCCGTGCGCATGCGGTAAGGGCACTTACTATCGTCAAAGTTGCAGAAGTACAGCCAGTCGCCAACGACGTTGATGCTCGACGCGTGCACGTTGGAAAGCGCCTGCAGTTCGCTTCCGTCCACGCGCATCTTATAAAGCGCGTAGTCCATATCCACGCGGGAGAAGTAGACCCAGCCTGCCTGCGAGGTTACGAGGCCGCCCACCCAGAATTCATTCTGTTTCATGGCGTTGGTCAGATTGCCTGGCGTGGTGCCTTCCGTGTTAATCTGGTCGACGCTCGTATAATCGGGAACAAACCCCGTACTTGTTGCGCCAAAGCCGTTTTCATCCTGCCAACTGGTGAATACCTCCGCGCTTTCCGGCGCGTTGGTTAGTCCCAGAGCAAGGATGCGATTCATCTCCAGCTCGTTTTGCTCGTTGATGGCAAGCAGCGCGCCAGCCGCGGTCAGGTAGGCGTCCGCGTTTTGCGGTTCCAGTTCGGTGAGCTTCAGCGCCGCGCGGTACACGCCGTCAAAATCGCCTGCGGTCTGGTACTGCTCAATCAGCGCATTCAGTTCGTCCGCCGTTGCCGCGGCCTCGACCGGGTCGCTCACGGAGGGGGCAGCGGTTTCCGCGCTTGCCGCGGGTTCTGCTGCATCCGCTGCCGGAGCGCAGGCAAAGAGGGCGCAGCAAAGCACAACAGCGCAGAGGAGACTAAAAATTCTTCTCGTTTTTTCCATTGAGATAAACCGTCCTTTTCTTGAATTTCAGGATGTCAGGCGGTGGGTATTTCAACCAGAGTTGCACGTTGAAAGGGCAGATTGTCTACTATTTGCAGTGTAGCACAATTACAAGAACCGTTGGTGTGCTGGGAGCATTCAAATACTACAAAATCATGCGCTAGAGCCCTGCCTGCGTAATCCAATGTCTATTCCATCGGTATCTCCTCAAACGTTTCCAGATTGATGCACTGCCAAGCCATCCCCTTGCCGTCCTCGGTGTAAAACAGCAGGCCTTCGCCAACGCAGAGCGGGTCCGTATGTGCGTCCCATTGCTGCAGAACCGCACCGCTTTCCAAATCCACAACTACGATAAAGTTGCTCAGCAATAGCCCGTCTTTATCAAATGAAATGCCATAAGCGACAATCAACTTACCTTCGCTGACATTCATTGCGGTGATGACGTCATCCGCTTTGAACACTTCAACCGGCTTGCTGCCGTCCGGATTCATTCGATAAACGCTGTTGTTGTCTCCCGGGGATGCGTAATATATCGCTTCGTCGGTAATGCAGAACACGAATGGAGGCTGCAAATCCAAGACGCTGCTCATCTCCGTCCCGTCCGTGCGAACACGCAAAAGGCCGCCATCTTCCATGCTCTTTTTGAAAAAATAGACCCACTCGCCGTAAACCACGGGGCTGCTGATCATAAAGTCAGTCAGCGCCGTTTGCTCCGAGCCGTCAACGCGGAATTTGCCAAGAGCGCCGTTCTCTCCGAAACCGTCGGAATACGCCCAGTCGCCGCTGACGGTAAGGCACGAACAGGAGTGATCCGCGATTTTTTGCAGCTGGCTGCCGTCTGTATGCATGCGATAGGGTTTATCGGCGTCGTCCGGATTGATGAAATAGAGCCAATCGCCAATGACGTTGAGGCTATAGCCATGCACGCCTTCAAACTTTTGCCGATTACTGCCGTCCGTGCGAATCTTATAGAGTCCGTAAGTATCTTCTGTAAAGCGTGAGAAATAAATCCAGCCAGCCTGCGTGGCGACGAAACCGCCGCGCCAATAACTGCTGAGCAGAATATTGGTCATGTTGCCTGCTGTGTTACCATCCGTATTGATCTGGCTTGCATCAGCGTAGTCGGGGATAAACGGCAATTCCACCGCGCCCGTGAGCCCGTTTGCGTCCAGCCAGTCGGAAATAATCTCAGTGTTGCCCGGCGCGTTGGCTAGATTTAGGGCGAGGATACGTTTCATCTCCTGCTCGTTCTGCTCGTTGATGGCTAAAAGCGCGCCCGCGGCGGTCAGGCAGGCATCCGCATTTTGCGGTTCCAGCTCGGTGAGCTTCAGCGCCGCGCGGTACACACCGTCAAAATCGCCTGCGGTCTGGTACTGCTCAATCAGCGCGTTCAGTTCGTCAGCCGTTGCCGCGGCTTCGACGGGATCGCTTGCTTCAGGCGCGGCGGTTTCCGCGCTTGCCGCGGGTTCGCTGGCTGCATCCGCTGCCGGAGCGCAGGCAAATAGGGTGCAGCAAAGCACAACAGCGCAAATGAGACTAGAAATTCTTCTCGCTTTTCCCATTGAGATAAACCGTCCTTTTCTTGCAGATCAGAGTTGTCAGATGGCTGGAATTGGAGGCGGAATTGACCGTTGAAAGGGAAACCTGTCTGTTATTTGCAGTATAGCATAGCGGCAGGAACCGTTGGTGTGCTGGGAGCATACAAACACAGTAAATTGTGCGATGGGGCGGAAATCGGGCGGCACTCGTCCATCCCGCCGTATTTGCGCCTGAATTTGAACGATACATACGCTTTTTTTTCGGCGGGGAATATGATATTCTTTCTGATACATACGATGCTTAAGCAAACGATTGGAGAAGTTATGCGAAAAGCCAACCGCGAAATCACGGATTTTCAGGAGAAAGTCGCCCTGCTGGATCGCTGTGATACGATCCGCCTGGGCATGACGGACGACGACGCGCCGTATATTGTGCCCGTTTCGTTTGGATACGAGGCATACAACGGCAAAATCACCGTTTATTTCCACGGCGCCGTTGCCGGGCGAAAGTTCGAACTGCTCAAACGGCACCCGCGCGTCTGCGTGGAAGCGGACGTCTGCAACGGTTTTGTCGATAACGACGAGGGCGGCGCGACCTGCGATTACGAGAGCCTGATCGGCTGGGGTAACGCGGTTCTGCTCGAAGGGGAAGCGGCGAAAAAGGGAATCCGGCTCCTGATGGAGCACTGCCGTTTGGGAGAATATGCCTGTGGCGACGAGGTCATGAAAATCACCGCGGTGCATCAAATCGAGCTCGACACGCTCACCGGAAAACGCAGGTTTCTTCCACACCCGTAACGCAATAGGCATCTGCCGCGCTGTCAGCGGCACACTCGAGTTGAAAGGCGGTATGTTCTGAGTGAACGCTCTACCGATGTTTGCCACCATATTGATCTATATTGCCGCGGCGATTCTGCCCGCGCTGTTTTTGATGCGCTATATCTACCGAAAGGACACGGTGGAGAAGGAACCGCCCGCCATGCTGGTTTCGCTGGTGTTTCTGGGCATTGCGGCGGCGCTGGTTGCGATTTTGCTGGAAACTTTCGGCGAAGGGGTGCTTTCGGCGTTTCTCACGGAGGGGACGCCCGCGTATACCATCGTGTCGGCATTCCTTGTAGTTGCCATTGCGGAAGAAGGCGCTAAGTTCTTTTTCCTCAAGCGCCGCACCTGGAAGGATCCGAACTTCAACTACCGCTTCGACGGAATCGTGTACGCGGTGTTTCTTTCCCTTGGATTTGCTGCGTTTGAAAACATCAGCTACGTCATGGGCTACGGGCTGACCACCGCGCTGCTCCGGGCGGTGCTGGCCATTCCAGGGCATATGGGGTTCGGGGTGTTCATGGGGCTGTTCTACGGGCGCGCCAAGCTCTGCTCAGATCAGGGGGACGTTCGCGGCAAAAACCGCAACCTCTGGGCGGCGTATCTTTCCGCCGTGCTGCTGCACGGGTTTTACGACGCCTGCGCGCTGATCGGCACCGCGCTTTCGGCGCTGCTGTTCCTTGCGTTCGTGATCGTGATGTATATCGTGGTCATCCGGCTGGTGAAGAAGCAGTCCAGGACCGACGCGCCGGTATAATTCAAAAAAAAGTTCCGTTTCATCAAGCCCCGCGCAAGTGGGGTTTTTTACTTGCCGCGATGTAAGCAGAAATTGCTAAAAACATACCAAATATTTTTCCAAAACCATCTTGACGCGCCGAGGCAACGGTGTTATGTTAGTGATGTCAGCAAGAAAAACGTTTTTCTTGCGCGAAACACACTTCATAATCATTCTTTAAACGATTCTTTCTGCACGATTCACAAAACCAAACGAAGCCCACAATGAAAATCATCCAGTAATAAAAAAACGAGCAAACATGGGGTACTGGCGTTCTTCTTCCCTAGAAGAAAAACGTTTTTCTAAATAGAAAAGGAGGATTACAAACAATGGACAAGAAAAAGTGGCTGCTGACCGAAGACCCCGCCATCATCTTTGAGGATACGGCGGTCGGGCGCATGAAAAAAGCGGTTTGGGACATGACGGAAGAGCAGCTCGACGCGGAGCTGGAAGCCTACGGAATTCCCGCGCCTTCCGAACTGGGCGTTGCGGGAACGTATATCCAAAACACGGCGCGCGCAAACCAAATCGAGAAGCGCCGCAAGAACGACATCGTGTTCGTGCCCATCGGCTGCACGGAAAACCACGGCATGCATGCCAACACCGGCCTCGACACCTTCATGTGCACACAGATTCTCGAAGGCGTACGCCGCTACACAAAGAAGCAGGGCAGAGAGATCAATCTTGCGTTCACGCCACTCAACTACGGCGGGCATCCGTACCACCACATCGGCATGCCGGGCACGGTTATTATGCCCGAAGAAGTGGTCAAGGAAATGCTGATCTATACGATGCTGGGCTTATGGAACGACGGTTACCGCAAGATTATCTTCGTCAACAACCACGGCCATCTTTGGATGCTGGAAAGCGCGATTCAGGAGTTCTGCAAGCGTTACCAGCTGCCGGGCATCTTCCGGGTCATCGAATGGCACCGCGCGGTGCGTGAGTTCTTTTACCCTATCGACAGCGAGCTCAGCCTCGGCACGCATTTTGTCCACGCGGACGAAGCGGAAACTTCCGTGGCGCTGCTGCTCTTTAAGGACATGATCAACATGTCCGCCGTGCAGGATTCCTGGGGCGAATCGCTCCTGCCGGACGAGCACTTCGACAAATCCGTCGATCCCTTCCGCCGCCCGAACCGCTGGAGCGAAGGTCAGGGACACAATGCCATCGAGCGTGCGGCGACACCGGAAGGCGTGGTCGGTTGCCCGTCGACTTCCAATGCGAGAAAGGCAAAGCGCCCGATCGTCGCGATATTGAAGTATTTAACGCTGCTCAACGACCAGATCCTCGACGCGTACCCCTCCGGCAAGGTTCCGCCGGTGGAGAAGATTACGCTGCGCAAGGAAGAGGAGATGGCGCCGTTCTTAAAAGAGCCGCTCAGCGAAGGCTGGAAATCCGTGGACGAACTGCCGCGCATCGGCATCTTCGAACACCTGTAAGTTTCTCCCGGCTGATCCATTTATATATAAGAAAGGACGAAAAGATTTTATGAAGGCAAAAGTTGCGTTTCTGCACAAACCCTTCGACCTGAGAGTCGAGGAGGTCGAGGTTCCCGCGCTCAAGGACAATCAGGTGCTCGTGCAGGTCGGCGCCTGCGGCATCTGCGGCTCGGACGTGGAGTGCTTTGAAGGCAAGTCCAAGGAAGGGCGTTACGACATCGCGCCCTATACCCCCGGTCACGAGTGGGGTGGAAAAATCGCCGCCGTCGGCGCGGGCGTACATACTTTGAAAGTGGGCAACAAGGTCACGGGCGACTGCGTCATGGCCTGCGGCGTCTGCCGCAACTGCAAGGACGGCCTTATGCCGTCCGCCTGCCTGAACATGCGGGAAGCGGGCTTCCGTCCCGACTCTCCCGGGGGCATGGGCGAATACATGGTCATTGAAGAGCAGTATGTCCACCGCGTGCCGGATAACTGGAGCTATGCGGACGCGGCGTGGGTCGAGACGTTCTCTATCGGCTACTACGGCATCTGGGGCAACGGCGGGTATATCGACGCTTCCGATATCGCCATCATCATGGGCTGCGGGCCGGTCGGCGTTTCCGCCGTCATGACCGCCAAGATGAGCGGCGCCAAGGTGATCGTGGTCGAGCCGTTTGAAAAGCGGCGCGCCATCGCCAAAAAGTTCGGTGCGGACTATGTGGTCGATCCCACGGCGGTCGATCTCGTGCCGGAAATCGAGCGGCTCACCGACGGGCGCATGGGCACCGTGGTGGTGGAAGCCAGCGGTAACGACCGTGCGATTGCCTCCATCTTCGAAGTGGCGGGGCACAGCGCGCGCGTGCGGCTGATCGGCCACTCCATCGGGCGCAAAGTCCCCGTCGAGCTGGGGCGTACAATCTGGCGGACGCTCTCCATCAGCGGTTCGGGCGGCACGCGGAACTTCGGCCAGCGTACGATCCGCTTTATGACCGCGCTCAAGGAAAAAGGCATCGACTTTGGCGAGCTCAACACGCATTACTATCCGTTCGGGCAGATTCACGAAGCGTTCGACGTGGCCTGCAAGCTCAAATCCGACGCATTCAAAGTCATGCTGACGTTTGATGTGAAATAACGTTTACCAGTTTCCGCTGCGCTCTTTTGGAGAGGGCGCAATGGAATCGCATAACCTCCTGACTCTCCTTTTCCCCTATTTCCATGTTCGCGGCGCGCGGGTGGCTGGCAGGCATAAACCACCCGCGCGCAATCCTTTTTTCGAGCGAAAGATTGACTTGACTGCCTAAACCTCTGCATGACCAAATTCGAACGACAAGGAGTGAACCGAATGTTCGAACCTAAACTTTGCATGACCGTCGTCAAACAGCGCGGCGCGGGCGCGCCGTTTCTTTACGGCGGAAATCTCGTCAAAGGCATTGAAGCGGCGGGGGAGTTCGGCTATGATTGTGTTGAACTGCATGTGCGCGCGCCGGAAGAGCTGGAAATGCAGCTTCTGCGCAAAACGCTGAGCGCTGCCGGTCTTTGCGTCAGTGCGCTGGGTACGGGGCGCGCGTATGTGGACGACGGACTTTCGTTGATCGATCCGAATACGCGCGAGCTGGCGCTCAAGCGGCTGAAAGGCTTTCTCGACGCGGCGTCCGTGCTGGGCGCTAAGGTGATCGTAGGCTGCCTCCGCGGCAACGTGCCCGCTCCGCAACAGCAGCAGGAGTGCCTGACGCTGCTGGCGGAAGCCATGCTGCGGGCGGATACTTACGCCGCTTCGTGCGGGGTGACCCTGCTGCTGGAACCCATCAACCGCTACGAAAACAACTATCTTTGCAGCATCTATGACGCGGCGGACTTTATCCGCTGGGCGGGACTTCGCTCGACGGGCATCCTCGCGGACACGTTCCATATGAACATTGAGGAGCGCGACCCCGTTTCCGCCATCCTCGACAATGCCGACCTGATCCGCTACATCCATGCCGCGGATTCCAACCGGCTCTATCCGGGCGGCGGGCATACGGATTTTGCCGCACTGCTGGCCGCGCTCAAGAGCGTCGATTACACGGGCGAAATCAGCGCGGAGTGCCTGCCGCTGCCAACCGATGAACTGGCGGCAGAGCGCTGGCTGCAAAACATGAAAGGGTATCTCGCGAGCATATGACAAAAAGGGCAAAACCAGCGCCGGAACGCACCGTCAGCATCGTGGATGTTGCGGCGTATGCCGGCGTTTCCATTTCCACGGTTTCCAACGTGCTCAACGGCACAAAAAGCGTCAGCGAGGAACTCAGCGCAAGGGTTCTGCAGGCGGTGGACGAGCTGCAGTACGAAGCCAACACGCTTGCCAGCGGTTTGAAGAGCGGCAAAACGAACGCGCTCTGCGTGATCGTTCCTTCCATTGTGAGCGTGTTCTTTCCGCGCGTGTTACGCGGCATGCAGACGGCGGCGGCGCAGAACGGATATTCTCTGACGATCTATGAAACCGGCGAGGATTTTGAAAAGGAGCGGCGAACGATTCAAACGCTCAAACGCCTCCGCGTGGACGGCGTGTTGCTCTCCACCTGCTGCGACCCGCAGGAAAACGCCGCGTATATAGACGAACTCACCAAACTCTCCATCGGCGGCAAGCGCATCCCGGTCGTGTTTTTTGAGGAAGCGCCCCGCGAAGGGCTGGACGCCGTGATCGTGGACAACAAGACCGCGTCCAAAGAAGCGGCCGAGCACCTGCTCGCCATCGGGCGCAGGAACATCGCTTATATCGCAGCGCCGATGCACCGCTTCATGATGGGCAAAAAGCGTTACGAGGGGTACCTTGCCGCGCTGTTGAACGCAGGCCTCGAGCCGGACGCAAAGCTCGTGCGGGAAGGCGACTATACGCCGCTGAGCGGATACCGCGAAATGCGCGCGCTGCTCTCCGGCAGCAAGGCAATCGACGCCGTTTTGTGCGGCAACGACCAGATGGCCGTCGGCGCGGTGCGCGCGCTCCGCGAAGCGGGCCTGCGGGTGCCGGAGGATGTCGCGGTCATGGGCTTTGACAATAACTTTCCCGGAACGCTGATCGACCCGCCGCTCTCCACCGTATCCGTGCCCAAACAGCGCATGGGGCAGGCGGCGGTGGAACTGCTGCTCTGGCGCATGCAGCAGGGAACCGGCGCGCCCGCGCGGACGGTCAAACTGGAAACGAGCCTGCTCATCCGCCGTTCGACCGATCCAAAAGCCACCAGCGAATGGGATCTCAACGACTGGTAATACAAAAAAATCCCGCTTGTGAGCGAAAGCTCGCGGCGGGATTTTTGTGTTGGCAAGACCTATTCCAGAGTTAAATACGTAACTTCAAGGCAATCTGCATCTCTGCCACGACAAGCTGAAAAGCAAAAACATCTTCTCTCTCGCAGGTCTGGTTAATTTTCATAAGAAAATCGTTCTCGGGACCTTTTCCCAACTGTGAAATGAGATACTGCGTCCAAGCCGGATTGACACACAGTTGATGACTTTTTACAAGAAACATCAGGCGTTCTTGCGTTTCCTGGATGGACGATTGCGTTGCAACAAGTAATCCGCCATTGCGGTAGAAAATAGCTGTATAGCATATGTAGTTTCGGGCAATTACTTCCTCAATGGCGGCAAGCGCGTTACGCGTTGGGTGGGTGAACGCTTCCGCAAGAGCGCTTTCATCCCCGACCATCAGCCGCATGGCAAACATCAAATCCGGCAAGTCCTCAACCCGCTGCCTTGCCATGGAAACCGGCAGAGAATCCGGTATCTCGTGCGGCAACGGCTCAATACCGCGCTGCGCTCTTTGCCGCGCTGCTTCTGCTTCCGCGCGCTCTTGCGCGTCTCTTCGCATTTGTTCGGCGGCGGCCTTTGCCCGTTCCTGCGCTGCCAACTCCTGCGCCCGTTTCTCCTCGTCTTCTTTTACCAACTGCACTGTCAGTTCTTCGTTGTTTCGCCGCCAGATAAAATAGTCCAGATATTGCCCCGCGCCGATCGCGCCTGCCCAGAGAAGCAGAAATAGTATAAAACGCAGGAAGCTAAAAGGAATCCCAATCAATAACAGCGCTCCGCTGACGCAGACAACCGCAATCGAGCCGATCAGCCAGCGACGATTGGATTGCACCGTGTCTCTTACAAAATTCCTATAACGACTCACGGAGTATTTTCGCGGAACGGTGCAAATAAAGAGCACGACGATTGCAGATGCCTGCAGCAGCAGACCGACAATCAGCGATCCGGAACGGTAAGGATTGAAGAAATACGCGCTCAGGCCAAAAGCGGAGAGAAGGAAGAAAATAACGTAGTTTACAAACGATTGCATGCTGCCTCCGAGTTGTCTGGTTTTGTTTTAGAAATCGCGCAACGATTGGGTCGGGGTCAACAGGTAGGAGGGCTTCGTTCATACGAAACCGACGGTTTAGTCCAGTATATACTGGGGAAACATGTTTTTGCAAGCATACGTAATGCCGCTTTTTTTCGCATGAAAACGCAGCCGCGAGGAGGCAAAAGCGATACCACAACCGGCGCTGCACCACGTTGTTAGCACTCTATCGAGGCGAGTGCTAAAATTCACATTTCCATTACACTTTCTCTCTTTTTTTGTAAAAATGATTTTGTATGATACGGGTGTTCCCCAAAAGAGAACCTCTTTATCAGGAAAGCGAACCTCTTAACGAGGAACTGCCGGAAGGGGACGCAAAAAGAAATCATACTAATTTTTCCAAAGGAGGAATGAACTATGTTTGAATTGGTACCGTATGGAAGAAAACGCGCAGTGGCCTGGTACAACCCGTTTGAGGAATTGGACGAGATGCAGCGCCGCTTCTCAAGTTTAAACTTTGGCGAGGCTGCGATCACCGACTTTAAGACGGACATCCGCGACAACGGAGACAGCTACCTGCTGGAAGCCGACCTGCCCGGATTTAAGAAGGAAGATATCAGCGTGGATATCGAAGGTGAAACCCTCACCATCCGCGCAGAACGCACCGAAGAGAAGGAAGAGAAGGACGGAAAAGGCAACTTCGTCAAGCGCGAACGGAGCTATGGCAGCTTCAGCCGCAGCTTCGATATGACCGGCATCCGTACCGAGGACGTTTCCGCTGCTTACGAAAACGGTGTGCTCAAGCTGAACCTGCCTAAAAAGCAGGAAACGCTGCCCACCTCGCGCAAGCTGGAGATTGCCTAAGGCACAAATCCATCCGGGGGCGCTCCCCCCGAACCGCACGAGCCGCTCAGAAATGGGCGGCTTTCTTTTTTTGCTGGTGGGTTTTGGAGCGAGGGCTCCGCCCTCGCGCACCCGCCTAAGGGTACACCCTTAGGAATCCGTATATTTTTATAAATAATAAGAATTAATATTGACAAATCCTAAAAGATTGAATACAATATAATTGTAATCAACCGAAAGGAGCAAACAATGATGAGTTTTTATGATATCACGGTAAAGGATATGTCCGGAAACGACGTTTCGCTTTCCCAATACAAAGGCCAGGTAGTGCTGGCCGTCAATACCGCAACAGGCTGCGGCTTTACACCTCAGTATTCGGGTCTGCAAAAGTTGTACGACGCATATAAGGACAAGGGGTTCACCATTCTCGACTTCCCCTGCAACCAGTTTGCGGGACAAGCGCCCGGTACGGTGGAAGAGATTCACTCGTTCTGTACCCTGAACTATGGAACGACGTTCCCCCGGTTTGCCAAGATCGACGTCAACGGCAAAAACGAGAGCGCGCTCTACAAGTTCCTCAAAAAGCAGAAGGGCGATACGCTCGGCCCCCGCATCAAATGGAATTTTACCAAGTTTCTCATGGACCGCAACGGCAATGTGGTCAAACGCTTTGCGCCCACGGACACACCGGAGAGCATGGAAAAGGATATTCTCGCGCTGCTGTAACGCGCGGACAATAAAACAGGATACCGATTGCGCCCGGCCGAACAGACCGGGCGGCAATTGTGTCAGAAGGCAAATAAATGAAGTATGAAGCTCTGAAACTCGAAAACCAGCTGTGCTTTCCGCTTTACGCCTGCGCCAAGGAAGTCGTGCGGCTGTATAAGCCGTTTCTAGACGAAATCGGGCTGACGTATACGCAGTATATCGCCATGCTGGTCTTATGGGAAACCGACCTGCTGACCGTTAAGGAACTGGGCGAAAAGCTCTGTCTCGACAGCGGGACGCTGACCCCGCTGCTGAAAAAGATGGAATCGCAGGGACTGTTGAACCGGAGTAGGAACGCCGCGGACGAACGCAGCGTGATTGTTTCGCTGACGGCAAAAGGCAGGGATTTGCGTGAGCGCGCGGTTTCGATTCCCGAGCGGCTGGGCAGCTGTCTGCCGCTGACGGCGGACGAAGCAAAAACGCTGTATACGCTTCTCTACAAGGTGCTCGACGGCATCCAGTAAATTTCGTTTCCAGAGCGCAGGTTTTGCGGCGTACTCAAAAGCGTGAATCAACCGATCAAAATCAAAAGAGCCGTTTTTCAACGGCTCTTTTCGCGCCCCGCAGGGTTGGCTTTGGGTGGGGGGATTGGGGGGGGGGTGCGCGGCGCGAAGAGGGAAACACGCCGTTCTATTCCGAAATGGCGTGTACAAACCGCTTAGTAATCGCTTCCGGCGCGGTAATCGCCGCACCGACAGTTACCATGTCCGCGCCCAAAGCAAAGCCCTTTTGCACCTCCGCCCGCTCCCAGAAGCGGCCTTCCGCGTTGACGGGTACATGGATGCGTTCTTTGAGCGCGGCAATCAGCGCGTAGTCCGGCGGGAATTCGGGGATTTCGCCCGTTTTTTTATACGCCGCCAGTAGCTCGCCGATATCGCCGCTCATCTGTCGAATGCTTTCGAGCGTGTAGCCGGAGAGCGTCGTGGAGACGATGTCCGCGCCGAGCCGCTCCGCCATGACGCCTTCCTCCAGCGTGGAGATATCCGCCATGACCGGGAGGTCGGGGTAAGCTTTTTTGATCCGCTCGACCAGCGCGCCAATCTCGCTCCAGCTCCTGCCGCGCGGGGTCATGTCCATGCCGAGGACGTCGCAGCCCGCTTCGATAACGTCCACTGCGGCTTCGAACGAAGGGGTGATGTAAACGCGGTCGGGGCGCATGGCTTCGCCTTCGGTCACCTTGTTGATGCCGATCACCGGCAGGCTGACCGCCGCTTTGACCGCACGGATGTTCTCCGCCCAGCAGGCGCGGATGCCGCCCGCGCCGCCGCGTTCGGCACACTGAGCAAAGGCGGCGATGAACTCCGATCCGTACAGCGGGGAGCCGGGGAACGCCTGACAGGAGACGACCAGCTTGCCGCAAAGGGATTGCACCGTTTGATTCATCACGCTTTTTTACCCGATTGTAAAGAGCTTGGTAACAAGGCCGACTACAGCAAGCCCGAAGTAAATGAGGAACATCCAGCCCAGCGCGACCTTCTTTTTATACATCAGCCAGAAAGTCAACAGCGCGAACACCAGCGTCATCAGCCCCGGGAACAGGCCGTTGAAGATCGTGTTGAGGTCGATGGTCATTTCCCCGCTTGTGTAGACCCAGCCGGTCTGGAGGTTGACGGTTGTGGCGGTAATCGCGCCCGCAACGGTGAGGCCAACGATGCTCAGCGCCTTGGTGATGCGGTCTTTCACTCCGCCGCCGAGGATCTGCTGGACGCTGGAAATGCCCGTTTTATACCCGCGCGAGAACAGCAGCCAGGTGACGGGGAACATGATGGCAAGGTGGGCGACGATATAGAACACCGGCCCCGCCATGCTGCCGGTCGTGCCGGAAAGGCCGAGCGCGATGCCGAGCAAAATCGGAATCAGTGTGCCGACGTACAGGGAATCCCCAATGCCCGCGAACGGTCCCATCATGGCGGTTTTAATACCGGTAATCATCTCGCCGGGCAGTTCACCGCCAATGGCGCTCTCTTCCTCCATGCCGAGCACGATGCCGGGCACGATGCAGCCGACGTACGGCTCGGTGTTGAAAAACGGCGTGTGGCGGGAAAGGAGCTGTTTTTGCTTTTCCGCGTCGCCCGGATAGAGCTTTTCACGTACAATGCTGAGCATCCGCACGATGGCGGGCGCTTCCATGCGTTCCATGTTCTGCGCGGAGAGGTTCCAGAGCATCCAGCTCCAGTAGCAGCGGCGCACGTCCTTTTTGGAAAGCAAGCGCTTCTTTTCGAGCGTTTCTTCCGGCACAGGCGCGGGCTCTTCCTGCGTGGCGGACGGCGTATATTTGATGTCCATAAACGCAAACACGCTCGCGATGGCCACGATGGGCAGAATTGGCAGGTTGAGCGCTTTGGCGAGGATGAACCCGCAGATGTAGTAGAGCAGGTCGGTCTTTTTCTTAACGATGTAGCACAAAAGGATCGAAAACCCGACCAGCGGCAGGAGTGTGCCGAACATGCCGAAGATGCCGACCACCGCGATGGGCAGCGAGTTGGCGATTCTGGTCGTGAAGTCCTGACCGAAGTAGCAGGCCAGCAGGATAGGGAAGAAGCGGACAAGAAAGTTTGTAATCTGCCCGACAACCGGCGTGCGCGCGGCTTTGTCGAGCTGGTTATGCTCAATCAGGCGATCCATGCGGTGCACAAACAGGCAGTTGACCGTGACCACCAGCAGCACGGCGAGCACGCCTACAAAGCTCAGCACAACGCTCATGGAAACCGCGAACGTCGTATCCAGCCCGCTGACCATCGCCAGCGGAATGCCGATATACGCCGCAAGGTTGGCGTCCCCCGGCATGGAACCGCCGGGTGTAATGAGGCCGATGAAGACGGCCTGCACCGCAGCGCCCATGAGGATGCCGGTGGGGATATCGCCAAGGATAATGCCGATCACAAAGCCTGCTATCAGCGGGCGGCCCAGCGTATACCACCCGCCGAGCGCGAGCCAGGGGGAGTAAATGCTGGAAAGATATCCGAACACAGCGATGAGGAATGCCTGAAAGAGCGTCATACGATTTGCCTCCTGAGAGAAGAAAGTGGAAGGGGTTTCCAAAGGGGTGAATACCCCTTTGGCAGTAACCCTGAAAATCATCTAAATTGCTGTTCGACTTCCGCCCATTCGACAGCCTTCTGGCTGATAACCTGATTGAAGTACACCCGCACGCCCAGAAACGCCAGCTGCCGCACGGCAACGGCTTCGTTTGGTGTGAGGCTGCAGTACATCGTCGCCTTTTTCGAAATGGGGCGGTTGCTCATGGGGCCGATGTTGAGTTCTTTTTTCAACTGCGGCGCGGCAAGGTAGAGCGAAAGCGCGGTCTCCGGTGAGCGCACGAGAATCAGCACTTTGGCGGCTTCCGCCTGAAGCGCGTCCGCGCGGGCAGCGGCCTGCTCAACGGACAGGATCTCCGTTTTCACGCCCGACGGCGCGGCGAGCAGGAAGACATTCTTGAGCACGGCGTTGCCCGCGACAAAATCGTCGCAGACTACGATATGCCCGATGCCGAAGTCGGAGATGACCCGCACCACGCACTGGCCGTGGATCAAACGGTCGTCACATCGGACAAGCTGAATCATGCGTTTACTCCTCCCGCATTCAGAACGGTCTCTTTGGTGATGGGGCGGATGTTGTCGCGGCCGGCCTGCGCAACCCGCGCGGCAAACGCGGCCAGCGATACGCCGTCGTCTCGCGTCAGTACCGCTTCCAGCAGTGCTGCAAGGTTCACGCCTGTTACCACGGCGGTTTCCGCATCGACAGAGAACAGCGCGGCGGACGCGGCGTTGGCGGGAGATGCGCCGAACAAATCCGTGAGCACGAGCGCTTTATCTGCGCCGGAGGACTGAATTTGTTCCGCAACGCGAGTAATCAAGTCCGTCAGGCCTTCGCCCGGCAGAAAGTGGACACCATAGAGAAGCTCCTGTTCGCCCGCGATCATGGAAACCGCGCCGAGGAGACCTTCCGCAAGCGCCGCGTGCGCAGAGACGATGATGGCGGTCATACACGTACCCTCGCAAAATTCAAAACATCAGTACTTACAAACACTTCGTTCATCCGATTACAAAATCAAATCACGATATCAAACGTGTATTTCGTTCCGTGGTAAATGGAGTCCGCCGCGGCGATGGGGCGGAGGTTCTTGTCGTAATCGACGTTGCGCATGCGCATGGCAACGCCTTTTTTTGTACCGAAGAGCAGCTGCGCGTCCTCGCCTTCCACCATGACGGCGTTGAGCTTCTGGCGCGAATAGCCCGCTTCCAGCCCGTATTCCACGCGGAGCACTTCGTAGAGCGAGGTTTCCGCATAATCATAATCGGGGAGTTTGGGAAACCGTTTGAGGGAGATCCAGACCCGCTCAATGGCGATTGGCTCGTAGTCCGCCATACGGATGCGCTTGAGGCAGAAGACGGGTTCGCCCGGCTCCAGCTCCAGACTTTCCAGAATGGCTGTTTCCGGCTCGCAGATGCCCGCGGAGAGCACCTGGCTGGAGGGGTGGATGCCCAGAGAGATCATATTACTGGTAAAGCCATGCTTTTGATAAGTCTTCTGCAGTTCGATATGGGAAACAAACGTGCCTTTGCCCTGCACGCGGTAGAGCTTGCCTTCGTTCACCAGCGCGTCGATGGCGCGGCGGACGGTCATGCGAGTTGTCTCGAACACGCGGCAGAGCTCCGGCTCGGACGGAATGGCAGATCCGCGTTCGTACGCACCGCTCTCGATCCCCTCATTGATGCTGGCGATGATTTGCTTGAATAACGGTTGGTCGTTTTTGCTCAAAGCGTTCATCCCCTTTTACTCGTATTTTCTCCATCATACAGCGGTTGTTCACGATATGCGAGAACGTTTTTTTTCACAGGAACGATTGGATGCTTTACGGGCGTGAATAACGGTTGTCAAAAAATATTTGAAAAGTTGTATATACAAGCTATAGACATTCTACCATTCTTTTGCTATATTGCAAGCAGAAGATTGCATTTTTTCCGATCACGTTGAAAAAAGCCGTACAATCAGGCCCAAAACACCAAAAAACGACAATTCGCCCCGCAAAACCGCAGAAAAGAGAGATTCATGTTATCCGAACTGTTAACCGAAGAGAACATCCGCTTTTTGCCTTCCGCGCCCGATTGGCGCGATGCGGTGCGCTTATGCGCCAAGCCGCTTTTGGAGAGTGGCACGATTACCGCGCGGTATGCCGAGGCGATGATTCAGTCTGTTGATCTGCATGGGCCGTATATCGTCGTGGACGAAGGTCTCGCACTGCCGCACGCGCGACCGGAGGACGGCGCGGTTCGCCCCGGCATGGCTATGCTGATTCTCGAAAGGCCGGTCGACCTGCTTGGACAATCGGTTTGGGTATTCGTCGCTCTTGCGGCGGCGGACGCCAACGCGCATCTGGACGCGCTCAAAGAGCTGGCGGAGCTGGTTTGGAACGGTGGTACGGCGCGGGTGTTGGCGTCACTCGGAACCCCAGTCTCCGTGGCGGCATATATAAAGGAGCATACGGTTCAGAACGAATCCTGAAGACAGTATAAAAGTGATAAGGAGGCAGGTATCATGACGTTTCTTGCGGTCTGCAGTTTCGGGGTCGGCTCGTCGCTGATCCTCAAACTTTCGCTCGACAAGGCGATTGCGCGGCTGGGCGTTTCAGGCGAGGCGTTCAATATTGACATTTCCAGCGCGCGGGGAACGCCATGCGACGCGGTGTTCACGTCCCCCGAAATCGCGGAGGAGCTGAAAACCTCTCTGAAAGTGCCCGTTTACGGCGTAAGGCGGTATATGGACGTAAACGAAGTCACCGCCGCCGTACAGAAGTATTTAGAAGAACACTCGCAACCATAAAAGCAAACAGGGAGGATCTTTTTTATGCAAGCAGTACTGGATTTCATCATCGACAACTTTTTCAAAAATACGCCTGTGCTCATGGCACTGATCGTCGCCCTCGGCCTCATCCTGATGAAGAAAAAATGGGACGAAGTGCTCAAGGGCGCGCTGCTCGCCGCCATCGGCATGACCATCATCAACCTTTCGATCACGGTGTTGCTCAACGCCGTCGTGCCGGAATCCACGTTGACGGGTATCTCGACGGATACGAGCGCTTCCTCGACTTCGGACGTCAAGTTCCTGGAAACGTTCGGCGGCGAGGTAGGAATTGCGATGTTTATCGGCATGATCCTGCACCTCTTGATTGCGCGGTTTACAAAGATCAAGACCGTGTTCTTAACCGGGCATATGCTCTTTTGGTTCCCATTTCTGTTCGTAGCGGCGGGCGTGGAAGGCGGGCTCTCCGGCATCCCGCTCATCATCAGCGCGGCGGTCTTTTCCGCGCTGTACTGGTCGATCATGCCGTGGATTCTGCGCAAGTATGTCTTTGCGGTCATCGGCGACGAGTCGTTTACGCTGGGGCATCCTTCCGGCGTGCTGGCGCTGATTGCGGGTACGGTTGCCAAATGGGTCGGCGACAAGTCGAAGTCCACGGAAGACCTTAAGCTATCCAAACGCCTTTCCTTCTTCCGCGAAATCTCGATTACGGGCGGTATCGTGATCTTTTTGCTGTATCTAGCGATCGGATTTGTGTACCGCACTGGGCTCAAGGAGATGGGCGAAAACGTGATTTTCTACGCGCTGGGCAAGGGTTTGACCTTTGGCGCGGGGCTGACGTTCCTGCTGCTGGGCGTTCGAATGCTGATCAGCCAGATCGTGCCCGCGTTCGAAGGCATCTCCTCCAAGGTGGTCAAGGGCGCGCTGCCCGCGTACGACGCGCCGATTCTGTTTAACTACCGGCCCAACGCCGCAATCATCGGATTCCTCGTTGCGCTGGTCACATCTTCCGTCGTGCTGGTACTCTGCAACATCTTCCATGTGTTCGGCACCGTGGTGCTCATCCCGCTGATTGTGACCTGCTTCTTTGAATGCGGCGCGGCGGCGGTCATTGCCGAAGGACAGGGCGGTCTGCGCGGGGCGATCATCGGCACGGCGGTTGCGTCCATCGTGATGGTAGGCCTCGTGGGCGTTGCAGCCATGCTGTTTTCGCACACGGTTCAGTACTGGATGCTGCTCTCCGGCGGAAACGACTTTTCGCTGTTCGGCTCCATCGCGGTGTATGTCAATAAATTAATCGCGCTGATCATTCATTAAGGAGGCGAAGAAGGATGAGCTGTGAAACTTATTTTGATCACGTCCGCGCGCTGATGGACGAAGCACAGAAAACCGACATGGAAGCGATTCATGCCGCGGCGGCGCTCGTTGCGGAAACGGTCATGCGCGGCGGAATCGTGCAGGCGTTCGGCTGCGGGCACTCGCGCGCGGCGGCAATGGAGATTGCCATGCGGGCGGGCGGGCTGGTTCCGGTCAAGCTGATCGACGAACCTTCTCAGGGGCGGTACGAAAAGGTACCCGGCGTCGGCACGGCATTTATGAGCCAGTATGACGCGCGCCCGGGGGATTTGTTCGTGATTATCACGAATTCCGGCGTGAATCCCATGCCCGTCGAGGTGGCGCAGCACGCAAGAAAGCTCGGCTGCAAGGTGATTGCGCTGACGGCAGTGGAAGTCTGCGGCAGCACGCCCGTCAAGGAAGGCGCAAAGCGCATCACGGAACTTGCGGACGTGGTGCTCGATCTGCACAGCCGCTACGGCGACGCGGCCATCGAGGTGGAAGGCGTGCCGACGCGCGTTTGCGGGACTTCCAGCATCCTTTCGGCGTATCTGCTCAACGGAGTCATGCTGGAAGCCATCGAAACCATGGTGCAAAAGGGATTTCAGCCGCCGGTGCTGCTAAGCGGCAACATCGCGGGCGGCGAGGAGCAGGGGCGCAAGCTGATCATGCAGTATTACGACCGTCTGCTGCGCAACCACACGCTGTATATCTAGCGGTCGGAGGAGATGGTGTGAAATGGATTGTATCTTAACGGCAAGACGCCTGCTCCTTCCAAACGGCGAACTGGAGCACGGCGCGGTGCTGGTCAAAGACGGGCGAATCTGCGCCGTCGGCCGTGCGGATGAGTTCAGTGGGGTGGATTTGCCGATGCTGGACTACGGTGAGCGCATCCTGAGCCCCGGCTTTTTCGACCTGCATATCCACGGCTGCATGGGGCGGGTTGCGGACGAAAGCGAGGACGCGGTCAAACTGCTCGCGGGCTTTTTGCCCCAAACCGGCACGACGTCGTTTCTGGCAACCGCCATGACCGCGCGCGGCTGTAAGCACGCCGCCGGTGCGATTGCCGCGCAAAAAGATGGAAAAGCGCCCGGAGCGATCATTCGCGGCATCTATATGGAAGGGCCGTTTCTCTCCCCGCGCAAACTTGCGGGCGCGGAAGGGGCGGATAAAGACCTTGTTGCGCCGAGCCTCCCCGCGCTGGAGGAGATCCTCGACATTGGCGGCGGGGCGATCCGCGTGATGGGGCTTGGCATTGAGCTGGAAGGCGCGCCGGAGGTCATGCGCGCGCTCAAGAGTCGCGGCATCGTCGTTTCCGCGGCGCATACCAAGGCGGAATACACGGACATGCTCGCCGCCAAGGCGAACGGGCTGACGCACGCAACCCACCTCTATAACGTGATGAGCGGCCTGCATCACCGCCGTCCGGGCGTGGTCGGCGCGGTGCTGACCGATGACGCGATCACCACGGAACTCATCTGCGACGGCGTGCACCTGCATCCGGCGGCCATCGACACGGCTCTCCGCTGCAAAGGCAGCGACAACATCGCGATGATTACGGATATGACGCTCGGCGGCCTGCCGGACGGGGATTACGACAACGGAACGGTGCAGATCGAGGTGCGGGACAACATCGCCCGGTTCAAAGGCGTCGATCCGGAGGCCGATCACGCGATTGTCGGCAGTACGCGGCCGATGCTCTGCGGCGTGAAAACCGTCGCGTCGCTGGGGTATCCGCTGTACGAAGCGGTCAAGATGGCATCGCTCACACCCGCGCGAATCGCAGGGCTGGATACGGAAATTGGCAGCATCGCCGTGGGAAAGAGCGCGGATTTCGCGGTGTTCGACGAGGCGTTTGCGCTCGTAATGACCATGATTTGCGGCGAAGTCGTATTTGAGCAAAAATGACGCCACAAAGCGGCGGCGGTGCGGCTGCCGCGCGGGACCACAAGGAGAGTCTGATTTTATGATCGTCAAGGAAGTTACAATTCTGAACCCCTCCGGCCTGCACGCGCGCCCGGCGGCGTCGTTTGCGGCGCTTGCGGGCAAGTTTGCCTCGCAGGTTCAGATTAAGAATCTCACGAGCAACTCAAACAGCGTCAACGCAAAATCCATGCTGATGATACTGACGCTGGGGCTGAGCCGGGGGATGCGCGCGGAGCTTCTGGCCGATGGCCTGGATGAGGAAGCGGCCATATGCGAACTGGCGAGTTTTGTTGAATGCGGCTGCGGGGAAGGGATTTAGGGGAGAACGCAAATCGGGAGGGGATTAGCCCCCTCCCGATTTGCGATGAACTGCAAGTTAATCCAGAATTTCGCCGTCTGTGCCGATGACGACTACCTGCCATGGGATCATCTTGCCGCTGTTGACCAGAGCAGTCTTGACCGCAGCTTCGATGCCGCCGCAGCAGGGAACTTCCATGCGCGCCACCGTGATGCTTTTGATATCGTTGTTTCGCAAGATCTCCGTGAGCTTTTCGGAATAGTCCGTCATGTCCAGCTTGGGGCATCCAATCAGCGTCACGTGGTTTTTGATGAACCGCTCGTGGAAGTCCCCGCGCGCAAACGCCGTGCAGTCGGCGGCTACGAGAAGCCGTGCCCCGTTGAAGTACGGCGCGTTGACCGGCACGAGCTTAATCTGCACCGGCCACTGGCTCAGGCGGGAAGGCGCGGGCGCGTCATGACCGCCGCAGGCGCAGCCTTCGGATTTCTCTTCCGCCTGCGGTTCGTCGTGCCGCTCGATCACGCGCGAGTGCGTGCCGGGGCAGCCGCAGGCAAGCGTTGCGGGAGCGGCGTGTTTAGGTTTTGCGCTGTCGAGGTGCACCTTGACGGCGGCTTCGTCAAAGGCCGCGGCTTCCCGCTCCTCAAACGTTATCGCCCCCGTCGGGCAGGCGGGCAGACAGTTGCCGAGGCCGTCGCAATAGTCGTCCCGCAGGAGCTTGGCTTTTCCACCAACCATGGCGATGGCTCCTTCGTGGCAGGCGGAAGCGCAGGCGCCGCAGCCGTTGCATTTTTCTTCGTCGATATGAATGATGTTACGGATCATAATCGTATCTTCCTTTCGGTTCGTATGCCGTCCGGATGTTGGACGGACAGCGGGATATTGACTTTATAGATGCACTATACTATGATATAAAGAACAAGTCCGTTGGAAATCCAACGGTTATACCCTAAATCTTTATGATTCTGCCGCGGTGAAGACCTGCTGGAGGTTGTTGATGAATATTTCCTATCATTTTTTGAAAAAGACGTCGCTGTTTCGCGGCACGTCCGAGGAGGAACTGCCCACGCTGCTCGACTGCCTTGCGCCCTCCACGCGGGAATACGCGAAAAACGAGCTGATCCTGCGTCAGGGCGAGGATGTTTCCGCCGTGGGACTGGTGCTCTCCGGGCGGGCGCAGGTCATTGAGGAGGACTTCTGGGGCAACCGCAGCATCCTTGCGGACGCATGGCCGGGGGATCTCTTTGCGGAAGCGTACGCGTTTTTACCGGGGGAACTGCTGCGCGTGAGCGTCGTCGCCGCGGAGCCGACGGGAGTTATGCTGCTCGACGGCAAGCGCATGCTGGAAGTCTGCTCCAGCGCCTGCCGGTTCCATACCCGGCTGGTGCAGAACGTGCTTGCCGAGTCCGCGCGGAAGAATCTTGCGCTCACGCGGAAAGTTTCGCATATGTCCAAGCGCAGCACGCGGGAAAAACTGCTGTCGTACCTTTCCGGTCAGTCGCTCGCGTCGGGCAGCGACGCGTTTGAAATTCCGTTCAACCGCCAGCAGCTTGCGGACTATCTCTGCGTGGACCGCAGCGCGATGAGCAGCGAGCTCTGCAAAATGCGGGACGAGGGGCTGCTTACATTCGACAAAAATCATTTTCAGCTCAAAGACGGGTTCTCGGCATAAGTACTAGTACTTTCTTTTTCTTAAAAGAAAAAGAATCAAAAAGAACTTCTCATTTCAGTTTGAGAAGTTCTTTTGTTATAAAAGTCTTTTGCTTCTTTTCTTCAGAAAAGAAGAGCATTTTGTTGTCTTTTGCTTCTTTTCTTCAGAATAGAAGAGCGTTTTTATATCGCAAATAGATAGATGGCGAAGAACTGGAGCGCGCTGCCGATTAAGACGAAGATATGGAAAATGCAGTGGAACCAGCGCTTGTTTGCGCCAAGACCGTACAGCACCGCGCCGAGCGTATAGGCAAACCCGCCCGCAAGCAGCAGGGTAAACCCGGCTTGCGAGAGCGCTTCCAAGGCATACGGCGTTGCCAGCACGATGCCCCAGCCCATGACGATATAGCAGAGCATGGAAAACGCGCGGTATTCCTTGAGATCGATAGCGGTGAGGGTAACGGCAATGGCGGTGATGCCCCACTCGAAGGCCAAGATGATCCATGCCAGAAATGGATAGAGCGGGCGCAAGGCCACGAGCACGATGGGCGTGTAGGTTCCCGCGATCATGAAATAGATCGAGCAGTGGTCGAGCACCTGCAGCACCTTTTTGCCAAGCGAGGGCTTCAGCCCGTGGTAAATACTGGAGAGACAGTAGAGAACCACCATCGTAAAGCCGTAGATCGAGGAAGAAACGATTGCCCAGGGGTCGCCGGAAATGGCGGATTTGATGACGCAGAGAACCAGCGCGGCAACGGCAAGCGCGCCGCCCGTGATATGGGAGACCATATTGAAGATTTCTTCGCCTCTGGTGTAGTTCGGCAGTTCGCGGTCGGCTAGTTTGCTGGGCATGGTTGCTCCTTGGGATATTATTTACTGTGAATGAAACACAGTATACCGCATCGCGACGGATCGGGCAACAGCGCGCAACGGATTCTGCCGCTGCCCGCAGGGCGCTGGATTGCCAAATTCAGCCTTAGCAGCTGGAATTCTGAGGATGATTCACATAGAAATATTTATTTGCGTAAAAAACTCCCCGAAGGTCATTCGGGGAGTAAACTTTTGCCGATTCGAACCGTTCAGCTGCGCTCGCAAAGGCTTCGCACTTCGTCCTCACGGCCAAAGAGCGCGCAGGCACCGTCATGATGCTCCGCAAGCAGTTCGCTGGAACGCAAGCGCACAAACAGCGGGGAGTCGAGCGCTTCCAGCAGGGAGACGTCCTTGAGGCTCGTATCCGAAACCGGAGAGAACGGACAGGGCTCCGCGCCGCCGTGCGGGTTGATATGGAAGAATCCGCGTCCCGCCGCCATGCAGCCGCCTGCGTATTGCTCATCCCCGGGAAAGGCAACATAGACCATCGCGTCCGAACGCGCACGGAGTTCGTCGAGCCGGCTGGTCAAATAGACGCGCTCCGCGTCCCCGGGCGCAAGCGATTCCGTGCCGGGGTCGGCGGGGACGTATTCCACATAAAACGCAATCTTGCAGCCGCGCTCGCGCAAGTCCGAGAGGAAAGCGTCGCTCGTGACAAATGGGAGGTTTTCGCTGGTCACCGTGACGGAAGCGCCAAAGAACACGCCGCGGCTTTGCAGCGCGGTCATGGTCTCCAGCAATTTCTGATAAGTGCCCGCGCCGCGCCGCGCATCGGTCTGCGCCTCGTCGCCTTCCACACTGATGATGGGCACGAGGTTGCGGCGGCGGTCGAGCAGTTCAAGCGTCTGCTCACCCAGCAGCGTGCCGTTGGTGAAGATGGGAAACAGCAGGTCGGGGTGGTCGGATGCGCATTCGATGACGCCGCGCCGCAGCATGGGTTCGCCGCCCGCAAGCAATACGAATGAAACGCCGATTTCCGCTGCCTGAACGAAGATGTTTTCCCACTCGGCGTCGGTGAGCAGGCCTTCGTCCGTGCCGTCGTGGCAAATGTTGTTGGCGCGCGCGTAACAGCCCGCGCAGTGCAGGTTGCAGCGACTCGTGATGCTGGCGATTAAAAAGGAGGGCACGTGCCGTCCCGCTTTGGCGTGGGTTTCACGCTTGGCAGCGGCGCGTTTTGCATGAAGCGTATACTGCAGCAGAAATGCGGTTTCCTTGGGGTTTTTAAACGCGGCTTTTAGCGCGTCCGAAACGATGGCTTCCACGCCGTCGCTGAGGTATTGATCGAGATTGAATTCGGCGTTCATGCCATGCGCCTCCTTGTTGTAATCAGATAAATGTCCATAACGAAGGCATACTATCAGAATCTCGCCATAAAAACAAGCGAGCGTTGGTTGAAACACGTAAAATGTGGGTAAAATCGGCGAACGGTGAGGGTTTTTGTTCTTGACGCGTCTATAAAACTGTGCTATATTCAATTCTGTACTAAAGTCCAAATTGTGATACAAAAATGATTCTTTTCAATTCTATCTAAAAAACAAGCGGCGCAAACAAAAAAACACCCACACACCATTGAAAAAGGAGAAAACCGATGCAAAAGCATAATAAAGAAGAGATTGTGCGGATTGTAAAATACGTGCTGTTTTCCGCATCTGCTGGTCTGATCCAGTTTTTAACTTTTACACTGCTCAACGAGTTTGCACAATGGCCGTACTGGCCCTGTTACCTGATTGCGCTGGTGCTGAGCGTGCTGTGGAACTTTACGCTCAACCGTGAGTTTACCTTCAAGAGCGCGGCGAATATCCCGCGGGCAATGCTGCTGGTTGCCGCGTATTATGCTGTGTTTTCGCCGCTTTCCACCCTCTGGGGAACGGCGCTGACCAACATCGGCTGGAACGAGTACATCGTATTGATCGGCACGATGCTGATCAACCTGACCACGGAGTTTTTATACTGGCGGCTGGTCATCTACCGCAACAGCATCAACACCAACGCGCGCGCCGTTCGTGCGCAGGCGCAGGATACGTTGGAGGCGGAATCCGAACCGGAGGAGGGGACTCGATGAGCGAGAAAAAACGAACCAAAACGCAGCGCGCGATTCTGCACGCGGCAAAGGGTTTATACGAAAAATACGGCGTCGGCGATGTGCCGTTTGACGATATTGCCGAGGCCGCGGGCGTATGCCGCACGACGGTGTTTAACCATTATGCCGACGCGGGGGAACTGCAGGCGGCGATTGCGGTTGCGGAGATTGGCGATATCATCGACTTTTGTTCACGTTCGGACAAGCGAGGGCTTGCGCTCATCGAAGCGCTGCTTGACCAGTTGATTTTGGACACGGTGAACTATCCGCGCGTGATGGCGCGGCTCACCAACGCCACCATCCTTGGCGGAGACGCGGGGAGAGTTGGCGAAATTGAACGCATCATCGCCAAGCATTACGAAGTCGAATTCGGCAAATTTCCCGAAGGCGCGCCGGTTTCCGCGGCACTGCTGGCCGAGATGACCATGGGGTTGTATTACGGCCAGGTCAACCATCTGCTTGCGCACGGACTGCCGTTTGACGCCGAAAACATGCGCCGAGACATGCGCGCCATGCTCGGCTGCGTATTGCGCTGTGCCCAGACGAAAGAGTGATGGGGGCACTCAGGGGCACGCCCCTGAGAACCCCATATCTATACTTGAAAGCATATACTGGAGGATAAAACCATGAACAACTGCGGAATCAGCCGCTGGGACGACCCTCGCGACATCAACGCGAGCCTGAAGAAACTCACAAGCGAACCGATCTACGAAATCACAACCGACTACTACGAGGGCGAAGTACTGCGCTATTTTGACGAGCAGTGCAAAAAGTCCCGCGCTGTGTTTGAGGAAGCCAAGGACTATATTCCCGGCGGCGTACAGCATAACCTCGCGTTCAACAAACCCTTTCCCATCTGCGTTTCCAAAGCGGACGGCGCATACCTGTATGACGCGGACGGCAACCGCTATATCGACTTTTTGCAGGCGGGCGGCCCGACTATCCTCGGCAGCAACAACGAAGCAATCCGCAAAGCCGTTTTGGAGCTGATCAACGAGTGCGGCCCGGTCACGGGCCTGCTGCACGAAGCGGAACTGCTCATTGCAAAGGAAATTCATAAGCACATGCCTGCCGTCGAAATGTTCCGCATGCTCGGCAGCGGCACGGAAGCAGTCATGGCGAGTCTGCGCATTGCGCGGATTGCAACCGGCAACAAGCGCATCATCAAAATCGGCGGCGCGTATCACGGCTGGTCGGATCAAATGGTGTACGGCCTGAAGATCCCCGGCAGCCGCGCGCTGCTGGAATCCCACGGCATCCCGAGCGCCAGCTATTCGCTGACCGACGAAGTGCGCCCGAACGACTTGAACATGCTGGAAGCCATGCTCCGCAGGAACCGCCTGCTTGGCGACACGGCGGCGGTCATCGTGGAACCCGTCGGCCCGGAGAGCGGCACGCGCCCCGTTGCAAAGGACTACAACGCGGGCGTCCGCGCGCTCTGCGATCAGTACCGCGCGCTGATGATTTTCGACGAGGTGGTCACGGGCTTCCGCGTGGCGCTCGGCGGCGCGCAGGGGTATTTCGACGTGGTGCCGGACTTGACGATCTTTGGCAAAATCGTGGCGGGTGGGTATCCGGCGGCGGGCGGCGTTGGCGGCAAACGCGTGTACGCGGAGCTCATGGCGGCGGGGCTTGCAACAGGCAAACACCGCGCGTATGTTGGCGGCACGCTGGCGGCAAACCCGCTTTCGTCGCTGGCGGGATATACGGCCATCCGCGAGATCGAGCGCACCAATGCCTGCGAAATCGCTGGCAGGCAGGGCGACAAGCTCACCGACGGACTGAAGGGACTGATCGCCAAGTACGATCTGCCGTTTGTGGCATACAACCAGGGCTCCATCGTGCACCTCGAATGCTCGGGCGCCATGAGCTTCGACTTCTCTTCCATGAGCTTTATCAAGTCCGCGCTGGGTTTATTGAGCAACAAGGCGATGATGACGCGCAGGAAGGATTCCATGGAGCGCATGGGCGCCGCCTATATGGCAAACGGCATCGTCACACTGGCGGGCAGCCGGCTGTATACGTCGCTGGCGGATACGGACGAGGTAATTGCGGATGCGCTGACCCGCTTTGAAACTGTGTTCAGCCATGTGGTCAATACCGGCGCGCGCTGAATGGTAACGAATAATACAGAAGCAATATTCAGCCGTCCTCTTGACGGCAAGTGAAGCTGGGAAATAAAAACATACACCATGCCGCTGATCCGACGGCGAATGAATTTGGGAGGCAAATAGAAGATGGAACGCTTTATTCTTGCGCATGACATCGGCACGAGTTCCGATAAGGCAGTGCTGGTCCGCTTTGACGGAACCATCCGCGCGACGGCTTCCGCGCCGTACCCAACGCATTACCCGAACCCCGCTTGGGTCGAACAGGATCCCGCGGATTACTGGAACGCGGTCTGCGACACGAGCCGCCGCGTGCTGAGCGAAAACGGAATCGCGCCGGAGTGCGTCGCGGGAATCGTATTTTCCACGCAGGCGCAGGGCGTCATCCCCGTGGACGAACAAGGGACGGTTCTTTACCCGAACATCACCTGGGTGGACGGGCGTGCGGAAAAGCAGGCGCAGAGCATTATGAACAAGCTCGGCGGCAAACGCATTTTTACCCTGCTCGCTGGAACGCCGATCATGGGCAAGGACTGCATCGCCAAGATCATCTGGCTCAAGCAGGAACGGCCGGAGATCTATCAAAACGCCTATCGTATTTTGGATGTCAACGGCTACCTGAAGTTTCGCTGCACGGGAAAGATGGTGACGGAGCTTTCCGGCGCGTCCGGCTACGGGTTTGACTTAAAAAAGAAAACCTGGATGAGTGTGCTGCCGCTGGCGGGAATCGATATGAAGAAGCTCCCGCCGCTGGTCAGGAGTACGGATATCGTCGGCGGTTTGACGGAGCAGGCCGCGCAGGAAACCGGCCTTGCCGCGGGTACGCCGGTGTTCGGCGGCTGCGACGACGTGCAGTCGGCGGCGGTTGGCGCGGGGCAGCAGGGCGATGGAGACGTGCATGTGTATTTGGGCACTTCGGCTTGGGTTGCGGCCTCTTCCAAGACGGCGGATAAATTCCAGCACGGGGCGGCGGCGATTCAGAGCGCCGATCCGTGCATGAACCTCGTCGCGGGGATCACGGAGTCCGCGGGCGCGAATATCGAGTGGATTCGCGACCAGTTCTTCCGCCACGAAAAAGAGCGGTACGGAAACGACGTGTTCAACTACATGGACGAAGTGATCGCCTCCGTTCCGCCGGGGAGCGACGGGCTGATCTGCACGCCCTGGATGCTGGGCGAGCGCTGCCCGGTTTCGAGCACGACCACGCGCGCGACGCTCTTTAACATCACCATGGTGCATACGCGCGAGCATCTGATGCGCGCGGTATACGAAGGCATTGCGTACAATATCCGCTGGATCCTGCAGAACTTCTGCGCGGACTACGGGTTTGCCTGCAAGGACATCCGCATCATCGGCGGCGGCGCGCTGGACAAGGGCTGGATGCAGATCCTTGCGGACGTGACCGGACGGGAGATCCATGTGGTCGAAAACCCGCGCAACGCCGGTGCGGTAGGCGCGGCGGTGGTCGCGCTGATCGGGCTTGGCGAACTGCCGTCGTTTGCCGCGGCAAAGAGCTTTGTACGCGTCAGCGCAACGTTTACGCCAAACGAGGCGAACAAAGCCGTTTACGACGCGCTGTTTGCGCAGTACCAGCAGCTCTACCGCTCGCTTTCCGTCGTGTATAAAAAAGCGAACGGCAAGCGCTTTACCGAAGAAGCGTAAACCAAGCGATTCAAGTATCATCGACAGCAAAGGACAGAGCGACATGAACAAGAACGAAGCCGCAACGGCTTTTTACCGCATTGCGGATCAGCTGAAAAGGGCCGGTCTGGCAAACGGCGAAATTACCGCGGCCTTACGCGGCGAAAAGAACGAGTACTTCCGCGCAGTACTGCAATGCGGCGCGGGCGCATCATTTTACGAAGCGGCGATTACGCCCGGCGTGCTGGATGATTCAGCCGACCCGTTTGCGGCGGCGTTTCTGGCAAAGCCGGATGCACAGGTGATCCTGCTGCTGGCGGGAGAGTACGCGCTTCAGGCGGCAAACACGCTGCGCGCGCTCACAGCCGAACTGGACGACATGGCGCAGATTGTCGGCCTCACCGCGCGGGTGGCGCGGAGCCTGACAACTGCGGAAGTGAAACGCTGCCTGCACCGCCGCAACAGCTGCTTTGTGCGCGGTTTGGGCATGCTCATCACCGGGCGCTCGCTGACCGAAGCGGTGACGGGCGCGATTTTACTCGAAAAAGCGGCGATGACGCATCTGCTCGCGCAGAAAATCGGCGGAGCCAAGCGAGTGCCTTTCTTCTCTGCTGCGCTCATGCACTGGATCTATCAAAAGAAGTATTCCAAGATCAACCTTACCGAAGAAGCGACGATAAAAGAAGGAACCGCTCGTAAAACAGCATCCGCGCCGGAGCATCCGGCAAATGAGCAACTGCTCTGCGAACAGATCGTCGCCTGTGGCAAGCGGCTCAGCGAAGAAGGACTTGTGCAGGGCACCTGGGGCAACATTGCCGTCCGGCTGGACGAAACGCATATGCTCGTGACCCCCTCCGGGCTTGACTACCGGTTCCTCACAGCGGAAGATATCGTCCGTGTGGAGCTTTCCACGCTCGATTACGGTTTTCAGCGGAAGCCCACCAGTGAAAAGCGCCTGCACCGGGATGTGTTTGTATCCCGCAGCGGAGTAGGCGCCTGCATCCATACGCACTCGCGCTACTGCGGCGTATTTGCCGCCGCGCGAAAACCCGTTTGCTGCATTTCCGGCGAGATGAAACGGCTTGTTGGCGAAGAAATGCTCTGCGCGCCGCACGCTCTGCCTTCCACAAAGAAGCTCTCGAAAGTTGCGCTCGGCGCGATGGGTAAAAACAATGCCTGCCTTTTAATGAACCACGGCGTGCTCTGCAGCGGCAGTAATCTGGACGAGGCGTACGAAGCCTGCCGGGCTGCCGAACAGGCGGCAAAAGAGCAGCTGGAGAGCTGAGAGCACGTGCGCTTTCCAAATTAAGCAGCAGCAAGCCGGCGGATGACCGCCGGTTTTGCTTGTTTGGCGGCGAATGGTCGGAAACAGATTCGTTTTACCACGCGACACGGCTTGTCAGGCGGCACACGCGGCGGAGGTGATGCGTTTTCTCTCCGTTGTACGGCTTGTCAGACGGTGGGTGTGGCAAAAATTATGAACACGTTTCGCAATTTGGTTACATTTCCGTACGTTTCGCGGGTGATTTTTCATTGCAGGAGATGGAAAATCGTGTAATAATGAGAAGAATACATTGATGCGCGCATGTTTTGCAAAATAAACGCGGCGCAGTACGCAACATCCTGGCCTTGAAGACATCCTGGGGGAAATATGGACTGGAATGAACTCGTGATCAACTGGAGCGGGGAAGCGCCCGTGTATCAGCAGCTTGCCAACTACTTTGGCGGGCTGATCTCCGGCGGCGAACTGAAGGAAGGGGACGCTCTGCCAACCGAAACCGCGCTCTGCAAGACCCTCGGCATCAGCCGCTCAACGGTGCGACAGGCGTTTTTACAGCTGGAAGACGACGGCGTGATCGTCCGCAAAAAGCGGGTCGGCACGCGCGTATGTAAACCCAAACTCAAGCGCAACATCAACAACCTCTATAATTTTACAACGGAGATGCACGCGCTGGGGCTTGCGCCGAGTTCACGGATCATCTCGTTTTCCACCATTCATCCGCCCGTGAAAATTGCGGAAACGCTCAACCTCAACCCGGGGCAGACGACTTTCCGCATCGAGCGCCTCCGCCTTGCGGACGGCGAGCCGCTGATGCTGGAAACCGCCTATATCCCCACGCATATCTGCGAAACGCTCACGCGCGACCAACTCACGGATTCGCTCTACGCAACCATCAGCGAGTGCTCCGGTTCCTCGCCGATGGAAGCGGTGGAAACCTACGAAGCGGTCATCCTCAACAAACGCGACGCGGAGCTTTTGAAAATGCGTGCGGGGGAAGCGGCGTTCCGCGTCCAGCGCATCTCCAAAAATACCGCGGGCGAAATCTTTGAGTACTGCGTGGAGTTGGCGCGCGGGGACCGCAACAAGTTCCAGATCGTGCTCAAAAACTCCGGCATCCAGTACTCGCGCGTGCTCTGAGGCTGATTCCCGTTTGGCGGGATGCTTATACAATACCTGATTTGATCCGGCCGTCTTGCTGAAAGATGGCCGGTATTTTTGTAAAAATCGCTCCTGATTTGATCAAATTCCCGCAAAGTGCTGATATGGCGAAGTTCACAGCGAGTTCACAGCCAGGTGCCATGCGTTTCACGAATCGGCGGAATCGTTACAATCTACGGTAAAATATTGTTTGATACAATTGACAAAACGCGGTATAATAGCGGTGATGAAAGGAGGTGGAAAATAATGATGAAAGTGAATGTGTGCAATCTGGAGCGCTTTTTCCAGGTCGTCAACAGCTGCGAACATCCCGTCAAGCTGGTCGTTTCCGAAGCGAACGCAGAAGACCTGCGCGGCAACGAGTTTGTGCAGGGATTGCTGCTCGACGTGCAGGACGGTATTACCGAACTGAGCATTGAAACCGAGGACAGCTTGGACGCCATGTCTCTATTGCGGTTCATGATGGAAGACGGCAGAAGTCCGGAAGGATGCAAAAACGCTTCGCTGGTCAACGCTGCGTAACCGGTGAAAAACGAAGGGGGATCAACGCTTCGTCGGCGGTTAAGAACCGGCCGGACGAGCGAATCCCAAGCCTTGGGGTGGATTTGATTCAAGCAAACAAGACGAAACCGCGAAAGATCGCGGGCTTTTTTATTTTTGGGGGAATTCATGCCGACGCAAGCGAAATTCTGTTGGTGGAACGGGCGGTGACGCGGCAGCGGAAAAGGGCGTTCCGCCCCCGACAAGCGATTGCCTGGCAGCGGTGGAACGCCCATCATTCGATTTTGCCGCGTGGAATACTGCGTGCTATTTTTTCAGAAACGTCATCTGGCTGCGCAGCTGCTGGCCGACCTTGACGAGCTGCGTTTCTGCGTTCTGCCGTTTCATGGCATTGAAATGCGGCCTGCCCACACGGTTTTCGAGGATCCAGTCGCGGGCGAACGTGCCGTCCTGAATCTCTCGTAAAACTTTCTTCATTTCCTTACGCGTTTCGTCGGTGATGATGCGCTTGCCGGTCACGTAGTCGCCGTACTCCGCCGTGTCGCTGATAGAGTACCGCATGCGTTCGAACCCGCCGCTGTAGATGAGGTCGACAATGAGCTTCATCTCGTGGATGCACTCAAAGTAGGCGTTTTCCGGCGCATAGCCCGCTTCGACCAACGTTTCAAAGCCCGCAAGCATGAGCTCGGTCACGCCGCCGCAGAGCACGGCCTGCTCGCCGAAGAGGTCGGTTTCCGTTTCTTCGCGGAACGTGGTTTCGAGGATGCCCGCGCGCGCGGCGCCGATGCCTGCGGCATACGCAAGAGCGGTTTCCTTCGCCTTGCCGCTGGCATCCTGCTCGACGGCGATGAGGCAGGGAACGCCCGCGCCGCGCTGATATTCGCTGCGGACGGTGTGGCCGGGGCCTTTCGGCGCGATCATGATCACGTCCACAAACGGCGGCGGCACGATCTGGCCGAAATGGATGTTGAAACCGTGCGCAAAGGCGAGCGTGTTGCCTTCGCATAAGCTCTCGGCTATGCTCTCTTGGTAGAGCGCCGCCTGTTTTTCGTCGTTGACCAGCAGCATTACAACGTCCGCCATTTTGGCGGCGTCTTTTGCCGTTGCAACCTTCAGGCCCGCTTCTTCCGCTTTTTTCCAGGATTTGCTGCCTTCGTAGAGGCCGACCACGACATTCACGCCGCTCTCCTTGAGGTTCAGCGCGTGCGCGTGCCCCTGGCTGCCGTAGCCGATGATCGCCACGGTCTTATTGCTGAGAAATCCCAGATTGCAGTCGCCCTCATAATACATCTTTGCCATAAAAAATCCTTTCCTGCGCATATGCGCTTCGGTTCTTATTTATTCCGGCTCCAGCCGGTTTGTGCTTTGCTTGATTACCGGTTGACCTGCGTGCCTGCGGGCGCCATGACGTGTGCGTTTCTGATCAATGGCTTGTCTGCCCGTTCGCGGGCGCCATGACGTGCGCATTTTCGATGGCGATCATGCCGGTACGCACCGTTTCGCAGACGCCGTAACGCTCCAGCATGGTCTCGAACCGCTGGATGTGCTCGCTCTTGCCGCAGCACTCCAGAATGAGCGTTTCGTGGGATACATCCACCGATTTTGCGCCGAAGATTTCCGCAATCTGCAGAATGTCCGAACGGGTTTCCGAGGTTGCATTCACCTTAATGAGCACCAACTCGCGGTTGATGAACTCGCCCGGCACGAGGATTTTCACCTGAATCACGTCGATGAGCTTGCAGAGCTGCTTTTCCACCTGCTCAAAGATCTCCTCGTCACCGTCCACAACGATGGTCATGCGCGAAACGCGCGGGTCGGACGTCGTGCCCACGGCGAGACTGTGGATGTTGTAGGCCCGGCGGGAGAACAGCCCCGCCACTTTATACAGGATTCCGGCATGGTTTTTCACCAGCACGGACATGGTCAGTTTCATATGCGCTCCTTTCTGAATCGTTCTTTTTCCAATTAACCTGTCTGTTACAGCGCGCAGCGGACGGCTTTGCCCATCTCAACCGTGCCGAGCGCGGGTTTGCCGGCAGCGATATCCGCCGTGCGGAGACCCTGCCGTAGAACGTTCTGCACCGCTTGTTCGACCGCGCCCGCCGCTTCCGGCTGGGAAAGCGAGTAGCGCAGCAGCATGGCCGCCGAGAGGATCGTTGCCAGCGGATTGGCGATGCCCTTACCCGCAATATCCGGCGCGGAACCGTGGATGGGCTCGAACAGGCCGAGCGTTCCGCTGCCGAGGGAAGCGGACGGCAGCATGCCGATGGAGCCGGTAATCATGCTTGCCTCGTCCGAGAGGATGTCGCCAAAGAGGTTACTCGTGACGATCACGTCAAAGTGTCCGGGGTTTCGAATCAACTGCATGGCCGCGTTGTCCACCAGCATATCCTCATACACAACGTCCGGGTACTTCTTTGCCAGCCGGTGCATGGTTTCGCGCCATAACCGCGAACTCTCCAGCACGTTTGCCTTATCCACGCTGGTGAGTTTCTTCCGCCGCTTTCTCGCGGAATCAAACCCGACGCGGCCGATGCGCTCGATTTCCAGCTCGGAATAGCGCTCGGTATCGAAGGCTTCCGCGCCGTTTAGACCCGTGCTTCTGCCGCGCTCACCAAAGTAGATGCCGCCGGTGAGTTCGCGCACCATGAGAAGGTCGAGGCCGTTTGCCATGACCTCAGGTTTCAGCGGGCAGGCGTCGGCAAGGGAATCGAACAGCACGGCGGGGCGCAGGTTGGCAAACAGCCCCAGTGCGGCGCGGATGCCCAGCAAGCCCGCTTCCGGGCGCAGATGTCCGGGCAGCATTTCCCACTTCAGCCCGCCGACGGCGCCGAGCAGGACGGCGTCGCTCGCTTTGCAGACGCGGACGGTTTCCTCCGGCAACGGCACGCCCGTTTCGTCGATGGCGCAGCCGCCCATCAAAACGCTGGTGTACGTCAGCGTAAAGCCGAATTGCTCCGCCGCCGTGTCCAGCACCTGAACCGCTTCGTTTACGATTTCGGGGCCGATGCCGTCCCCGCGGATCACCGCAATGTTGTAGTTCATCTGTTTCACCGCCTTACAGTTTTCCGGCACGGATGGCGTTCATCAGCCCGCCGGAAGCGATAATGCCTTGAATGAACGGCGGGAAGGGTTCGCCCAGATACGTTTCATTCCGCGTCAAGTTGGTGACCACGCCCGTGTCAAAATCGACGGAAACCTCGTCGCCTTCCTGTATCTGCTCCGAAGCTTCGGGGCATTCGATGATCGGCAGTCCAATGTTGATGGCGTTGCGGTAGAAGATCCGCGCGAACGTTGATGCGATCACGCAGGAGACGCCACAAGCCTTGATGGCAATCGGCGCGTGCTCGCGCGATGAGCCGCAACCAAAGTTTTTGCCGCCGACCATGATATCGCCGGATTTTACGCGCTGCACAAACGTTTTGTCGATATCCTCCATGCAGTGTGAGGCGAGTTCGGCGGCGTTGGCGGTGGTTAAGTACCGCGCGGGGATGATCACGTCGGTATCGATGTTATCGCCATACTTGATGGCGGTTCCTGTTGCGTTCATTTCGCTCCTCCTCTATAGTTGTCCGGGGTCGGCCAGCCTGCCCAGAATGGCGGAAGCTGCGGCAACGGCGGGGGAAGCCAGATACACTTCCGACCCCGCGTGCCCCATGCGCCCGACGAAATTCCGGTTGGTCGTGGCCACCGCGCGTTCCCCGGCTGCAAGAATGCCCATGTGCCCGCCGAGGCAGGGGCCGCAGGTGGGAGTGGAAACCGCGCAGCCCGCTTCGATGAAGGTTTTCACCAGACCTTCTTCCATCGCCTGGAGCATGATCTTCTGCGTGGCGGGGATGACGATGCAGCGGACGTTTTCGTGCACGTGACGGCCTTCAAAAATCTTCGCTGCCGCACGTAAATCCTCGATTCGTCCGTTCGTGCAGGAGCCGATGACCGCCTGGTCGATGGGCACGTCTCCGCAGTCCGCAACGGCTCTTGCGTTATCCGGCAGGTGCGGAAAAGCGACGGTGGGCGGGATTGCGCTTAGGTCGATTTCGTACGTCGCGGTGTACTCCGCGTCCTCGTCCGCGGCATAGACCGTCCAGTCCTTGCAGCCGTGTTCTCTGGCAAACCGCTCGGTCTGCTCGTCGTATTCGAAAATGCCGTTCTTTGCGCCCGCTTCAACAGCCATGTTCGCCATGCAGAGGCGGTCTTCCATCGTGAGGTTCTTTAAGCCCGGACCGGTGAACTCCATGGACTGGTAGAGCGCGCCGTCCACGCCGGTTTTGCCGATGATATGGAGGATGACGTCCTTGCCGGAAACCCAGGGGCGCAGTTCGCCGGTGAGCACAAAGCGGATGGCGGAAGGCACCTTGAGCCAGCAGACGCCGGTTGCCATGCCCGCCGCCATGTCCGTGCTGCCAACGCCCGTGGAAAACGCGGTCAGCGCGCCGTAGGTGCAGGTGTGCGAGTCCGCGCCGATGATCAGATCGCCCGGCTTGACCAAGCCCAGTTCCGGCAGCAGCGCGTGCTCCACGCCGACGCGGCCGACGTCGAAAAAGTGCTTGATCTCGTGCTTTCGGGCAAACGCGCGGACGGTTTTGCACTGTTCGGCGGCCTTGATGTCCTTATTCGGCGTGAAGTGATCCATCACCAGCGCAATCTTTTCGCGGTCAAACACACGCTCGATGCCCGCTTTTTCGAATTCCGCAATCGCAACGGGGGAGGTGATGTCGTTGCCCAGCACCAGATCGACCTTCGCGCGGATCAGCTGACCCACCGTGACATAATCCTGCCCCGCGTGAGACGCGAGTATTTTTTGTGTGATCGTCATCTTCATATTATTCCTGCTCCGTTGCGTTGCCGTAGATTAAGTTATTGATGGCGTTGACATAGGCCAGAATGCTGGCTTCGATCACGTCCGTACTCAAACCGTAGCCTTTGGCCGTCGCGCCCTTGCTGGTGATCTTTACGCTGACCTCGCCCTGCGCGTCCCGCCCTTCCGTAACCGCGCCGATCGAGTATTCGTCCAGGCGAATCTGCATGCGTACGATCTTATTGATCGCGTTGAACGAAGCGTCCACAGGGCCGAACCCGATGGCGACTTTCTCCGTCCGTTCGCCGTTGGACTTGACCAGCACGATGCTGGAAGTCGGCGTAATCGAGTTGCCGGAGTTGATGACGTACCGTTCCAGCGCATACGACTTGGGAATCTCCTGCGCGAGGATGCTGCGGATGAGCGCTTCGATATCCCGGTCGCTCACCGTCTTCTTTTTATCCGCCAAATCCTTAAAGCGCTTGAAGAGCATATTGGAAAGCTCGCGATCCACCGTAAAGCCAAGGTCGTGAACGCGCTCGTTGAACGCGTGCCTGCCGGAATGCTTGCCAAGCACCATCTTGTTCTGCGCAAGGCCGATGGAGGCGGGGTCCATAATCTCGTAGGTCTGCTTGTTGGCGAGCATGCCGTGCTGATGGATGCCTGCTTCGTGTGCAAACGCGTTTTCGCCAACGATGGCTTTGTTGGGCTGTACTTTTACGCCCGTAATGCTGGTCAAAAGGCGGCTGCTCTTGTAAATCTGCGTGGTGTCGATGCCACAGGACGCGCCGTAGTAGTCCGCGCGGGTTCTCAGGTTCATGGCGATTTCCTCCAGCGCGGCGTTGCCCGCGCGCTCGCCGATGCCGTTGACCGTGCATTCCACCTGATCCACGCCCGCCTTGATGGCGGCAAGTGAGTTGGCGACCGCCATGCCCAAATCGTTGTGGCAGTGAACGGAGAGCTGAACGCCGTCCACGCCTTTGGTATGCTGGCGGATATAGCCGATCAAAAAGGCGAACTCTTCCGGTGTGGTATAACCGACCGTGTCCGGAATGTTGAGCACCGTTGCGCCCGCTTCGATGGCGGATTCAAACACGCGGCAGAGGAAATCCGGGTCGCTCCGGGTTGCGTCCTCGGCGGAGAACTCGATATCGTCGCAGTATTTCTTTGCGTATCGCACCATTTCGCCGGTCTGCTCGAGCACTTCCTCGCGCGTCTTTTTGAGCTTGTATTCCATATGGATATCGGAAGTGGCGATAAACACATGGATGCGCGGGTGTTTGGCGTATTTGACCGCTTCCCACGAGCTGTCGATATCCTTTGCCAGCGCGCGGGAGAGGCTGGCGACCGTTACGGTCTTCATTTCTTTAGCAATGGCGCGCACGGCGTTGAAATCCCCCTGGGACGCGGCGGCAAACCCCGCTTCGATTACGTCCACGCCGAGCAGTTCGAGTTGTCGCGCCATCTCGACCTTTTCCTTTATATTCATGCTGCAGCCGGGGGACTGTTCCCCGTCCCGTAAGGTGGTATCAAAGATTGCAATCTGTTTCATACACATTCTCCCGTCTTTCTTTTCAAATATTCCGTATCGTCAGCCGCATATTCGCAATATGGCAATCCGGCTGTTTACTTTACAACAGCGCCTTCCGCGGCGGAGGATACCATTCTCGCGTAGCGCGCAAGGTAGCCTTTCTTTACGTTCGGCTCCGGCAGTCGCCAGTTCGCCCGCCGCTGTTCCAGCACGTGATCGGGAACCTCCAGCGTCAGCTTGCCCGCGGGGATGTCGATGGAGATGACGTCGCCCGTTTCAACCAAGCCGATCATGCCGCCAGAAGCCGCTTCCGGCGAAACATGCCCGATAGCCGCGCCTCTGGATGCCCCGGAGAAGCGCCCGTCGGTGATCAGCGCAACGGTCTGATCCAGCCCCATGCCCGCGATAGCGGAAGTCGGCCCCAGCATTTCGCGCATGCCCGGCCCGCCCTTCGGCCCTTCGTAGCGAATGACCACGACGTCGCCCTGTTCGATCTGCTGGGCGTAGATGGCGGCAATCGCGCTCTCTTCGGAGTCAAACACCTTGGCGGGGCCGGAGTGGACGAGCATGCTCTCCAGCACGGCCGCGCGCTTGACAACGGCGCCGTCCGGCGCTAGGTTGCCTTTCAGCACGGCGATGCCGCCGGTCTTGGAATACGGTTCGCTGCAGCTGCGGATGACGCTGCGGTTACGCACGCGGGCGTTTGCCACCGCTTCCGCCATGCTTCCGCCCGTGACGCTCCGCGCGGAGCCGTCGAAAAAGCCGTTGTCCATGAGCTCTTTGACCACGGCGGAAACACCGCCCGCATGGTAGAGATCTTCCACGTGATACGGGCCGGACGGCGCAAGACGGCAGAGATTCGGCACCTTGGCGCTGATTGCGTTGACCGCGTCCAACTGAATCGGCACGCCCGCCTCGCTGGCAATCGCCGTGAGGTGCAAAACGGAGTTGGTGGAGCACCCCAGCGCCATATCCACGGCAAGCGCGTTGAAAAACGCTCGTTCGGTGAGGATTTGGCTGGGGCGGACGTCTTTTTTCACCAGTTCGACAATCCGCATGCCCGTGTGCTTGGCAAGCCGGACGCGCTCGGCGTATACCGCCGGGATAGTTCCGCTGCCCGGCAGCGCCATGCCGATGGCTTCCGCAAGGCAGGCCATGGAGTTTGCCGTGAACATGCCGGAGCAGGAGCCGCAGCCGGGGCAGGCGTTGTTTTCGCAGTACGCCAGTTCTTCCGCCGTCGCTTTGCCCGCTTTGAACGCGCCGACCGCTTCGAACACGCTGTTGAGGTCGAGCTGTCTGCCGTCCTCGGCTTTGTAGGCCAGCATGGGCCCCGCCGTCAAAACGATAGCGGGCAGGTCGAGCCGGGCCGCCGCCATGAGCATGCCGGGTATGATCTTGTCGCATCCCGGCAGAAACACCATGCCGTCGAAACCGTGCGCCATGGCCATTGTTTCGCAGCTGTCTGCAATCAGCTCGCGCGAGGCCAGCGAATAACGCATGCCCGCGTGCCCCATGGCGATGCCGTCGCAAACGCCGATCATGCCGAACTCAAACGGCGTACCGCCCGCCATGCGGATGCCGGCCTTGACCGCTTCCGCAAGCTGACCCAGATGCAGATGCCCCGGAACGATTTCGCTTTTGGGGTTGGCTATCCCAATCAAGGGGCGCTGCAGCTCCTCGTCGGTATATCCCATGGCCTTAAACAGCGAGCGGTGCGGCGCGCGCTCCGCGCTGGTTTTCACATTGTCACTGATCATATATCTCAGCCTCCATTTCGTTTCTCATGAGTGGTGCTCGCCGATGATAAAGTCCGTAATCGGCTTGCCGGGAGCGACCATCGGGGTGACCGTTTCGTCGCAGCCGATGCGGCAGTCGATGACCGCGGCTGTTCCGGAAGTGAGCGCCTGATCAAAGGCAAGTTCGAATTCTTCCAGCGAGTGCGCGCAGGCGCCGTGGATGCCGTAGGCTTCGGCAAGTTTACAGAAGTCCGGCCCTCTGTCCAGATCGGTCTGGGAATACCGCTTGCCGTAGAAGACCGTCTGCCACTGGCGCACCATGCCGAGAACGCCGTTGTTCATGATCACCGTGATAATCGGAACCCCGTAGTGCTCCATGGTTGCCAGCTCGTTGCAGTTCATGCGGAAGCTGCCGTCGCCGGTAATCAAGATGACGCGCCGGTCCGGTCTGCCGATGCGCGCGCCAATTGCCGCGCCCGCGCCGTAGCCCATCGTGCCGAACCCGCCGGAGGAGATGAACGATCCCGGCTCGTCGTAAGAATAATACTTGGCTGCCCAGAGCTGGTGCTGGCCGACGTCGGTAACGATGAACGTGTCCTTGGGGCAGCGCTCGTAAATCGCTTCTAAAATCGCTTTCGGGCCGAGGTCGCAGGCGGCGACGCGCAGGCGGCTTTGCTTCATGGCCTGTATTTCGGCGAGCCACTCTTTCCGCGCGGCTCGGCTTTCCTCGGAAAGTTCCAGCAGCGGTAAAAGCGTGTCGAGCACCGTTTTAACGTCTCCCAGCACCGCATGGAACGTGCGGACGTTTTTGTTGATCTCCGCCTCGTCGATATCGATCTGTACGATCTGCGCGTTTCTGCAGAACTTGCCGGCGTCCCCGGTGACGCGGTCGTTGAACCGGCTGCCGAGCGCGATGAACAGCTCGCAGTTGGAGATGCCGGTGTTGGCTGCCTTTGTGCCGTGCATGCCCACAAGCCCGGTAAAGTTCGGGTGCGAGGCGGGAAACCCGCCAACGCCCATGAGCGTCGTGCCGACGGGAGCCTGCAGCGCTTCCGCGAGGCGGAGCACTTCGGGCGCAGCGCCGCTTTTGAGCACGCCGCCGCCGCAGAGCAGAAAGACCTTGTTCGCGCTTTTGATCATGTCCGCAAGCGCCTGGATCTCCTCGCCGCCGCTGACGGCGCACTTGCAGGTTCGTTCGTAGCTTTGCATAAGCTGCGCCGGGGACGCGGGTTCGTAGTCCGCCGTTTCCGCCGTCACGTTTTTGGGGATATCCACGAGTACCGGACCCGGACGGCCTTCCTTTGCGATGGCAAAGGCTTCCCGCAGGGTGTCCGCGAGGTCGGCAACGTCCTTGACGATGTAGTTATTCTTGGTGATCGGGGCGGTGATGCCGGTGATATCCGCTTCCTGAAAGCTGTCCTTGCCGATGAGGTTGACGCTGACGTTGCCCGTGATAAACACAACCGGCACCGAGTCGAGATACGCCGTGGCGATGCCGGTCACAAGGTTGGTAGCGCCCGGGCCTGACGTTGCGATGCAGACGCCGGTTTTGCCCGTTGCGCGCGCGTAACCGTCCGCGGCGTGCGCCGCGCCCTGCTCATGGGAGGTAAGGTAGTGGTGAATTCTGTGGCTGTTTTTATAGAGCTCGTCGTAGATATTCAAAACAGCGCCGCCGGGGTATCCGAAGACGGTGTCAACGGACTGCTCCACCAGGCATTCAATCAGGATTTGCGCTCCTGTCAGTTTCATAAATCAGATCTCCTTCTGGTTGTCGAATCTGGTATTTCGGGAGTCTCTTGGCGCGATTCTTACGCGTTTGCCGCGCTGGCGGCGGATTGCCTCGGTACGGCGTTGCTGATTAAGAGCTTGTACTCAATGGAGTCCATCAGCGCTTTGCAGCTTGCCTGCATGACGTCCACCGCGACGCCTACGCTCGTCCAGTACTCCTTGCCGTCGGTCGACTCAATCAGTACGCGTACCTTGGCGGCGGTGGCGGACTCGGAGTCGAGCACGCGCACCTTATAGTCGGTCAGCCGGATTTCGCCGATTTCGGGATAGAATACTTCCAGCGCTTTTCTCAGCGCGATGTCGATGGCGTTAACCGGGCCGTTGCCTTCCGCCGCGGTAATCTCCAACTGGTCGCCCACCAGCACCTTGATGGTTGCGTAAGCCGGTTTTTTGCCGCCGTCGAGGGACTGCTCGTCGAGCACGCTGAGCATCAACAGCTCAAAGAACTTGGTGCGCGTGCCCAGCATCTTGCGTACTTCCAGCTCAAAGGACGATTCCGCACCCTCGAACTGGTACCCCTGATGCTCCATCTGCTTGACCATGTCGATAATATGCGCGGCTTCCGGCGAGTCCTTTTGAATCTCCGGGTAAAACGCGCGTACCTTTTCGAGTATCGCGCTGCGTCCTGCTACTTCCGAAAGCAGCAGCCGCCGCGTGTTGCCGACGGAGGAAGGCGGTACGTGCTCAAACGTGAGCGTATTTTTAATGACACCGTCCACATGCATACCGCCTTTATGCGAAAAAGCGTTTCCTCCAACATACGGCGTGTTTTTATGGATGCTGATGTTGGAAATCTCCGCTACTTCGTGGACGGTCTGGGTAAGTCGTTCCAAACAATCCGGAGGAACGCAGGAAAGCCCCATCTTGAGCTGGACGTTTGCCAGAAGCGTTGCGAGGTTTGCGTTGCCGCAGCGTTCGCCAAAGCCGGCCAGCGTTCCCTGGATGTGTACGGCGCCCGCTTTCAGCGCCATGATGCTGCCTGCTACCGCCATGCCGCCGTCGTCATGCGCATGGATGCCGATGGCGACCGGAAAGCGCGCGGCAACGAGCTTTGTTACCTCAAAAATATCGTCCGGGAACGTTCCGCCGTTCGTATCGCAGAGGCAGAGGCAGTCCGCGCCGCCCTGAAACGCCGCTTCCAGCGTTTGCAGCGCATAATCCGGGTTTGCTTTGTAACCGTCGAAAAAATGCTCCGCGTCGTAGATGACTTCCTTGCCCACGGCTTTCAGGTAGGCCACGGTTTCGGTAATCATGCAGAGGTTTTCTTCCAGCTCCGCGCGGAGGATTTCCGTTACGTGAATATCCCAGGATTTGCCGAAGATGGTGACGCAGTCCGTCCCTGCGGCAAGCAGCGAGCGTATGTTGGCGTCGTCCTGCACTGCGACGTGCTTTCTGCGCGTGCTGCCAAACGCGGTCAGCTTTGCGTGCTGCAGCGGGTGCGTTCGGAGCAGCTCGAAAAATTCCATGTCCTTGGGGTTCGAACCGGGATTTCCCGCCTCGATATAGTCCACCTGCAAACGGTCGAGCAGGAGCGCAATCTTGAATTTATCCTGCACGGAAAACGAAATGCCGACGCTCTGGGCGCCGTCGCGCAGTGTGGAATCCAGTAGAAATATCTTGTTCACGGTCGATCCTCCCCGTCTGTATTCGCGTACGCTGCGAATGCTGGTTTTTCGGCGCTTCACAGTAAGTTTCAGTTGGTTTTGAGAATAAAAAAATACCCCGTCTCATTACGAGACGGGGATAAAATCCTCGCGGTACCACTCATATTGATCGCGCTTTTTTCAGTATATCAAAAATACGAAAGTGCGCCGATCCACTCGTCAGGTTCTAACAAACCCCGGCATGTAACGGTGCCTGCCGTAATACGCTTACTGTGCTTCAGCGTCTATGCTCGGGAGGGATCCGCCGCTTACGTCACCATCGGTTTACACCAGCCACCGACTCTCTAAAGATGAACTTGTAATCAGCATGTCTCTTTCAACGCATTTTAAAAAGTATTAAATTTCGGTCATGATATCATATATAGTTTTCGGATGTCAAGCAGATATTTTCATAATACCGGTTTCCGCGGCTTGGCCGAGGTTCTAAGGGGATTTACCCGCCGATTTGCACCGTAAGCCCTGCCGCCCGGAGCGTGTCCGCAAAGGCGGAAACGTCTCCTTCCCTCAGCTGTTTGACCCCGTCAAACGCATACGAAAGGTTCAGGCGCTGATATTTACTCTCGCCCAACTGGTGAAAGGGCAGGAGTTGGACTTCCTTTACTCCAAGACGGATGAGCGTTGCGGCAAAGTCGTGCTGATCCTCTGTGGAATCGTTGTATCCCGGAATGACCGGAATTCGGACGACGATTGGCGTTTTCGTTTTCAGCGCGGCGGCGATGTTTCCGAGGACGAGCGCGTTGCCGACGCCTGTTCCCGCGCGGTGCTTGCTGTCGGAGGGATGCTTGAGGTCGATATACGCAAAATCGACGTGTTTGAGCACCCGCAGGAAGGTCTGCTCCGGCACACAGGCGGCGGTTTCCAGCGCCACGTGGATGCCTTCGGCGTGCAGCGCGTCGCAAAGCGAACAGACGAAGTCCGGCCAGAGCAGCGCTTCGCCGCCGGTCAGGGTGACGCCACCGCCGCTGGTGATGTAAAACGGCTTGTCTTTGACGAGCTCCTGCATCAGCTCGTCAACGGTGTAGACGCGCGTTTTCTCGCCCGGCAGAGGCTCCACCGGCTGGGATTCCGGGTTGGAGCACCATTGGCAGCGCAGGTTGCAGCCTTGAAAGAACACATCCGTGCGGATGCCCGCGCCGTCGTGAATGGAGAATTTTTGAATGTTGAAAATCGTTGCCGTCAGCATAGAGCGTTCCCTCACAGTTCGGGTTCATTATAGAAAAAATCGGAGTAAAAGTAAACAAACACTTTCAAAAGAAAGTAAAATCAATTGCGAATAAAACAATGCGTTGACATTTTACTGGTTGGTTTCTACAATAAAAGGAGAATTGACAAACTAAACCGCAACCGGAACGGAGAGAATTTATATGGAACAACCCCTGCGCATCGGCATAGTCGGCACGAGTTTTGTGAGCGACTGGATCTGCGACGCGGCTAAACAAACGGACGCCTGCGAAATTACGGCTTTGTTTTCCCGCGATGAAGCGCGCGCTGGCGCCTTTGCCGAAAAGCAGGGCATTCCGCTTGCGTTTTCAAACGAGGAAGCGTTTTTGAGCAGCCCGGAGTTCGACGCGGTCTATCTTGCCAGTCCGAACGCCGCGCATTACCGCCAGGCGCTGCTTGCGCTCAAGCACGGTAAGCATGTGCTCTGCGAAAAGCCGCTGGCGATCAACGCGCCGCAGGCCGCGCGGATGATTTCCTTTGCGCACGAGATGGGTCTTGTGCTCATTGAGGCCATCCGTCCGGTGTACGATCCGTTTTTAACCAAGTTGAAGGAGTACTTGCCCAAAGTGGGGCGCGTCCGGCGGGCGACGTTTGAATTCTGCCAGTACTCCTCTCGCTACGACCGTTTTAAGGCGGGGGAACGCCCGAACGTGTTTGACGCGTCTTTGGGCAACGGGGCGATCATGGATTTGGCGGTCTACTGCCTGCACTGCTCGGTGGCGCTCTTTGGCATGCCCATCTCGCTGCACGCCGGAGCGACCCGGCTTATGAACGAAACCGAGGCGGCAGGCACGATGCTGCTGGACTACGGCGATCAGCAAACGACGATTGCGTATTCCAAAGTGACGGATTCCGTGTTTCCGAGCCTGATTCAGGGCGAGGAGGGGACGCTGGTATTCGATACGCTCAACCAGCCGAGTTACATCCGGCTTTACCACCACGACAAGCAAATGGAAGAACTGCCCTTTACGCCGATTGCCAACAACATGACGCACGAACTCAACGCGTTCTACCGCATGGTGCGCTTTGGCGAGCCGACGCAGATGTACGACGAGCAGTCGATTCGTGTCATGACTTTGCTCGACATGGCGCGCAAGCAGATAGGCGTTGACTTCGGAGAGTGCGAGTTGCTGGACTAGGGGAAACGCTTAGGGGCTGCCGCCCCTAAAACCCTGCAGGGTTAGCAGAAAAGGTTTGGGGCGGAGCCCCAGGAAAAGACAAACAAAAAGGCGCTTTCAGCGCCTTTTTTGTTTGAGTAAAAGCTATTCGTAATCGTAGAACATCACTGCCGTGGCGGAGTTACACGGTGTGCGCTCGATTTCCGTGAGCAGTCCGTTTGCGCGGTCGATGGAGTAGAGGATCAGCTCGTTGGAATCCTGGAATCCCGAAAGCAGGAAGTTTCCGTCCGGCGTGATGTTGAAATCGCGCGGGGTCTTGCCGCCCGCCTTCTGGATCCGCAGCGGGGTCAGCGTTCCGTCCTCGTGGACGCGGTAGCTGGCGATGCTGTCGTGCCCGCGGTTGGAAGCGTAGAGCAGCTTTCCATCCGGATGCAGCTTGATGCAGGCGGCAATGCTGTCCGCGACGCACTCGTTGGGAAGCGTCGGCAGGGTTTGCAGGAGCTTTGCCTTGCCGGTTTTTGCGTCGTAGTCGAATACGCAGACCGTGTTGCCCAGCTCGGTGACGAGGTAGAGCGTCCGCCCGGAGGAATCGAACACGAACTGGCGCGGGCCGTCGCCGGGGTTGAAATGAATCGTCGGCGCGGCGTTGGGGGAGATGCAGCCGCAGGTCCAGTCGATGCCGTAAACGGAGAGCTCGTCCGTGCCGAGGTCGGCAACCAGCAGACGTTCGCCGGAGGGGTCGGCCGTGATCTGGTGGACGTGCGGCCCCGCCTGACGGTCGGGATTTGCGCCGTGGCCGTAATGCTGCACAAAGCAGCTTGGCGTACCGAGACTTCCGTCCGGCAGGATGGGAAAGATCGTAAAGCTCCCGCCGGAATAGTTGGCAACCAGCACGAACTTCCCGTTCGGGCTGACGCTGAGATAGCAGGCGTCCATGCCGCCCGTCATACGACGGCTGAGCAGCACGAGTTCACCCGTTTCCGGATCGACGCGGTACGCCGAGACCGCCGAGGAGGCTTCCTCATGATATTCTTTGAGTTCGTTGACGGTGTAGAGATACTGCCCGTCCGCGCTGAGTGCAAGATAGGTCGGGTTGGGTTTTCCCGTGGCAAAGAGGCGCGTGAGCTTGCCCGAATTGTCCATGCGGTAAACGGTGACGCCGTCGCCGCTGCCGGGAACCGTCTCCCCGGTGCCGAGCACGATGGACTGCGTATAGCTGCCGACAAAGACCAAACGATTCCGCTGCATTGACATAATCCTCCGTTCGTTTATGTAATATAATCGCTTATTTGAACCCGCATGATTGCGCGGCGAGCACCTGTTCAATCGCCCAGGCCGCGCCATCGTGATCGTGATCCGGCGCAACGAGTTTTGCCGCCGCTTTGACTTCCTCCGCCGCGTTGCCCATGGCGATGGAAAGCCCGGCAAACCGGAGCATCGGGATATCCGCAAACCCGTCGCCAATGGCCGCCGTCTCTTCCGGCAGGATGCAGAGTCGATCACATAACGCTTTTAGCCCCGCGCCTTTTTCCACGCCGCGCTGGTTGACTTCCAGCCCGTCGTGTATGGAAACCACCAGATCGACCGGGAACTTTTGGCAGAACGCGTGGAGTGCTTCAAGGTCGGACAGGTGTTCAAACGAGATATAGAGCTTTTCAACATCGCTCGTCCGGTCAGCCAGAAACCGCCGAACATCCTCGGTCGGAATTCGCGCGGGGCCGAGGGAGGGGTGCGTCAAAAACTCCACGCGGTAGGCGGCTTTGTTCGCCCAAGCCGCGGCGTCCACATGAGACGCGCCGTCGGCATAGACTTCGATCATGACCGAATACTGCTGCGCTTCATCCACGACGATTTTTGCGAGTTCCAACGGGAGCAGATCCTTATAAAAACTTGTCCCGGTCACGGCGTCGAACGCGTACGCGCCGTTGCTTACGATGAAGTACCGCAGGTAGGGAAACCGCGCGCGGAGCACTTCCAGCTCCTTGACCGTTCGTCCAGTCACGATGGCGGGGATAATACCGGACTGCTCCAGCGCATCCACCGCGCGTCCGACCGCTTCGGTAATTCCAAAATTGCTGTCGATCAGCGTGCCGTCAACATCCAGCGCGCAGAGGCGAATTTTCGTCATGCAAGTTTAATCCTTTGCCGCGGGGTACTCGTTGCAGAGCAGGCGATAGGGCGCTTCGTCCTCTGCGATCTTGGAAAAGCGTCCGAGCGGTTCGTAAAAGCGGTTGTCGTGCACATCGTCGTTGACCATGCTCACTTCGCCCAGCAATACGGGGCCGGTGCCCGCTTCCACGGTGAAATCGTGATACATGTAGGGGTAAATCGAAATGCTTTCGCCGGGCGTCAAGCGCACCTGCGTACCCGCGGGGACGGTATAGACTCGCCCGTCGCAGTGGAGGGTGACGTCGGTCGTGTCGAAGCGTTCGTCCGGCGTGGAGTTGTACACGCGGATGAGCACGTTGCCGCCGCCGCGGTTGATAATATCCTCCATCTTGCTCCAGTGAAAATGCATGGGCGAATACTGGGTTTCTTCGAGATAGAGCAACTTTTCGGCGTAGGATTTCGGGTATTGTTCCCGGTTGGCGAGGCTGCCGTTGCGGATGGTCACGAGCGAAAAGCCCACCTTGGCAAAGTCGCCCGCGCCGTAGTCGGTGACGTCCCAGCCGAGCATATTGTCCCGGATTTCGTCGTATTCATGGTTCTTGTTCGGCCACTCTTCTGGCGTAAACGCGCAGAACGGCGGCAGCTCGAACCCGTGGAGCTTGGCAAACGCTTCCATGCGCAGAATGGCCTGATTGATTTCGGAACGTTTCATATTGCTTGCAGGAGCCTCCTTTTTTCACATACGAAATCGGTGAATCCGCGAAGGAATCATCATAAAAATGTGCGTTCGCGCGGAAATGCGCTTACGCGCCATTATCATACAGGATTGCGCTCAAATTTGCAATCACTGCGGATATAGTTTCATATGAAAGCAATGAAGTTATAAAACGAACGCTTTTTCTTGACATCGTGTCGTACGGACACTATACTGAACCTGTCGGCAACAGCGTTTTTTCGGTGGAATCCGAAGCTTTTCAGCCGGTATCCGAACTCTTTTTATTCGAGAGGAAAAGTTCATGCGCAATCATTATGTCATCGGCATCGACGCCGGGGGAACCAAGGTAGCCTACGGGCTGTTCGGCGAATCGGGGGAACTCCTCGACCGCATCCAGCACCCAACGGATATCTGCGCGGACGGCGCTCAATTTTCGGATACGCTGGCGGAAAACATCCGCATAATCCTCAGCCGAAACAATTTGACGGAGGTCGATCTCGACGGCATTGGCATCTGCATGCCGTCGTTTATCCTCTTTGACGAAGGCAGAATCCTCATGACGTCCGCCATGCCGGGCATCAAGGACTTTCCCATGCGGGACTATCTTGCCGAGCGGATCCACACCCATATTGTGCTGGATAACGACAGCAACGCCGCGGCTCTTGCGGAATACCGCCGGGGCGCGGGGCGGGGCGGCAGGCACCTTGTTTACATCACGGCGGGCACGGGGCTGGGCAGCGGCATCGTCATCGACGGCAAGCTCTTTCGCGGCAGCTACGGTTGGGCGGGGGAATGCGGGCATATGCTCGCAACGCCCGACGAAGGCCTGCTCTGCGGCTGCGAAAACCGGGGATGCTTCATGTCCTATGCGTCCGGCCGGAGCATAACCGCGCGCGTGCGCGGGCAGATGAGCTACTGCCATGCGACTACCCTCACGCCGGAAAATGCCGACGGCGAGCATGTTCTCGCGGCGTTTCACGAAGGCGACCCGCTGGCGATAGAAGTGATCGAAACCACCGCGCACTACCTCGGCGTCTGCGCGTTCAATATTTACCAGATGCTCAACATCAACCGCTTTGTCTTCGGCGGCGGGCTGACCCACTTTGGGGACGTCCTGTTCGACCGCGTCAAGGCCGAATTCGACAAATACAATCACATTCCGCTGCCGGTGGAGTTCCGGCTTGCCGAACTGGGGGACGATATCGGCCTCATCGGCGCGGCGGAGTTTGTCAGAGGAGATTCATAAGAAAATGGAAGCCCAAAGTCAGGAAACGGCCAACGTAAAACCGAACGAATACTTCGGTTCGCTTAACGAGCGTACCGCCCGCATCCGCGCGCGCCTGCTGGAAACCCAGCCGAGCGTCTGTACCGAGCGAGCGGTTCTAACGACGCAAGCCTACCGCGCGCATGAGCAGGATCAGGTTGTGCTGCGCCGGGCTTACATGCTCGACAAGGTTTTGCGCAACATGACCGTCTATATCGACCCGGACGCGCTGCTCGTGGGCAATCAGGCGGCGAGCGACCGCGCAGCTCCCATCTTTCCCGAATACGCCATGGACTGGGTCATCAACGAGCTGGACGCGGTGGACAAGCGAGACGGCGACCGTTTTACGATCACCGAGGAGAATAAACAAGTTCTGCGCGACATTTATCCTTATTGGAAGGGACGAACCCTGCAGGATAAAGGCTACGCGGCGTTTCCCGAACGCGCGCGGCTCTTTTACGACCTCGGCATCATTAAAACGGAGGGCAATATCACCTCGGGAGACGCGCATATCGCGGTGGACTATGACCGCGTTTTGCGCGAGGGGCTGAACAGCTACCGCACGCGCGTGCAACAGGCCGAGTCGAAGCTGGAATTGACTAACTTTGAGGATTTAAAAAAGAGCTACTTCTACCGCGCCATCCATATTGTGCTGGACGCTATGGAAGCCTTCGCGTTGCGTTATGCGGCGCTGGCCGAGGAACAGGCAAAGTCAGCCAATCCGGAACGCGCAAAAGAACTGCTGGAACTGGCACGCATCTGCCGCAAGGTGCCCATGCAGCCCGCGGAAACGTTCCACGAAGCGATTCAAAGTGTCTGGCTCTTGCACGTAGTGCTTCAGATTGAAAGCAACGGTCACTCGCTTTCCTACGGGCGGCTGGATCAGTACGTTTACCCATATTACGAGGCGAGCCGCTCAGCGGGTATGACGGAAGAGCAGGCCTGCGAACTTCTGGAAAACCTCTGGCTCAAGACGTTCACCGTCAACAAGATTCGTTCCTGGTCGCATACGCGGTTTTCGGCGGGCAGCCCGCTGTATCAAAACGTCACCGTCGGCGGGCAGACCGTGGACGAGCGCGATGCGGTGAACCCGCTGAGCTACCTGATCCTGCGCACCGTGGCGCGCACGCATCTGCCGCAGCCGAATCTGACCGTTCGCTACCATAAAGGACTCAGCGACGAATTCATGCAGGAGTGCATTCAAGTAATCCGCTGCGGGTTCGGCATGCCGGCCTTCAACAGCGACGAAATCATCATCCCTTCGTTCCTCAACCTCGGCGTTGCCAGAGAAGACGCGTACAATTACAGCGCCATCGGCTGCGTGGAGGTTGCCGTTCCCGGCAAGTGGGGCTACCGCTGCACGGGCATGAGCTTTTTGAACTTTCCAAAGACTTTGATGATCGCGCTCAACGACGGCGTGGATCTCGACAGTGGCAAGCGCGTGTACGAGGGCATGGGGCACTTCCTCGATATGGAATCGTTCGACGACGTTTTGTGCGTTTGGGACGCGTATGTACGCGAATTCTGCCGACAGGCAGTCGTGCTCGATTCCGCGGCGGATCTGGTGCTCGAACAGGAAGTGCCGGATATCCTCTGTTCGGCGCTCACCGAGGACTGCATCAGCCGCGGTAAACACCTCAAGGAAGGCGGCGCGGTGTACGACTTTATCAGCGATTTGCAGGTGGGCATTGCCAACTTCGGCGACTCGCTGGCCGCGATCAAGAAGTGCGTCTACGAGGATAAAAGCATGACGCGCGCGGAACTTTGGAACGCGCTTTTGACGGACTTTGCGGGTGAGGAAGGCGAACGAATCCGCCAGCTCCTGCTTGCAGCGCCTAAGTACGGCAACGACGACGATTTTGTGGACTCCCTCGTTGTGAAAGGCTACGACAGCTATATCGATGAGATTGCCAAGTACCACAACACCCGCTACGGACGCGGCCCCATCGGCGGGACGTATTACGCGGGCACCTCCTCCATCTCCGCCAATGTGCCGCAGGGTGCGGGCACCTGCGCAACCCCCGATGGGCGCCACAAAGGCGACCCGCTGGCGGAGGGCTGTTCGCCGACGCACGCAGCGGACGTGAACGGGCCGACGAGTGTATTTAAGAGCGTGAGCAAACTCCGCACGGAAAAGATCACCGGCGGCGTGCTGCTCAACCAGAAGGTTTCGCCCAGCATGCTCGAAAACCCGCGCGACCGGCAGAAGCTCCTCTTGCTGCTTCGGACGTTTTTCAACGTGCTGCACGGCTTCCACGTGCAGTACAATGTGGTCTCCCGTGAAACGCTTTTAGACGCGCAAGTTCATCCGGAGAACCATAAGGATTTAATCGTGCGCGTGGCGGGATATTCCGCGTTTTTCAACGTGCTCTCGCGCCAGACGCAGGACGATATCATCGCCAGAACCGAGCAGGCGCTGTAGTCAGCCGCGCATTGGATAGAGCTTCGTTTTCTGCTATACTCATAGAGCGGATTGGTTACGAATGATGGAAATCCAGCCGCAAAATGAAACGGTGTCATAGGAGAAGTGAAATGAACCAACGCTGCCTTGCCATACTGGAACTGCTGAACCGTGAAGAAACGCTGGACGTCAACGACCTTGCAGAGCGCTTGGACGTTTCCGCCGTGACGGTGCGAAAAGACCTTGCCGTTTTGGAAAATAAGGGACTTCTGCATCGCCAGCACGGCTGCGCCATGCGCGTTTCCCCCAACGATGTGGGCTACCGCATGACGTTCGATTACGAAGTCAAGCGGCGCATTGCGCGCAGAGCGGCAGATATGGTGCCAAGCGGCGAAGCGGTGATGATTGAGAGCGGCTCGACCTGTGCCATGCTCGCTGAAGAGCTGGTCAAAAAGAAGCGGGACGTGACAATTATTACGAACTCCGCGTTCATCGCGGGGTACGTGCGCGCCATTCCCGGCGCGCGCGTGGTGCTGTTGGGCGGCTCGTACGATCCCGACGCGCAGGTGATGAGCGGGCCGCTGGTCGGCAAGTGCGCGGAGGAATTCTATGTGGACAAGTTCTTTATCGGCACCGACGGGTACGACCCCGTACAGGGGTTTTCCAACGTGGACATGCTCCGCGCGGAGGCGGTGCGCGCCATGGCGAAGCGGGCGGATAAAAAGATCATATTAACCGACTCCTCCAAGTTCAACAAGCGCGGGGTCGTGCAGCTCATGCAAGCCCGGCAGGTGACGCATGTGATTACCGACGCGGTGCCGGAGAACTGCCGTGCGTCATTAGAGCAAAACGGGGTAGAAATCGTTTTAACCTGACGGATTGATCAACAACGCAGGCAAACAAAGGAGCAAACGGCGAAGTCAAATACGATGCTCGAACCGGACTGAAACCAATTGCGAGGCAGTATGGACTATTACTCAAACGGATACGACAGTTTTTGCGAATCGATCGAACAGGCGGATACGCCCGTTTTGTTCTGCGAGCGCTTTGACGAACAGAGCAACATCTGGAACTTCAAGGAACACAAGCACGACTGCATCGAACTGTTGTATTTTCTCTATGGCAACGCGCGGGTGATTACGAGCGACACCTCCGTTCAGGCTTCGTTTTACGACATCGTGATCTACCCCAAAGGCATGCTGCATACGGAATGCCTCCAGTTTGACCATCATCAGGAGATCATCTGCCTCTGGGTGGATATCCCCGGACTGGAGATTCCGGACATCCTGCGCATTCAGGATAAGGACGCACACCTGAAGTGGCTTTTTGAGAACCTGCACGCGGAATACAAGAGCAAGAACCCCTGCCAGGCGCTGATGACGCACTATACCAAGAGCATCGCGTTGATTATCGGCCGGCATTACTACGAAAAGCGGCAGGAAAACGACATGGTCAGCCGCGTGATCGTCTACTTGCAGGATCATTTGACCGAGCGCATCAGCGTTCAGCAGATGGCGGACATGGTGTACGTCAGCAAATCCTATTTAAGCCGCATTTTCAAACGGAAAACGGGCGTTTCCATGATGGAATACCTCAACTCCCTCCGCATGGAAGCGGCAAAGACCATGCTCACGGTCTCTTCCCTGAACACGGAGGAAATCGCTTATCAGACCGGCTACCATTCCACGAAATTCTTCTACCGGGCGTTCCGCGCGTATACGGGGATGTCCACACGCGAATACCGCAATCTTGAGGCGGCGGACAAGGCTTCCGGCACCTGATTTTTCGCTGCATTTCAACGTTACTTAATCTACTTAACGGTTCACGATACGATACCTTTTAAACACGCGAAATGGTTTTACCCTGTGGAAACGCATGGTAGAATTTTTATATTCCAATACAGTATATTGCCAGTACAGATTATCACTTAATTCTAGTTTTTCAACACTCATCCGGCTGAAACCATTGCAAACCATCGCTTGATAGTATTTTTCGCAAGTTAACTGAGGGATTCCAAACATGAAAACGAAAGCCGATCAGCTGCCGCTGAGAAGTCGCGTTCAAAAACTGAAGGAAGAGCTGTTTGCCGAGCAACGGTATATGTCCGTTGAACAGGCGAAGATTGTTACGGACGTTTACCGCGCTCATCCCGACCTTCCCCGCAACACTCTGCGCGCGCTCGCCCTCAAGGAAGCCCTCTGCCGCATCGAAATCAGCATTACGCCGGGCGAACTCATCGTCGGCAACCGCACCACCGGCGTCCGCGCTGGCGTTATCTTCCCGGAATCGGGCCTGAGTTGGGTGGACCGCGAAATCGAGTCGCTCCCGACACGCCCGCAGGATCCGTTCATGGTGCGTTCTGAGGATATCGAAGCGTTTAGAAGCGATATCTTCCCCTTCTGGCAGGGCAAAACGCTGGAGGATGTGCTCGACGAGCGCATCGGTGGCGAGATGCGCGCCATCGGCAAGGTCGCCAAAATCAACCAGACCGACCACGCGCAGGGGCATATCTGCCCGGATACCGCGCGCTGGCTAAGGTACGGCCCGGCGGGTCTGCTGAAGGAAGCGCGTCAAGCGCAGAAACAGCACCCTGAAAACCATGATTTTTACGAAGGCCTCGCTATTTCGCTGGAAGGCGCGAGCCAGTTTATGCTCCGGTATGCCGCGCTGGCGCGCGTTATGGCGGTCACTTCCGAATCGAGCGCCGAATTGCTGGAAATTGCGCGGGTTTGCGAAAAACTCGCAGTACAGCCGCCGGAAACCTACCGCGAAGCGGTGCAGGCGAGCTGGTTTTTGTATGTGATTCTGCAGATGGAGAGCAACGCTTCCTCATTTTCGCCGGGGCGGATGGATCAATACCTCTATCCGTTTTACGCTCGCGAGATCGAGCGCGGAACGCTTACGCAGGAAGACGCGCTGGAGATGACCGAGTGCCTGTTCCTCAAGTTCAACCAGATCGTTTACTTACGCAGTTCGAGCAGCGCTAAGTACTTTGCGGGCTTTCCGATTGGCTTCAACGTTGCCATCGGCGGGCAGGACGAGCGCGGCGGCAACGCCGAAAATGAGCTTTCGTTCCTGTTTCTCCGCGCGCAGGAGCATCTGCTTCTTCCGCAGCCGAATCTTTCGGCACGCGTGTTTGAAGGTTCCAGCGAGCACTTTCTGACGCGCTGCGCGCAGGTCATCGGCAAGGGTAGCGGCATGCCGCAGCTCTTTAACGACGAAGCGGTGATCCCCGCGCTCAAAGGCAAGGGCATTTCGGACGAGGACGCGCGCAACTACGCTATTGTCGGCTGTGTGGAACTCACCACGATGGGCAACAACCTGGGCTGGAGCGACGCGGCCATGTTCAACCTCGTTAAAGCGCTGGAACTCGCCCTCAACGACGGCGTCTGCACGCTGACCGGCAAGCAGATGGGTGCGCATACGGGAACGATTGAGGATTTCGCAACCTACGAGGACGTACTGAATGCGCTGGAAACGCAGGTGGACTTCTTCTTTGAACGCATGATCCGCTGCTGCGAAGTGGTGGAACAGGCGCACGCCGAACTGCTGCCTTCGCCGTTTCTCTCCTGCGTGATCGACGACTGCATGGAGCGCGGAATCGACGTGACCGCGGGCGGTGCGCATTACAACCTCTCCGGCATTCAGGCCATCCAGTGCGCCAACATTGCGGATTGCCTTGCGTCGCTTAAAACGCTGGTCTACGACGAAGCGATCGTCTCCCGCAAGGAACTGCACGAAGCGCTGGTGACGAACTTTGAAAACGCGGAACTCCTGCGGCTCCGGCTGCTCAACAAAGCGCCGAAGTACGGCAACGACATCGAATGGGTGGACGCCATCGCGTTCGACTGGGCAAAGAAGTTTGCCGACAAGCTCGCGGGCTTTACCAACGTGCGCGGCGGCCCGTACCAGATGGGGCTCTACACGGTTTCCGCACATGTGCCTATGGGGCAGAACGTCGGCGCTACTCCCGACGGGCGCAAAGCCAAAGAACCCCTCGCGGACGGCGGCATGTCCCCCGTTTACGGGCGGGACAGCAAAGGCCCCACGGCGGTGCTGAAATCCGTCTCCCGCGTCAAGAGTGAATACGGCAGCAACGGTACGCTGCTGAATATGAAGTTTTTGCCTTCTCTATTTGCAAGCGAGATTGGCGTTTCCAAGTTTGTTCGCCTGATCAAGGCGTTTATCAAGCTGAACATCATCCACGTGCAGTTCAACGTGGTCAACCGCGAAGACCTGATAGAGGCGCAGCAGAAGCCGGAGCTCTACCGCAGTTTGACCATCCGCGTTGCCGGGTACACGGCGTACTTTACGGAGCTTGCGCCGGATTTACAGCGCGAGATCATTGCGCGGACGGAATTTACGGAGCTATGATCACCGCGAATGTCTTCGATATCAAACGCTTCTCCATCAACGACGGCGACGGCATCCGCACCACACTGTTTCTCAAGGGTTGTCCCCTCAGGTGCGCCTGGTGCCAGAACCCCGAAGGGATATCGCCGGAGATTCGCGTTTGGTACGCAAGGAACATTTGCGCGGGGTGCCGCGCGTGCGTTGCCGCCTGCAAAGAGGGCGCGATCGGCTGGGACGAGCGGGGAGCAAGGATCGACCAAAACGCCTGCACACGCTGCGGCGACTGCGTCAAAGCCTGCCCGACGGGAGCCATGCGCTTTGACGCAAGAGAGATGAGCGTGGAAGAAGCTCTCCGCGAGATCGAGCAAGACGAAGCGTTCTACGGTGCGGACGGCGGCGTGACCCTCTCCGGCGGGGAGTGCATGATGAGCCCGGAATTCTCGCTCGCGGTGCTCCGCGGCTGCCGGGAACGCGGCATTGGAACCAACATCGAAACCTGCCTCTATGCCAAGCCGGAAACGGTGGAAGCGTTCTGCGAGGCAACGGATCAAATCCTCGCCGATCTTAAGCTGATCGACCCGATGCGGCACAAAACCGCAACCGGCGTGGACAATGCGCTGATTCTCGAAAACTTCCGCCTGCTCGCGGCGAAAAAAGCGAATCTGGTGGTTCGCGTGCCGCTGATACCCGGGTTTACGGCGGACGAGGAGAACATTGCGGGCATTGCGGCGTTTATCGCCTCTCTGAACGCGGGGTTTCCGGTGGAACTGCTGAACTTTAACCCCATGTGCCGGGAGAAGTACGAATCCATGCGGCTGCCGTACCGATTCAACCCGGATCAACGGGAGATTCCGCTGGAAACGGTGCTGGCGCTTAAAAAGATATTGACCGATCACGGTTTGGCAGCAAGATAAGCGAAACACGATGGCCGTTTATGGCCGATTACCATACTACAGGGATGGAAGAAAGCATGATTCAAACGTTTCTGACCCAAGCCAAGCGCGGCGGGCATGTCTTTCTCTCGGACGTCGTCAAGGCGTTTTCGGGTGAACAGACGCGCATCTGCTGCGAGCTTACGCCGGTCATCGGGGAAAAGCGGAGTTGGGAGATCCGCCTTCCCGAAGCGAAAGACGAAGAAGAGCTTGCGTTTGTCAAAGAGTATTTTTACGCCCGCGTCTACAACCTCATCTCCACCTTCGGCGGAAAGTGCATGACGCTGACCATTGCGCCGGGGAACACATACGCAAAAAGCCTTTGTAAAACGCTGGACGACGTGTTCCAGCTCGACGTGAAAAAGAATGCCAGATCAGGCTACGGCAAGTGCCTCAACGTGACCGACCGCATCAACGCGGCGACGGGGGCCGGGCCGTTTACCTTTCGGATGATCGAAGCCGGCTGTCCCGTGGAGACGTCCGCGCCGCAGAAAACTACCGACGCGGTCTCCTCCTTCAAGTCTGCGGTCAAGCTAGCGCGCGGCGCGGCACTCTGCGGGATCGACATCGGCGGCACGGACATCAAAGTGGTCGGTATCAAGGGCGGGCATGTGGTCGCGGTCAAGGAATACGACTGGAACCCCGCCGAAATGACGAGCATCGATCAGGTGATCGAGCCGGTTCTTCTCATGGCGCGGGTCATTCGCTCGGCAATGTCTCTGCCGGACACGGCGGAAGCGGAACAGCTCAAAGAGGAACTGCTCAAAAAGGGCGTTTCCGACGAGGCGATGCAGTCCGTTGTGAATACCGTGAGGGCGGCTTACGGCGAACCGCTGCTTCTGGACGGCATCGGCGTGTGCTTCCCGGACGTGGTGATTGGCGATATGATCGTCGGCGGCGAAACGCTCAAAACGCGCGGCATCCGCGCGCACTCGCCGGACTACGACAAGGAATTTCCCCGGCTTGCGGAACTCAAGCGCATGCTGCTCAAGCAGTGCCGCGCAGGCGGGGTTGTGCATATGAGTAACGACGGGTCGCTCGCCGCGTACACCGCGGCGGTGGAGCTGGCGCATTCCGAACACGAGGAGGTCGTTCGGGACGGCGTGTTCGCCCATACGCTCGGTACGGAACTCGGCACGGGCTGGATCGACGAAACGGGCGAGATTCCGCAGATTCCGCTGGAAGTGTATAACTGCGTGATCGACCTTGGCAACTACCCGGCGCGCACATTCGACCCGATGGACGTCCGCAGCGTCAATAATTTTAACACCGGCCTTCCCGGAACGCTCCAGAAATACTGCAGCCAGAGCGGCGCTTACCGCCTCGCGCTGAAACTGTTTGAAGAACAAGCGCCCGCGCTGTTTGCCGAGCTGTTTGAACAAGGCTTTCTTGAAACGAAGAATGGCGGCGTATACGTCGTTCTCCAGCCAAAGGACATGCGAAAAGCGCTGCTCGAGCACCTGATGGAGATTGCCGCAAACGGCGAACCCGCGGCGGAGGAGATCTTCCGCGAAATCGGCGAATACCTTGCGGTCACATTTGAAGAGACGGAGCGGATGCTGCACCCCAAGACGAAAGTTCGCGTTCTATTTGGGCGGTTCGTCAAGCGCAAACGCTGCTTTACGCTCCTGCAGGAAGGCGCAAACCGGCGCATGAACATCACGTTCCTCGCGGGCGACGGCAACATGGCTTACACGCCGCTGATGAATGACCTCAACGACGACCCCGTCCACACGGTGGCACAGTTCGGCCAGGCGGTCGGCGCGGCGTACTTCGCGGCTTCGGTTCTCTAATTTATAGGGCATTCTACCAGCACATTCTTAAGACGAATCGGCGTTCGAGCCGAGTCGAATTGATCAAGTTAAATAAAGGGGCGGAAAAGATGAAAGAGCAGAATTATCTGGATTGTCTGGTTGGCGTGTTCGGCCATCCGGCGGCGGAAAATCCCGGCGTGGTAATTCAGGAAGCGGCGTTTCGAGATATGGGGCTGCCGCTCTGGCGGTTTTTGACCATCGACGTCGATCCCGACAAGCTGGAGGACGCGATCAAAGGCTTAAAGGCATTCAAGATGCGCGGCATCAACTGCACCATTCCGCATAAGCTCAACGTCATTCAATACCTCGACGAGCTTTCCGAAAGCGCTCGTCTCATCGGGGCGGTCAATACGATTGTCAACAACGGCGGCAGTCTCTTTGGCGAAAATACCGACGGCAAAGGCTTTATGGAGTCGCTGAGCACCAACGGCGTAGACCCCGCGGGTAAAAAGATTGTCATCCTCGGCGCGGGCGGAGCCGCGCGTGCCATCAGCGTGGAACTTTCGCTGGCGGGAGCGGGCAGCATCACGATTGTGAACCGTCCGGAAGACGCTGTGCTGGCAAAGAGCCTGATGGAGCTGCTGCAGAAAATCGCAAAGAAGAGCGATTTTGTCACCTGGGATCATACCTACGCGGTACCCGCGGATACGGAAATCCTCGTCAACGCTACTCCCATTGGGTTGTACCCCAACGTGGACGAGATTCCGAATATCGACCTCGACACGATTCTGCCCAGTATGTTTGTGCAGGACGTGATTCCGAACCCGGCTGTTACGCCGTTTTTACGGGCGGCGGCGGCGCGCGGCGCACGCTGGAACACCGGAACGGGCATGCTGATCAACCAGGCGGCGATCAACATTGAGCTCTGGACGGGGAAGAAACCGAATAAGGACGTCATGCTCCGCGCGCTCGAAGAAGCGCTGAGCTAGGGTGGGGGGGCGTCATTACGCGGTTGCCGCCGCGTAATGACAAACAGTAATTTCGAAATAAGCAGGGCAAGTTCATATTCAGGGGGGACGATGCTCGCTTAAATAAAAAGGAGGAAACTAGAATGACCAAAAAGATTCTCGTTATGCTCATGGCTCTGATGATGGTAGTCGGCATCTTTGGCTGCGCTGCCAAGACCGAAGAAGCAGCCACAACCACCGAAGGCGAAGCAACCTACAAGGCCGCGTTCATCACGCAGGCGCTCTCCAACGAATCGCAGGCGTATGCCTGGAAACAGTTCCAGGCCTATTGCGGCGAGTACGGCTTCACCATGGACGTCTTTGAAGGACAGAACGACGTTCAGAACGAAGCGAAAGCCGTCAGCACCTGCATCGCGCAGGGCTACGACGCGATCTTCATCAACCCCAGCGACATCAACGCAATCGTCCCGAGCCTGATGGAAGCCAAGGAAGCGGGCGTCATCGTTGGTATGTTCTCGAGCGACCTGCCGGCGGAATCCCAGCAGTATCGTGATTTCTTCTGCGGCGTTGACGACACCATGGCAGGCCAGACGGCTGGTCAGGCGTTTGTCGATCACTTCCCGGATGGCGCAACCATCGTGGAAGTCGGCGGCCAGGCCGGTCACGACGCGCAGATCAAGCGTCACGACGGCTTCGTCCAGGCGATTGAAGGCTCCAAGATCACGCTGCTTGACTCCCAGAACTGCTCCGGCTGGGTCACCGCGGATGCGATGGCGATTACCGAAGACTTCATCGTCAAGTACGGCGATCAGATCCAGGGTGTGTTCTGCCATTGGGATAACGGCGCAACGGGCGTTCTCGAAGCGCTCAAGAACGCCGGCATGACCGATGTGTACGTGGTTGCCGTTGACGGCTGCCGCGCGGGCTACGACCAGGTCAAGGCGGGCACGCAGTCCGTCTGCATCGGCCAGAGCTTCACGAACATGGCCATCAAGTCCCTTGAATGCGCCAAGGCCATGCTGACCGGCGGCACGTTTGAAGCGATCAACTTCATCCCGCTCGACGTCGTCACTGCCGAGAACATCGACACCTTCCCGTACCCGGAGTGGTAAGTCCGGACTAGGCAAACAAACGGGGGCCCGCCCGGCTGGAAATGCCGGGCGGCCCTCCGCTGTCGGGACAAATGCAATCGTTTCGGCTTGTAGCCGGACTTGTAAATTTAGTATAATAGCATTACAGCAGCCGAAACGCTTCGTAGCAAGCGCGATACAGGTTTTTTACGGCAGGCATAAGCCGTTCTGTCAGGGTTTTCAGAGAAAAACAACAGATATATATGGATTAGCAAGCAAACTCGCTCTGCCGCGTCTGCGGCCAGAGAGTGAAATATAAACGGATCATCATTCGAAAGGGGAAATGGCGGAGTGGAAAAGAAGGATTCGGGAATCATCCTTTCCATCAGGGACGTGAGCAAATCGTTCCCCGGCGTCAAGGCGCTGGACAACGTCTCCATTGAGATCGCCCGCGGGACAGTTCACGGTATCGTCGGAGAAAACGGCGCCGGTAAATCGACGCTGATGAAAATCCTCTCCGGCGTATACGAAAAGGACACCGGCACGGTAGTCTTCGACGGGGAGACGATAGATCATACAACGCCGATTGAGTCGCTCAACCGGGGTTTAAGCATCATCTATCAGGAGTTCAACCTCGTCAATACCATGAGTGTGGGCGAAAACATCTTTCTTGGACGCTTCCGGGAAATGGGCGGCATGCGCGGCTCTCACGCCGAGGCGCGGAAACTCCTGGACAGCATCGGCTGCACAATCGACACCCGCAAACTGGTTGGCGACCTCTCCGCCGCCGAAAAGCAGATGGTGGAAATCACCAAAGCGCTCTCGTTCAGATCCAAGCTCATCATCATGGACGAACCGAGCAGTTCGCTCACCAGTGATGAATTGAAACAGCTGTTCAAGATCATCCACGACCTGCGTGAAAAGGGTGTTTCGATCATCTACATCAGCCACAAGCTCGATGAAATCTTCGAGCTTTGCGATATCGTCACCGTCATGCGCGACGGACACGTGATCGATACCCAGCCGGTCGGGAATCTGACCCGCGCGGACATGATCACCAAGATGGTTGGCCGCTCGATTGAACACGAGTACCCCGAACGGCCGCACTGCGTTGGCGAAACGCTGCTGGAGGTTCGTTCGATCAATACCCACAAGCTCCACGACATCTCCTTTACGCTTAACAAAGGCGAAATTCTGGGGCTGGTCGGACTGGTTGGCGCGGGGCGCACGGAGATTGTGCGCGCTATCTGCGGCGCGGACAAAGTGCATGGTCACCATGTGCTCATCAACGGCAAACCGGTGCGCATCAAACGGCCCGCTGACGCAAAGAAACTCGGCATCGGACTTTTGCCGGAAGATCGCAAGCTTCAGGGTCTGGTGCTGCGTTTTTCGGTGCAGTCGAACATCGTCATGGCGAGCCTCGACAGAATGACGCATTTCGGCTTTGTCGACTCTTCCAAGGAAAAGGAGATCGCCGAGCGGCAGATTACAAACCTCGGCATCAAAACGCCGTCCGCGCAGACGCCGGTGCTCAGCCTCTCCGGCGGCAACCAGCAGAAGTGCGTGGTAGGCCGCTGGCTGGAGATTCATCCGCAGATCATGATTATGGATGAACCCACGCGCGGCATCGACGTTGGCGCGAAGTACGAAATCTATGTGCTCATGAAGCAGGTTGTAGAAAACGGCGGGTCGATCATCATGATCTCTTCCGAACTGCCGGAAGTGCTGAACATGTCCAACCGCGTTTTGACCATCTGCGAAGGGCGCATTACGGGTGAATTCAACCCCGAAACGGTTTCCGCGCAGACGATCATGGACAGCGCGATTGGATGACGGGAGGAAACGATATGACAAAACGATTCGATTTGAAGAAGTTTCTGACAAACTATCTGGTTCTCGTTGCCATCGTGCTGCTCGTCATCATCACGATCATCGTTGAGCCGAAGTTTCTCACCAGCGAGAACCTCACCAACATCATGCGCCAGTTCGGTCCGCTGAGCTTCGTTTCCCTCGGCATGACGTTCGTCATCATCGGCGGGTTTATCGACCTCTCGGTTGCGGGGCTCATTTCGCTGGTGGCGGTTGTCACCGTGTCGCTCATCGACCCGATCGGGCAGGTCAACGCGCTGATCGTCGGCATCATCCTCGGCGCATTCCTGGGCTTTTTGAACAGCATGCTGCTCATCAGCTGCGGCGCACTGACGCAGGCCGAGGCGCTCTTTATCACCTACGGCATGAGCGCGGTCTACAGCGCAGTTGCGCTGATTTATACGGGCGGCAGCACGCAGCACATGACATGGCTGACTACGCCGCAGACGATCTTTGCCGCCATCGGCTCCGGCACGGTCGGCATCTTCTCGGTTTCGTTTCTGATCTTTCTGGTGTGCCTGTTCCTGCTCTGGGTCTTTCACAATAAAACCTACAGCGGGCGCTCCATCAGCTATACCGGCGGCAATAAGGTCGCTGCCGAGCTTTCCGGTATTCCGATCAAGCGCAGCGTGATTTTGATCTACACCATCTGCGGGCTGATGTCCGCCGTCGGCGCGGTCGTTCTGTTTTCACGCATCACCACCGCGGCGCCGATCATCGGCAAAAACTACGAAACCAACGCAATCCTTTCGGTTGTGGTCGGCGGTACGACCCTCAAGGGCGGCAAAGGCAGCGTGCTGCGCACGGTGCTCGGCGTGCTGCTGATCACGCTGATGTCCAACTGCATGAACCTGCTCGGCGTTTCGGCCTATCTGCAGGTTGTGCTCAAGGGCGCGATTCTGGTTCTGGCTATCTGGCTGGACAACCGGAAAGAACAGTAGGAGGGAAACGGAATGCAAACTACGATAGAAAGTTTCGGCAGGCGCGCGTTGCGTGCCGTGACCAAGCAGAAGGCGGTCGTGGCCATCCTTGTCATGCTGGTCGTGATGCTCTTCTTCAAAACCAACTTCTATACGTCCTATAACCTCCTTAGTGTGCTCAAAGATGCGGCGGTCAATGAGATTATCGCCTTTGGCGTTACGCTCACCGTCATCGCGGCGGGGTGCGACCTCTCCGTCGGCGGGGTGATGTGCCTTTCGGGCATCACGGCCATCCAGATGATGAACGGCGGCATGAATATGTGGCTCGCCATGGTTCTTTCTATTCTCATTGGCGCCGTGGTCGGCTTTATCAACGGGTTCCTCGTGGTGAAGCAGAAGACGGAAGCCTTCATCATCACCCTCGGCATGGGCATGCTGATCAAGGGCATTTGCCAGCAGCTCACGGACGCACACCCGGTTTCCTGCACGAACATGGAGTATATGAAGCTCGCCAACGGAAAAATCGGCGGCGTGATACCGAATCTCGCGGTGATCATGATCGTGTTCGGCCTGCTCGTGTTCGCCCTGCTGCGCTTTACGAGCTTCGGCAGAAACCTGTACGCCATCGGCGGCGACTATGAGGTCGCCAAATACTCCGGCATCAAGGTCATTACAACCAAATGGGCGGCATTCGTCATCAGCGGAGCCATGGCGGCGCTCGCGGGCGTACTGCTTTCCAGCAAGCTCAACACGGGCTCGAGCATCTATGGCGACGACACGGCGCTGATGGTCAACTGCGGCGTCGTGGTTGGCGGAACATCGTTTGCCGGCGGCGTCGGCGGCATTCCGCAGAGCTTTGTGGGCTTGATGGTGCTGCAGCTGCTGGCCAACTGCATGAACATGCTCGGAATAGCGCCCTACCTCCAGCAGGTCTGTCAGGGCGTCGTGATTGTCGGCATCATCTGGTTGGACTGCTTCGGCAGAAAGCGCAAAAGGGAAGACGTCTGAGCGCCGTTGAAAACGCGCTGACTGAATGAGCAATGCCGCCGGGGTTATCCGGCGGCGTTGCTGTATTCGCTGAACGGCGGTTTCAGCAGGTTTTGCCGTTTGTCGAAACGGATCAACAAAAAACAGACAATCAAACGTGAAATTCTTTTAAAATAAGCAAATATGCCGGATACGTTACACGGTAACTTGTGGTATACTCTAAAGAAAATAAAGCAGTATTTTTGAGGGCAGCGCATGATTTACTATTTTTCCGGCACGGGAAATTCCAAATGGGCTGCTGAACGTCTCGCGACGCTGACCGGCGAGCGCGTTGAGAGCATCGCCGCGCTCCTCAAGCAAAACCCCGCGGCGGTGAATCCGCAGGCAGGCGAGCAGGTCGGACTCGTATTCCCGATTTATGCGTGGGGCGCGCCGCTCATCGTAGAACGGTTCTGCAAGCTTCTCCATGTTCCGCAGGGCAGCTACGCTTTTGCCGTCTGCACTTGCGGCGACGAGGCGGGAAACGCCATGAAACGCCTTTGGAAAATTTTTCCTTTCCAGAGCGCTTTTTCCATATCCATGCCGAATAATTACATTCCCATGTTCGACGTGGACAGCGAGGAAACGGCAAAACGCAAAACAATAGCCGCAGGCACGCTTGTAGAACAAATCGCCTCTCGCATTCTGGCAAAAGAGCGTATATACAGCGTACATGCAGGTTCGTTCGCCGGGCTGAAAACGGGGATAGCGCGTCCTGCATTCAACGCCTTTGCGCGGAGAACAAAACCATTTACTGCAGGAGATACTTGCAATGGCTGCAATTTATGCCGGAACGTTTGTCCAATTGGCGCGATTGAAATGGCGAACGGAAAGCCGGTTTGGGTGAAAAAGCACTGCACACAGTGTTTAGCCTGCATCAACCGCTGCCCGCAGCGCTGCATCCAGTACGGAGCGGGCACAAAAGGCCGGGGACGCTACTACTTCAGCGATAAACTGCTGAAAAACGACTGAGTTCCGACTTTTATTTCGAATAAACGCTGCCGGCAGGAGCTGTCGGTTACCCATAATCGGACATATTGGATTTGTGAATCGTTTTGTCTTTTGCAGGCGGGAATTCGAACAAATGAAACGTCCGGCCGCGAAAGAATCTTTGACCCGACCTGCAAAAAACAGCCTTTCCTCTGCGCATTCTAAGCGCGGAAAAGCGGCATACCTTTTCCTTGCACTCGCATATGCAACCAGTTATAATGTATGAAGATGGCATAAACTTGCATGAACGGACAACAGATACAATAAATTGAGACGGGGTAGGGAAATACGATGGACGCGTTGTACGGCACCGCTGCCGAATGGCAATCCCTGATTTCGAAACTGAACGGCGTATACGCCGCCCATGTCGTGTTTTCCGACGCGCAGGAACCGCAGGAAATCCACGTTCTGGCAAGCAGCCGCCGCAACGGCAAGTCGCTCGTTCGCGACGTGCAGTCCGCCATCACCGCGCGGTATGGCGTCGAGGTGGACTACCGCATCATCAGCGTGGCGCAGATTGCGCCAAGCGTGATGTCCGGCATGTGCTTCCGGCTGACGTATGCGGGCATCGACGTGCATACGTCCGATAAAAATGTCGAAGTCGCCGTTACACTGCGGCGGGATACCGAACAGTTTACGGGTTCCGCGCGCGGAGGATCGTTTCAGTTTTCCAGAATGCGTTCCATTGCCCAGGCAACGCTGGACGCGGTAAAAGCCTGTACGGGCGGGACTACGTTTTTCGAACTTGCCAGCACGGAACTGGTGCGCTCCAACGGGCGGCCCATCGTGATTACGCAGATTTTCTGCGTGCCGGATCTGACGCCGCTCATCGGAGCGGTGTATGCGGAAGCGGATGCGGACGCGGCGGTTGTGCAGAGCGTTTTGGACGCGATCAACCGCAAGCTTGAAATCTATACGCAGGAGATGTAAATTCTTCCAGAACTCTGCCGGATAAACGGCAGAAACATCTGTTTGATATTGTATTCATGATAAGAATGACAGTTTAAAGACTAACAGCTTAAAACAAAAGCATCTTGAAAACTTAACAGGTCCGGCAATAGCGTAGCGGATATAGCCTGTTCAACGAGCGGCGAACAGAGTCCTAAAGAAGGAGGGCTATATCCAATGAAAAAGATCATCATGGCGCTTGCTTCCCTTGCGGCTCTGGTTTTGTCCAGCGGCGCGTACTTCTTCGTCAGATAAGACGGGTAGAACGTTAAAGGAAACTAAAGGATCTCTCCGCCGGACCTGTTAATGTTTTACCCGCCTCGCGGGTTACGGCATGAGGGCGTAGAATGAAGAAGCAGCAAGTTTACACGACGTTGATCAGTCTGTTTGGCATCGGGGTGTTTGGTATCAGCGTATACCAATCCATCGCGCTCTTTACAGACCCGAAAATGGTACTGAGCATGGTTATCTACAGCGCGGTCATGCTCGTGATCATGCTTCTATGCCACATGCTGCCCATCTATATCACGGCCGACAAAACGATGGAGATCAGTTTTGTCGCGGTGATTGCATGCGTGGTGACAAAGGGTGTTGCACTTTCGATTGTGCTGTTTGCCATGTCGACCGTGCTGGCTTTTCTGCAGGACACAAAAACACGCAAGTATTATTCTCCCTGGGCGCGTGCACCGTTAAAAGAGCTTTTTAACGTTTCCAATGTTCTCGTCTCTAACTGGATCGGCGGCATACTCTACAACTGGATCGTTCCGAATGCGGGCGGTCAGGTATTTGCCTGGCGTGTCGTTTTCGGTGCGGTCGTTTTTTCGTGTGTGGCAATCTTCGTCAATCTGGTCTTTTTTATCCTATATTACAAGCTCAGCGAAAAAGGGAACTTTTTTGTGCTGCTGCGGGATAACATCGGCGGTATCCTGCCGAACATCGTGGCAACCATTCCGCTCGGATTGCTGATCGGTTATATCCTGACCCAGTCCAACGCGTATCTCTGGATGGTTCTTTTTATGGCGCCGCTGATGCTGGCGCGGTATTCGTTTAAAATCTATCTGGACAGCCATACGATCCTTCTGCGTACCATCGCGTCCCTCGTGGAAGCGATCGAGGCAAAGGATCAATACACGCGCGGGCATTCTCAGCGCGTAGCCTACATCAGTAATGCGCTCTGCAAAGCGCTGAAATGCCCCAAGCGGTTTACCGATCAGGTAACGATGGCGGCACTGCTGCACGATACCGGAAAAATCGGCGTGGACGACGCGATTTTAAGAAAGCCCGGCCCGCTCACCAAGGAAGAGTACGATATCATCAAACAGCATCCCGTGGTTGGCAGAAGGATTATCGAGAGTATCAACCTGCCGCAAGCGGTCAATGACGCGGTGCTGTATCATCATAGAAGATTCGACGGAACCGGGTATCCCGAAGAGGGGCCCGCGGCGGGCGAACTGCCGCTCTCGGCGGCGATTCTGGCGGTTGCGGACTGCTACGACGCGATGATTACCGACAGGCCTTACCGCAAGGGTATGACCAAGGATGAGGCACGAAAGATCATCGAAGATGTCGCGGGAACCCAGCTGGATCCCAAGGTTGTAAAGGTATTCATGGCTATTGAGCCTCAGCTTCGCATGGAGGAAGCAGAAACGCTTCTGCTCTATGCCGTATGATATTGCTCGTCGCGGCGGCATTGGGGGTCATCCTCGGACTGGCAAGCGGCGGTAAGATCAGGCGCTGCGCAAGGTATCCGCTTTACGGAGCGGTTTTACCGATCGTGGCGCTTTTACTCAAGGCGGGAGCGGCCTGGCTTCTGGAGCCGCAGACGCTGGCGGAAACGGTTTGCATTCTGCAGTATGCGCTGGTGTTTCTGTTTTTACTGCGCAACGCCAGGCACGGACTCTGGCCACTGCTGGCTTTTCTTGGCGCGTTTTCCAACTTTGTCGTCATCCTGCTCAACGGCGGATGCATGCCGGTGGCCGCTTCGCTGATGGGAAATGACGCCGCAAGGATAGGACTGCTGCTTGCCGGAAAGATCTATGCCTACGCCGCCATTACACCCCAAACCGTGCTGCCGTTTCTTGGCGACATCCTGCGCTTTGGACCGGCAGGACTGCCAATCGGGTTTGCGAGCGTGGGGGATATTGTGCTCTGCGCCGGAGTTGCGTTGCTCTGCTTTCAAATGACGCGCTGTGGCGAACAGTCGCAAAACGAAAGCGCGGCTGCTGAACCGGCTGATCCAAAGGCCGGCGAGGCATAATCCGATCTTCTTCCGCTGATTCCGGCGGAACAACAAAATCCGATTCACAATGAACAGCAATGCGCTCGATCAGGAGCGCATTTTTTAATTTTACATAACACACCACGCGTGGTAACACAGATATCGACAGAAAACTTCCGGCAGCGCGTGCATGAAACGATATCTGGCCAGCCACAAGCCAAGATAATATATAAACACGCGTGAACAGTGCGACAACGTGGCGATTTGAAAGAAGCGACTTGCTGGAAACACCATGCAAGGTAAAAACGAGGTGCGCAATAAACAACACTGACTGGGAAAACTTGTTCATCTACCGGAAACAGAACAAATGCGTCTTCCCTGAATTATCACGGCGGGCGAGTGGTTATCAGCAAAAAGCGGCATGCGAATGAACAGATCAGAGCACGAAAGCGGGGGAAACGCTCACTTTTGCAGCTCGATTCATAAAATGAGCTAAAATTTTGCTGAAATATATTGAAATAACAATTCATTGGTGTAGAATAGAGAAAAGATGGGTCGTATATACAGCGTATGCGCTGACGATACGCACATCTTGTTTTTTCTGTACGTTCCTCAGCATGCTGTTAACAGGTGATTCGAATTGGACAAGACACAACTCGAAACGGGCACGCGCGCAGGTCAAATCACGCACGCGGCGTATGACGACTACAAATTACAGCTATCGAAGAAGCTCATTCGGATTTTTGCGATTGTAGCGGGTGTACTGAACCTTGCTCTCATCGTACCCGACTGGCTTCTGATTGGTGAACTGAAGAAGAGCATCATCGTCGTCATCATTCGTGTCGCCTATACGGTTTTGATGATCGCTACCGTGATCAAAACAGAGAAGCTGCATTCTTTCCGGCTGTTTGCATTGCTTGTGACCGCTGCCGAAGCGATCGCGCTGGCAATCTATCTCTTCGTCATGATGCAATACGACCGGTTTGACTTCTTGATTCAGGCATTTGGCTTCATTATCTATATCCTTGTGATCTTTCTCATTCCCAACCGCACAGGCAGCTCCGTTGCGCTTGCGCTGATCGGCTCGGCGGGGTTTTTTATCTGCGCGCAACTGCATACGGCGGAGATTGATGCCGTCCAGTACTGGGCGGCGCTGGTGTATGTTCCAACGGCCATCGCGCTCTGCGCCATTTCCGCAGCCAGTACGGAGCGGCATCAGTTCCGCGAGTACATTGCAAAAAGCAGACTGGAGCACATGAGCTCCACCGACTTTTTAACGGATACCGCCAACCGGTTCCGGCTGGAAGAAGAAGCGGGCAGATGGATGGACTTTTGCAGACGTCAGGATATGCCGCTTTCACTGGCGTTTGTAGACGTGGATAACCTCAAGGGCGTCAACGACCGCTACGGACATGCGGTTGGAGATACGATTCTGGTGAATCTGGCCAAACTCTTTCAGCGGCAGCTGCGTAGTTCGGATACGCTGGCGCGCTGGGGCGGGGACGAGTTTGTGCTGCTGCTGCCCAATACGTCGCTTGCCAGCGCCGTTACGCTGATGGAGCGCATGAAAGCTTCCGTGGACGAGCAGTCGTTTGTGGCAAACATCAAAATCACCTGGAGCTGCGGCATTGTTGAGATGGAACCGGGCGACAGCTTCCAAACCATTCTCTGTAAGGCCGATTCTCTGATGTATGAAGGCAAACACAGCGGTAAAAATGTCATCTGCAGCGATTGCAAAAAGAGCTGAGGACGCGCGCAGAATGGCAATTTGAGTTTTAGTGAGAGGCAGCATCTGATACGATGTAACAAATCAATATCACTTTTGCAGTGCGCTCCGTATAGAAAAGCGGGCGCTCTATTTATGTTGCCCGCAAGTGAAACGGAAGAGCACGGCAGCGGCGGCATCTTCGCTTCGGCGTCTGCCGGGCAGAACGACAAGAGCACAAAAATGCATATTTCATAAAAAATAAATTGCTCACCCGAAAAAACATATGCATTTTTACTCGCATATTCGCAAAAAATTCATGAATTGCTATTTACTTTTATTCATATAACGCGGTATACTCAATCCAAACAAAAATGCGGGAAGCCGCATAAGTACGGTATTATACACGCGTTTCCGCCTTGCGGAGACAAAACGAGCATTCAAACATCGCTGGATTTCCGCTAGTCATTTGAAACGGAAAACCGTGTTTGAATTGTTTTTGACTAAAAAATTACACTGCGCCGGGTGTATCCGTACCCAGTCGGTCAGCGAACCGAATGTGAGATGGCCGGACAATTTTTAGCTGAATTCAGTAACAACAACGAATACAAAAACGGAAATGAAATGTAACAGACGGGGGAAACAGTACATGCCGACTAGCAGAAACTGGAAATTAAGGCGGATCGGTCAGAAGTTCGTTCAAATTCTCGTGTGTGTCTTGCTTGTCGCACAAAGCTTCTGGTTCCCAACGAGCGCGAAGGCGGAATCGGATAGCAGTTCGTTCTACTTCCGCGGGTTCAGCAGTGAGAACGTTTCGACCAACACGTTCGCCTATGCGATTTCCGGTGCGACGCTGGATGGCACAACCGTCCATATGACAAGCGCAAGCGGGTCGGCGGTGGGCTACATCGCTCTGGACGAGGTTGGTCACAATATATCGACCTCAGTCGATTTGGACGGCCTTGAAATCAGCTTTTCAGTTGTGACCACCGTCGCCGATGAGGAAACGGCGGGAGAGGAAAACGACGTCCCAACCGTTGAAATCCTATTCTGCAGCGAAGCGGATCCGGACTCTGTGATCGGTTCGCCGGTGACGCTGCAAAAAACGGACACGGCCGTTTCCGGCAGCGAAACGTTATCTTCCCATGCGTCCATTCCCCATGGTACGCGCGGGATTTTTATCTATTTAACAGGTACCAGCACGAGCGGCGACAACACGGTCGTCTTTTCCAATCCGAGCCTGAAGATCAACGACGCGGCGGCGCCGACCTGCGACGTGAGCTACAACACCGACTGGACCAGCGGCAACGTCACCGTAACCGTTACGGCGGCGGATGGCGACAGCGGGCTGGAAGGTATCTATGTCAACGGCACGATGGTTTCGTCAACGTCCCCCTATACGACGACCGCTACCACGAGTGGTACACGATATCAGGCATACAGCAAAGACTACGCGGGCAAAACGTCTGAGACGGTAGACAAGACTGTCAACAATATCGACAAGATTACGCCGGCGACACCGACGAGCGCGACGCTCTCGACGGATGCCTGGACCAATCAGGACGTAACGCTGAATCTGCCGGATCTTTCCTGGGGCACCGCCGCGCCGGAAACCTTTATTTACCAAATCGGAACCGGTTCCTGGCAGACGCTGCCCGCCGGGTTTAAACTGACAGAAAGCGGACGGTTTACGCTCCGTCTTGCTGTGAAGGACGCTGCGGGTAATACCTCCGGCAGCGTGGAGCGCTACGCGTCGATTGACAAGATTGCGCCTACCATCAGCGAAGTGACAAAGGAAGTTGGCGCTGGCTCCTGCACCGTCGACGTTACCTACAGCGACGGCGGCCTCAGCGGACTCAATCTGGTTCGCTATGCCGCGGGGAATCTGGACGCTCCGAGCGTCCTTGCCAGCGGGACCGATATTGTCGACGGGACGTTTACGGTTACCAGCGGCGGAGATTACACCATCTGTGTTTCGGATAACGCGGGCAACGTTGCAACAAGCTTAGTCGTGCTCAGCACGAAACCAACGCTGACGGATATTGCGAACACGACGATGGAGGAAGATGTTCCGCTGATCGTGCCGATATCCGTTTCGGACGCGGAGACGAGCCTGGACGATCTTATTATTGAAGCAAGCGCATCCGACCCGAGCTTGATCAGCTCCGTCGAGGTAATCAAGAGCGAAGGGACGGCGAGCTTAACGATTACGCCGGTTGCCGATCAGTCCGGCGGGCCTGTTACGATTACGGTTTCGGTGACGGATGCAAGCGAACTGACCGTGAGCGATCAGTTTACCGTCACGATCGAAGCGGTCAACGACGCACCTATCGCGAATGAAGATTTAGGCTTTACACTGGCGGAAGATACGAATCTCAAGATCAACGTTTTGGGAAACGATACCGACGCGTCGGATGGCGACACGCTGACGATTGATTCCGTTACCGAGCCGTCTCACGGCACCGCCGTTGTGGTGCTTGGGCAGATCAAATATACGCCGAATGAAAACTATGTAGGCGATGATACCTTCAGCTATACGATTTCCGACGGTCACGGCGGAACCGATACGGCGGAGGTTGCCGTCACTGTGACGAACGTCAACGACGCGCCCACCGCTCAGCCGGACGAAGCGACCTGCGCGGAGGACTCCTACGTTTATATCGACGCGCTGTCGAACGATTCCGATACCGACGTCACAACCGGCTCGGGGGATTCGATTTCGCTGTTTTCGTGTGGAGACTGCTCCAACGGAACCGCAGAAGTGAAGAACGGGCAGATTCTCTATACGCCGGACGCGGATTTCTACGGCGAGGACAGCTTTACCTATACCATGCAGGATTCATCGGCAGAGCCCGCAACCGCCACCGTTACGGTGAAGGTGTCCGCCGTGCCGGACGATCCGAAATTCGTAGGGCTCGACGCGGAATACACCATCGACGAGGACAGCGTCAATGCGCCGATTACGTTTTCGATATCGGATGTGGAAACGCCTGCCGACAGTCTGATGCTGCAGGCTTCAGCGCCGGAATCCGCCGTGGAGCTGCTGCCCAACGAAAACATTTCGGTTTCCGGTCTTGGCGACGCTTCGGACACGGTTTCCGTTCTGCTTACGCCGCTGGCAAACCAGAACGGCGATGTGACGCTGACGCTGACGCTGGGCGACGGGTTTACGACGGTCGTCCAAACGGTGGTTGTCCACATTGCGGAAGTCAACGACGCACCGACGGCAAAAGCTGATTCGATCTCCTACGATGAAGATGCGGAAACGGTTTCGATTTCGCTGAGTTCGCTGGTTGGCAACGATACCGATCCCGATGGCGACACGCTGACGTTTGCCGGAATCGTGACGACGACTTCCGTTGGCACGCTCGAAACCGTTGGAGATCCGGTCACCTCGCTACTCTATACGCCGCTTGCGGACTATGAGGGAACGGACAGCTTTACCTATCGAGTCAGCGACGGAACGACGACATCCACCGGAACCTGCACCCTTACGGCCAGAGCCGCCAACGACGCGCCGACGATTTCGTTTTACGAAAGCAGTTATGCCGTCAACGAAGACGGGGTAACTACCGGCATCCGCGTCCATATTGAAGACATGGAAACCGCGTCCGGTTCGCTGCTTCTCATCGGCAGCAGTGATAATGCCGCGCTGGTTCCGTCGGATAACATAGACATCGTCAACAACGGCAATGGTACGGCGGATATCACCGTGACGCCCGCCGCGGATGCTTACGGTACGGTTAATATCATCATCACGGTCAGCGACGGATCGGCCAGTTCCTATGCGAGCGTTCCGCTCGTGATCAGCGCGCAGCCCGATGCGCCCATTGCGGTTGCCGACAACGTGTATGTTCCGCTTTCCGGCATGCGTGTGTTCTCCACGCTCTTTAACGACCACGACGTGGACGGCGACACGCTCACCATAAAGGAGTTTGACGACTCGACGCTCAACGGAACGCTCCTTTATAACGAAGACACAAAACTGTTCACCTATTATTCCGCAATCGGCGAAGTCGGAACCGGAACGTTTACCTATACGCTTTGGGACGGCACGCAGACGGCTGAGGGCACGGTTACGCTGCATATCAACAGCATTTCCCACGCGCCGGCCATCTCCGCCATTTCGGATCAGGTAACCGAGGAAGACCAGACCGTATCGGGTATTGCCTATAACGTCGAGGACGAAGATTACGGCGATGTAATCAGTATTTCCGTCTCCTCAAGCGACGACTCCATCCTGCTTGTCAATAGCAGTACTGCAGTCGTAAGCGACAACGGAGATGGAACCTATCGGCTTGCGCTGACGCCTGTAGCGAACGCAAGCGGCAACGTGACGATTACCGTGACGGCAACCGACAAAGCTCTTTTGAGCACCAGCACGTCGTTCACGCTGCGCGTGCTGCCGCAAAACGACGCTCCCATAGCGATTGCGGACGAAATTTCGCTCAATGAAGACGGATCCAAGGTTCTGAACCTGACCGAAAACGACAGCGACCCGGACGGCGACACGTTCTGGGTGAACTATGTCTCAACGCCGTCTCACGGGTATCTGCTCAGGAGCGGAACGACCTATACCTATTATCCGTACTACAACTGGTACGGCACGGAAACGCTGAGCTACCAGATTACGGACGGACGCGCCTATGCAACGTCCACAGCGGTACTCACGATCGCTTCTGTCAACGACGCGCCGGTTGCGTGGGACGATTACCTCGCGCTGCCAAATGAAGTCGGCGTAACCGGAATTGACAGTATCAATGTTCTGAGCAACGATTACGATCCGGAAGGCGATACGGTTTATCTGCTCGAAATCGTAAATCAGCCGCTCTACGGCACGGTTTCCTTCTCAGGCGGCGTTGTTACCTACACCCGCACCTCCGTCTCCCCGAAGGACAACGGCGCGGATTCGTTTACTTACCGCATCATCGACCGCACGAGCGCTGAGGGAGACTACAGGAGCGACGAAGCAACCGTGCATATCGGCGTAGTGTTCCACAGTTCTCTGTACACCTACGGGCGGAGCTTCTATTGCATGGAAGATTCGGCTGCGGCGGATATCGACCTGTCGATCCATAACCCCAACCTTGTCGAGTATACTTTAACGCTCAGCGAAACTTCCACCGCTCTTGGCACGCTGACCGTTCAGGACGACGACACCGTACGCTTTACTCCCGCGGCTGACGCCAACGGTTCTCTCACCGTGCAATACACGGTCACCCAGGACGGCGGCGGAGAAACGAGCTCGAATTACCTGTATTTGCGCGTTTACCCCGTCAACGACGCGCCGGTCATCGACAGCGCGCCGACCACCGCTTCCTGCGAGGAAGATTCCGAAACGGGAGCCGTGTTCTATGTGGATTACCACGACGTCGACTGCGCGCGAGACGCTCTGTATTTCTACGCGTATGTGACCAATCCTGTGACCGGAGCCACGGTGCCGTTCCAGGTGCAGACTTCGGTTACGCTCACCGAAACCGGAGCAAAGGTTACCGTACTTCCGCTGGACGACGTCAACGGAACCGCGGATCTTGTCATTGGCGTGAGCGACGGGCTGGATGCGGCGGAACGGACGATTAAACTTACCATTACGCCTGTGGACGACGCGCCCGGGGTCAGCCAGCTCAACGCGACGACCTATGAAGATGTTCCCGTCAAAATCAGCGTGCTGCGCTCCAACAGCGAACTGGACGGCGACTCGGTGACGCTTGCCGTTCTCGAAGGCGACGAGCCTGACCACGGCGAAGTGGAGATCCTCTCCGGCGGCATTATCGTGTATCATCCGGATGCGGATTTCTACGGCGAAGATTCGTTTACCTATACGCTGACGGATCAGACGACGGCCAAGCTCAGCGCGAGCCAGACGGCGGATATCCAGGTGATCGCCGTCAACGATCAGCCGGAGATACAGAATCTCTCCTATTATCAGACGACCAACGAAGATACGCCCGCCAACGTGCTGCTCACGGTGCACGATGTGGATAACGACCTTTCGAGCGATACGCACTACACGCTGAGTTCGGACAACGAAACACTCATCAACAGCATTTCGATTGTGCACGTCAGCGGCGAACAGATGAAGATTACGGTCGTGCCGAACGACAACGAGTACGGTACGGCGGTGATCAGCATCATTGCCAGCGACGGCGAACTCACGGCGGAAGGCGCGTTCCAGCTCAAGGTCGTTTCGGTCAACGATACGCCTGAGGCGAAAGACGACACCTTAACCGTGAAGGAAGCCATTTCCGAAGTGGGTGATACGACCCCACTTAAGACGACCGCGACGATGCCCTTGACCGACAACGACACGGATGTTGAGGATACAACGCTTAAGATTGTAAAAATCGAAAACGTGTCCTACGGCACGGTGACCAACAACGGCGACGGCACCGTTACGGTTTCCTGCAATGGCGACTATTCGGGTGATATTACGTTCGACTATACGGTCATGGATAAAAACGGCGCAAGCGCGAGCGCAAGCGCCACGCTGACCATTACGCCCCAAAACGACCCGCCGAACGCCGTAGCCGACTCAAAAATCATCAACGAAGACAACGCGATTTCCATCGACGTACTCGCCAACGATACGGATGTGGAACTCAACACGCTCTCGGTGGAAGAGTTTAGCAGTCCCGCGCACGGCACGGTCACGAGGGACGGCTCCAGCCTGCTCTATACGCCGACTGAGAATTATTACGGCACGGATTCGTTCACTTATACCGTGAGCGACGGACTGGACGGCACCGACACGGCGGCGGTCTCCATAAAGATCAAACCCGTCAACGACGCGCCGGAGATTGCAAAGCATTCCACCAACCCCGGTGACTGGACGATGGACGAAGATTCGACCGCGTCGTTCAACTTTGTCGTCAGCGACGCGGAAACGAAAGTCAGCAACCTGCTGATTACGATTCAGTCGAACAACGCTGCGATTCTGCTGACTTCCCAGATCAAGCTGACGACGAATGGCGTCGAGTATAAAACCATCACCGTTCGTTCGAATCCGGACGCATACGGCGTGGTTCCGGTGCATTTTCTGCTCAGCGACGGCCAGCTGACTACGGAAGCAACGTACAACATCACCATTACGGGCGTGAACGACGCGCCGGTGGCGGAAGATCAGACACAAACGATCAAGGAAGACGGCGAACTTGCGTCCACGCTGACAGCGACGGACAAAGAGAGCAATCCGCTGACCTACACGCTCGAAACCGCACCCTCGCACGGCGCGGTGGAGATCAATACGGACGGCACATATACCTATACGCCAACAACGGATTGGAACGGAACGGATACGTTCGTCTTCCGCGCAGACGACGGCCAGAGCGAAAACCACTATGACCTTGGTATGGTGACCGTGATTGTCAAGCCGGAAAACGATGCGCCGGAAGCGATCAGCGACACCGCCGCGACCAATGAAGACACGGCGGTTACGATCAATGTGCTGGGTAACGATACGGACAGCGACCTGCCGAATGACACGCTGACGATTGCTTCCGTTACGCGCCCAACAAAGGGAACGGCCGTCATTTCTGAAGGGGAAATCCTCTATACGCCGACTGCCAACCTGAACGGCACCGATACGTTCAGCTATACGGTTTCGGATGAAGACGGCAGGACCGACACCGCAACGGTGACGGTTACGATTGCAGCCGTCAACGACACGCCCAGCGGCGGCGACGACACCGCGACGGTTGCCGAGGACCACAGCGTCACCATTCAGGCTGCGGCAAACGACGATATCGACGAAACCACCAACCCGGACGTAGAGAACATCACCATCACGGCCATTGGCATTGTCGAACACGGCACGGCTTCCATTACGAACGGCGGCAAGGACATTCTATACACACCGGACGCGAACTGGTTCGGAACCGAGATATTCACCTACACCGCAACCGATAGCGGCACGCCCGCTCTGACGGCGGAGTTCACGGTTACGGTAACCGTAACCCCTGTCAACGACGCGCCGGAGATTCGCGTGACGGCACCGCTGACAGAACTGCCGGATATTTCGACGTATGAAGATACCGAAACAAGCGAAATTCAATTTACCGTTTACGACGAAGAGGATGCGGAAAGCTCGCTTCGTGTGACCATTACGCGCGGGAACACGACGCTGGTTCCGTCGCGTACGGTAACGCCCGGCGCGGACGGCTCATGCTCGTTTACGATTCTGCCGAACCTGAATAAAAACGGGACTTCGACCATTACGGTAACCGTCAAGGATTCCAACGACGCAACGGATTCCGATACGTTTACCCTCAATGTCACTGCCGTCAATGACGATCCGGCGGCTAAACCGGATTCCGCGACGACGGACGAAAACCATGCGGCAACCATATCTGTTCTGAATAACGACGATGCGGATGTAGGAAACGAAGGCGATACGCTCTCCATCGTTTCCGTTTCGAATCCGCAGTACGGCAGCTATGCCGTTTCCGGCCAGACGATCATCTACACGCCGGACGCAAACCGGGATACGAAGGTCAATTACACGGATACGTTCCAATATACAATGAAAGATGATGTTGGAGCGAAAACGTCTTCGGCCAACATTGTGGTTACCGTTACTCCCGTGAACGACGCGCCGGTCATTTCCGAAATTGCGGACGTTACCGATATCGCGGAGGATGCGGAAGACGGAACGGGTCTGATACCCTTTACCGTAACAGACGAAGAGGATGCCGACAGCGGGCTTGTGGTCACGGCTTCGAGCAGCAATACGACTCTTGTACCTCTTTCGAATATTCTCATCGCCAGCCCGAGCGATAATCCCGACGGCAGCAAACGCACCGTTCAGGTACTGCCTGCGGCCAATAAATACGGTGAAGCGACGATTACGCTGACCGTAACGGACCTCGGCACCGGAATTCTGACGGATACGGAAACCTTCAAGGTGACCGTCAATTCCGTCAACGACGCGCCCGTCAACGGCAACGATTCCTACACCGTGACCGAAGACGTTGAACAGGAACTCCTCGTGCTCGGCAACGACGACGTGGACGGCGCGAACAGCCTGACGGTAACGGAGATTACGACGAATCCGACGCATGGCGACGTGCGGATTGCCGACGGTGGGAAGTCCATCTTCTACATAACGGATGAAAACAGCAACGCGGCGGATTCGTTCGTTTACAAGGGACACGACGCTTACGGCAATACGGACTACGAGTTTACGGTCAATATCACCGTAACCCCGGTCAACGACGCGCCGGTGATTACGTATTACGGCGAAACGAGCTATACCGTAAACGAAACGGTTGCGCAGAACGGGATTCCGTTTATCGTAACCGATGTGGATAACAACTGCGACGTGAGCAATGGCCAAACCGTCACCGTGGCCGTAACGGCAAAGAGCAGCAACAGTCTGCTGCTCAAGAACGGTATTACGATTACCGCGCCAAGCGGCGGCACAAACCGTGAACTCAACCTTCAGCCTTATCTCAAGTGGAACGGTATGACGACCGTTACCATTACGGCCAAGGACTCCGGCGGCCTGACGGATACGCATCAACTCACCTTTACCGTCAACAGCGTAAACGACGCTCCCGTTGCGTATAACGACACGTTTACGATCGACGAGGACGAAACGACGACGCTGGACGTGCTCTATAACGACCGCGACGAAGAGCTGATGACCAATCCAACCGAAGAGGAAATCTTTGTCAACACGGTAACGGACAGCGATCCCAACGCCGAGATAACCAAGAGCGCGGATGGTAAGTCCGTTCAGATCGTCCCGCTGGGCGACTACAACGGCCCCGTAACGTTCAGTTATACGATTCACGACAAGTTGAACGCTCTTTGCCTGACTGCGGCTACCGTTACGGTAAACATCAGCCCGGTCAACGATGCGCCGGTACCGGACGACGAAACCGAGACAACTGCAGAAGGCACGCCGATTACCATCGATGTGCTGGATGGAGATACGGATATCGATCAGGACACGGCGCTGAACGCGGCGCATGTGGCTGAGTCTCTGAGTATTTCCATTGCCGAGGAAGACCTTGTGCAGCCCGCGCACGGCTCAATTGAGATCGTGAGTGGTCAGATCAAGTACACGCCGAACGGCGATTACAACGGTCCGGACACGTTCGAGTACAATTGCTCCGATGGCGACGAACTGGTGACGGCAACCGTAGATATCACGGTAACGCAGGTCAACGACAATCCCGTGACGGTTGAGGACACCGTAACGACCGATGAGGAAAATACGGCGGATGCGGTGGCGGTACTTGACAACGATACGGATGTAGATACGGACGAGGCGACTAACATCAATGCGCTGCACCTGCATAGTTCGTTCGACGTAACCGACGCGGTTGTTGAAACAAAGGACAGCGGAACCGTCGAACTGACGGCAGACAACGAGCTGATCTTTGATCCTGCGGAAAACTGGTTTGGCGTTGCAACCGTTCGGTATACGATGGTCGACGGCAATGGCGGAACTGCGGATGGCTACCTGTATGTCACCGTCAACAGCGTCAACGACCTGCCGCAGTTTGCGGACGGGCCGTCGGCAATGACGCTGACCGAGGACGTGGACAACGGCGAAGACGCGTTTACCGTCAGCGACGTGGAAACAGCGGCGGGTAACCTCTTGGTGGAATACGTTGGCAGTTCGAAAGAATCGCTCGTAGACGGCGACTGCGTTACCCTTGAAAAAGGGACGCTCGGCGCCTGGACGGTCAAAGTCGACCCGAAGCTCAACCAGAACGGCAGCGCGGAGATCACACTGAAGGTGACGGACGGCGACGAGGGAGTCACAACGATCAAATTCACGGTTACCGTTTCGGCGGTCAACGATACGCCTGTGGCGATCGATCAATCCCTCACCATCGTCGAGGACAGCGACACGCAGACGATCCTGAAATCGAGCCTTGTGAGCGACGTGGACGTTGCGACCAACGGTGACGAGCTGACGCTGACGGTCACGCCGGGCACGATCAAGGGCACGGCAACAGTGACGGGCGGGAACATCACCTACAAGCCTCTTGCCAACTGGAACGGCACGGAGAGCTTCACCTACACCGTATCCGACGGCGAACTCAGCGACACCAAGACGATTACGTTCACGGTGACGCAGGTCAACGACTCGCCGGTGCCCGACGCGGACAGCGCGACGACGAACGAAGGCACGGCGGTCACCATCGACGTGCTTGACGGGGATACCGATATCGACCAGAACACGACGCTGAACGCCACGCCCGGTGCGGAAGTACTGTACGTTTCGCTGACCGACGGCACGCTGACCGGACCCGCGCACGGCACGATTGCGGTTGTGGACAACAAGATTCTCTACACGCCGACGGGCGACTACAACGGCCCCGACTCGTTCGAATACTTCTGTTACGACGGAGAGGCGCGTTTTGCGGCAACTGTTTCTGTTACTATCAAGCAGGTGAACGATACACCGAACGCGGTGGCCGACAGCGCAGAAACGCCGGATGAAACGCCGGTCAGCGTCAATGTGCTTACCAACGATACGGACGTGGATACCGATGAAGCGCTGAACATTGACGAATTGCACAGCAAATCGACGTTCCGGGTCACGAGCTATTACTTCATCGACGGCGACACGGGTGATTTGTCCGAACTCAATGGCGTAATCACCTACACGCCGGAGTTGAACTTCGTAGGCACGCAAAAGATCGGTTATGTGCTCAGCGACGGCAAAGGCCTGACGGATACCGGCTTGCTGACCGTTGCGGTCGGGGTGCAAAACGACACGCCGGTAGCGCACAACGACGAAATGAATACCGAAGAAGACAAAGCCGTTACGCTGAATGTTCTGACAAACGATACGGATCAGGACCCCGGCGACACGCTGTATTTCGTGGAATTCACAACCAGCACGTCGGGTTTGCCGGGAACGTTTAAGACCAACGCCAGCGGCTCGCTTACCTTTACGCCGAGCGCGAACTACCACGGTTCGTTCACGATCGATTACCAGATGCGCGATGCCGGAGGACTGACCGACACGGCGACGATTACCGTGACCGTCTCCGCCCTCAACGACACGCCAACGGCAAGCGACGGCTTGGCTTCGACCAACGAGGATACGAAGAAGGAAATCGACGTTACTTCGCTGATTGCGGATGCGGATATTGCGACGGATTCCGACGTGCTGACGATTTCAGTTGCGGAAGCGGATGAACCCGCGCACGGAACCGTCACCATCAGCGGCAAGCAGATCAGCTACACGCCGGATGCGAACTGGAACGGTAGCGACAGTCTGACTTACACGGCAACGGACAAAGCGGGCGATTTCGCAAAAGGTACGATTGCCATCACGGTCATCCCGGTGAATGATCCGCCGGTTGCGAATGCTGACACGATTTCGATCGACGAGGATGGCGACGATACGTTCAACGTATTGTCGAACGATACGGATGTCGATACCGATGATACGCTGAATACGACCCCGCAGAGCGCGCCGACCATCTCTCTGGTCGGAACCGCCTTGCATGGCACGGTCGCCATTGAAAAAGGCCGCGTACAGTACAAACCTGCCGCCAACTACAACGGCCCGGACAGCTTTACCTATACGATTACCGACGGTGCACTGACTTCAAGCGCGACCGTCACAGTGACCGTCAGTCAGGTAAACGACGATGTTGCGCCTGTTAACGACTCCACAACCACGACGGACGAAGACCCGGTGACCATCGACGTGCTGGCCAACGATACGGATGTGGATATCGATACAACGCTCAACAAGGGCACGCTGCATCTTAAGAGCGACTACCGCATTACGCTCGTGGGAAGCGCCTCTCACGGCACGACGGAGATCGTCAGCGGCAAGATTGTCTACACGCCGGAAGATACGTATAACGGAAGCGACAGCTTCAGCTATACCATGACGGACGGCCACGGTTCCTCCGCTTCTGCAACGGTCAGCGTTACCGTCTATTCCAAGAATGATCCTCCTGAGACTCCGGTGGTCAGCACGCCCAAGGATGGCGACCGCGCGGGTGGTTCTTCGACCGTAAAGGTAGAGTGGACCTGCTTCGATATCGACGGAGACACGCTGAGCTACACGCTTGAGTACTACGACGGCAAGACCTGGCATGTTGAAAAGACGGGGCTGACCGCAACAACCTATGAGTTTGCGATTCCTTCCTCGGTTGGCACGACCGACGGGCTTAAGTTCCGCGTCAAGGCAACGGATGGCGAGTATGTCACGGATTACGGCTATTCCGGAGCGATGAGCGTGGATCGCGACGCGCCGCTCAGCGTGACAGTCAGCATGAAGACGGCGGACGGGCGCGCCTACACGGCGGGCGTCTGGACGAACCAGACCGTCACCGTTACGGCGGTCAGTGCGGACGATCTCAACCCCGTTACGTTCCAGTACGCGCAGGACGGCGCGGCATACGCGGCCGCTGATAACTCGGTTGTGACCACGGGCGTGCACAACGTCTACATCCTCGCGACGGACGCGTTTGACAACGCAGCGGTCTTTGGCCCGTATCTGGCGCGTGTGGATAAGCAGGCGCCCGCGGTTCCGAAGATCACCGAGACCATTTCCGGCGCGAATATCGTGCTGACGCTGACGTTTGCGGGCGATCCCGGCGGCAGCGGAAACGACTACCTGATCCTGCCGGATGGCTCCCGCACCGCCGCAAAGGGCACGCCGCAGTATTCCGTTTCGAAGAACGGCTCGGTTGCGTTCACGCTCTATGATGTGGCCGGCAACAAGACGACATTTACCTATACCGTTGCAAGCGTCGATACCTCAAAGCCGGTGATTACCTGCGCAAGCGGAGATTATCGGATCGGCGACACGACGCAGAGCGCGATTTCGGCAACGCTGAGCTTTACGGACAGCGAATCCGAACTGACCGCGCGCGGCTACCAGCTCTCGTCGAGCGCCACGCCGGGCGGGTCGTACAAGAACTACAGCGGTTCGATCACAATGAGCGCACCGGGTACCTATTATATCCACGCGTACGCAAAGAACGCCTTTGGGCTGACGACGTACGAAACGTTCGGTCCGTTCATCGTGGAAGCGGCTGCCACAGCGGCAACGCCCGCGCCTGCGGAGGAAACAGGCGATGTGGTTGTCGATATCGAGGATATCGTTGAGGATGTTCCGGAACCGCCTGTCTACATCCGCCTGCCGGGTGAGGAATGGTCGCAGACGCTGACGCTGGAAGACGTCGGCCCGGGCGATTATATCGTGGAAGCGATGGACGCGGACGGCAACATCTACACCACGACGGTGCATGTCACCGTGCGGGATATCGTTGCCCGACAGCTGCGCAAAGTCGGCGCAGGCTGGGGCGTTGCGGCGATTGCCGGCGGCCTCGGGCTTGCGGGTCTGCTGCTGATTCTCCTGCTGCTCGGCAATAACGTAACCATCCGTGTGTTCGGCGAAGCCGTGGGTGAGGAGAAGAAGCTGCGCACGATGCGTCGTATCCGCTTTAGAAAGGATACGCTGCTCATCAAGCTCGAAGACAAGCAGGTTTCCGGCGGCGAATATGCAACCATTCGCGTTGCCAAACACCTCAGCAAGCGCATGCGCAAACGCACCATCGTCATCACGCTGCGCGGCGCGGAAGTCCTGCGCGAGCTGGTGCCGGAGGATATGAACGAAGCCTTCCAGAGAAAGATCGGGCTGTAGCAACAAACGCGGACAAACGTAAACATCAGAAAGCGGGGCGTTGACAGCGCCCCGCTTTTTATCGCATTTTTCGGCTGAATCGACAGAGTTGTTACAGCACTGTGAAACCTGATCCGGAATTGACAGAGTTGACAGAAATTTGAGAATCGGATGTTACGCTTCGGTTAAATCAATGGCAAACCGGCATACGGGATCGCCGCGGAGCACGGACTGCAGCAGTCGAACGCCCAGCTTGCGCCCCAGCAGCACCTCATACGGATATTTGACAAAACCGCCGCTGCAATAGCACCAGTTTTCCGAAACGACTGGAAAGCCGTTTTGAATTACCTCGCGCACAAACGGACAGTGGCAGGCATAATAACACTTTTTGACCGGGTCGCTTTCCGCCAGATACCGCACGGGGTCATAAGGGATCTTGGTAGTGTACAACACGCCGTCTTTGAGCACGGCGGACTGGATTTCCTGATTGGCGGCGACAAAGTCCACAACTTCCTGCGAAATGGACTGCTCGTACCAAACCGTATTTTCGTCGCAGTGGCGCTGCAGCTCCGTAACCTGCCGCTCGTGATGCGCAGCAAGGTACGCTTCCATCGAGGCGGAAGCCAGATAGAGCTCTTTATCCTCGTCAAACGCGGCGGCGGGAATGCCGTGGTTGTTGCCCGCAAGGACGCGCTGCACCGTTTCTTCGGGGAGATTCTGCTCCAGACGCTCCATGAGCAGTTTGGTAAAGGCGGGGAAGTCCGCGGGTTCGCTGCCAAGCGGCGGATGCTCCAGATCAAGCAGGATCCGTTTTGCGGCGTCCGCTCCCTGGGCCCCCGAGAGACGCTCCGCAATGCTTTCGTAAACGCCGAGGCCGCCGATAAGTGACGTAAAGTAGATGTAGATATCGTTTCGTCCGGTCAGGTAGAAGTAGCGCGCAAGCGCGAGCAGGTTTTCGAGCGTGTTGCGTTTTTCACGGATCAACAGCCGGATAAACGAGCGGATTTCGCTGCTGGAAGCGGTTTCCAGCGTGGATCCAGACGCAACAAGGAACGTACTGAGCGAACGAACACAGTCAACCGCCTGGGCGGCAAGTTCTCTGGAGAATCCGCGTTTTTGATAGTGCTCGTTTAAAACGGTTTCGTTCATGCAGATACCTCCCAAAATGGATTTAGGAATGGGCGGAACGTGTCCGGATGACTCTATTTTATCTTCAGCGGAGACAATGCGCAAGCGCTTGGAAACTGAGACCATCAACCGGAAACGATTCATGTAAAATTCTGTTGAGGTTGAGTTGATGTTCATAAAGAAGTCTTAATCGCGTTGACACATTGTCGGTTTTTCGTAATAGCAGCGTAACATTCTTACCGTATCATGGAATTATGAAAGTGAGGCATACTCATATGAAACGCGTTTATATCATCACGGGAATCGGGGGGCATCTTGGAAACACGGTCGCCCGGGAATTACTGGCAGCCGGGGAAACGGTGCGCGGGTTTGCGCAGCCCAACGAGGACGTCACCATGCTCTATGGCGACGCGGTGTCGATTGTCCGCGGGGATGTACGCGACAAAGCCTCTCTCGAACCCCTCTTTTTCGGCTTGACAAACGAGGACGAAACCTACGTGATCCACTGCGCGGGCATCGTCTCCGTTGCAACTAAATACGACCAGCGCGTGGTGGACGTCAACGTCCGCGGCACGGAAAACGTGGTCGAACTCTGCAAAGCGCATCAGGTAAAGAAGCTGGTCTATATCAGCTCCGTCCATGCGTTGCCGGAACTGCCGCATGGCAACGTGATTCACGAAGTCGATGGCTATCAGGCGGACGCCGTGATCGGCCTTTACGCAAAGACGAAAGCCGCCGCCACGCAGATCGTGCTCGACGCCGCAAAGAGCGGACTGGACGCAACCGTGATTCAGCCTTCCGGCATCATTGGCCCGAACGATTACGGTCATGGCCACCTGACGCAGATGGTCATCAACTACCTCAACGGCACGCTGACGGCTTGCGTTGAGGGCGGGTATGACTTTGTGGACGTTCGCGACGTTGCCGACGGCATTATTGCCGCAACAGAAAAGGGTAAAAAAGGCGAATGCTACATCCTTTCGAACCGCTACATCCCCGTGCGCGAGCTGCTCGGCACGCTTGCCCGCGTGACCGGCGGCAAGAAGATTACCACCGTTTTGCCGCTCTGGTTTGCAAAAATGACCGCGCCGTTTGCGGAGCTGTATTACAAGATTCGCCATGAGTCGCCGCTCTTTACGCGCTATACGCTTTATACGCTGACCAGCAACGCGCGCTTTACCTACGAAAAAGCCAAACGCGATCTGGGCTATAAGCCGCGCGACATCAGCACGACCATTAAGGATACCGTTGCGTTTTTAACCAAGGAGCGCAAAAACGTGTTCCGCTAGCGCCGTCCCGCGCGTCTCGCGCCGACGATGGGCTAAAACTGGCAGTTCATACAAAACCCGTTCCGGTTTGTACCGGAACGGGTTCTTTGTTTTTCTGTGCAAAAGGCTAAAACGGGGAAGCGAGCGAAACCGCTATACTGCGGGTTCTACCTTGAGGCGTTCATAGACAACGTAAGGATGGCTGACGTGATACCCCAGCTTTTCGGCAAGCGAAACGGAGCGGAGGTCGTAAGCATCCCAGCTTGGGTAAAGGCCCCGGCTCAGGCACTCCAGAATCAGCCGCGCGCCGCAAGCGGTTGCAAGCCCCTGCCTGCGGAATTCCGGCTTAGTGTCGATTTCAATTTCGATACCGCCGCGATAGATGGAATAGGACGAAGCACCCGCGACCAGCTCGCCCTGATAAAGCGCGGCTACGCCAATCCCGCGGGCAAGAAAGTCCCCGGCATCGGCAAACTGCGCGCAGAAGTCCCGCGACCATTCCTCAAGAACGGAAGCGCGGACGATCGCTTCGTCAAAGAGACGGAGCGAGAATTCTCTGCCGAGTGAATTGGCAAAGCGCGTGAGTTTGTGCTTGTCAAACGCGTCCGGTTCTTTTTTGATTGCGTAGCGCAGGCGCTTTTGCACGCCTTCGCCCCAAACGCGCTCAATGCAGGCGCGCCAGCCTTCGTTTTGCGGAACGAGAAACAATGCGCCCGGTTTCTGCACCAGTTCATCGTTCGGCTCTCCGGCAAAGAAACAAAACTCGCCTACAACGATCTGTGCAGAAGCAGGGGATTCTTCGTTGTCCGTTATGGCGTATCCCATCGAGCCGTCAAGGTACGACCAAATCAGAGTTTCCTCCCAACCCTCGAAAAACGGGGCGATTTGCTTTTGGTCGACCATAGTGTTTCTCTCCTTCTGGAATCATTCGAATGAAAATACTGTGTAAAAAACGCCGCCGAAGCGACGCAGCATGATGCACGTCACTTCATTCGCTGGATGATGCGGTTAGCTTCCGCGTAGATGCGTTCCGGCTCGTCGCCAATATGGAATTCACCGCGCTCGTAGAGCACGCTTCCCGCAACCATCGTCAGAGCTACGTTTTGCTTGCTGCCGCTGTAGACGATGTTCTTTTCGATATTGTTGAGCGGCTGCATATTCGGCTGCTCAAGGTCGATCATCACGAGATCCGCCTGCTTGCCGACCGCGAGGCAGTCGCAGTCTAGAAAGCCGCAGGCATACGCGCCGTTGCGGCAGGCCATGTTCAGCACTTCCAGAGCGTCCACCGCTTCCGCGCCGTGGCGGAGCTTCTGCAGGCCGGTGACGAGGAACATCTCGCGGAAAAAGTCGAGGCAGTTGTTGCTGGCGGGCCCGTCGGTGCCGATGGCAACAGGGATGCCGCGCGAAAGGTATTCGGCAATGGGTGCGACCCCGCTGGCGAGTTTGGTGTTGGAGCCGGGGCAGGTGACAACGATCATGTTTCGTTCTTTGAGAATCTCCATTTCATGTTCGGAAACATGGACGCAGTGGTAACCGCCGCCGCCAAAGTCGAACAAACCGAGCGAGTCGAGGTACTCAATGGGGCGCATGCCGCTGTGCTGCACGCAGGAAGCGACTTCCGTTGTCGTTTCGCTCAGGTGCGTATAAAACGGACGTTTAAGCGACTGCACCATATCCGCAAGATCCTTGAGCAGCGGATAACTGGTCGTATACTCCGCGTGGAAGCCGAGCTGATATGCAATCCTCGGGTGAAGCGACGAGAACCGTTCATATTCCGAAACCGTCTCTTCCGCGGTTCCGCCGTAGTCGTTGGCACAGCCGACAAGGCAAGCGCGAAAGCCGGTGTCGATGGCGGCCCGGGCAATGCTGTCCCGCGCAAAATACATGTCGAACATCGTCGTGATGCCGCTGGTCAGGTACTCCATGATGGCGAGTTTCGTCAACACATAGACGTCGTCCGGCGTCAATTGCACTTCCTTGGGAAACACCTGCTCGGTAAGCCACCGCTGTAAGGGGAGGTCGTCCGCAAGGGAGCGCAGAAACGTCATGCCGGAATGCGTATGCGCGTTTTTAAACCCCGGAAGGAGCAGGTTGCCGCGGCAGTCGATTTCGCGGTCGAACGAACCCGTGGTCTCGCCGAGCGTGCCCATAGAGACGATTTTGCTTCCATCCACGACGAGCTCGTCGGTAAACAACGGCGTTTTTCCGTCGAGCGGAAGGATTCTGGCGTTAAAAAATCTTGTTTTCATAAAAACCATTTTACCATACAACAACGCCGGATTCCACACCAAACAGCAAGTGCGGCAGTGTGCGCTGCTGAAACGGGAAAAATGCTGATTCTTTCACAGTCGTTTGAGCACTGAACGCTTGCATTAATTTTTCATGATACTATAATAATATGTATGGAAGATCATCTATCAAGTCAGATCGACGAGTTGAGGAGCGTTCTTTCTCGCTCCAAGCGGATCGCCTTTCTGGGCGGCGCGGGCACATCCACGGAAAGCGGCATACCGGACTTTCGCTCGGAAAACGGCGTATTCGAAGCGATCAGGCGCTTCGGCCACAAGCCGGAAGTTCTGTTAAGTCATGACTTTTTTCTCCAGAAGCCGGAAGTCTTTTTTGAATATTACCGCGAATACCTGTTGTACCCCAACGCAAAGCCAAACGACGCGCACCGCGCGCTCGCGCAGCTGGAACGCGCTGGCAAACTCGGCGCGGTGATAACGCAAAATATCGACGGTCTGCATCAAAAGGCGGGCAGCAAGAGCGTTCTTGAGCTGCATGGCAGCGTTTACCGCAACCACTGCATGCGCTGCAAAGAGCCGTTTACGCTGCACGAACTTCTCGCAAAATCAGGCGTTCCCAAATGCGACTGCGGTGGAATCATCAAGCCGGACGTGGTGCTCTACGGCGAAGGGCTGGACGAAAAGGTGCTGCAGGCCGCGATTACGCAGATTTCCCGCGCGGACACGCTGATCATTGGCGGAACTTCGCTGGCGGTGTATCCGGCGGCGGGACTGATGGACTACTTTTCCGGCAGGAACCTCGTTGTGCTCAACCTTGGCAAAACCACGCGGGATACGAATGCCGCGCTCTCTATCAGCGCGCCGATTGGGCAAGTGCTGCGGCGCGCCGTGCTGGAAAACCCGATGTACTCCTGAACCGTTCAAGCAACGATTCTGCTGCAAAGGCCGCGCTGCGGCCTTTTTGTATGTACGAGCAATACAATACCGGCGCAAGTACTATAAAACAAGTCAGGGAGGCGAGCGCAAGCGTTCACACATCATTTGGCTACCTGTAGAACGAGTCAGGAAGTCGAGCGCAAGCGTTCACACTTTGTTTGATTATTCACAAACGAGTCAGGGAGACGAGCGCAAGCGTTCACACTTTGTTTGATTGTCCGTGCGCGTCCAGGCGTGTTAAAATGAATCGATATTATAGGCGTAATATGTCCGAACGCATTTCGGAAGGCGGGAATTGGTAATGGGATTGTTTGATACGTCCGACATTGGAATCGACCTCGGCACCTCGTCCACACTGGTCTATGTAAAGAACAAAGGTATCGTGCTCAAGGAACCGTCCGTGGTCGCGGTGGAACGCGTCACCGGGCGTATTGTCGCCATCGGCGAGGACGCGCGCAAGATGATGGGCCGCGCGCCGGCGAACATCCTGGTCATTCGCCCGCTGCGGGATGGCGTCATTTCCAATTTTGACGTGACCGCCCGCATGCTGCGGTACTTTTTTCAAAAAGTCGTCGGCACCCGGCTGCTCTACAAACCGCGCGCGGTGGTCTGCGTTCCTTCCGGGGTGACGGAGGCGGAAAAGCGCTGCGTCATCGAGGCTTCGGACGAAGCGGGTGCGCGTTATACGTATCTCATCGAGGAACCCATCGCCGCGGCGATTGGCGCGGGGCTGGATATCAACGAACCGAAGGGGCACATGGTGCTCGATATCGGCGGCGGGACGACGGATATCGCGGTGATTGCCTATGGCGCGGTCGTGCTCTCGGACTCCATCAAAATGGCGGGAGATAAGTTTGATGACGCGCTGAGACGTTATATGAAACGCAAGCACAGCATCTATATTGGCGAGCGCAACGCCGAGGATATCAAGATTGCCTACGGGCGCGCGCACACCGAAAAGGAACAGCGCATTATCGAAGTGCGCGGCCGAAACATCAACACCGGCCTGCCGGAAGCGGTGCCGATTGGCACCAACGAAATGGTGGACGCGCTCTCCGAGCCGCTATCCGCCATCATGGAGCGCGTGCGCGGGCTCTTTGAGCGCACTCCGCCGGAGCTGGCGACGGATATTGCCGAAACGGGCATTGTCGTGACCGGCGGCGGCGCGCTGCTGGCCGGGTTCGACCGGTATGTGACGGAGCGCACGAACGTGCCCTGCCGAATCGCGGAGGATCCGATTTCCTGCGTGGCGCTCGGCACCGGCAAGGTGCTCGAGGACTTCCATAAATACAACGCCGCCATCTACGATTACCGCCGCGGCGAATATTACGACGGCTGAAAAAAGAGCTGTGTGATTACTGTGGTGCGGAACACAACGGCGTCGATCATTAAAACGGAACGGTGACGTTAGCGATTCGTTTATAATTTGTTCAACGCGGCGTCAAGATTCCCTGCTATAATTCCGATAACCGATTCTTACGTCGGCATGCGCGGCATTCCGATTGCAGTAAAAAATAAAACATGATTTGGATACGAAGCGGGCCGGCAATCGGCCTCCCGCCGGAAGGAGTCTGAACGTGGCAACAGGCAGCAACGACACGCGGCAGCCAACACGAGGCAAAACCGAATACGAGAGGCCGAGGCAAGCCGCTGCCGCGCAGAGCGCATACGCGCAAGGGTATCCGGCAGGCGGCTACAGCCGGCAGTCCTACGCATACGCTCAGCCCGAACGCGGCGCAAAGGCACCAGGCGTGCAGGGGACAACGAAACAAGCAACCAAGAAAAAGAAGACTACGCTGAAAAAGCTGTGGAAAAAGTTCAAAAAGAATCTGAAACCGGCAGCGAGCGTCTATCCCGAACAGGGAGCGGCTTCCGGCGCGGGAAAGCAAAAGAAACCATTCACGTTTAATCGGTTCTGGAAAAAAACGAAACGAGCCGTCGTTTCCGCGTTGCGCATGGCTGCGCGCGGGATCTATTTTGGCGTACGGAACGTTTATAACTTTTTAATGGCGCTTCCGCCGCGGAAACTGCTGGTTGCAAGCGGCGCGTTCGGGGCTGTGCTGCTCACGGTGATCATTCTCGCTGTGGTATTACCCGGCAAGGATTCCGGCGATAATGCCGCGCAGCAGTTTGCCGCACTCTCGGCAACGCAGGCGCTCGACAGCGGTTTGATCGATCCCGACGCAAGCGCCGATCCGGCAACGGAAACGCTCGCGCCCGAATCAAGCGAAGCGCCGGAACAGACGGTTGGCGATGCGGTGACCACGGAGACATTCGCCGGGGAACTTGCGGAAGGCGACGACGGCGCGATTATTACGGAAATTCAAGCACGGCTCATGGAGCTGGGCTATATGGATTCCGATGAGCCAACTGATCATTTTGGCCCGCTGACGCAGAGCGCGCTCAAGGCGTTCCAGCGGCACAATGGACTGGAAGACGACGGAATCTGCGGGCAGACGACCTACACAATGCTGATGGGCGATACCGCGAAGATCTACGTCATGCAAAACGGCGATTCCGGCGAGGACGTGCTGGGTATTCAGCAGCGTCTTTACGAACTGGGATACATGGACAACAAGGCAAACGTGCAGGGCACATTCGGCGATAAGACCGAAGAAGCCGCGAAAGCGTTCCAGAAGAAAAACGATTTGACCGCGGACGGCAAGGTCGGAACGAAAACGCTGGAAATGCTCTACGGCGAGGACGTCGTGAGCAACGCTTATACCCTTGGCGACGAAAACCAGGTAATCAAGGACTGCCAGACCGCACTCAAAAAGCTCGGCTACATCACCTTTAAGCCGGACGGCGTCATGGGCAAGGCGACGGTTTCCGCCATCAAGGCGTTTCAGCAGGCGAACGGACTCACGCGAGACGGCTGCCTTGGCCCCGCAACGCGCGACCTGCTGCTCTCCAGCGACGCGCAGGAGATGGTGCTCCAGCTTGGCGATTACGGCACGTCGGTTAAAAACGTGCAAAAGCGGCTTGCCGAGCTGAACTACCTCGCCAGCGCAAACGCGACCGGTTACTTTGGCGAAATCACCGAGGACGCCGTGAAAGCGTTCCAAAAGCGCGCGGGACTGACGCAGGACGGCAAGATCGGCGCGGTAACGCTGACCATGCTGAATTCCTCGAGCGCCAAGAAGTCGACCACAACGCCTTCGGCTACCAAGGAATCCTCCAGCAGCTCGTCTTCGAGCAGCAGTTCGTCTTCTTCCAGCAGCTCTTCTTCCAGCAGCTCGTCGGCGGTTTCCAATAGCACGGGCGTTGAAAAGCTCGTCGCCCTTGCCGAGAGCAAGATCGGCTGCAAGTACGTGCGCGGCGCAAAGGGGCCGAACACGTTTGACTGCTCCGGCTTTGTGTACTGGTGTCTCAAGAACGCGGGCGTCAGCACGAGTTACATGACCAGCATTGCCTGGCGCTCGACCGATCGATTCCAGAAGGTTTCGAGCCTGAGCTCGGTACAGCGCGGCGATATCCTCGTGTTCTCCGGCAGCACCGATTCCGCAGGCCATGTGGGCATCTATCTGGGCGGCGGCAAGATGATTGACGCAAGCTCTTCCGAAGGCGAAGTGCGGCAGTCTTCCTCCGTGCTCAACTCCGGCGGGTATTGGCAGAACCATTTCATCTGCGCTTACCGGGTCTTCTAGAAACTATATAAAGCGCGGAGGCGGATGAAACAAGCCGCTTCCGCGTGTTTTTCATTCATCCTTGTTTTTTATCTGGGTTTAGCGATCCTGGGAGGGGTTCACGAGCTATGCGGAGTGTATTTCGAGCGGTTATGGCGGTGCTGTTTATCACCGTGCTGTTGATTCAACCCAAAACTGCATTTGCGCGAGACGAGCTGAAAAACGACGACCCGGACAAATATTACATCCTGCTGGACTTGAAAAACCAGATTGTCACCGTGTTTGAACGGGATGAGAACGGCGAATACACGAAGGTTGTGCGGCGGTTTCTCTGCTCCACGGGGCGAACCGACGTTGACGACGCCGACCCGGAAGACGAAGCGACGCCCACCCCGCGCGGCATCTGGAAGATCGGCGGGCGCGAACGCTTTGGAAAGTTCGCCAACTTCAGCGGCGAGTACGCCAGGTATTGGGTGCAGATCGTAGGCAGCATCTATTTCCATTCGCTTCTTTTTGGCGACCGTACGGTGGAGTCACTCAAACGATCCCCTTTTTACAGCCTCGGAGAAAAAGTGTCCCATGGGTGCGTGCGGCTGTATGTAGAGGACGCAAAATGGCTCTATTACTACGCCTGCCCGGGCACGACCGTTGAAATCAGTAACTCCGAAGCCAGCAACCGCGCGCTGCATAAAGCGCTGGAAACCAAGCTGTCGTTTGCCGAATACGATGCGTTTCAAAAGACAATTACCGACGACGAGCCGGAATTGCCCAACCGCAGCGCCTGGGTTATGGTGGAAGGCGCGCGCCTGCGCAAGGGCAGCGGCGCTTCCTTCGACACGGTCTGCCGCCTGAACGTTGGCGACGAGCTGGAAGTGTTGATTGAAAGCGAAGTGTGGGTTAAGGCGCGGTTTGGCAAATACGAAGGGTACGTTCTGCGCGGCTATATCAGCTACACGGAAGGGGTTATGGAGACCAGCGAAACCGCAACGCTCCTCAAGACCACCGAATGGCTCTATACCGGGCCGGACAAGGATTCCGAGCAGATCTGCAAGGTGCCTTCGCGCGTCTCCGTGAAGGTGCTTGAAACGACCGAGGACGGCTGGACGAAGCTGGAATACCAGAATGAAGTGGGTTACATCCGCACCAGCCGCTTCACGACCGGTTGGGGTGTTATCATGGATTGATGTGGGCGTCGGGTTTCCAAGGGGTTTACCCCTTTGACCGGGGCAAGGGGCGGGCAACCTCCCGTAAGACATATAAAAAAGGCGCGTTTCGCGCCTTTTTTTATCTGTAAAATTGTCAGGGTTTCGTTGGATGCAAGAACGTTGCCGGAGAAATGACGGAAGATTCGACCGTTTCTCCAATCAGGATTCAGGGGAATACTCCAGCGTTGCTGGAGAAAGAACGGAAGACTCGACTGTTTCTCCCAACAGAAGCGCGGAGGCGTTCTCATAACAGAGTTCTCCCGCGCGGTATAGATCCGCACCGACAATGGCGGGCATCAGGCTCGAGAGCGAAAGGTCGGCGTTTGCGTCCGTTGAGGCGGAAAACACCTCCATATCCTCCCGCGTACGTCCCCGCAGCTGGTGGATCGCCGCGATGGCGAGCTCGCCGGTTTCGGCATAGACCGCGTCGATCATGCCGGGGTAAAACGCGTCCAGCTGTTCGGCAAACCAGATGCTCGCAGACTGCATCTCCAAATCGTCCAGAAAGAACTCCGCCTTGGAGAACACGCGTCCGCTGGCGGTCGCCGCCGACCACGCTGCATAAGCGGGGCTGGTTTCGCTGGAAAAGAGCCCGATTAACCGGACGGGCGTTTCATGCGGCGGGTAGGCAATTGCCAGCTCCAGCGTTTCTTCCGCCGCACCCGTTTGATCGTAAACGAGAAGCGGATCGTCTCCCATGCTGGTCTGGCCGCGCGCGGCAAAGACGAAAACGGGGAAAGCAACGGTAGGAAGCGCCTGCGCAGCGTCGTCCAGATACACGATTGCGCAAACGGAAGCTGACGGCTGGTACGAAGCAAGCGCTTGAACTCCGTCCGGTACAAACGTAACGGCAAACTGTCCCTGCCCGGCGGCGCTGGTTATGCCCTCTTGAAACGAGCGGGAAGCCTCCGTGCCGAATACCACGATTTCCGGCAGCGGCGTTGGTTCCGCGGGAACGGGCGTCGCCGCCGCGAGAGAAACAGGCGTCGCGCTCGGCGCGGCTTCCGTCGCTTCGGGCGCTGAAACGGGAAAAACGCCGCACCCAGACAACAGGGCGGCAAGCAGCAGCGACAGTGCGGCAACGATTGCTTTTTTCGGTGTTTTCATAAAGCCAGTATACCACGAGGGCGCAAAATCATCCAAGAGGGGAAAGCCGAAAATGACAAAGAGTTGACAGAATTAGAAGGCGCAAAACAAAAACGAACCGCGTAATTTGCGCGGTTCGTTATGAATAAGCTGTTGTTACGGTTCGGGAGTCGTTTCCGCAGCGGATGTGCCGTAGAGCAGTTCGTTGATCGCGGCAGCAGCCTCGTCCAGGTCGAACTCCAGCTGGTCGGTCTTGACGCCGGTTTCGTCCACATAGTTGGTATACGTCCCCTCGGCGGGTATTGTTGCAGGCACAAAGCTCATCTTGTTGGCGAGCAGCATCTTGGCGAGGTCCGTCATCGTTTCGAGTGACATGTTGGTCGTAATGTGCTGGGTGGCGAATGTAATCAGTGCGGCAATGCTCTGCTCGTTCATCTGGCCGGTCACCTTATCGTAGACGATCTTGATGATCTCCTGCTGACGGTTCACGCGGTCGTAGTCGTTGCCGGATCCGCCGTCAACGCCGGTTTTACGGTTGCGGGCGTAGATGAGCGCCTGCGCGCCGTCGAGGTGCGTCACGCCGGGATCGGTACGAATCGGATCCGCGTTCTTTACGATATCCGGCTCGATTTCGTGGTAGCCAGTGATGCGGTCGTTGATGAAGTTGATTTCCGCTTCGTCGAGGTCAACGTCGATTCCGCCAATCTGGTCGATCAGCGCGGCAAAGCCGTCGAAGCCGATGCAGATGTATTCCTGAATATCGAGGTCGAAGTTTTCATTCAGCGTGTTGATCAGCTCGCCCGGGCCGCCGCCGCCGTAGCCGCCGCTGTATGCGCCGTTGAGACGGTTATAGAAGGTGAATCTGCCGCTCTTGCCGATGCGGTGCACGCGCGCGTCACGCATGAACGAAACCAGCGTGATCGTGCCCTTGCTTTTATTCAGCGAGGCGAGCATCATGGAGTCGGACCGGCCTTCGGAACTCTCCAGTTCGTCTTCACTTCTCGAATCGGTGCCGACGAGCAGGATGTTGACGATATCGTCCTCCTTGGAATCTTCGGCATAAATAGGCATTGGCGTTGGGGACGGGGTGGGATCATCCGAAATAACGGTGATCACTTCCGGCTCGCTGGTGCTGGTCAAATCGGCAGTGGGCTTTTCTACCGTGTCAACGGCGTCTGCGCGCATGCTGCCGAGCACATACCAGATTAGTCCCGCTCCGGCCAAAACGATCACCAAAAGCGTGATCAATATGATTTTCATGACTTTGGTCATAACAAGGTACCTTTCTAAACCGATGGTCAGGATGGCTGTAAAGCGAAACCATGATACCATAAAGGGCGGGTTGTTTCAATTTGATTCGGTTTTATTTTGGAAAACTCACAACTATTTTACAACTCGGCAAATGCATCATGCTGCGATTTTACGCACGGCGCGGGCGATTTCGGGTTGGCAGGCCGGTACGGGCAGGAAGAGCCCACAGAAAAACTGGTTGGAAAAAGACAACCACGCTTGTGCATTGCCGTTGATTCTGCTACACTGTTGCGAAAAGCGGAGAACCATTGCTTGTGTTTGCCGGTCTCCGCGACTTGGGGGAGGGGAAGCAATTTTGAAAGTACTGGTTCTTTCCTGCTCGACCGGTCAGGGTCACAATACGGCGGCCGCTGCCGTCATGGAGGCGCTTTCGGCGCGGGGAGCGGAATGCACTTTGCTCGATCCTTTTTCGCTCAAACGGGAACAGCTGGCAAAGCGCGTGGCGGACGCTTACATCCGCAACGCCGTCTATGCGCCCGCGCTCTTCGGCGCGCTCTACAAGCTCGGCGGGCTCATCAGTTCATCCAACGGGCGTTCTCCGGTGTATTGGGCAAACACGCGTTACGCGCGCGAACTTGCGGACTATATCATGCGGGGCGGGTACGACGCGGTCGTCACGTCCCATCTCTATCCGGCGGAAGCGCTGACCTATCTCAAACGCAAAAAGCGCCTGCAGATTCCGTTTTATACCGTGATGACCGACTATACCTGCAGCCCATTTTGGGAAGAGACGCGCCCGGACGTCTGCTTTACGCCCGGCGAGGAGATTACCGCGCTCTGCCAAAAGCGCGGCATGGCGCAGGAGTGCCTTTTTGAAGCGGGAATCCCCGTACGCAAACAAACGCGGGAGCGGCTGGAGAAAGCCGCCGCGCGCGAACGGCTCGGCATACCGAACGATGCGCCGCTGATCGTCGTAATGGGTGGCAGCATGGGCGGCGGAAAAATGGAAGCGCTCGTGGAAGCGCTGCTGACGCGCGCGGACGGCAAAACGCAGGTTTCCGCGCTCTGCGGCAGCAACCAGCCGCTGGCGAAACGGCTGACGAAACGCCACGGCGGCGAAGCGCGCCTGCGCGTTGTTGGCTATACCGATCAGGCGGCGCTTTGGATGCAGGCCTGCGACGTGCTTTTAACCAAGCCCGGCGGGCTGAGCAGTACGGAAGCCGCCGTCACGGGCGTGCCGCTGATTCTCACAGCGCCGATCCCCGGCTGCGAAACCTGCAACGCCGCATATTTTGTACGGCACGGGATGGCCGAGCGCGCGTTTCGACCTTCGGCTGCGGCGCAGCGCGCAATTTCGCTGCTCTGCGACAGCGCGGCTTGTCAAACCATGCTGCGCTGCCAGCGGAACAGCGTCCATGCCGACGCGGCGGAGCGAATTGCCGAGCGGATCATCGGCGACCGGGGAGGGAGGGAAACATGATGCAGCCAATCGTCGATACGCTGGTCTATTCCACGGCTGGGTTCCTTTCCGGCAGTGTGCTCTACAGCGCCTACCTGCCGCGCTGGATCAAGGGCGTGGACACGACGAAACTCAGCGAAGATAAAAACCCCGGCGCGTACAACGCCTTTCACTATGCGGGCGTTACGGTTGGCACGCTCTGCCTTGCCTGCGATATGGCAAAAGGGTACCTGCCGGTCATGCTGGCGGCAAAAGCGATTCCCCCGGCAGATCCGCTCTTTGCGGTAGTCATGCTGGCGCCCGTGGCGGGGCACGCGTTCTCGCCGCTGAAACACTTTCAAGGCGGCAAGGGGATTGCGGTGAGTTTTGGCGTGCTGCTGGCGCTGATGCCGGATAACCTAGTTGTGCTTGCGCTGGCGGGGGCGTATCTTGGCTCGCTGCTGTTTCCGCTGCACCCCAACGAGCGGCGGACGGTCGCGGCGTTTACGGCGTTCGGGCTGATTGCGATGCTGTTTCGGCATCCGTTTTCCATCAAGCTGGGGTGCCTCATGATTGCGTTTCTGGTGAATTACAAAAACTGGAAGGACGCGAATCTTCCGCCCATCCTGCGCCACCGTGGGTGAATTTTATTCGGACTCATATAAAAAAGCGTCCGCTCCGTTGTTCCGGGGCGGACGCTTTGCTGCAAGCAGTCTGATTTCTTTTTACGCGTTCAGTTCGTCGATCACGTGCCGCACGGCCTTTTCCACGCTGCCTTCGACAAAGGGGTTGGAAAGCCCCGCAAGCTGCAGCAGTTCGAAATAGCCTTTGCTCCCGCCCGCGCGGCAGAGCTCGAGGTAGGACTTCCATGCGTCGGAATGATCCTTCTTCATGCGGCCGTAGAATTCGAAGGCGCAAACCTGCGCAAGCGCATAATCCACATAGTAGAACGGGTAGAGGAAAATATGCTGTTTCTGCATCCAGAAACCGCCCTCTTCGAGGAACGGCACGCCGTCGTAGTCCCGCCAGGGCATGTAGGCCTGCTCGATTTCGTGCCAAACGGCGCGGCGCTCTTTGGCGGACATCTCCGGCTTGGCATAAACGCGGTGCTGGAACTCGTCCACGCTCACCAGATACGGGATGGTCGTGAGCGCGCCGGATAGGTGCGCAAATTTCGCTTTTGAAACGTTGTCCGCGCCAAAAAAGTCTTTCATGTAGGGATAGGCGAAGTGCTCCATGGTCATGGAGTGAATCTCGTTGACTTCGCTGGTTGAGCTCATATAATCCATCAGCGGCTGGCTGCGCATGGCGGTGTAGCCTGCAAACGCATGCCCCGCTTCGTGGGTGAGGACGTTGACGTCCGCCGCCGTGCCGTTGAAGTTGCTGAAGATGAACGGCGCTTTGTAGTCGGCCAGATACGTGCAATAGCCGCCCAAGTGCTTGCCGGGACGGGTTGCGAGGTCGAATAGGCCGTATTCGAAGAGGAAGTCGAAGAATTCGCCCGTCTCCGGAGAGATTTCGCGGTACATGCGCTGCGCAGTCGCAACGAGATCCGCTTCGCTGCCGATGGGGTCTGCGTTTCCGTCCGGGAAGACGCAGGTTTCGTCGTAATACTTGAGCTTGTCCACACCGAGGCGCTTTGCCTGTTCTTCGCGGAGCTTTGCCACGGCGGGTACGATGACCGCCTTGACCTGCGCGCGGAACTGCTCCACTTCCTTAGGGCCATAGTCCGCGCGGTGCATATTAAGGTAGCCAAGCTCCGTGTACCCACCCGGCAGGCCGAGTTTCTTGGCCATGCGGACGCGGAGCTGCACGAGCTTGTCGAACTGCTTATCGAGCTGTTCGGAAGCGCCTTCGTAGAGCTTTGCCCAGGCAAGGTACGCTTCTTTGCGTTCTTCGCGGTTGGAGCTTTCCATATGCCGGAGCAGGCCGTAGAAGTTACACTCTTCGCCGCGAAAGGTCGTTTTGCAGGCGGCGGCCGTTTTCTTATACGTATTTTCGGTCGTTCCCTGCGCAATCAACTCAGGGATGATCTTTTTGCTCTGCGTCTTTTGCGCCATCTCGGCGAGCGTAAAGAGCTGCTTGCCGAATTCGGCTTCGAACTCCGCGCGGAACGGCGTTTTCAGCATGGCTTCGATAAAGGCCTTGCTCAGCGGCATCAGCATGGCGAGCGCGCGGTTGAAAAACTTCATTTCGCCGTCGTAAAACTGATCGGTAGTGTCCAGCGTGTTGCGGACGCTGGCTATGACGTAGCTGGTCTCCGCATGTGCGGTGATCTCCTGCGAGGCAAGGTAGGCTGCGCGGGCCTGTTCATACGTTGCTGCCTTTTTCAGCTGCTGAAGCTGCCGCTTCATCGCCTTCTTGAGCTCGGCCATGTCGGGCCGTTTGTAAACGATCTGCGAAAATTTCTCCATGATGCGCCCCCGTTTTTTAGTTTGGTGTTCCGCCGGAAAAGATGATGTGTTTGAATAAACACGGTAACTGTATTGTAATATGCATACGAGCGGTTGGCAACCCGTTTTTCGCGCGCGTTACGAAAAGGGCGAAATACCGCCGCGCGTGACGCCGGGTTTGCAATTCAATTTCACGCAGGGTATAATACTTGCATATCACGCGCGACTGCGGGATCGTTTTTCGTTGCGCTGATTCGAAACGGAGAACCGCCGATTGTTAGGTAACGTTTTTAAGAAGTTATTCCTGCTGTTCGTCGTGGCGGCGCTGCTTGCCGGCGTGGCTCTCGGCGTTTGGTGCGCACCCCGCACCGACTTGTTCTTCTGGCAAAGCGCAACGCCCGAACCAAGCATTCTGCCCGAATCGAGTCCGACGCTCGAACCTGCCGTAACCACGGAACCGACTTCGACGCCGGTTGCGGAGCCCGCGACCACGGAGGAATGGATCGACCGCTATGTGGCGGGCATGACCACAGCAGAGAAGCTCGGTCAGCTGGTGATTTTCGGGTTCTCCGGCACAACGGACATCACCGATACGTTCCGTGAAGTCGATCAGACCTATCGGGTCGGCAATCTCGTTCTCTACGGTTCCAACATTAAAAATTCAAACAGCGACGGCGGATTTGCGCAGTGCAAAAAGATGCTGACCGCGGTCAAAGGAAGGCTGACGACGGAGATTCCGGCGTTGGTCTGCATTGACGTGGAAGGCGGCAGCGTGGTGCGCTTCCGCTGGAACCCGCAGCCGGTCTCCGCGCGCTCACTGGGACGCAGAAGGGACGCGGATTATGCAGCCGAGCAGTTCGCCACGATTGGCGAAAAGCTGCTTTCGGTGGGCATCAATCTTGATCTGGCTCCCGTGCTGGACGTTTCCGAAAACCCCATGGACACCGTGCTGGAAACGCGCATCATCAGCGAGGACGCGAGCATTACCGCGGCCATCGGCAGCGCGATTATCGAAGGGCTGCATTCGAGCGGCTGCCTCTCCGCGGCAAAGCACTTTCCCGGGCACGGCGGCACGACCGAGGATTCTCACGCCGTGACCCCCGTGATCGATAAAACGCTGGAGGAGCTGCAAAGCTACGACCTGCTGCCGTTTTACTCGGCGGTGGAAAGCGGCGTGGACGCGATTATGATTGCGCATATCCTCTACCCCGCGCTGGACGAAACGGATATCGCCTCGATGTCCGCGCCGATCATCACCGACCTGCTGCGCGGCGAGATGGGTTACGACGGCCTGGTCATCAGCGACGACTTCCGCATGGAAGGCCTGCTTAGCCGCTACACGCTGGAAGAAGCGGCGGTCAGGTTCCTGCTTTCGGGAGGCGACATGATCCTCTGCGGCGCGGAGAGCGACAAGCAGATTGCGATTATGGATGCGCTGACCGCGGCAGCGGCCAACGGCCAGCTGACCCCGGAACGGATTGACGAAAGCGTGCGCCGGGTGCTGTTGGCCAAGGTTGCGCTTGGCTGGGACGTTGCGGCGGCGGCCGCTGCGCAGACGGCGGAGAACTAAGAAACGAACAAAACAAAACCGGTGCTTTTCAGTACCGGTTTTTTATTTACTTACTTACTCTCTTTCAGCCTTCTGACGAGGTAATCTTCTACTTGTCTTGCGGTTTCCTCCGCGCCGGAAACGGACTGCGCCATGCCCTGCGCAAGCGTGCCGCGCCCGCCACCCTTGCCGCCGGTCGCCGCGTTGACCGCGGGGATCAGCTCGCCGACGTCCAGAGGGAATTTTTCCCCGCTCGCGAGCACATAGCTGAGCTTGCCGTCAACCTCCGAAAAGAGCACAACGAGCAGTCCCGGCTCGGCGCCGCACTGTGCAAGGTCCTTGAGCCTGCCCGCGTCCATGCCGATAAAGAGCTTAGCCGCGACGCGGTATTTACCAGCCTGCTTTGCGTTTGCTCGAAGTTCGGCCGAGAGGAAGCCATTGAGCTCTTTGGCGAGGTCGCGCTCGCGCTTTTTCAGCGCGCCGTACTCGTCCGAAAGCTTGACGACGGCGGAAACCGCGTTGTCGCGCGAGGTTGAAAAACGGCGCCCGATGGCGTCCAGATCGTCGTGCTCCGCGCGGAGGCGCTTGAGCGCGCGTTCTCCGCAGAGGAAGGTGAGGCGCGTTCCGCCCTTGTATCCCGCGGCGTCGAGCACGAAGATCGAGCCGATTTCGCCTGTGAGCGCGCAGTGCGGCGCGCAGCAGGTGCACATATCCGCGTCCTCAATGGAGACGATGCGAATCGGCGCGGTCAGCCCTTCGGCGTGCTTGCGAAGCGGGAGGGACTTGACGTCCTCCTCGGAATCGTAAAACGCAGCCTGAACGGGCAGGTTTCGCCAGACGTAAGTGTTCGCCAGAAGTTCGGCTTCCGTGATCTGCTCGCGGGAGAGCGGCTTGTCAAAATCGATGGTCGCATAGTCGAGCGCGAGGTGAAAGCCGACGTTCGCGGCTTCGAAGAGCTTATAGAACGAAAACGAAAGCAAATGCTCGCCCGTGTGCTGCTGCATAAAGTCGAACCGCCTCGCCCAGTCGAGCCGGACGGAGACCATTTCGCCAACCGCCAGCGCGCGGTCGACCTTGTGGAATACGTCGCCGTGTTCTTCCCGGCAGGAAAGCACGCGCGCTTGATCAATCCAGCCCGTGTCGCTGGGCTGTCCGCCGCCTTCCGGAAAGAGCACCGTCCGGTCGAGCAGCACTTCGAACCCGTCCGAAACGGGCGAGCAGGAAACGACGAGCGCGGCGGTCTGCGCTTGGTGGCTGTTTTGATCGTAGAGTTTTTCGGTCATTGTGGTTCTCCAAACGAATTTTAGTCTTGCGGTGATGTATACGCGTGGCTTTCAGATGATTGCGAGCTGTTTGAGCACGAAGATGAATAAAAACATCGTAATGATCGAGAGCAGGCTCGACACCGCGAGCAGGCCGCCCGCCAGCTCGTCGTCCGCGCCGACGCCGACGGCCATGGTATACGTCACCATCGCGACCGGCGCGCCAAAGAGGATCATGGTGACCACGATCGGTTCCCCGCGGTAACCCAGCAGAAGGAACGCGCCGATGACGGCAATCGGGATGATCACGAGCCGCAGCAGATTGACCACCGCGATGGCGATGGCGTTTTTACGCAACGCGGAAAACGCCATGGTTCCGCCGAGCGAGAGGAAGGCCAAAGGCGTTGCGAGCGCGGCAAGCCCGCTGAGCGGCTGATTGAGAAATTCCGGCATGTCCAAACGCAGAAAGTTTGCGGCAAAGCCCGCGAGACACCCAAGCACGATGGGGTTTTTGATTACGCGGAGCAGCAACTGGCCAACATTGACCTTGCCGCCGCGGTAACGCTCCATGGCGAGCACGGAGAGCACGTTGAACAGCGGAACGGTCAGCGCGATGGCGAGCGTCATGAGCGTCAGGTGGTCGTCTCCGAGCAGCGCCGCGGCAACGCCGAGGCCGAAGATAGCGTCGTTGGAGCGGAACACGCCCAGAATCAGCACGCCGCGCCTGCGGTCGTCCTTGCAGACGAGCGGAACGACTATGCTGGAGAGCACGAACAGCAGCAGGATTGCCAGCGCGATATACAGTAAAAACGGCGTTTCCACCATGCTGGAGAGATCGCTCGCGGCGATTTTTTGAAAGCACAGCGCGGGGAGGGATACATAAAACACAATGTTGTTGACCCCGCGCAGCGTCGGGCGATCGACAATGCCCGTTTTGCGCAGCAGCGCGCCGACGGCCATATACAGCATCAGCGGGGCGACCACGCGAAACGAGAGCAGCAGGTTTTCCATTTGACAACTCCAAACACAGAAAAATATCGCTGGATCGTGCCTATTATGTGCGGCGTGAACCTGCGATATTATACCATACTTCCGGCCCAACGGAACACCGCCGCGCGATCCGCACGGATGTATAAAAAGAGCGGATTTGCAGGGATTTTTCAACAAGCTGCTCAAAAAGCCCGACTGCAAGCAGAAAAAAAACGCACAAACGCGGCGTCAAATAAACTTGACGGAAACCATGCGGGAACTTAACAGGGCGAAATCGGCAGATAGCTGTTCCTTTTATGCGGTAAAAATGGTATCATCTATTTGTAGCGTTAAACGCGGGGGTTGCATGGATGAGCAAATTCATGGATGAAACGGCACTCTATTATTTTAACCGGGGTGTATCGACGGCCGCTTATCGCGAACTGGGCTGTCACGAAGAAACAGGCGAATATGGCGAACGGGTTTACCGGTTCGCTGTTTGGGCGCCGAATGCGGAATTTGTCAGCGTGGTTGGTGACTTCAATTTCTGGAATGTGGAAGCCGACCGCATGGAACGCGCCGGAACGACGGGCGTTTGGGAACTGACCATCGGAATCGCCAACGAAGGCGATCTGTATAAGTACGCCATTGGCACCTATACGGGCGAAGTGCTCATGAAGGCCGATCCGTTCGCGTTTCGCTGCGAAGCGCGCGGCACCGCCTCCGTCGTGGGCGACATGCCAAGATTTGACTGGACCGACGAGGAGTACGAAAGTGCCCGCGCCGGTTCATTCAACGCGTTCGACCAGCCGATGAGCATCTACGAAGTGCACCTTGGCAGCTGGAAAATGGAGCTGGGATACCGCGAACTGGCCGACGAGCTGATCGACTACGTCGTGGACATGGGGTACACGCATCTGGAGCTCATGCCGCTGATGGCCTACCCGTACGACCCCAGCTGGGGGTATCAGGTGACGGGGTATTATGCCGCCACCGCGCGCTATGGCGAGCCGGAAGACCTCATGTATCTGGTCGACCGGGCGCATGAAATGGGCATCGGCGTGATCATGGACTGGGTGCCCGCGCACTTTACGCGGGACGCGCACGGACTGCGCCTCTTTGACGGAACGCCGCTGTTTGAGCACCCCGACCCGCGGCGCAGCGAAATGCCGCAGTGGGGAACGCTTTTATTTAACTTTGAGCAAACGCAGGTGCAGTCGTTCTTGCTCTCGAGCGCGATGTACTGGCTCAGGGAATTCCATTTTGACGGTCTCCGGGTCGACGCGGTGAGCTGCATGCTCTACCTCGACTTTGGCAAGCAGGACGGCGGCTGGCTGCCTAACCGTTACGGCGGGCACGACAACCTGGACGCGGTTGCGTTTTTCCGCAAGCTCAACTCCGCTGCAGGCAAGCTTCCCGGCGGCAAGATGCTCTTTGCCGAGGAGAGTTCGGCCTATCCTTACGTGACGCGCCCCGCGTCCGAGGACGGGCTGGGCTTTGCGTATAAATGGAACATGGGCTGGATGAACGACGTGCTCTCCTATATGGAGATGGACAGCATCTACCGCAAGTATCACCACGATAAACTCACGTTTTCGCTCTGCTACGCGTTTTCGGAACACTATATTCTGCCGTTTTCGCACGACGAGGTCGTCCACGGCAAAAAGAGCCTGCTTTCGAAGATGCCGGGCGATTACTGGCAGCAGTTTGCGCAGCTTCGAATGCTGTTTTCGTTCCAGTTCGCGCACCCGGGTAAAAAGCTGATGTTCATGGGGGACGAGTTCGGCCAGTATATCGAATGGAAATACGACGACTCGCTCGACTGGTTTTTGCTGGACTACCCGAAGCATTCGGAAATGCAGCTGTTTGTACGCGACCTGAACCATTTTTACACGCAGACGCCGCCGATGTTCGAGTGCGACGACAGCTGGGCGGGTTTCCGCTGGTGCGGCGTTGACGACAACATCCACTCGATCCTCTCGTTCATGCGCTTTGACCGGGACGGCAACGCGCTGCTTTGGACGTTCAACTTTACCCCGATGCCCTGGATGGACTATATGATCGGCGTTCCGCGTTACGGCCTGTATACCGAGGTGTTTTCCTCCGACGCGCCGTATTACGGCGGAACAGGCGATTACCCGAACGCGCCGACCTTGGCGGAATACGAGCCTTACGGCGAGCATCCCTGCAGGATCCGCCTGCGCCTGCCGCCGTTTGGAGCGGTTTGTTTCGCGCTGACCCCGAAACCACTGCCGAAACGCAATGAACGCAAGGAGGGCGACGCATGAAAAAACGAATCGTAGCAATGCTTCTCGCGGGGGGCCAGGGCAGCCGCCTCGGCGTGCTGACGTCCAGTATGGCAAAGCCCGCCGTTCCCTTTGGCGGCAAATACCGCATCATCGATTTTCCGCTGAGCAACTGCGTCAACTCGGATATCGACACCGTGGGCGTACTCACGCAGTACCGCCCGCTCGCGCTCAACTCCTATATCGGCACCGGTCAGCACTGGGACCTTGACCGCCTCCACGGCGGCGTATTCGTGCTGCCGCCTTACATGACCGGCGTGGACGGGCGCTGGTACACGGGAACTGCCAACGCTATCTACCAGAACCGCGAATTCGTGGACCAGTACGACCCGGAATATGTGCTCATCCTCTCGGGCGATCATATCTACAAAATGGATTACGGCGAAATGCTCCGCTTCCATATCGAGAAAAACGCGGTGGCGACCATCGCCGTGCTGCCGGTCCCGCTGGAGGAAGCGCACCGTTTCGGCATTATGAATACGGACGAAACCGACCGCATCATCTCGTTTGAAGAAAAGCCCAAACAGCCAAAGTCCAACAAGGCCTCCATGGGCATCTATATTTTCAACTGGGCGGAACTCAAGGAGTGCATGCGCCGGGACGACGAAAACCCGGACTCCACCAACGACTTTGGCAGCGATATCATCCCCGCGCTGATAGCGGATCATCAGTCGGTGTACGCCTATCCCTTCAGCGGTTACTGGAAAGATGTTGGAACCATTCAGAGCCTTTGGGAAGCAAACATGGATATCATCTCCACACCGCCCAAACTCATCCTCAATGACCCGCTCTGGAGAATCTACAGCCGCAACCCTATCATGCCGCCGCACTATGTGGGCATGAACGCTTCCATTACGCAGAGCCTCGTGACCGAGGGCTGCCGCGTCGAAGGCAAGGTGCATCACACGGTGCTGTTTGCCAATGTTTCCGTTGAACCGGAAGCGGAGGTGTACGATTCCGTGATTTTCCCCGGCTCGGTCATCGGGCGCGGGGCAAAGGTCTATCAGGCGATTGTCGGAGAAAACGCGAGGATCGGCGAAGGATCGATCATCGGCGGGCCGCTGCGCCACGGCGACCATGTGGATAACGCGCTGACGGGCAGCATCACGCTCGTTGGCAACGATATTACGATTCCCGCGGGGGCGTACCTGCCGCAGGGCACGGTTGCGACCGAGAATGAAAGCGGAGGAAGATGCTATGACAAGTAACGCTTTTGGACTCATCTATACCGGCGAAACGAATCCTCTGCTGCGCGACCTTGCGCTCTCGCGCTCCGTGGCCGCCGTGCCGTTTGGCGGACGCTACCGCTGCATCGACTTTGTGCTTTCGGATCTGGTGAACTCGGGCGTGACAAGCGTCGGTTTGATCGCGCAGAAGAATTACCATTCTCTCATGGATCACCTCGGCGCGGGTAAGGAATGGGACCTGCATCGAAAGCGCGAGGGGCTCTTTGTGCTCCCGCCGTTTATGACAAAGGAAAACACCGGCCTCTACCGCGGCAGTATCGACGCCATCCGCTCCTGCCTGGGCTACGCACGCCGCAATCCGCAGCAGTACGTGATCCTTACCGGCAGCCATACGATTTTCAACATGACGTTCAACGACATGATCAAACGCCATGTCCAGACCCGCGCGAATATTACGATTCTCTATAACGAAGCCGACGCAACCGTACCGGAAGAGCAGAATTCGGATCTGCGGCTCATCCTCGACGGGGAGGAGCGCGTCACGGAAATGGAACTCAATCCTTTTACGCCGCGTTCGACCCACCGGAGCTGCGATTTGATGATCATGGACAAAATGCTGCTCGAATACCTGGTGGAAGAGGCGTATTCCCACGGGGAGTACGACCTGACAAGGGACATTCTGCTCAAAAAGTGCGGCACGCTCAAGATCATGGGCTACCGCTACGACGGATATGTTGCCAGGATGGACTCGGTCAACGACTTTTTTCAGCATAATCTCGCGCTGCTGCAACAGGAGATTCGAGACGACCTCTTTAACCCGGATCACCCGATCTATACGAAGATCAAGGACGAGGTCAGCGCGCGCTACGGCGAAAACGCCGTGGTGAAAAACGCCATGCTCGCCGACGGCTGCCTGATCGAGGGTAGTGTGGAAAACAGCATCCTCTTCCGCGGCGTTACGGTGAAAAAAGGCGCGGTCATCAAAAACAGCATTCTCATGCAGGCGGTGACCATTGGCGAAAACTGCCATATGGATCATGTGATTCTCGATAAGGGCGTTACCATCCGGGACGGGCGGACGCTCACGGGGTACGACGGGTTCCCCATCATCCTCAAAAAAGGCACTACAATCTAGACAAGAAGCGTTTCAAAGCGTATGAAAAAAGACGGCCTGTATCGCGCCGTTTTTTACGCAGGCGGCATATCCGCGGATAACGCGATGGTTCGAAAGAACCGGTATTTGGCAGTAAGGAGGGCGCGAAAATGAAAGTTCTGTTTTGCGCGAGCGAGTGCGTGCCGTTTGTAAAAACCGGCGGGCTGGCGGACGTGGTGGGCGCGCTGCCCATCGCGCTGAGAAACAGCGGCGCGGATATACGCGTGATTCTGCCCAAATACGGCATGATCGACGAATACTGGAAGAGCCGCATGACGCGGGTTTGCCACTTTGAAGTGCCGTTCGGGCTGGAACGCCTGTACTGCGGCGTCGAGAGTTTGGTAGACAACGGAGTAACCTATTACTTCATCGACAACGAGTCATTCTTTTACGTTGGTGAAATCTATGGCGACGGATTCTACGAAGGGCTGCGGTTTGCGTTCTTCTGCCGCGCCGTGCTGGAAGCGCTGCCCAAGATTGACTTCTTTCCGGACATCCTGCATCTCAACGACTGGCAGACGGGCATGATTGCGGCGCTGCTCAAAACGCAGTATCTGGGCGGCGCGGACTACGCGCGCATCCGCACGGTGTTTTCCATCCACAACCTGAAATTTCAGGGTCTGTTTGCCTGGAACGACCTGGCTAACAGGCTTGCTCTGGACGGGCGCTATTTTACTTCGGAGTATCTGGAATTCTACGGCTGTCTGAGCTTTATGAAAGGCGGGCTGGTGTTTGCCGACCGCATCTGCACTGTGAGCCCGACCTACGCCAGCGAGATCAAGACGCCGTTTTACGGCGAAAATCTGGACGGACTGCTCCGGGTACGGGACAACACGCTCTCCGGCATTCTCAACGGGATCGATTATACGATTTTCGACCCCGCGACCGACCGGTTTTTGCCGCATCATTTCGACTCAACGCATCTGGAAGGCAAACGTAAATGCAAGCGCGCTCTGCAAAAGGAGTGCGGCCTGGAGGAAAAGGATGTTCCGCTGATCGGCTTTATTGCGCGGCTTTCCACGCAGAAAGGGCTTGATTTGATCGAGCGCGTACTGGGGGATATCCTCCGCAACGACGTGCAGATCGTGTTTCTCGGCAAGGGCGAACAGCGGTTTGTGGACTTGCTCAACTGGGCGAACTGGCGCTATCCCAAACGCGTACACGCGCGCATCGAGCTGGACGAAGGGCTGGCGCACCGCGTTTACGCGGGGGCGGACATGTTCCTCATGCCGAGCCAGTTCGAACCCTGCGGACTTTCCCAGATGATTGCGCTGCGCTACGGCGCGGTGCCGGTTGTGCGTGAAACTGGCGGGCTCAAGGACACGATCGTGCCATACAATATGTATACGGACGAAGGCAACGGCTTTTCGTTTGCCAACTACAACGCGCATGAGATGCTCGATACCATCGAGCGCGCCATACGCTACTTTAGAGACGACAAACCCATGTGGCAGCGCATGATGCTGCGCGGCATGGCGGACGACTTCAGCTGGGGTAAACCTGCGGAGCAGTACCTGGCTCTCTACAACTCTTTTTTGCCGCCGCCGAAGAAAGTGGGCGATCCCTGCCCGGCCTGTGCCGAGCCGGAAAAGCTGCCGGAAGCGGAGAAAGTACCGATAGAAGAACTTCCGGAGGAACAAGCCAGTCCAGAGAAACGAAAAGAATAGTCTGCATAAAAAACATCCGGCCGACAGGCCGGATGTTTTGATGATAAATCGTTCAGATCCACTCGGGATGGTCGTCGGAACCTTCCTCGGGCAGAACCGCGGATGCGGGCGCTGCGGCGGGTGCGGACGACGGAGACGCGGGGGAAACGTAGCTGTTGTCCGGCGCGAGCCGGCCCGTACGCTCAAGGTAAAACGCCGTGTCCGCTGCCTTGGTGTAGGGAGCAAGGAAGAACCAGCCGACGCCGCCCGTGCATGCGGCGAGCAGATACCAGCCGATGAAACTGAACTGCAGGCCAAAGAGCCGTCCTTTGTGCCCAATCATAAGCGACTTGGACTGTTCAATCGCTTCTTCGGCGGTGAGGTTGGGGTTTTCCGCCAGCAGGAACGGTGCGAGCGCATAGCGGTAGGCCGCCACGATGCCGGGTACAATGAACAAGAGCGACCAGGCCAGGATTTTGAGGAACATCAGAAAGCGCAGGTACAGCGCGCGGCCAAAGAGATAGAAGCGCGAAAACAGGATTTCGAACTTCGGCTGGCCGGGCGCCTGATACTGCGCAATGTTGAACAGGTTGAAGCCGAGCTCCACCGCGCCGCCAATGATAAACAGCGCGACGCTGAAGGTGAACATACCTGCGGCAAAACTCCAGGCAAGGCTGATCAGCGCCCGGAACAGCCCCGCGCTTACAATCAGGTTCTTAACATACTGGAACCATTCCGGCAGGTTGGTGAAGGTTTGCGTCCATTCGCCCCAATGGGAGATGCCCTCTCCATTTACGCTGAATGTGATGGGCGACTGTATCGCGTAGCCGCCAAGCACGCAGGCAACGAGCGTAACAAGCACCGCCCACCAGTAGCGGCCGCGCAGATTGTCCCAGGCAATCTGGCGAAAATCGTTGGCTCTTCTCATTAAAATTCCCCCCAAATGTCGTATCGTTGGCCACGGTTTTGCCACGGGAAACGCTGTGGCTGATGCGCATCGTTGGCGCATCCGTTTGCCGGTTACGCGAGGTTTTCCAACGTAACCCAATATTTGTCGATCAGCCGGATCGGCCGGTAGGACATCTTGGAATACCGCAGCCGCTCCTCGCCGGAATCGTCCTCGCGGTTGATATAGAACGTGCCTTCCTCCAGCGCATAACGCGCAAACAGCGAAACGATCGCCTGATATGCCCCGGCATAGTCGACGCGCGCTTTCTCCACATGGACATATAACGTATCCGCAACCACCTCGCCGATGGCAAGGGCGACAATGGTTCCGCCAACATCGATAAACCCGGCCTTCTGGCTGAGTTTCAGCGCGTCGTAGAGCAGTTCCTTGGCGCGCAGCATCTCCTCGGCCTCGATGACCTTATCCACGGGCGCGCACTGCTCGTATTCGTTTAAAAACGTGAGCGCGGCGGGCAGCGTTTCCTCCGTCACCGGCACGTATTGCGCGGAAGGATTGTCCTTGAAAAAGCGGTTCAGGTGGTTGCGCTGGGTATGGAACTGCTTTCCCGGGAAATCAACCAGATCGGAAGCGTTGTAGAGATAGTCCGCCCAGTTGCGGTGGGTGGAGACGATGGCGCGTTCGCCATACCGTTCGGACAGGATCGCAAGCCCCTCTTCCGGTACCGCGCAGAAGGTCAGCGGCATACCGGTTTCCTTTGCGTGCGCTTCAATTTCGTCCAGCGCGGCGAATAGGTCTCCGTTTCCAACGGGAAACACAAAGCAGTTCACACCCTCGTTCGGGTACGTGGCCAGCATGACGAGCATGCCGTGGACAATGGCGAATGCCGAGTGAAAATAAGCCCGCCACTGAAACACCGCGCCCAGCGTATAGTCGCAGGTGCGGAAAGGCTGAACGTCCAGATACGGCTTAAGCGAGGGTGCGTTCTGGATCGTAACCGGTGAAAAAGATATCATAACTCCCCTAATGGTTATTTAACCGAAACCAAACCAAATTCAGCGTCGCGTTAAAACGGCAATCGCTTTTTCGCGGCGCGGTTGTTTCCTGACTAATGATATCACGAACCATTCCGGCAGGCAATTGCCGGCGGAGGCGATTCCGCCCGGATTCGGGGCCGGATTTGTAAAATTATGGAAGCGGAAACGTGAAATAGTTCGGCGGAAGGAAATGCGCGGCAGTCAAAAAAACGCGTTTCAACGTGAAAACCGAACGAATACGACAAAATACGATATTTTGCGAGGAAATAAATTTGATGTTTTATTGATTTGTGCATTGAAATCGAGTACAAAACGCTTCTTATGCGTTATAATATACGTACAATCGTTCGCATCAATACGAACAGCGGGAGGAAATTATGAACCGGATTACGGTGCCCCGCCTGCGCGCGGAAGCAAAAAAACAGTTGCTGAGTTACAGAAGGAACAATGCCCGCGCTTATAAAAACGAAGCGCAGCGCGCCGAGCGCGCAAATCAAATTGGCTGGAAGCGCGCCATAGACGAAGCGCGCGCGTATCTTTGCGCGGTCAATCCCACCAAGGAGCGCTTTATGTGCCGTTTGTTCGGGCTGGAAACGCCCGTTCCGCGGAGCCGTTCCATGCGGGAGCGGATGATCAAGCTCGGCATGGAACTTACGGTTTCCGAATCGACGCTCTATAAATGGCGCGAGGACATACTGGAAATCGTGCTTTACGCGGCCATTGAGGCGGGATTGATCACCCCGTTTGGCATCCGCGCCGAGGCGAAGCCGGAAATGGAACCAAAGGAAACGAAGCCAAAGCGAAAAAAGTCGAATAATTGACGGCACTTGGCGCTTAATGGTAGAATGCACTCGAACCGCGCGAAACGGATTTTGACTCCGGCGCGGCATAAAGCGAACAAACGGAGGCGGGGAAGTTGGAAAAAACGATTCAGACCGAACTCGGCCCGCTGACGGTAACCATCACCAGAAAGCGCATGAAAAACCTCTACCTGCGTGTGCTCCCGCCGGACGGGAGGCTGCAGGTAACCGCGCCGAACCGGGTCAGCGACCTGGAGATTGAGCAATTTGTGCGCAGCCGTCTCGACTGGATTGCCCGCCAGCGGGAAAAGGTCGCGAACAAGCGAATGGTAGGTTTTACGGACGGAGAAACGCTGCTGTATTTCGGAAGAGTGCTGACGCTCCGTCTGATCGAAACAACAGGCCGTACAAAAGCGGAGCGGGTTGGCGAAACGCTGACGCTTCGTATCCGCGAAAACGCGGATTTACAGGCGCGAAAGCGCGCCGTAGACGCCTGGTATCGGGGGGAACTGCTCTCCGCCGCCGAGGCGATGCTGCCTGCCTGCGAACGCACGGTGGGCAAGCGCGCGGGCGAACTCAAGATTCGGGATATGAAAACGCGCTGGGGTACCTGCAACATCAAGACCGGCGCGGTGACCATCAATATGCGGCTCGCGGAAAAGCCGCCGGAGTGCCTCGGGTACGTGCTGACGCACGAACTCTGCCATTTGCACGAGCCGGGGCATGGAGAGCGGTTTTGGAAGCGGATGGACGTCTACTGCCCGGACTGGAAGCGCATTCGCAAACTGCTGAAAGTATAGCAAGACGGAGGAGGTTGTACCTCCGCCGTCTTATTTTTTGATTACTCGCCGATGAGCTGTACTTGAACGGTGCGCGTGCGCCCACGCGTTTGGTCGAAGTCGATAAAGTAGAGAAAACCGAACTCGCCCAAATCCATCTTGCCGTCGATGAGCACGATGGTTTCGCTCCGGCCGACCAAAGCACTGCGCAGGTGCGCGTCCGTATTGTGGCAGCCGAAGGCGTCCTCGCCGTGCTCTTCGGCAAAGACGAGCGCCTTGGGACCCGGATGCAGATAGTCCCCCTCGCGGCGGCAGGTGGGCATGATGGGCTCGAACGCGTCCACAAAGTCCTGCTGGAGCGTTTCCAAGCCGGTCATGGACATGTCGAACGCGGCTTCCTGCGTGATCACGCAGCAGGTCGTATGGTGCGAATACACCACGACGATGCCGTTTTGAATACCGGAGCGGCCGACGATCTCTTTGGTCTGCGCGGTGACGTTATGGAACGTGACCGCGCGGTTATTGCTCTCTACTTGAAACGATTCCCGGTAAACCATAAATCTTCCTCCTGATTTTGAATTGTACTCGGTGGTTACAGTCTGCCGAGCTTGATCAGGTCTTCGCGCGCTTTTTTGACGGCGGCGACCATTTCGTCGAGCAGTTCGTAGGGCTTGGGCGAACGCAGGATGCCGGAGGCGGAACCCGCCGCTTCCGAACCCGCCATGATGAAGTCGTAAATCTGCTGCGCGGTGGTGATGCCCGCCGCCTGTTCGACCATGATGTTCGGGTCGATGGCCTTGACCGCGCGGATTGCTTCCGCCACATAGCCCATGTCGCTTGCGGCGGTGCCGCCGATGAGTTCCGTCGGTTCGGGGTTGATGATGTCCGGGTGGAAATGCGCAACGGCTTCCGCTTCCGCAATCGAGTCCGCGCAGACAAACGAGAGCATGTCCAGCTCCCTTGCGCGTTCGACCGCCTGGCGGATGTGACTCAACGTCATGGGGCGTTCGCAGTGGTTGAGTACAACGCCCTGCGCGCCCGCCGCGGCCAGCGCTTCCGGCAGAACGTCCGCCAGTCCGCGTCCGGGGCGGAGGGTATCCATATACGGCGCAAGGATGATAAGCTTTTTGGTGTGTTCGCGAATGCGGCGGATCTCCGTATACGGCGCGATGAAGAGCACGTCCACATCGTACTTGATGCCTGCTTTGTCCGCTTCTATGGCGTATTCCAGCACCGCGTCGCCATAGATGTAGTTCTTGACGCCCGTTTCGAAATAAGGCGTGCGAAGGTTGGGTTTCATACGTTGTTCGCTCCTTTATCTTTCATGTTTTTCATGCAGTACAATCATTTTCGGAACAGGCTTAACGGGACGCAACGTACAGCTCGACGCCCGCTTGAGAGAGCGCTTCTGCCAGCGATTCTTCCGGCGCGCGGTTGGTAACCACGCTGTCCACCTCACCGAGGCTCGCATAGGAAACGAGCGAGCGGTGGCCGAACTTGCTGTCGTCGAGCAAAATAAACGTTTTGTCGGAACGCTCCATCACGGCGGCGTTCAGGCTGGAGATGGAAAAGAGGTTGGAAGAAAATCCCATCTGTTCGGCGAGCCCGTCGCAGCCGAGAAAGCACTTGGAAAAGTGGAAGGGGGAGACGTATTTTTCCGTCAGCGGGCCGGAAAAGTCCCGCTGGTCGCTGCTGTATTCGCCGCCGACGAGGATCAGCCGGCAGAGCGGAGAAGGCGCAATGGCCTGAACGTTGGCAATGGAGTTCGTGATGAGGTTGAGCGAGCGGAACGCGCCGTCCCCAATTCGTTCGCTGAGCGCAAGCGCCATCTGCAGCAGCGTCGTGCCGCAGTCGAGATAGATCGTGTCCCCGTCCTCGACGAACGAGGCTGCGAGGCGGCCGATGCGCATCTTCTCCTGCTGAAACACCTTTTCGCGCAGTTCAAACGAAAAATCGCCCGCGCTGCCGGAAGGACGGATGCCGCCGTAGTCCCGCAGGGCACGCCCGGAGCGCTCCAAGTCGGCAAACATGCGCCGCACGGTCGCTTCCGAAACGCCGAGCAGCTCCACGGCTTCCGCTGTGGTCACTCGGCCGGTGGAGTGGAGGATATTGAGCAGGTGCGCTTCCCGCACGTTTTTCTTACCCATGGCGTATTCCTTTCGAATGACTTGTATTATCGTTATCGTACCGCACAAACCTGACTAAGTCAATCCGAATCATGCCGGAAAACGATAATAACACAATAGAAGTGATTGAACCAATCATAAAAAGCAAACAAAAACGGCTGCCGCAAGGCAGCCGCAAAAGAATATGTAAGTATCAGAGCTGGTTCTTGTTCAGCACGGGGATCATGCGCTTAGCGACCAGTGCGGCGATGACGCCCATCACGCCGTTGCCGGGCACGAACACGAGGAAGCAATACAGCAGCACCGTTCCAACGCCGATGGCCTTGCCGAGGTAGAAGTTGCTCATGAAGTAGAAATACGTCATACCGAGCAGGTAGGTGACCCCGAACCCGGCGAACACCGCCGCGATCAGCCGCCCCAGCGACGGGGTTTCCACTTTGCGGGCAATCGCGCCGGTCACATACGCGCCGAGCACGAAACCCACGATATACCCGAACGTGGGTTTGAGTACGTACGCAATGCCGCCGCCTTCCGTAAACACGGGGATGCCGATCAGCCCGATTGCCATGTAAACAAGCGCGCTGACCGCGCCGAGCTTTTTGCCCAGCAGCAGCCCCGCGAGAGCGACAAAGAACGTTTGCAGCGTGAACGGCACATAGGGAATCGGAACGCGAAGAAACGCGCCAACGGCGATGAGCGCCGCAAACAGCGCGCAGAGGATCATGCGGTAGGTTCGGGATTTCGCAACCGGGTTCATTTGGGTCTCCTTTTAATTGCCGCACGAATGCGGCTGGAATGATCGTTATTTTCGAGGCGTTACGCTTTGCGGCGCAGCCGCAAGAAAGTTACAGTTTGATGCTGATCTCGCCGGAGGAAAGCGCTGCGCGCGAGCCGTCTTCGTACTCAACCAAGAGGCGGCAGCGCTCGTCCACGCCCAGCGCGAGCGCGGGGGTCGCCGTTTCGCCGGAGAGGACGGTGATCTTTCGCCCGACGACAAAACTCCGGCGCTGGTATTCCGCAATCGTGTCCCCGCCGCCGAGCGTGCGGTAGCGCGGAAGGAAGCGGTTGAGATATTCCGCGATCAGACGGTTTTTTGCGTCCGGCAGGGGCGCGCTCAGCACGCTGCCCGCGACATTCGCAATCTCTTCGGGGAAGCCGCTCTCCGGCGTGTAGACGTTGACGCCCGTGCCGAGGATGGCGTAATCGAGCCGCCCGCTCTCCATGCCGAACGAAGCTTCCGTGAGGATGCCGCAGACCTTCTTGCCGCCGACGAACACGTCGTTGACCCACTTGATCTCCGCCGTTCGCCCGGAGACGGCTTCCACCGCTTCGCAAACCGCGACCGCAGCGGTGGTGGTGATGAGGGTTGCGTCCAGCGCGTCAAGATCGGGTTTGAGCAAAATGCTGACGTAAACGCCCGTGCCCGCGGGGGAATAAAAGCTCCGCCCCTTGCGCCCGCGCCCGCCGGTCTGGGTGGAAGCGACGACAACCGTGCCTTCCGGCGCGCCGTTTTCCGCGAGTTCGCGGAGAACGAGGTTTGTGGAGGTGACGGAGTTGAACACGCTGAATTCGAGGGATTTTGCTTCTCCGGTAAGGTACTGCGCAATGCCGGAGCGCGAGAGCACGTCGCTCTCGGCCGAGAGGCGGTAGCCCTTGTTCGGCACGGCGTCGATGGGGTAGCCCTCCGCCTGGAGCGCTTTGACCGCCTTCCAGACCGCGTTGCGGGAAACGCCGAGGGAAAGCGCGATTTCCTCGCCGGAGAGGTAGACGTCCTTATTCGCTTCGAGAAGGGATTGCAGGTGGTCTTGAACGGTCATAAAAAATCGCCCCCTAAAGTGAGATTATAGGGGGCGAGGAAGGGAATGTCAACCGGAAAACAGATTGAAGGTGACATCATTCTGATTCAAAATCTTCATCATAAAAATAGCGAATATTGGTGATTGAGAAGTTAGTTCCATTCAATTTAGTCATTAGGAAGGTAATTCGTTCATTTCGAATTTCACCTAGACTATTTGTTAGCACTAGTTTTAACTCAAGAACTGCAGTACAGTATCTTTCAAATGCCTCAAGTGAGGTACCAACACGAATTCTAAATAGTTCTCCAGGAGCAACCGAAACGAGATCAATACTCTGCCCATACACACATGCCATATTGCAATGAAAAGCTAAAGGTTTTCCTGTGTGATCTAGACTTCCTAGCATAAGGGGTTTTACAACGATAAATGATTTAGATGTATTTTGAAGAATCAGTGAGAGAATGCATTCCCTTTCTGGAATTTTATTAAAATGGATGGAATGACATTGGAATACACCATTCCCTGATGCTGTATACTCTTTCAAAGTGGAAATCTCGCATTCTTGTCCAAGAAACATGAGGCTCGGTTGCCTTTCGAAAGCATCCCTAGCTTCTTCATTTTGTAGCATCCGTTCGTTGGTTTTGTTTGCATTCTCATTTTGTTTTATAGCAACAACACCTAATACAACCGTACCAAGAAACGCTTCGAACCCTGCGATATATGTTATTAAATCCCCTGATTCCCAAGTCGAAGAGAACCAAGGCGAAATTGCATTGATTTTATAGGCAATATGAACAAGAACCAATGGAAACAAGAAAACTCCAAGAATAATAATGATGGTTGCTACTTTATGTGCTTTGATCCACTCAAGGATTTTCGACATTTCCGCACCTCCAAATCATCTCACTTTCGAATACTATATCATCAAGTATTTATATTTGCGAGTGCGTATTTTGTCGCACAACTTAGTATAAAAATTACCCCCGCCAACTTTCATCAGCGGGGGCAAAAAACAACCTATAGAATTAGTAAACCTTACTTCTTTTTCCGCGAAAGATTCAGTATCGACAGCCCAAGGAAGATCAGCCCGCTGAGCAGGAGAATCCCCATGCTCATCAGCGGGGTGACGGTCGTGTCGCCAAACTTGAACGTGACGCCCATCATCTCTTTGAACGACTCCATATACTCCGCCGGAACGCCCGCAAACGACGCCGCGAGCGGCTCCGCCATCACCACCTGGCGAATCAGCACCGCCGAGTGCGACGGCGGGAACACGCGGATAACCCACTGCACGGCGTTGGGCAGCTGCCCAATGGGCAGGTAGATGCCGGTCAAGAACCCGATCACCGTGCCGATGATGGTGCTCGCCGTGGCGAACGCGTTGTTGCTCTTGAAAAACGAAACGAAGAACAGCACCAGCGCCGTATTGGAAAACGTCGAAAGCAAAATCAGCCCGAGCACCTTCAATAGCGCCATGCCGCCCAGCAGCGTGCCGCCGTTTGAGAGGATATACAGCTCGCAGAGCACGAGCGTCACGAGGCACATAATCACCCCGATGATGAACGCGCTGAGGATGTACCCTCCCGCAATGCTGGCGCGCGGAAGCGGCGCGGACTGGATATCCTTGATGATCTTCTTGGACTTATCCTCCACCATGATGCCGAACGCGCCCATCGTGGTGGTCACGGACGTGACCGCGAGCAGCCCTGCGACGATCCAGCTGTCCATGAGGAAGCGCACGCCGACGAGGTCGGACATGCTGCTCGTCCAGACATCGCCAAGGAACAGCGCGTACATGCCGATGATGATGAACACCGACAGGAGCGAGAAGAACACGCTCGACTTATCCTTAAAGAACACAAGGAGGTTGCGTCTGGTAAAGTTGATCATAAGGCAAACTCCTTTCTTTCTTTAGCGTCACGTTGGGACGGCAGGAGATTCCATAATAATGAATAAATCATTCGCGAATCTCCCTTCCCGTGATGGCGATGAACGCGTCGTCCATCGTGCCCGTGGTCACCGTAAAGCCGGAGATGTCCGCTTTGACCGCCTCGATTACCGGGAGAGCTGCCATGGTGTTCGTTACCGGAACGGTTACGCGGTTGGCGGAAACCGAATGCGCAATCTTCATGCCGTCCAGAACGGCAGAGACCTTGTCCGGATCGGTGCTGGTGAGCGTGAGCTTATCGGTCGTGAACCGTTCCTTGAGGTCGCTCGGCGTGCCTTTGGCCACGATGTTGCCGTTGTCGATGACGATCACGTAATCCGCCTCGGCGGCTTCCTCCATGTAGTGCGTGGTGAGGAAGATCGTCATGCCCGTCTCATGCTGGAGCGACGTGATGGTCTCCCAAACGCTCTTGCGCGTCTGCGGGTCGAGACCGGTGGTCGGCTCGTCGAGAAACAGGATTTTCGGCGTATTGACCAGCGCACGGGCGATATCGCACCTGCGGCGCTGACCGCCGGAAAGCTTGCCGTAGGGGCGCTTGAGGTAGTCCTCGACACCCGCCTTTTTCGCAACGTCCGCAATCACCTTTTCGCGCTTTTTGCCCTTCAGCCCGTAGAAGCCCGCGCGGATGCGGAGGTTTTCCTGCACGGTGAGGAGCGGGTCTAAAAGCCCATCCTGAAACACCGCGCCGATGCTTGCGCGAATTGCGTTGTCGTCCTTGCCCAGCGTGCTGCCGTCCACAACGACCGTGCCAGCGTCCGCTTTGAGGAACGTGCAGATGATGTCGATGGTCGTGGACTTGCCCGCGCCGTTGGGGCCGAGGAAGGCGAAGATTTTTCCGCTTTCCACGTAAAAATCCAGCCCCTTGACCGCATGGACGGAGCCATACGATTTCTGCAGGCCGGACACTTCGATGATATGCTCCAAGAAGCAGACCCCCTCGCTAAAAACTATGTTCGAATAATAACATACTTCATGTGGTGAGGCAAGGGGGTGATGAACAAGTTGCGGGAATATCGAAAAAATCTGAAAGTAGCGCATTTTCTACACTTGTGATAAGCTCTCTGATAATCAGTGAAATGGAAAAACAGAGCAATCGAACCGGAGGCGAACCTTATGAACCCTGTTTCGCTGCGTCACTGCGAAAGCGCGGGCGACGTCGAGCGCACGGTGCGGCGCATCCTCGCGGATTTGGGCGAGGAACGCGTTTACGCGCTGCTGCGGAATAAAAAGGTACTGCTCAAACCGAATCTCTGCATCGACTGCCCGCCGGAACGGGGCGCGACCACGCACCCGGCGGTGGTGGAAGCGATGGTTCGCGTCTGCCTGGACGCGGGCGCGCGTGTTACCATTGGCGACGGCGCGGCGGTCGGCGTGCACGGTAATACCGGCGAGACGACGGGTATGCTCGACATCTGCAAGCGGTACGGTCTGCCGTTTTGCGACTTCAACCGCGAGGAAGGGACGATCGTTAAAATTGAAAACGCGTTCGCCTTTCCGGAAGCGAAGATTGCGCGCAGCTACTTCGAGGTGGACACCATCGTAAACCTGCCCGTGTTCAAGAGCAACCTGCTGTTCTGGATTTCCGGCGCGCAGAAGAACATGAAGGGGTTTCTGGTCGGCACGGAGAAGCACAAGCCGCATTATCTCGGCGTGCCGCAGTGCGTTGCGGACGTCAACCGCATGGTGCGGCAGGACTTGATCCTCATGGACGGGCTGATCGGCATGATGGGGGACGGCCCCGCGGGCGGCGATCCCGCGAACGCGCGCCTGCTCATCGGCGGGTTCGATCCCGTGGCGGTCGACCACCTCGCGCTGCGGCTGATGGGGCTGAATCCGCAAAAGGTGCCGATGATTCAATATGCGCTGCAAGCGGGCGTGGGGTCGGATCAATACGATCTGCCGGGCGATCCGCTGGATTCGTTCCGCCTGAAGTTCAAGCCGCCGATGGCCGCAAAGAATCGCTTACTAACCGGGATGATCGGCAGCGTGTCCGGCAAGGTATTCCGCGCGTTCGGCGCCCGTTCCCGCATGGAGGTCGACCGAAACAAATGCACGCTATGCGCCCGCTGCAAAGAGATGTGCCCGTTTCACGCAATAGAGATTGTCAACAAAGAAGTCATCGTTGACAAAAGCAAGTGCGAGTTCTGCATGTGCTGCACGGAGGTCTGCAAACCCGGTGCGATCCGCCTCAAAGGCGTTCTGGCGAACAAGGAACGCGTGATGGCAAGCCAGCAGCGCAAGAGGTAAACAAAAGCCCCGCCGATACTACTCGACGGGGCTTTGCTGTTTAGAAAGCTTGTGGTTCATTCTTCTATAAACACTGATTCCGATCGACATTTGCTCTAGGCTAAATTGATGCAGGTTCATAGTGCTAGTAAAGCAGTAGAGAGTAAACGAGATTTGGATAATATATATTAAACAACAAAGAGAACCAACTAGAAAGCTCCTTTGAACTCGTAATGAGATTCTACAACAAAACAAATGTAGTGAATTCAGAAAGTGATATTTGTAATCCAGTAACACATATAATTCTAAAATGGCTTTGTCTTTAGTGAAAAAAATCTTTCACAGCAATGCCATATTGACTCAAAATCATCGAGCGAATACTTTCCCTCTTGCCCCACATATCATTTATCAAGTACTTAAATGAGGCCATCGAAACCCAGCAAGTATCTCGAACTCTCTCATCTCTGTTTTCTTCACAGGCAATAACACACAATGCAAAAGCCCATATGAAACTTGGGGTTAAGTATAGATAACCATCTTTATCAACTGCAAAGGGGATCTTATTGTTCCATTTTATTTTCGAATGTTCACCTGTATCATGGATGTATCCACATCTAATAACATGATAGATAATGTCCTCTAGCGTACAGTATCCATCATTGCTGCTTTTAATATCTTCATGTACGAATGGAATTTTAATATCGTCGGTAAGAATCGTGCCGGTTCCAACAAAAATAATAATCCAAAGGTTTTCTTTAACGAAGTTCTTATATAGGGTTGAAGATGATCGTGCTCTTCCGTAGTGTCTTTTTGATGTAATATCAATAGCGATACATACGTCTGATAGTGCCAGTTCGATTTCATTATTATCCATATGATCTACCATTGATTGGATACGATCACTGATGGAAACAGCCATACACCCTCCTTGTTTGTATAGTTTATATAATGATTATAATATTACTACATATGAATGTAAACATTTTTATGGCAAGATAACGATACATGTATGTTTTTTATGGGTCACTGACATCATTACTGACAGCATTTTTAACGCAAAATGCCGCATTAGGCAGTCAATTACAAACTTCTTGCCAGAATTTTGTTCCCTAAAGAGATGCAAAACAACAAAAGCCCCGCCGATACCGCTCGACGGGGTCATTTTATCGTTTCAGATTACTTTTTCTTGTTGGTGCTGATGCCCAGCAGCGCGTAGATGGGGCAAAAGTTGAACAGGCCGGTGAGCAGCGGAATCAGCCCGATCAGGCCGATCCACTTGATGCCGCCGTTGAGAAAAACGAGCAGGCTCAAAATCGCGATTCCCAGGATAATCCGAACCAAGCGGTCGGTGCTTCCAACATTCTGTTTCATATTAAAATACTTCCTTTCAGCAGGTCGATGCCGTTGCGGCGATCCGCCGGCGGTGCTGTCCTTGGCGGGATTAATCGAGTCCCACCAGCACGTCGCTGCCCTCGATCTTGACGGGGTAGGTGCGTGCATCTGCCGCCTTGATGCTGATAAACACCATTTTGCCGCCTTTTACGACTTTGCCTGTTCGCACGTCAAACGCCGTGCCATGCTTCGGGCAGATGATGCTGGCGCCTTGGAGGGTGCCGTCGGCAAGCGATCCGCCCATATGCGGGCATTTGTTGTCGAGCGCGTAGTAAGTACCGTTGAGTCTGGTGAGCAGGAGAACATGGTTTTCGAGAGTGACTTTCTTCTTTTCGCCGTCCTTGAGTTCGTCCGCCGCTGCGGCTTTTACATAGGTCATGGTAGCGTCACCTCTTTCTGTACTGAGTATATCACGATAACGCCGCAACACCGTGCTTTCGTCACAAATAACGGGTTTACGCGAAAAAAAGCCATGGAATGCGGGCAAAAAAGCCGAAAGACGGTCAGATGGGGCGGCGCGAGCCGATAAAAGCGTTAATTTTTCGAATACGCTTGCTTTGTGTGATAAAGGCACGGTAGAATCAAGTTAGAACCCGTATACTGAATTTGAACAACAAAGCTCGAACAGCAACGAACAACAGTTGAAAGGGGAATAAATGATATGTTTACCGACAAAGTGAAGAAATTGCTCAACGATCAGATTACAAAGGAATTTTTCTCCGCGTATCTGTATTTGCATTTTGCCAACTATTACGAAGAACAGGGACTCAAGGGGTTTGCCAGCTGGTTTAAGGTTCAGGCGCAGGAGGAACGCGACCACGCGCTGCTCTTTATCCAGTACATGCAGAACAACGAAATCAAGGTGACTTACGAGGCCATCGAGAAGCCCGCCACGCCTCTGAAAAAGCATATGGACGCGCTCTGCGCTTCTCTGGAGCACGAGCAGTTCGTGACGGCTTCCATCTACGCCATCTACGAAGCGGCGCATGAAGCCAAGGATTTCCGCACCATGCAGTTCCTCGACTGGTTTGTCAAGGAACAGGCGGAAGAGGAAATGAACTCGACGGACAACATCAAGAAGATGGAGTTGTTCGGCACCGACAGCAAGGGGCTTTATATGCTCGATCAGGAGATGGGCACGCGGGTCTACGCGCCTCCGAGCCTGGTACTGTAAATTAGGATGGAATGAACAAAGGCCGCCAAGAAATTGGCGGCCTTTGTGAGTAGATGCACCGATAATTCAGGCTTATTGTAACCAGTTTATTTTGAGTTACGTATGTGCTTTGACAGGAACCCGTCATCCAGATAGAAATAATCATCTACTTCAGGAATGATTTTCCCAAGTGATTGTCCCTTAATAGCAATAACTACAACTAATTTCCCAAGGATTTTTAGTTGCCGATATAAACTAATATAGTCAGTATCAGCACTTAATACGAATGCGACATCATATGCGTTTGATTGAGCCTTTGAAATTGCGTGGATTGCAAGGTTAATATCAGTACCCTTTTCAACTTTATAATACGAAGATCTTTCGCTAATGTCCATAGGTGTATCTTCGCATGTTGGGCGAGCGATATACCTACCTTCGACAACATCGAGATACTTCGCAGTTTTCATTCCCTGAATCCACTTGTAGTAACCAAGAAGATATTCATCTTTCATTAGAAATTGGTCTGGTTCCGGAGCAAATATAGTTGCTTTTAAAAAGTCGACATTTGGGAGCAAACCAACAATGCCTCTGAATACTGTATTATAGTCGAGCTTTGGAGAAGGCTTTTTTAATATTTCACGATAATAATCATTAATCGCAATGGTGAAATTCATGTGATCCACAAAAACCATACCGCGAAGCATAAGAACCCCCTAAAAAATTCGGGGATCGTAATAAATACGACCCCCGTTTCGAAATCTAACAGAAGGCAGGTTAAATAACCATCTCCTGTAAAGTAATTATAGGCACTAAAGATTGAATTGTAAAGGTTCTAAAGGTGAAAAAAGCGAGGAATATTGACTCTTTTTGAAATTATAATGGAATTTTTCCGAAAGTTGCGTATAAACGATTGGCGAAAGGAGGATATACTCCTTCTACAGGGTACTAGGAAAAACACGGAAAAGATGACTAGTTGCTTCAATCATTGCTTATCCCCGCCTATACCAGCGGGGGCTTTATCCAATCCCAAATTTATCGAGGAAAAAGTTATCCGAACAGCGTATAGATCAAATTCGGGAAAATCTGGTGCACCAGCACCATGACAATCAACAGTACAAGCGCCCACCGGTGCCAAACGAGGAACGGCTTCTTCTTCGTAAAGTAGAACGTCGCTCCCAGTGCCGCCATAATGACTATGGCAAAGAACTCCAGCGTGCCCGTATGCATCCGAAACCCGCCGAACACGAGGTAGCCATGCAGCATTGCCAAGAGCACAATCGCAATGCCCAGCGGCTTATGGATCGTCCGCAGGAATTTGTTGAGCTTTGGGTACCACTTGCCTTTGAACTTATGCACGCGCATGCTGTACTGCCTCAGCAGAAACGGCAGCACCATCACTCCGAGCAGCCCGATATTCAGCCAGCCGATCAATTTGATCATTCGCAGCTCCTTTCGCTAGTCAACCAGTTCTCCAACAACGGGTACGCCTTCCAGCTTGGATAGTCCATGCGGGGATACGTTTTTGATGATGTCCGTCAAGTCCTGACCCGCCGCGTAACCGTTATGCTCGCCGCCGCTCCATTCGGAAACGTTGGTCACGTCGTAAATCACGCCGTCCACGGCGATATACGCGGGGTTGCCGTTTTGCCCGTCGTACTGCTTGAGCTCTTCGAGCGTCAACTGCAGCAGGGCGGAAGTCGGCTCGGCGGTGGCCGCGGTTTCTGCGGCTGCGGTTGCGGCGGCAGCTTCGGTCGCGGTGGCCTCCGTTGTGGATGCCGCAGGCGCGCAGCCGACGGCAAAGAGAAGTACAAACGCCGATAATACGGCTAAAATCATGATCGTCTTTTTCATGATACAGTCACTCCTTTTTATAACACAGAATGTGTTTTAGTGCTTTAAGTATACCGCGTCTAACGAACGCCATATGTGACCTAGTTACAGTGCGGTTCGGCGGAGGGGCAGGGTGTCTGTATGCTGTCTGCTGTGAACGAGTGCGTAAACCGGGAAAGATTCGGTATAGAATGAGCCTTGCAGAAATGATCGTACTTGTATTATAACAGATACGATGGTTTAATAGTATCGCGTGAAGTCAAGTACGCCAATCATTTTGGAATCAGGAGGAGCTATGGAAACAGTTCTTGCGTTTTTAAAGCAGTGCGAAACCTACTATCTGGCAACGCTGGAGGGCGACCAGCCCCGCGTCCGCCCGTTTGGGACGGTGGATTTGTTTGAAGGCAAGCTCTACATTCAAACAGGCAAAAAGAAGAGCGTCTCAAAGCAGATGACGGCAAACCCCAAAATTGAGATCAGCGGTATGGTTGGCGGCAGATGGATCCGCGTGCAGGCGGAAGCAGTCGAAGACGACCGCAGGGAACCGCGCCAGCATATGCTGGACATCTATCCGTCCCTTCAAGGCATGTACAGCGCCGACGACGGCAACTGCCAGGTGTTTTACCTCAAAAACGTGACGGCGACGATCTGCTCGTTCCAGAGCGAGCCACAGGTGATCCGGTTTTAGCGCATGCGCTGACAACCGCAGAGAGACCCGTGAAAGCAGCATAAAAACACAAAGACCGCCGATTATACGCATCGGCGGCCTTTTGTTTTCCCGGTGGCCGGGGTGACTGGATTTGAACCGGCTTAGCAAGGTTTTGCCGGTGAACGATACTTGCGCATATGCGAAGAAAGCGGTATTTGGTCAGCGCCTGCAGGAAACGATATAAACGACACGCATAAAAGAGCGGCTGGCAGGATTCCGCCATTGGTCAGGGCGAGCACGGACGCAAGCCAAAAGACAAGCGCATTAGCTTCTTAACGAATGTGCGCGGAAAGGGTTTTGCATGGTATCGGCATCGGCTGTTTGCCCGTGTGAAAGCCATAATGAACCACTGGAAACGATACTGACGTGGATGGCTTTTTTTGCAGCTGCTGTGTTGAATTGTTTCCAGTTCAACATATGATGAAAAAACCAAGGGAATCAAGATTGACAACAAAAAAGTATATTGACAAATCACTTTCCGAGTGATATGTTTGGTACAAAAGAACACGAAGCATGAACGAATGAACGTTTCAGTAAACACATTTCTTGAAAAAATGCTAAACAGAGGCAAAAATGACGCAAGAAGAGAGAAGAAAAGAGATTATCCATATGCTGCACAGCGATGTGAGTTTGGAAACGAACAAACTTGCATCGATGTTCTCCGTATCCGCGGTTACCATTCGGCGCGACTTTGAGTACTTCGAAAAACTGGGGCTTGTCACGACAACATATGGCGGAGCTATGGTAAACCGCACGCTTCCGGACCTTGAGGAAGATATCTCGCGTCAGCGCATACATGAAAAGCGAATGATCGCAAAGGCTGCCGCCGACTTAGTGAAACCCGGGGATAAAATTCTGCTGGATTCAGGCAGTACGATAAAGGAACTGGCGATTGAACTGCTGTCGAAGCCGGACGTCACCGTTCTGACCAACTCCATTCTGGCGATCAACGTCCTGGCACAGAGCAGCAACAACGGGTTACTGATCACAATGCCCGGATATTTCAAAAAAACATCCATGTGCTTTCTGGGCGCGATGACCGTAGAGTTTATGGACTTTGCGCATGTAGATTACGCGTTTATCGGCGTTTCGGGGCTTTCGCACGAGAACGGGGGAACGATTCCAGATCCGGACGAGGCTTACACGAAGCGCAAGATGTCTCGCGTGGCAGGGTGCACCGTCGTGCTGGCGGATCATTGGAAAATTGGCACGTCTTCTATGTTTACGGCGCTTTCGACAAAGGATATTGATATTTTAATTACCGGCAAATCAGACAGCGACCAGATACCGCTGATTCGCGAAGACGGCGTCCGCGTGATTGAAGTGGATGCCACGCCCCCTAAAGACGGGCGGAGCAATCAATAACTAAAATCAGATCGATTGCGTTCGATCCGTTTTCACAAGAAAACGATATTCGGATCGGATGCATTCTTTGGTTTACCAAAAAAACGAGCAGTGTGTTCATATGAGCAGGAACGAGGAGAGCAATGGAAGCTTCGGCAGTATTATTGAGAACGGAAAAGCTCAGCAAGGAATTCGACCACGTGCGGGTTCTTTCCGATATCGATTTTGATTTGCGCGCAGGGGAGATCCATGCGTTGATCGGCGAAAACGGCGCTGGAAAATCTACGTTTGTAAAGATTCTCTCCGGCGTGTACCAGCCAACTTCCGGCAGCTGCATGATCAACGGAGAGAAGGCTGCGTTCCGGGCGGCAAAAGACAGCGAAGAAGCGGGGATCTATACCATCCACCAGGAGATCAACCTTGTTCCGTACTTTAGCGCCTACCAAAACATATTCATTGGCAACGAGGTGAGAAACCGGTTCGGGCTGCTCAAAGACAGGGAAATGGCAAAAAGGGCGGAGGAAGTGCTGGCGCGGCTGAATATCCATCTTGACGTGCATAAACCGGTGATGTATTTCAACACCTCTCTGCAGCGCATCGTACAGATCAGCTCCGCGTTGATTTACGAGCCGAAGATACTCATTTTTGACGAGCCTTCCACGGCGCTGGGCGAGGAAGAACGCAAACGGCTGCTTCAAATCATCAAAGACCTGCGGGACACGGGAATTGGAATCATCTTCATCTCGCATAACATAGAGGAAATCATTGCAATTTCCGACCGCGCGACCGTTTTTAAAGACGGCTGCAAGGTTGGAACGCTGGAAAAGGACGAAATCGAATCGCACCGGATTGTCAGCATGATGATCGGCAATCAGGACTACGAAGTGTATGTCCGCGAGCGGAAGGGCGAAACAAAAAAAGAAGTGCTCAGGGTAGAGCATCTTACCACATCCAAACTGAAAGACGTTTCATTCTCTTTGCATAAAGGAGAAATCCTTGGGGTTGTCGGGGTAATCGGAGCAGGCAAGAGCGAGATTGCGCGAGCGATCTTTGGCATAGACAAACTGCAAAAGGGAGATGTGGTAATCGGCGGGAAACGCTGCAAGCCGCACTGCTCAACGTCAATTACCAGAGGGCTTGCCTTGGTTCCTGAGGAGCGGCGTATGCAGGGGCTGGTGTCCAGCTTTACGGTTGCGGAGAATATTACGCTGGCATATATGGATCGGTTTGCCCGCTTTTCGTTCATGAATCGAAAGAAAGAACGTGAAACTGCAGTCCGGCATATCAACGCTCTATCGATCAAAACGACAGGGCCGCATCAGATCATCCGTTACTTATCCGGCGGGAACCAACAGAAAGTGGTGCTTTCCAAATGGCTGACGGGCGATTTTGAAATTCTCATCCTGGATGAACCGACCAAAGGAATCGATATTCTGGCAAAGCGCGATATCTACAGACTCATCAACACCTTGGTGGAGCAAGGCAAATCCGTACTGTTCATGTCGTCCTATTTGCCGGAACTGCTGAACATCTGCGACCGAATACTGGTAGTAAACGACGGCGCCATGGCAGGCGAATTTTCCACCTTCGGCCCCGACGCGAAAGAAAAGATTACACACACAATGCTGGGAGGCAAAACGGAATGAATATGACAATCGCCGACAAAGGCAAGAATATGATTCGCAGGTATGGCACGGTCATTGTTGCGCTTCTGGTATTCATATTCTTCTCGGTCTCAACAAAGAGCTTCTTTACGACCAAGAACGTCATGCTCCTGCTGAAGCAGATGTCAACGCTGACGATCATATCTTTGGGCTTTACATTCGTGATGGCCGTTGGCGGATTTGATATGTCCATCGGCTTTGCAACCGGGCTTGTTGGCATTATCTTTGTCAAGGTTTTAATGTCCACCACCAATTTCTTCCTCGCATTGCTGGCGGGTCTGGCGGTTGGCGTCGTGATTGGCATAGTCAACGGGACGCTGGTTTCCTTCATTGGGCTGCCGGATTTCATTGGGACTTTTGCTGTCGGCTCAGTGATATACGGAATCAAGATGATGATGACGGAAGGCAACCCGATCTATGTAAAGGGCGTTGAAGGCGCCGGTATTGATCTGTTCAAAGCGATCAATGCCAAGATGGTGTTCAACGTGATTCCCGTGATGGTGATCATCATGTTCGTGTTCATTGCAGTTTGCTATGTCTTGATGGAAAAGACAAAACTCGGCCGCCGCATCTATGCCATAGGCGGCAACCGGGAGGCGGCAATGTTCTCCGGCATCAACGTGAAGCGATATAAGTTTATAACCTACCTCGTTTCCGCCGTCATGGTCTCCTTTACAGCCATACTGATCTGTTCCCGGCTGAATTCCGCGCAGCCTACTTCCGGAGAAGGGTACCTGATGGACGCCATCTCCGCGGTCTATCTCAGTACGACCATGTTTGGCGAAGGCCAGCCGACGATTCTAGGCACGGTAGTCGGCGCATTTATCATTGCAATGCTCAGCAACGGGCTTACGATGCTGGGAATGACCTACTATTTCCAGGATATTACGACCGGTATTGTTGTCATTCTTGCGGTTCTGATGGCCGTGGTGCTGAATAAAAAAGCGAAATAAACAATTGACGGATGAAACCATACGGAAAGGGGTTTGGAAGATGGAAAAAACAATGAAAGCCATCATCTGGAATGGAAAGCCATGGTTTGAAGGCTTATCTTACGGGGATTTCCCCGTGCCGCAATACGGCGGAGACTGGGTTTTGGTTCGCAACAATGTATGCGGCATCTGCGGCTCAGACCTGCACTTTTTTTCCGGCACGCAGGACGGCCGTTTCCCCGCCAAGAACTTGCCGGCAATCTTCGGGCATGAAGACGCATCCACCGTGGTTGCCGCCGACGCTTCGACGGGATTCAAGCCCGGAGACCGCGTTGCGGTTGAGGCGATTCACTCGTGCGTCAACTTTGGCAAGACCTGCCCGCGCTGCATGAGCGGACAATTCCATATGTGCGACGAAGGAATGACGCATATCGGGCTGCCCTATGTTCGCATGCTGCCGGGCGGCTACGGCGAGTATTCGTCGGTGCACAAAGATAAACTGATCAAACTACCGGACAATGTGAGCCTGGATGAAGCGGCGCTGCTGGATATCCTGGTGGTGAACGTTCACGCCGTTCGGCTGGGCAACCCGCAAATCGGGGAAGTATGCGCGGTGTACGGATGCGGCGTGGTCGGTTTAAGCCTTGTACAGGTTCTGCACGCAAAAGGGATTGGAAAGTTGATTGCGATTTGCAAGTATCCCTATCAGGCCGAACTGGCGAAAAAGTGCGGCGCTTCCGACGTGGTTCTTTACAACGAAGACACCGTTGTCAAGGATGTGATGTCGCTGACGGACGGAAACGGCGCGGATCAGGTTTACGAGTGCGTCGGGGGCAGTTCCAACGCCATTGACGACGCCATTCACTTCACCACGCGGCAGGGAAAGATCATCATGATGGGAATCTTTGCCGGTAAGCCGTCGATCGACTTGAACGCCATGTTCATGAGTGAGATCAGCCTGATCTCTTCCAACAGTTATGGAATGTCCGGCTATCGCGATGAGTTTGCGATTGCGGTCGATATGCTCAAGCACAAACAGGTCGATCATCAGATTCTGATTTCTCATCGTTTCAAACCGGAACAGTACAAAGAAGCCATCGAGGCGGCGCGCGGCAAGGACAAGAGCGGCGCGGTCAAAGTTCTGTTCGAACGGGATTAATGGATATGACGGCGGGAGGATCCGCTCGCTGACATAAAATAAAAAACAGGAGGGAAAAAAATGAAACGCGCAATTACTCTGGCCTTAGTAGTCCTCATGGCATTCAGCACGCTTGCCTGTACTGCAAAGGCTCCTGCTGCCGCAGAGGAAGATCAGTTCGTGGTCGGCATTACCACGTTCAGCACCGCTACTGTCTTTTCCCGTAACGCCCGTGAGGTCTTGAAGACGAAGATCACGGAAAAAGGCGGCACCTTCATTGACAACGTTGCGACCGATACCCTAAGTCGTGCGGATGCCATTGACAATTTCATTTCGCAAGGCGTGGACGCCATCATCCTGCTTTCCGGCGATGTGAGCGAATGTGAAGAGAACCTGAAAGCCGCAAAAGAAGCGGGCATCATTATTGGAAGCTGCGACGCCGGTTATGTGGATTCCGTGGACATCTATACGTCTTCGGATAACTACGCAATCGGCGAGCAGGTCGTTGGCGCGCTCATCGAAAAGATGGGGAATACCGGCAGCATCCTGCAGATCTACAACGATGTTGGCTCGATGGATCGTAAACGCAAGGGCGGCGCTGCGGACGTGATTGCGCAGAACCCGGATGTGTCGATCGATTTCAACATGGTTTATGCATGGCCGGAATACTACGACGACATCAAATCCAAGATGGAGTCCATCATTCTTTCCAACGGCAGTGAAATCAACGGCGTATTCGCCACGTTTGACGGCGTAGGTCTCGCGGCGCTTCAGGCGATCCGTGAAGCCGGGCTGGAAGCGCAGATCCCCGTTGTCGGTGTTGACGGCGATCCGGAAGCGCTGAACGAAATTGCAGATCCGAACAGCGCGTACTATGCAACGGTCATCCAGAGCTGGGACGACTGTGCGGGCGTCTGCGTGAACGAAATCTTCAACAAGCTCAACGGCGGAGAAATCTCGACGAGCCAGATCACCGTCCCCGGTATCCTGGTGACCAAGCTCAACGTCGAAGAAATCAAAGCGGCTTATCCGGAACTCTTCGAAGTTTCGGCGAATTAAATCGCAGTTCGTTGTGCGCTTCCGAAATCCGTTTCGGAAGCGCACAACAACCGGGGGAGATCAAGCGGGAGGGCTTAAGCTATGGATCGAACGGTACTGGAGCGATACCAGGAGATTTTCAGGAACGATTTGTTTGACACTGTGCTTCCATTTTGGGCGGAAAAAGGGCTCGATCCCGTGTATGGCGGCATCAATACCTGCCTTGATCGGGAAGGGAATGTGTTTTCCGCCGAAAAAAGCGTGTGGATGCAGGGAAGAGGCGGATGGATGTTCGCCCATATCTGCAACGTGTTTGGCCTAAACGAGCAGTTTCGACAAGCAGCTCACAGCGCCATTGCGTTTACGAAAGAACATTGCGTTGATCCAGCGGACGGGCGGCTCTATTTTGTCGTCGGTTCCGACGGAACACCGATTCGAAAAAGAAGATACGTCTTTAGCGAATATTTCTATATCATGGCGAATGCCGAGTACTACGGTTTGACCAAAGAGCGGGGCTATCTGGAGGAAGCGCGGAAATATCACGCGCTCGTGACAAGCATCTGGGAAGACCCTTCGAATGATCCGTTCAAGATTACGCCAAAGTTTTTGCCGTCCGCTCCTGCGATGCGTGGGCTATGCAACGATCTGGTGCTGATGCTGGTAACAAGGACGCTCCGCGTCAACGACCCGGAGAATCAGGCATCCTATCTGGCGCTGGAACGGCGGTTGCTGGATGGCATCCTGCGGTATCAGTATAACGAAGAATTCGGCACGCTCTTGGAAAGTGTGAGCCCGGAGGGAGGATATATCGGCAACTTATCGAGCGGACGTGTCATCAACCCGGGTCACTGCCTCGAGAGCGCGTGGTATCTGCTGCGCGAGGCCGAGGAACTGCGGGACGAATCGCTGATAGAGCGCATAGAGCAGATCTATCAGGGCGCGTTCCACTACGGCTGGGATAAAAAGTACGGCGGATTGCTTTACTTTGTGGATGCAGCCGGATACCCGCCGCAAGCATACGAGCATGACATGAAGCTCTGGTGGGTGCACACGGAAGCGGTGATTGCCGCAATCAAGCTGTACCGAGTCACGCGCAAGGAGCAGTACTGGGATGATTTTGTGATGCTGACGGAGTATTGCTTCCGCCATTTCCGTGATGCGGAGTATGGCGAATGGTACGGCTATCTGCATCGGGATGGAAGTCCCACAGAGCCTGTCTGCAAGGGGAATGTGTTCAAAGGGCCGTTCCATGTTCCGCGTATGTACTGCGAAGTGCTGACCGAGCTGAATCTGCTGCTGCAATAGACCGGGAAGCATGAAGATTCTGTTTTATTGCGATATTGACGGCACGCTGATTTACGGGAATACCCTGGCGGATCAGGTAAAGGATGCGGTTTTCGATTTTACGAGCCGCGGCAACTGGTTTGCACTCGCGACAGGCCGCAACGCAATTGCAATTCGGTGGATTACCGGCCAGCTTGCGGTGAACGCACCCTGCGTGTTGCTGTCCGGCGCCGCATTATACGACGCGGCGAGCGGAACGGTTACAAACGTAAAACCGCTGACGGAGCAGGTGAAAGCGACTCTCAAGGCTCTTTTGGACGAGTATCCGGCTCTGGGCATACAGGCGTTTACGAAAAACGGGCTGCACAATCTGAGACTGAATCCGTTTCTTCAGGAGCACGGAATCCCGGAAGAGATTGCCTGCCCGGTATCTGATCTTTGCGCTCTGGAAGATGAGCAAATACTGAAAATCGGTCTTTGTTGCGAAGATCCCGGTCAGATTGAACTGGCTGCAAGCAGGCTGTTTTCCGATTTGCGGCAGTACCAATGGAATTACTCCTTTTTCACCGGAGCCGAGGTGCTTTCTCCGCTGGCGAGCAAGGGGCTGGCCATGAAAACGGTTATCGAGCAGATGCCGGAGAAGCCGGACTGCATTGCGGCGGCGGGCGACAGTCCAAACGATCTTTCCATGTTTGCGTGTGCGGACATTACCTTTGCGCCGGAAACGGCGTTTCCGGAAGTTCGCAAAGCGGCTGATTACATTATTCCGCCGCCGGAACAGGGCGGAATCGCGCAGGCGCTCAAGATACTATTGGCAAGAAAGTGAACCAATCACAATCCAAGGATTGACAAAAACTTAAAATGATTATGCGGAGGACATAAGGCAGATGAACGGATTTTTACAAGAGGTGTTGACGCAAGGCGAATTGATGAAAAAGGTTATTCGGTTCTATCGCGGCGAAGGAAGACAACTGATTTCTGCAATCGGCGACGCGTTTCGAAAGAATCAAATGGATCGAGTCATCCTTACCGGAATGGGCAGCTCTCTCTATTCGATGGACTGCATTCTCAGCTACCTGACGCAGCATGATATCCCGGCGCTGTCGTTCAGCGCGTTTGAGCTTTCCCGCTTCCAGTTTAAGCATATTACCTCGAAAACCCTGGTGATCGCCATTTCACAGTCCGGCAACTCTCCGGAAGCTATGGAGCTGGTTGAAAAAGCGCAGAAGATTACAAAAGTCGTTGGACTATTCAATAACGACGGCTGCAAGCTGCAGGCGGCGGCCGACTTTATACTACCGATCAGCGCCGGAAAAGAGCTTTCCATTACCAGCATGACGTTTGAAATGACCATGCTCATACTGAACATCCTGGGCAGGGAACTGACCGGGGAACTCGACGACGCATTCTGGGCGCAAGCCGAAGCGACCGCGGAGTGGTGCTGCCAGTGGACCGCCAACTGGGAAGCGCCGTCGAAAGCCATGTTCGACTTTGCGCAAGGCATTGAGCTGTTCGATCTGCTGGCAAACGATACTTCGCTGGCAACCGCGAGACAACTCTCGCTTGCCTATCGGGAAGGGCTGCATAACTGCACGGCCGTCTGGGAGTGCGCGGACTATGCGCACGGGCAATACCATAGCTCCAAGATGGGCGAACGGTATCTGGCGCAGATGTTTTTTCCCGTTCTGGCTGAAGATACAAAGGAAATGAAGATGTTCAACTACATTCTTGCGCACGGTGGGAAAGTGATGATCTACACGACTTCCGACATTCCCGCTCAGGAGCGCGTGCTTGTGGTCAAAATGCCTGTGCTGCCCAGTTCGCTGATGCCTTTGGCGGAGAGCGTAGCCGCGGAGACTTTTCTGGGGCTGCTGTTTGGTTCAGATTGGGTGAAAGATCATTAATGCTGCGGCTTGAAACTTCGGTTTGTGATCTATTGTATTGAACAAGGAGAAATTACTTTGATTATTGATGTATCGAATACCATCGGTCGGCATAAATTCAAGGCGGAAATCACGGCGGAGTCGCTGCTGGCTCAGATGGACGCCGCGGGCATCGACAAAGCGGTCGTCAGCTGCTATGCCGAGAGCCTTGACAATGAATCGGTCTATCACGCAATCCAAACGTACCCGGATCGATTCATTGGGCTGTACACCGTAAACCCATGGTCGGAAAGCGCGGCTGCCGAGCTGGACGACGCGCTGGCGAACAAAGGCTTTCAAGGTTTGTATATGAATCCGATTCGCCACGGGTATATGCTTTGCGAACACGAGGTGTTCTATCCGCTTCTCGACGTCTGCCGGAAGTATAACGCGGTGGTCTGGTGCCTGGGCGCGGCGGAAGTCTTCAGCAGCCCGGTCTTCTTCAACGCGATAGCGGAAGATTACCCGGACGTTAATATCATCATGGGCAGGATGGGGCTGCAGTACGACAACGCCAGCGCCGTGGTGATTGCAAAGAATCACGCCAATATTTTTTTAGATACGTCTGCCGGTATGGACTTTAACGCGCGCCGGGCCATGAAGACGTCCGGAATCGATAAAGTGCTGCTGGGGACGGGCACACCGGAGTGCGGGTATTTTGAGCTGGAATTGCTTAAAGTGAGAAACGCCGCAGAAGAATTTCCGGATGGGGTTGAAAAGGTGCTCTACAAGAACGCGGCGCGGATTTTCCATTTAGAAGAGGAGTAAAGTCATGATTGTAGACATGTTAACCCATATCGGGATTCGAAAAGGCGAGAACTATCAGGTTGAATCGCTCCTGGAACTGATGGATGAAGCGGGAATCGACAAATGCATGATCTGTTCTCAATTGGAAACAATCGACAATGGCTACATTTACGATTGCACCCAGCGTTATCCAAACAGGACGCTGGGGTTTGCCGTGATCAATCCCTGGGATATCGAAGGCGAAGACGAACTGGAACGGTGTTTTCGGGACTATCACTTCCACGGGCTGAAAATGAACGCAATCCGGTTCGGCTACAGCGCGGATCGCCACGGCGTTCTCGACCCGTATTTCGAGCTTTGCCGCAAGTACAACAAATGCGTGGTGGCGCATGGCCAATCGGACATGTTTTCCATTCCGGACAAGTGGGCGGAGATGGCGAAAACTTACCCGGACGTCCCCGTCGTTTTATACCATATCGGCGTACCGATGATGGTGGAGCACTCCTGCCAGCTCGCAAAGGAGATTCCGAACTTCTACCTGAGCACCAGCGGGGCGTATGTTCCTGCGATGAAGACGGCGTATGAAGTGGCCGGGCCGGAAAAAATACTGTTCTCTTCGGACGCGCCGTTTGGCAGCCCGGTGCAGGAACTCGCAAAACTCGAATATGTTTGCAAAAACCCGCTGCATTTGGATATGATGTTGGGAGAAAATGCAAAGCGGCTTTTGCGCCTGTGAGGGAGAGCAATATGCAGCCGAGTATCATGTGGCAATATATCGCAGAGGAACCGGACACGCTCGTTCGTTTGATGCGGTCGAAGCAGACGGACGAATATGCTGAAAATCATCAGTGCGAGCGGATCAAAGCCGTCTATCTCGTGGGGCACGGCAGTTCCTTTAACGCGGGCGTCTGCACGGCGGGCTTCTTTGCAAAGGAAGCGAATATCCGGGCATATGCGATGACGCCGGGCTTCTTTTGCAACGGAGGATCAACCTTCTCGCTGGAGGATCCGGAATCTACGCTCATCATCTTCATCAGCCAGACGGGAACCAGCGCGGGTACGCTAGGCGCGCTGGAACACGCCAAAACGCTGGGCTTTCGAACTCTGGCGATCACGGAGGTTGACGATTCGCCGATTGCGCACAAGGCGGACGATGTACTGCATCTGCTTTGCGGGGCTGAAGAAAGCAACGCAAAAACAAAAGGCTACAGCGCGACATTGCTGCTTTTGCTGCGGCTGGCTCTTTCGCTGGGGAAGCGGAACGGCGCTCTGGGCGAGCAGGGAGAAAAGCTCTGCCTGAACGAACTCGAAAGTATGATTCGGGAAATACCCGAAGTGCAGGAACGGGTGCAGGCGTTTTGCCGGAGAACATCGTTTGGAAACGGCATGCGGGAGCTTTATGTTTTAGGCAGCGGCATGAACTTTGGAACAGCGCAGGAAGGCCAGCTGAAGCTCATGGAAACGGTGTGCATTCCCACGATGTTCAACGATATCGGCGAATTCTCACACGGGATGCATAGAGCGATCCATCGCGACAGCAGCGTGCTTTTAATCAAGGCATGCGATGAGCCAAAGGATTCGATTGAGCAGTCGTACCAGTACCTGAAGGGAATTTGCGACAACGTTTGGCTGATCGACGCAAGCGGAGAAGAAGATAAGGACGAAAACCGCATTGTCATTCCGTTATACAAAAGAACGCAGTCGCTTTTGCTCACGACGCTGGCAATTCAAGTTCTTTCGGTTTATGCGCCCGAATGCAACGGGCTGGATCCGAACAGAGACGCGCACAACGACTTTACGGTTGTTGCCGCAACCAGAGTATAGGCAGGCCAGGAATCAACCTGTTGATGCATTTTGCCACGGGGTATGATTTCTGACAGACCTTTAGGTTCCTATTAAGGGAAACAGTTTTAAATAAGGCGAAACGAGGTGGATGCGGTATGGTTCGCGTAGGCGTCGATCTGGGCGGTACGAATATTGCGGTAGGGTTGGTCAACGAGCGGCATGAAATGATTGCCTATACCAGCGTTCCTACGGAAGCGAAGCGTCCGGCGGAGCTGATCGTTGCGGATTTGTGCGGCGCGGTGGATTCGGTACTCCAAAAAGCGGGAATTTGCGCAGATGATTGCGACAGCATCGGCGTTGGCGCACCGGGAACATGCGACGTTCAGCGCGGCATCGTCATTCGCAGCTACAGCCTTTCCTGGGCGAATGTTGCCCTTTCCGCCATGATGAAGGAACGGTTTTCCGTTCCGATCCGGCTGGATAACGACGCGAACTGCGCAGCGCTTGCCGAGGTAAAAGCAGGCGCCGCTGTCGGGTATGAAAACGTAGTGCTTGTGACCCTAGGCACGGGAATTGGAACCGGCATCGTGATCCATGGCAAAGTCTATTCGGGGCTGAAAGGCAACGGCACGGAGATGGGGCATGTGATGCTGGATATGGACGGCGAGCTTTGCACATGCGGGCGGCGCGGCTGCTGGGACGCGTACGCCTCTGCAACGGCGCTCATCGTGCAGGCGAAACGAGCCGCCGCATCCCGACCGGAATCGTTGCTGAACCGTATTGAAAAAATGACCGGCCAGAGTGTGTTTGAAGCGGCGGATCAAGGCGATGTTACGGCAAAATTCGTAATTTCACAGTACTGCGGCTATTTATCGATAGGCATTTCCAACATCGTGAATGCCTTGGCGCCGGATATGATCCTCGTCGGTGGCGGAATCAGCCGTCAGGGCGATCGGATTCTGAATCCGGTTCGGGAATATGTTCGAGAGTTTTGCTTTGATACGAGAGAAGATGCGCTCCCGATTATACAGGTGGCAAGCATGGGCAACGACGCGGGCATCATCGGCGCAGCCGCGCTGTAAACAGAAGGGCGACCGCGAGAGCACTTTGTTTGCTGGATGCACCATCTCGCAATTAAAAATCACGGAAATTTTCAGAGCGCGAAAGAAAGACGTCTTCGTTTCGAGACGGCAGAGTTTCTCTGCCGTTTTTTTTCATCAGGTATGTATTGGCTGACAACCTGCGTTATCAAAGTGTGTTTTCAGACAATAAAAAAGAGCCGGAATCGCTAGATTCTGCGGCTCTTTTTCGTGGTCGGGGTGACTGGATTTGAACCAGCGACCTTTTGGTCCCGAACCAAACGCGCTACCAAACTGCGCTACACCCCGCGGCTGGAGCCAATGTGGGGATTCGGACCCCAGACCTGCTGATTACGAATCAGCTGCTCTACCGACTGAGCTACATTGGCGTTTCGCACTGTTCTATTATAGGCAACAGGGGAAAGAGTGTCAAGCGAAATCGACGAAAATGGGCGACGGAAAAAATGCGGAAAATGCGTTTTCCGAACGAGCCGGAGCGAGCCGCATGGCGCTGCAATTGGATTGAGATGCGGTTTGCTACGGCTGCGGCAGGTCGTCGGGCGCTGCCGTTGCGGTGGCTCGCTTGCAGTACTTTTTCCACTCCTTGGCGGCGGTAAACGACCCCGCGATGGCAACGGCGCCCGCAAGCGGCAAAAGCCAGCCGGTAGCTTCGTGAACGATCATGAGCGAATAGAGAAAACCGAACATGCCGTAAGCAAACAGCAGAATGGAAGCGATGCGGCTTTTGAGCGCATGAACCAGTACGGAGAGTACAAGGATAATGAATACGTCGATGAGGATATCGAGTTGTCCGTCCAGCAGGTTCATAAAGTTTACCGCCAACGTAACACCGGCGACCAGATAGCCGAAACCCGCGGCAAAAACGCAGTTGCGCGCGCCGTTCGAGTACCCACGGAAGAATTCCTTCCGGCCCAGCCCGTCCGGCGCGGGAATGGCGGCGGGGTTGCCAAACAGGTCGGAGAGCTGCTTTTTATGCAGAGGCGTCTTTGCCGTGCCTTTCTGCAGGCTCGCGCCGCAGGTCGGGCAGTAGTTCATGGTTTCATCGTCTAGCTGCGCACGGCAGTTCGGACAATATGGCATAGGATACCTCCGTACAAAAAAACAGGTTCGAACCAATCGAGCCTGTTTCAGTATAGCGTATGGGGGCGTTTGTCCGCAAGCGGCATTTACAGCGCCGTCGGGGTTCCCGTGTTCATAGACGCGGCGTTCTGACCGCGGAGCTGGTACGTCTGCCATTCTTTATTGGCGGCAAACGTGCCGGTCATGCCCCAGATGGCAGCAAGAGCGATCAGCCAGCCGGAGAACTGGCCGGTTGTTGCCAGCGTGATGATGATGCTCACGACGGCATACACCAACAACAGCGTGGCTGCAACACGGCTTTTGAGCAGGTGAATCAGCAGGCTCAGCACAAGCGCAATGCCCGCGTCCAGCAGGGCGGCAATGCCTATGGAGTCAACAATGCCGGATACCGCGATTGCCGCCGTAATGCCCGCGCAGATGTAGCCCAGGATGCCCGCGCCGACACACTTTTTTGCGCCGGGTGAGTAGGACTTGTAAAACTCGCTTTTCGTGAGCCCCGGAGGCGCTTGGACGAACGCCGGCGCGCTGCCGCGGCGCGTCTGTTTGACCGCCGCCGCTGACGGAGGCGTTTGCGCGGCTCCGCAGGCAGGGCAGAAGCGCATGCCTTCCTCCGGCAGAGAACTGCCGCAATTACTGCAAAATGCCATAAATCATACCCCTCCCAAATATTGATAAATACGGATAAAAAAGCGCGATCCGGCATCTGCCGAACCGCGCGGGCAGCCTGCTAAACCGCCTGCTTTTCCAGCTCTTCTTTTTCCAGCACGGTGTATGCCACTTTGCCGACCAGCGTCTTTGGCAGTTCACTGCGGAACTCGATATCGTACGGCATGGCGTACTTGGCGACGTTTCTGCGGCAGTGCTCGAGGATTTCCTCCTTGAGCGCGGGGGTGGGCAGCACGTTGGGCCGCAGCACCACGAACGCTTTGACCTTCTGGATGCGGTAGGAGTCCGGCACGCCGATGACGCAGCTCATGAGCACCTTTTCGTGCGCATCGATGGCATTTTCTACCTGAGAAGGGTATACGTTGTAGCCGCTCGTGATGATCAGCCGCTTGAGACGCTGTTTGAAGTAGATAAACCCGTCGGCGTCCATCGTACCCAGATCGCCCGTATGCAGCCATGTGTGGCCGTCTGCGTGGCGTTTGAGCACGTTTGCGGTCTCCTCGGGCTGGTTGACGTATTCAATCATCACGGAAGGCCCGCAGAGGCAGATTTCGCCTTCCTCTCCGTAGGGCTGTTCTTCGACGGTGCCGACTTTGACGATTTTATAATACGTGTCCGGAAACGGCAGGCCGATGCTGCCTTCGCGGTACATGTCGTAAGGCGTGAGACAACTTGCGGTGACGCATTCGGTGGTGCCGTAGCCTTCGCGCACCTGAACGGTTGCGCCGTGCTCCTGCAAAAAGCGGTCGAACTTCTTTTTCAGCTCGATGGAGAGGCAGTCCCCGCCGGAGAACACGCCGAGCAGGCACTTTAAGTCCACGCCGTCCATGAAGGGATTGCGTGTGATGCCTTCGTAAAGCGTCGGCACGCCGGCAATATAGTTCGGCTGTTCCTTTTTGAGCAGCTTGGCATAGCTTTCCACCGACACGCGCGGAACGAGAATGGCCGTCGCTCCGTGCGCAATCATCGTATGGATGCAGACGCCGAGGCCAAAGCCATGGAACATCGGCATGGCTGCGAGCATACGCTTGCCGGGGGAAAAGCAGTTGCTCATGGCGGAGGTCTGCATGCCGAGCGCGTTGAAGTTGAGGTTGCTCAGCAGGATTCCCTTGGTGACGCCCGTGGTGCCGCCGGAGAAGAGGATGACGGCGGGGTCGTTGCCTTTGCGCTTTACAAAGCGGGACTCGGTTGCGCTCTTTGCGCCGCCGATGAAGTCTTTCCACCAGAGCACGTCGGCGTTCTTCGGAATCTTGGGGAGTTTACGGCCTTCGGTGAGCTTGTAGCCAACCTTCATGACGGGTTTGAGCGCGTCGGCAACGCTGGTGAGCACGAGCGTTTCAAAGCGGACTGTCTTTCGCACTTCCTCGAATTTCGGATAGAACTGATCCAGCGTGACCACTGCGCGCGAGCCGGAATCCTTGATGTAAAACGCGATCTCGCCGACGCTCGAAAGCGGGTGGATCAGAGCTGCGATAGCGCCGATGCGGTTGAGCGCGTAGAAGCAGAGCACGATCTGCGGGCAGTTCGGCATGCAGAGCATGACCTTGTCGCCTTCTCGGATGCCGATGGCGGAAAACGCGCGCGCAGTCTGCTTGACCTGGCGAACCATCTTGTCGAACCGCTCGGCTTTGCCCATAAACGTAAAAGCGTTATTCCTGGGGTAGAGGTTGGCGCTGCGCTCGACCAGATCGAACATCGAGCAGTCGGGGTAGGTCAAGTGCTGCGGCACATCCCCATAAAACGCCAGCCACGGCGCTTTGATATTGGACATATCTTCCGTGAGGATTGTATCAGTATTCAAGGTTTAGTTCCTCCTTGGCCGGAATATCGAGCAGCTCGGGCTCGGATAGGAGCTTTTTAAGTAGCCGGATGGTCTTAGAAAAATAGTATCCGTCGCCGATGCGCTCGTCGAGCGTAATACCCAGCGCCAGCGCGGGCTTGACGGTTGCCTTGCCTTTTTCGTCGTAAAACGGCTGCATATGCTTTTCGCCGACCACCACGAATACGGAGTTCGTGCCCCAGTTGGCCAAATGGTGATAGCCCGCGTTGAGCTTGATGGAACCCAGATTCGAAATAAAGATCGTACTGTTGTAGGGATCTTCCTTGGCGATGTCCTTGGGCATTTTGCCGTGCGCGTCGAGCGCGCGCAGGATGTTCATCAGCAGCTGCCGGAACCACTGCGGGCCTTTTGCAAACGTGTCGAGGATATCCGTCGTACTGTCGTTTTTGCTGGTAGTGCGCAGGGAATAGACAAAGTCGCAGAGTTTGTCGTGCAGCACGTCGATGGCGGGTTTCTCGCTGTCCGGATCGTACTTGAGGATCACGATTGACTCGTCGCCCGTGTCCGAGAATGCTTTTTTTGCGATCAGCGAAAACGTGATGTTGTCGCGGTCGTAATACCGGCCGCCGATGATGAAGCGGTTCATGCGCGGACGCATCTGCACCGTTCGGGAGAGCGCGGCGAGGATCACATGGAAAAACGTGTATTTATGTTCGGGATTCAGCGCGTTTTTCTGTTCGAGATAGGCTTCTATGGCGGTGAGGTCGATGACTTCCTGTATGAACGCCTCGTTATCGGCGCGGTTCGGCATCATGAGCGGGAAGAAGGCGTGCATTGAGTCGAGGTCGCGTACAAGGGCTGCGTCGCGGCGGTCGCCGCGGCGGCGTTTGACAGGCTGATCCATGTTCAATTTTCCATCCCATTCCTGAAGTATAAGTTCAAATAATTGAATAGAATATATACGAACTTCAACTAATTGTCAACTCAGTGACACAATTGTAAACCGATTAATTAGACATTTTACAAAAGAATGTTGATTTTTGGCTATATTGCGAAATAAACAAGCGGAGCGTTTCTTCACGCTCCGCTATTCACAAAAAACAAGTAGGTTTCCAAAGGGCCAGCCCTTTGGCGGGGGTTCGGGGGCAGCGCCCCTGAGAAATACGCCCTCTATTCGACCGTTACCACGTCGTCGTCCAGCACGACGGCAACGAGCATCGCGCCCTTGCCCGCGCGCGGTTCGATATGCACTTCCTTGGTTGAGAGCACAGTCTTTGCCCCGTGGCGCTGGGTCAGCGTGAACTCGCGCGGCTCGCTTACAAACAACACGCCCGCGACGCAGGTTCCGTTTGCTCCATTTTTCTTGAGGTCGAAGGTCTTCAAGCCCTTGCCGTTTCTGCCCTGCAGGTCGTAGTCGAAGATCGGCGAACGCTTGCCGAAGCCCTTGTCGGTGATAGTGAGTAATTCACCCTCCTCCGGCAGCTGCGCGGCAAAGAGGACGCTGTCTCCCTTTTCGAGCTTGATGCACTTGACGCCGCCGGAAACGCGTCCCATAGAAGGTACGCTCTCCGTTGCAAAGCGGATGCTCATGCCCTGACGGGTGATCAGCAGCATCGCGTCGTGCAGGCGTTTTTCAATACCGAGCACGCGGTCCTTATCCCTAAGCGAGACGGCGACGGTGCGTTTGACGCGGATACGGTATTCGCTGGCGGCGGTGCGCTTGACGTTGCCATCGCGCAGGTAGAAGAAATAATCCCCCTCGTCGTCGTCGGCAAACAGCGCCACGACCTGCTCGTTCTTTTCAAACGGCAGCAGCGCCGCGAGGTTGGCCGCGCGGGTCGTCGGCCGGGTTTCCGGAATTTCGTCAGCAACGAGGGAGAGCATCGCACCCTGATCGGTAAAGAGGCGCACGCGCTGGTTGGACTTTGTTTCCAGCACGAACAACGGCTTATCTTCGGAAATGGCGGCAAGAGAGAACTGCCGGGTCAGCATTTTGCGCACTTTGAGCCCTTCGCAGACGCAGACGGTGACGTCCTCGACAACGGTGAGGTCTTCGCTTTCATCCACGGGCGCGTCGTCGCAGGCCGCAAACGTCGTCCGGCGCGAAACGGCAAGCTGCGTGCGGATTTCGACGAGTTCCTTTTCGATGAGCGCCATGAGCTTTTTATCGCTGCCAAGAATGCCTCGAAGATCGCCGATGAGTTTGACCACCTCGGCGTATTCGCGCCGGATGGTGACCAGCTCCATGTTGGTGAGCCGCTGGAGGCGCAAATCGAGGATGGCCTGCGCCTGCGCTTCCGAAAGGCCGAAGGTTTTCATCAACCCCTCGCGCGCTTCCTTGGGGGACTTGGAGGCGCGGATGAGCGCGATGACCGCGTCGAGATTGTCCACGGCGATCATGAGTCCGGCCAGGATATGCTCGCGCCGGAGCGCCGCGTCCAGATCGAACTGCGTGCGCCGGGTGACGACCTCCCGCTGGTGGCGGATGTAGTGCGCGATGATCTGCTTGAGGTTCATCTGCTGCGGCTTTCCGCCCGCGATGGCGACCATGTTGACGCCGAAGGTCATTTGCAGGTCGGAATACTTGAACAGGTACTGCAGAATACGCTCCGGGTCGCCGTCCTTTTTGACTTCGATGACGGCGCGCATACCGGTGCGGTCGCTTTCGTCCCGAATATCGGCAATGCCCGCGAACAGCGCCTTTTTCTCCTGGCTGACCGCGAGGATCTTTTCGAGCATGGCCGCCTTGTTGACCTGAAATGGCAGTTCGGTGATGACGATATAGGTTTTGCCGTTTTTCTGCTCTTCGAAGTGCGTTTTTGCGCGCATATAGATCTTGCCGCGGCCGGTGCGATAAGCAAGGTCGACTTCTGAATTTTCCAGAATGAATCCGCCGGTGGGGAAGTCCGGGGCGGGGATGATCTTCATGAGCTCTTCGAGCGTGATGCGGGGGTTGTTCATCACCGCAATGACGGCGTTGATGGCCTCCACGGGGTTATGCGGGGGGATGTTGGTGGCGAGGCCCACCGCGATGCCGCTTGCGCCGTTGACCAGCAGGTTCGGGAAGCGCCCCGGCAGGAGGTCGGGCTCCTTGAGCGTATCGTCAAAGTTGAAGGAGTAGCTGACGGTGTCCTTTTCGATATCGCGCAGCAGTTGCATGGCGGCGGGGGTCATGCGCGCCTCGGTGTAACGCATGGCGGCGGCGCTGTCGCCGTCGACGCTGCCAAAGTTGCCGTGGCCGTCCACAAGAGGAACGCACATGTTGTAAGGCTGCGCCATGCGCACCATCGCGTCGTAGACGGAGCTGTCCCCGTGCGGATGGTATTTACCCAGGCAGTCGCCGACGATACGCGCGCTCTTGCGGTGCGGCTTGTCCGGTGAGAGGCCGAGTTCCATCATGGCATACAGGATGCGGCGCTGCACGGGCTTTAGGCCGTCTTCCACGCGCGGCAGGGCGCGCTCCAGAATGACATGCTCCGCGTAGGGCATGATGGACTGGTGCATGACCTCGTCCATGGTGCGCTGGATGATATTTTCCAGTTTGAGCTGTTCGGGTGCTTTCGGCATATCGAAAATCCTCGGTTCGATTGGTTAAAATATTACGGGAATCGAAGTTTATTAGTCTCGGAGCTTTTCGTACGTTTCGTCCTTGGTTTTATTAAAGTCCGCAAATTCGAAGATGTACTCCTTGCGGGACTGCACTTTGTCGCCCATGAGCACGACGACGATGTGCTCAACGTCCGCCGCGTCCTCAATGGTGACCCGAACGAGCGTCCGCCCCTCGGGGTTCATGGTGGTTTCCCAGAGCTGTTCGGGGTTCATCTCGCCAAGGCCTTTATAGCGCTGAATCGTATACCCTTTGCCGATGGACTTGGTTGCCGCGCGGAGTTCCTCATCGTCGTAGCAATAGGCGCGCTTGGTATCCTTCTGCACACGGTAAAGCGGGGAAAGGCCGATATAGACGTGTCCTTCCGTGATGAGCTCCTTCATATAACGATAGAAGAACGTCAACAGGATCGCGCGGATATGCGCGCCGTCCTGATCCGCATCCGAAAGGATGATGATTTTATCGTACTTGAGCGACGAGATGTCGAAATCCTCGCCGATGCCCGTGCCGATGGCGGTGATGATGGAGCGGAACTCTTCATTTTGCAGCACCTGGTCGAGGCGCTTTTTCTCGACGTTGAGCGGCTTGCCGCGCAGCGGCAGAATCGCCTGGAATCGCCGGTCGCGTCCCTGCTTGGCGGAACCGCCCGCGCTGTCGCCTTCCACGATAAAGAGTTCGTTTTTACTGTAGTCGCGCCCGGTGCAGCTGGAGAGCTTGCCAACGAGCGGCGCGTTTTCGAGCTTGTTCTTCTCCCGCGCGGTGGCCTTTGCCTTGCGCGCGGCTTCGCGCACCTTGGCGGCCTTGACCGCTTTTTCGGCGATGATGGCGGCGGTTTCGCCGTTCTTCAAGTCCTCTAAAAACGGAACGAGCTTTTCCATGACGACGTTTTCCACCGCGGGGCGCGCTTCGGTGTTGCCGAGCTTGGTCTTGGTTTGCCCCTCGAACTGGATGGTGCGCATTTTGAGCGAGAGCACGGCGGTGATCCCCTCGCGGAAGTCTTCGCCGGTGAGCGGCGCATCCTTGTCCTTGAGGTAGCCCATCTTGCGGCAGTAGTCGTTGAGCACTTTGGTGAGCGCGGCTTTCAGACCCGTTTCATGCGTGCCGCCTTCGGTGGTTGGGATGTTGTTGACGTAGGAAAAAATGCTGTCCGCATAGCCGTCGTTATACTGAATGGCGACTTCCACGAGGATATCGCCGGAAGTGCCGGAGAAATGGATCGGTGTATTGAACAAAGGCGTTTTGTCGCCGTTGAGGTAACACACAAAATCGCTTAAGCCGCCGTTGAACTGATACTCCACTTTGCGCTGGCGGCCGGTATGCTCGTCGGCCAGCACCATCTTTGTGCCGCGGTTGAGATATGCCAGTTCGCGCAGCCGCCGGGAGATGGCGTCGTAATTCATCTCAAGGGTTTCAAACACGCGCTCGTCCGGCATAAAGGAGACCGTCGTGCCCTGCTTTCGGGTGCGTCCGAGCTCGGCAAGCGGTGCCACGGGTTTGCCGGAGATGATCTTACCCGTTTCGTCCGGGCCGCTGCGAAATTCCATGCCGTAGAGCCGCCCGTCCGTGCAAACTTCTACCTTGAGCCACTCGGAAAGCGCGTTGACCACCGAAGCGCCAACGCCGTGGAGCCCGCCGGAGTAGCCGTAGGAATCGTTGCCGAACTTACCGCCCGCGTGCAGCTGCGTAAACACGACTTCCACGCCGGAGACGCCCGCTTTTTCGTGAATCTGCACCGGTATGCCGCGGCCGTTGTCGGTAACGGTCACGGAGTTGTCCCGGTGGAGGGTAACGGTAATTTCGTTGGCGTAGCCGTTTGCGGCCTCGTCGATGGAGTTGTCGATGATTTCCCAGAGGAGGTGATGCAGGCCCCGCTGTCCTGTGGAGCCGATGTACATGCCCGGACGCATACGAACCGCGTCCAGCCCCTCCATGATTTTAATCTTGTCTACCGTGTAGTCCGATGCCATACAAACTCCCTGCGATCATCATTAAAATCTGCCGCGCAGTCCAATGAAAAAAGATGTTGTCTACTTATTGTAAACGGATTCGTTCCGGACTAGAAAGAAATTCAAACAGGCGAAAAACCGTTTATTTTGCCATATCTAGCGATCCTAAAAAATTATTATACCATAGTTTGTGGCTTACTCCAATGTCTTTTACCGGACAGTCCGGTGCATGAGCCGTGCGCCGCTGAAAAAATCAGCCTTAATTAAAATCAGAAAGAAGAAAAATGGTGTAAATTTCACAAATAGTGGTGACAAATGGGGGAAAGTGGTGTATACTTTGCCTAAACTGACCGGTTCTCTATCCTTTTGCAACGGTCAACACTTTCTGCGCAGGAGGGATAAACGCGTGCTGATTGGTTCGTTTGAGCATATGTTGGACGCAAAAGGTCGCGTGTTCATCCCCGCCAAATGGAGGGAGGACGTCGGCGATACGCTGATCGTTACCCTTGGCCTGCTTGAATCGCCGTCCCAGCATTGCCTCTCGGGCATGTCCATTGCCGAGTGGGAGAAGCTCTCCGAAAAGTTTGCCGCGCTGCCGATGACGGATACGCGCGGTCAGGCGATCCGCCGGAAGCTGTATTCGCTCGCGGCTGCCTGTGAAATCGACAAACAGGGACGGATTTTAATACCCGCGCAGCTGCGCGATCTCGCGGGGCTGAGCAAGGACGCAACAATGCTTGGCGTTGACAACCATGTGGAAATCTGGAATCCGCAGTCGCTGCAGGAATACAGCAAAGTCTGCGAGGAAAGCTACAGCGATTCCATGACGCATCTGGCGGAGGTTGGCGTATGAGCGGCGAATTTCGGCATATTCCCGTTTTGCTGGACGAAACGCTCACGCTGCTTGTGCCTGAGCGCGGGGGAACGTTTGTGGACGGCACCCTTGGCGGCGGCGGCCACGCGGAAGCGGTGCTTGCGCGCCTGCCCGAGAGCGGCAGACTGATTGGAATAGACAGGGATTGGGAAGCCGTGAAAGCGGCGGAGGAACGGCTGAACGCATATGGCGAGCGGTTTACCGCGCTGCACGGCAACTTTTTTGAAATGAAGCAACTGCTTGCGGACGCGGGCGTAACCGAGGTCAACGGCATCCTGCTCGACCTTGGCGTTTCTTCCTACCAACTGGACACCCAGGAGCGCGGCTTTTCCTATAAAATAGAAGCGCCGCTCGATATGCGCATGGATCAGGATGCGCCGCTTTCGGCTTTCGACGTGGTCAACGGCTACGCGCCGGAGGAGATTTCCCGCGTGCTCTGGGAGTATGGCGAGGAGCGCTTCAGCCGTAGAATTGCGGACTTTATCGTTCGCGCACGCGCCGAGCGCCCCATTGAAACCACGCTGGAACTGGCGGATATCGTCCGTCAGGCGATACCGGCCAAATTCCGCAACGAGCCGCAGCATCCGGCGCGGCGGACGTTTCAGGCGATCCGCATTGAAGTCAACAGCGAACTGCGCGGGCTGGACCGCGCGGTCGAGGCCGCTTGCGATCTGTTGCAAAAAGGCGGAAGAATGTGTATAATAACATTTCATTCGTTGGAAGATCGTATTGTCAAGCAGGCGTTCCGGCGTTTTGAGAACCCCTGCACCTGCGCGCCGTCCGCGCCCATCTGCGTTTGCGGCAAGCAGCCAAAGGCAAAGATCCTCACGAATAAACCGCTGACCTGCTCGGATCGGGAGGCGGAACGAAACCCCCGTTCGACGAGTGCGAAGCTTCGGTGCATCCAGAAGATCTAGCGCCCGTAAAGCGGATTGCTTTTGCGCCAAGTCTTGCTCTTTGGCGTAGGCGGGGCTAGAATAGAGGAGATCGAAATTGGATATTCGCTTTGACAATGAGCCGAAAAAAGGGCAGACGCCCACCACACGGCTGAATATGCCAAACAAGGAGACCGAGGAAGAAACCGAGCGCCGGGCGGAAACCCGCCAGAGCCGGAGCAGAGGCGCTTCACGCGCGGCGGAAGAGCCGCACGTGCGCGTGGATAAGCCTGAACTCAACCCGCTGGCGCGAATCGGCCTGATCCTTTGCGGATTCATCTTCTCGGGCATGGTACTCTTTACACTGACGGGGTATGAGCGGATTTCCCGCGCCTATGCGGATATCAACTCGCTCAACTCCGAAATTGAACTCACCGAACTCCGCATCAACGAGCTGGAAGTTCAAATCGAATGCGCGGTAACCATTCAGGATGCGCAAAAGGTTGCCGAGGCAAATGGCATGCAGTACCCGGAGAAGTCGCAATATATCAAAATCGGCGATCCGCTGCCGTTTTCCGGCAGTGATTATCCGACGGAGCCGACAACGGATCCCTCGGCAGCGCCGACGGAATCTCCAGCGCCCGACACGGGGACGGGCGGTACCGGCGATTGACGGGTGGGGGGGAGCCAACCGTCCGAGGACGGTTGATCCTGACGAAAGGACGTTCCTCATATGGCGAAAGCAACAGCACCCGCACCTAAAATTAAACGGAAGCTTGTGCTTCTGATGGTATTTGCCGGCATACTGATGCTGGTTCTCGCGCTCCGGCTGACGCAGGTGATGATTGTCCAGGGGCCGGATCTTCAGACGAAGGCTAAATCCCAGTGGACAAGAAAAGAAAACTTAACCGCCCAGCGCGGCAGAATTATCGACCGCAACGGTCTTGTTCTTGCGCAGAGCGGCACGTCTTACCGTGTGCTTGCCAACCCGGAATCGATCGCAGCGGATGACCGCGTCCGCATTGCGACGGAAGTTTCCGATATTCTGGGGCTCGATTACGACTATGTGCTCGAGCGCATCACGCCCAGCACCGATCCAACCGTAAAGAAACTGCAAGTACAGCTCAAGCGCCAGGTGGAGAGCTCGGTCGTAGACCAGCTTGAGGCGCTGCAGCTTGGCAGCGGCATCAGTTTTACCACCGACATGAAGCGCTATTACCCGTTTGGACAGCTCTTTACGCAGCTCATCGGGTTTACAGGAATCGACACCGAAGGCCAGACCGGCATAGAGGCGGAATACGACAGCTACCTTGCCGGCGAAGACGGCCTGCTGGTTACCGAAGTCGACCGGAAAAATCAGCCGCTTTCCTATGGCGACGACGACTATATCGCGCCTACGGAAGGTTACGACATTACGATTACCGCGGACTCGGTTACGCAGAGCTACCTCGAAAAATACGTCCAGCAGTGCTGCGAGGCCAACAACGCTTCGAACGCCAGCGGAATTGTCATGGACCCGAACACGGGCGAAATACTCGCGATATGCTCTTATCCGTCGTTTGATTTGAACGACCCGCCGCGCGATGCGGTTACCGAGCTCATGGCCATGTCCAGAACCCGTATCGTGACGGATACCTATGAAGCGGGCTCGGCGTTTGACCTGATTACGGTTGCGGCCGCGCTGGACAGCGGAAACACTTCTCTTGACCAGACTTATAAATGCAGCGGTTCGCGGATTTACCGGCTCCAGAAGATTACCTGCTGGGATACGGAAGGCCACGGCACGCAGACGCTCGCGGAAGCGTTTGGCAATTCCTGCGGCGTTGCCATGATGGACATTGCCGAAGCGATGGGCGTCGACACGTTTTACGATTACATCTACGGATTTGGCTTTGGCGAATCCACCGAGTGCGGGATCCCCAGCGAGGACACCGGCGAAGTAATCCATCGCAAATACATCCGCGCAAGCGACCTGGCACGCCTTTCGTTTGGCGAAACCATCACCATGACGTCCATCGAAATGGTGAACGCCTTCTGTGCGGCAATCAACGGCGGCGTGCTGATGCAGCCGTACGTGATAGACAGCATTACCGATACGGACGGCAACGTGATCCAGCAAAACGAGCCGACCATTTTGCGGCGCGTGATCAGTTCCTCCACTTCCGCGACGCTGCGCTCGCTGCTGCAAAGCAATGTGCAGAGTGGCAACGCGACCAACGCACAGGTGCTCAACTATAAAATCGGCGGCATCACAGGAGTTTCCAGAAAGTTTGAGGAAGACGGCGTCACCGCTTCGCGCATGCGCGTGATCACCTCGTTTATCGGATTTTTGCCCGTGGATGATCCGCAGCTGGTCTGCATGATCGTCCTTGACGAACCGGCGGTTCCCGTGATGGAAGCCAGCGGCGTCGTGGCCCCCTGGGTCAACGCGGTGCTCTCCGACCTTGTGCAGTATTACGGCATCCTGCCGGACGATACGACCGAGACCACCACCGTGCCGGATGTAGCCAACCTAACCGGCGAGGAAGCGATTTACGAACTGGCCAAGGCCGGGTTCGTGACAAACCTCGTGGAGAGCGAGAAGACCGCCGTTGTGATTACCCAGTATCCGGCGGCCGGTACGCAAGCTGCCAGCGGATCGCTGGTACTGCTGTATACGACGATGACTACGTTTAACGACGAGGGCGTCTACAAAGAGATGGTTGCCGTGCCGAGCCTCATCGAACGGCGAAGACAGGATGCGTTTGACAAGCTCGCCGCGCTTGGGCTGGTTCTGAGCTTTGACAAGACCCAGTGCACGGGGCAGATCTTAACGCAGTCGATTCCGGAAGGCGAGCTGGTCGAACCGGGGACAACGGTCTATGTAACGTTCCCGACGCCATCCCCTGCACCGGAAGAAACGGAAGCAACAGCGGCGCCGGAGAATTAGAGCACATCCGGCAATCCGCGCCTGCCGGAGAGTTAGAGAACAACGGTGCCGGTTTCGGCATAACAGATAAATATGATTATGTGGTTTGAGCGGCTCAGCCGCAAACCCGACGGGAGGTATCCTACATGCTGCTTTCGGAACTGGCGATGGCGAGCGGAATGCGTTACGAGGGAGAAGACCGGGACATCGTATCCATTGAGTACGACTCGCGAAAAGTAAAGCCGGGGAGCATGTTCTGCTGCATTGTCGGCGCGCTGTTCGACGGACATACGTTCGCCGAAGGCGCGATTCAAAACGGCGCTTCCGCGCTGCTCGTTGAGCGCGAACTGCCGGTTTCGGTTCCGCAGATCGTCGTGAAAAACGCCCGAAAGGCGATGGCGGAAATGGCTGCCGCATTCTTTGGCTATCCACAGCGCGAAATGATGATGCTTGGCGTCACCGGCACCAACGGAAAGACCACCACGACCTACATGGTCAAGGCAATCGCCGAACAGGCGGGCAAAAAAGTAGGCGTCATCGGCACCATCCGCAACATGATCGGCACCGAGAGCATCCATACCGAGCGCACCACGCCGGAGTCCGTCGATTTGTTCCGCATCCTCCGAACCATGGCGGACGCGCACGTCGATCTCGTGATTATGGAAGTGAGTTCGCATGCGCTTGTGCAATACCGTGTACACGGCATTAAGTTCGACGTAGGTTTGTTTACGAACCTGACGCAGGATCATATGGATTACCATAAAACGTTCGATGAATACCTCCAGGCCAAGAAAATCCTCTTCCTTAACAGCAAGAAAGCGGTCGTCAACGTGGACGATCCGTATTCGAGCCGTATCATGGAAGGGCTGACGATCCCGATTTTGACATTCGGCGTTCGCGACCGCGCGGATATCTCCGCAACGAATATCGACATCACGACCGACGGCGTGCAGTTCGATTTGCATACGCCCGAGGGCGAAGTGCTCATGCATCTGGCGATTCCGGGTTTGTTTTCGGTGTTCAACGCCATGGGTGCGGTGGGCATGGCGCAGTCCGTCGGCATCAGGCTCAGCGCCATCAAGGCGGGGCTCGAAGCGCTCAGGAGCGTTTCCGGCCGGCTGGAACCCGTGCGTACCAACCGTGACTTTTCGGTGTTTGTCGACTATGCGCATACGCCGGACGCACTGGAAAACGTGCTGAAAACCGTACGCGAGTTTGCCAAGGGGAGGGTCATCTGCGTGTTTGGCTGCGGCGGCGACCGCGACCGCGCCAAGCGCCCCATCATGGGTGAAATCGGCGGGCGTTTTTCGGAATTTGCCGTGATTACCAGCGACAACCCGCGCACCGAGGAACCCATGAGCATCATCGAGTCCATCGAAGAGGGCATGAAGCGCAGCGGCACGAAATACACCGTGATTGAGAACCGCAAGGAAGCGATCCGTTACGCGCTGGCAATGGCCAAAAAGGACGACGTGATCATGATCGCCGGCAAAGGCCACGAAAACTATCAGGAGATCAACGGCACGAAGTACCATTTTGACGATAAGGAAATCGTTGAGGAGCTGCTCGCCGAGCTGTAAGAATAAAGGAATTTACCCGCACGCTCGCTCCCAAACGGAGGGCGGACGCGCGGGTTTTTTATTGCAGTTTTCACTTGCGATCTCAGCAGCCATCAACCAAACATTGAAACGCCGGCCTGCGCTTTTGCGAAACAAACTTGTCTCTTTTGCTTGTATGGAGTTATAATAGCGGTATGTTCAATATTCTCCTGACCGCGCTCAGCGCGTTTACGATCGTCTGGATACTGGGGCCGCTGTTCATACCATTGTTAAGTCGGCTCAAATTCGGACAGATCGAGCGTGAGCTCGGGCCCGAATCCCATAAAAAGAAGCAGGGCACCCCGACGATGGGCGGCATCATGATGCTGCTTGCCGTTACGGTTGCCGCGCTCTTATTCGGTCTGGAAGGAATGGAGTTTGTGCTGCCCGCGGTGCTCGTGACCGTGGCGTTCGGCATTGTCGGCTTTCTGGACGATTTCATCAAAATACGGACGCACCACAATCAGGGACTGCGCGCGTATCAAAAGCTGTTTGCGCAAATTCTGATCGCGTCGCTGGTGGCGATTTGGGCATATCGTTCGCCCTTGATCGGGCCGACGCTGTATCTGCCGATCTCCGGCGGGGAATGGAATATCGGCATCTGGTATGTTCCGCTGGTGATCTTTATGATGGTTGCCGAGGTCAACGCCGTCAACCTTACCGACGGGCTAGACGGGCTTGCCGCCAACGTCAGCATGGTCTATATGCTGTTTATGATCGCCATCCTGTCGGTTTTAGCCACGCGCGCCAACCAGAACGGCGAGGTGCTGCTGGGCACCAATTTTTACGGAGCCGCAGTGTTTGCCGCATCCGTTGCGGGCGCCTGCCTCGGGTTTTTGCGGTATAATACGTATCCCGCGCGCGTATTCATGGGGGATACCGGTTCTCTCGCGCTTGGCGGCGCGGTGAGCATGATTGCCATACTCAGCCGCTCGATGATCGTATTGCCGGTCATGGGGTTCTGCTTTCTGGCCAGCGCGCTTTCTGTGATTCTGCAGGTTGCCAGCAATAAGCTCAACCATGGCAAGCGGATGTTCAAAATGGCACCGATTCACCATCATTTTGAGCTGACCGGCGTTCCGGAACCGCGCATCGTTGCGATGTATACGCTGGTGACCGCCATTCTCTGTGCAATCTGTCTTTTGCCGTATCTGCGGTAACAAGTTTTGCCCGAGCGAAGAATAGGGCGTTTTTTTCGGAGGAACTCGACTATGGAACATACAAATAAAGCGCTGATCGTCGGCATGGCAAAAAGCGGCGTCGGCGCGGCAAAGCTCCTGTTTCGCAACGGCTGGAGCGTGATTGTCAACGACAAAAAGCCGGAAATTCCGGATCTTGCGGAAGCGCTTTCGGGTATTACGGTGGAATACCGCCTTGGCGAGGATCCCGTCAGCCTGTTCGACGGGGTGAAGCTCATCGTCATCAGCCCGATTATTCCGACGACGGCGCCGTTTGTTCTGGAAGCGAAACAGCGCGGCATCGAGGTAATCAGCGAGATCGAGCTGGGCTATCGTTACAGCCACGCGGAGTTCGTCTGCATCACCGGCACGAACGGAAAGACCACCTGCACCGCGCTGACCGGGGAGATATTCAAAAACGGCGGGCGTCATACGTTCGTTCTCGGCAACATCGGAGTAGCGATTACCGAGCATGCGATGGATACGAAGGAAGGCGACGTGGTGGTTGCCGAAACAGCCGGGCTGCAGCTGGAAGGCAACGTGCACTTCCACGCGCGCGCGGCAGGCGTCTGCAACATTACGGAAGACCACCTCGACCACTTCGGCACGATGGAGAACTACATTGCCGCCAAGTGCAAGATTTTCGACCACCAGACGGCGGAGGATATCGCCGTGCTCAACTATGACGATCTGGTTGTGCGCGATATGGCGCGGCTGACCCCCGCGAAGGTGTTTTACTTTTCGAGAAAGGCCGAAGTGCCGCGCGGGCTGTTTTTGCGGGGAAGCACAGTGGTTTACCGCGACGAAGCGGGCGAATGGCCGCTGATTGAAGCGGACGAAATCCGCATTCCCGGCGGGCACAACCTCGAGAACGCGATGCTCTCGTCGCTGCTCGCGCTCGGCATGGGCATCTCCGCCGACGCGGTGCGCGAAACGCTCAAAACATTCCCCGGCGTGGAGCACCGTATTGAGTTCGTGCGCGAATTCGAAGGCGTGACGTACATCAACGATTCCAAGGGCACGAACCCGGATTCGACCATCAAGGCGATTCAGGCGATGACGCGCCCGACCGTACTCATACTGGGCGGGTACGACAAGCACAGCGATTTTCACGAGCTGTTCGAGCATTTCCGCGGCAGCAAGGTCAAGGCGGCGGTCGTGCTGGGAGCGACCCAGAAGATCATACTCGATACCGCGCGGGACACGGGATTCTTAGGCTACTGCCACGCAACAGGCACGTTTACGGACGCGGTTGACTGCGCGCGCACGCTGGCAAAGCCCGGCGACGCGGTGCTGCTTTCGCCCGCCTGCGCAAGCTGGGATATGTTCGAAAACTTTGAGCAGCGCGGCAGGGTATTTAAGGAGATTGTGAACGCGTTCTGAACGAGTCAAAATCAAGTACAAAAAGGTTCCCTTGCGGGAACCTTTTTTGCGTCCAAGAATGAATGTATTAAAAATACCGCCCGACCTTTTTGCAGTATTCGGTATATGCTTCGCCATAGACGGCGAGAAGCGATTTTTCCTCAATCTCCATTTGACGGTGAAAGAGCATGATACCGCCAAAGAGCAGTAAAAGCAGGATCCAGTTCGGGATGGCGAGGAACACGCCCGTGAGGATCAGGATAAACGAAAGGTAGATCGGGTTGCGGGTAACGGCGAATACGCCGCGGGTTACAAGCTCGCCGGGGTGCGTTTCGTCCAGCCCGATGCGGAAGCTGTTGCCAAGGGCGATCAGCGCGGCGAGAAACAGCGCAAGCCCAAGCACGCATAAAGCGCCGCCCGTGATGGCAAGCGCGGGGGAAGACAGTACCTCGCTGCCCGGCACGAACCAGCCGAACAAACTCGCCAGCACGACATAGAGGTATAACAGGACGAACGGCAAAATCAGAAAGTCCTTTTTGTCGAGCTTGCCGATCTGCACGGCGTGGATGCCAAGGCTGCGCAGGCGCAGACTGCGGGCGACCACCAGCAGGATCACACAAAAGAGCACGCCTGCGGCGAGATAACGCATTTAATTCCTTTCTGGTAAGGCACCGTCTTTGCGGGCTTATCAGGCGACTGCTTATTCGTTTACGATTTCAATCTGGCAGGGTTTTCATTTTTATGGGCACTGACCCATAAAAAGAGCAGTAAACCATGTTATTCGTTGACGATATTGATTTGGCACGGTTTCATTGCGGCGAGCGCGGTTTTGTGGCCTTCTACCGATGCACCCGCACAGCAGGCGGCGTCCACGGTGATCTTCGCTTCCGGGTAGAACGCCTTGAGAAGGAGAGCGTTACTGATCACGCAGATATCCGTGCAGAGGCCGACAAGCGTGATTTCCTCCGGCTCCGCGCCTTCCAGCATCTCGTGGATGCGCATGGGCAGGCTCACGCCGCCAAAGGTGTCCTTGGCGATCATGTGCGCTTCGTCCGCCACTTCCTTGTGCATCAGCGCCATCCAGACCGCCGCGTTGGGCGCCCAGCCGTCCGTGCCCGCGATGCAGTGCTTGACGGGGAGTTTTGCGCCTTCCTGCGTTTCCAGATAGTTTTCGGTGTGCGTATCCAGCGTGTAGAGGATTTTGCCGTCGAAGTCGAGAATCTTTTTTACGACGTTGTCCACGATCGCCTGTGCCTCCGGCGAACCGAGAGAGCCGGTGATGAAGTCGTTTTGCATGTCGACGACGATGAGGAATTGTTTGCTTAAGTTCTGAATCATAATACTCCTTTGGCCGGCCGAAGCCGGATGAATTCTACTGCGGTGCTGAAAAATCGTTATGCCTGCGGCATTGCATTGGAGACGACATACAGCAGAATGCCCGCCGCAACGGAGGCGTTGAGCGACTCCGCGCGCCCTTTCATGGGCAGACGGTATCGCACGCAGAGCGCTGCGACTTCCGCACTCACGCCGCCGCCTTCGCTGCCGATGACGAGCGCGGTGCTCCGCCGCAATTCCGGCAGGGTCTCGTTGCCCGAAAGGTCGCCCGAAAGCGGTAAAAAGCCCTGCGAGACGAGCTTGCCGACTTCCGCAGTCAATTCGCCCTGCCAAACCGGCAGATGGTACGTCGAACCCATCGCGGCGCGGAGCGTCTTTGGCGCGTAAGCGTCCGCGCAGGCAGGGGAGAGCAAAATACCCGCCGCGCCGAACGCGTCCGCCGAGCGCAGGATCGTGCCGACATTGCCGGGGTCCTGCACGCCGTCGAGAACGACGATCAGCCCTTCAGGATAGCGCTCCGGCGGATCGAGCGGCGGCGTTTCGATCACCGCGACAACGCCTTGGGGCGACTGACTTTCGCAGAGGGATTCCAGCACGGAGCGGGAAACGGCGAACACCTGCGCTGCTTGCGGCAAGGGGAACGAATACCCGTCCTCGACGAACAAAACGCTGATCCGCGCGCCGGAAGAAAGCGCCTCGCGCACGAGTTTTTCGCCCTCGATAAGGTGCAGGCAACTTTCTTTGCGCTCTTTGCGCTGGAGGAGCCTGCGCGCGTCCTTGACGCGTTCGTTGGAGCGGCTTTCGATAACGGTACGTGGCTGATCGGTCACGCGCGGTTCGCCTCCTTAAAAAATCGGTTGATCCAGTATTCTGTCATGCTTGATATTTTGGTCAAGACTGTTTTTCGCGCTGCGCTTGCCATTCCTCTTTGGTGAGAGAATAAATCGCCTCGTCGAACACCTCGCCGTCGTAGCGGAGAAAGGCGCTGCGGATCGTGCCTTCGTAAACGAAACCGCACTTTTCGATGACCCGGCGCGAACGGTCGTTGAAGGTGTAGTGCGAAATGCTCATCATGCGCATGCCCGCTTCGGTAAAGGCATATTCCAGCGCGCGTTTGACCGCTTCGGTCATGTAGCCATATCCCCAGCAGTCCTGCGCGAGCACATACCCAATTGTTTTTACATCCGTTAGGTTCCGCCATTTATCCGAATGCAGACCGAGCGAGCCGATCAGACGGTGGTCGCTTTTGCGTTCGATGCCCCAGACGTTGTCCTTCGCCATAAAGAGGCGGATAAGCCCCAGCGTTTCTGCGCGGTTCGCGTGCGGCTTCCAGCCGGCGCAGGGACCGACGTCCGGCATGGTGGCGTAGGAGTACATGTCCTCCACGTCCGCTTCCGAAAGGCTGCGAAGCACGAGGCGTTCGGATTCGATGGTTTGCATAAGGATGCTCCTGATATTTTCCATACAGTATAACATACTTCACCTTTGGGGATCAAAAAAGAGGATAAACTATTCTGGTCTGCCAACTGCAGGGCAGGCTTTTTGTTGCATATTGCGCAACGGGGCGGCACAGCTCATTGACAGCGCAAACGGATATGGATATGATGCAGCTATCTGCAGTCACGCGGCTCAGCATTCTCACACCGAAGGAAATCATATGAACGAATTTTTGCATATTGATTTGAACGTGTTCATGGTTGCGGTCTGCCTGATTATGTATTTGGCGAACCGAAACATGAACGAGCGCCACATGGCGCACAACCTGATCTTTCGGATGCTGATCCTTTCGAACATGGCGCTTTTAATACTGGAAGCGTTTACATGGCTGCTGGAAGGTCAGGCAACTCCGCTGCAGATTACGCTTTATTATGTCGTGACGACGATTCTCTACATTCTAACGCCGCTACCCGGGGCGCTTTGGGTGCTATATGTGAACTGGCAGCTGTTCCAGAATGCGCGCAGAATGAAAGCCTGCCTGATCGGCTTTGGCATTCCCTTTGCAGTCAGCCTTTTGCTTTCGCTGGCGACGCCATGGACGGGCTGGATGTTTATCATCGACGCAAACGGCGTGTATCAGCGGGGGGCATGGTATCCGCTGCTTGCGCTGATTTCGTTTGTTCCGATCGTGTTCGCTTCGGGGATGGTGATTCTGCATCAAAAACGCGTGTCGAAGCAAATTGCGCGGATGATGATCCTCTACATGCTGCCGCCGACGGTTGCCACGGTGGCGCAGGTGCTGTTTTACGGCATCACCGTTCTTTGGAGCAGCATCACCATTTCCATCTTCCTGATTCACACCAATATTCAAAGCAATCAACTGCATCTCGATCATCTGACCGGGGCGATCAACCGCAGACAACTGGATATCATTCTGGCGGATCGGATCAAAGCGGCGCAAAACAAACAGCCGCTGGCCTGCATTCTGCTGGATATTAACCACTTTAAAGCGATCAACGATACGCTGGGGCATATCGCGGGCGACGAAGCGCTCAAAGACGCCAGCGCGCTGCTCCAGTCGTGCATCCGAAAAAGGGACTTGCTGGCGCGCTTCGGCGGGGACGAGTTCATCATTATCACCGATATCGACAACGAAGAAACGCTGCGGGAGATGGCGCAGCGCATTCGTCTGGCGGTGCAGAGCTTCAACAGCGACTGCAAACGGAACTATACGCTTGGCTTCAGCATCGGTTTTGCAGCGTATGACCCTGGCTCCGACTGGGACAAAGACCGTTATATCGCGTACGTCGATTCGCTGATGTACCGCGATAAAAACGGGGACAATAAATAAAAACAACGCCGCTGACAAGCGGCGTTGTTTTGTGTGACATGCTTTACGCGCGGGCTTTGGTTGCGATTTCGACGAGCTGCTTGAACGCGTTCATATCGCTGATGGCGAGGTCGGCGAGCACCTTGCGGTTGATGTCGACATTCGCGATCTTGAGGCCGTTGATGAGGCGGCTATAGGTGGTGCCGCACATCCGGGCGCCCGCGTTGATACGCGCAATCCACAGGCGGCGGTATTCGCGCTTTTTCAGCTTGCGGCCGACGTACGCATACGCCATGGACTTCATGACCTGCTGCGACGCGGCGCGGTACTGCTTGCTCTTTGCACCATAGTAGCCCTTGGCAAGCCGCAGAACTTTGCGGCGTTTCTTTACGGCATTGACTGCTCTTTTAATTCTGGCCATTTTTCATTCCTCCTCAGCTGTACGGGATCAATTTGCGGATCTTTTTCTCTTCGCACGCGGCAATGTAGCCGGTTTTGCGAAGACCGCGCAACCGCTTGGTGGACTTCTTGGTCAGAATATGGCGCTTGTAAGCCTTACTCCGCTTGATCTTGCCGGATTTTGTCGTGGAAAAGCGTTTGGCCGCTCCGCGATGGGATTTGAGTTTTGGCATTTCGTCGGTTCCTCCTGGTCTTTTATACCAATCTTTTTCGGTTGATCGTTTCTGGTGCCTTTTACTTCTTACTTCTTTTCGCCCTTGGGCGTGAGTATCATGAACATCGTTCTGCCTTCCATCTTCGGCATCTTTTCCTTGATGGCGCTTTCGGTGACCATTTCGAAAAATCGATTCATGACTTCCGCGCCGATCTCGTTATGCGTGATCTGACGTCCGCGGAAGCGGATGGACACCTTGACCTTGTCGCCTTCTCCAAGAAACTTGACGCACTGCTTGGCTTTAATCTCCATGTCGCGCAGGTCAATAGTCGAAGAAAGGCGGATTTCCTTGAGTTCGATGATCTTCTGATTCTTGCGCTGCTCTTTTTCGCGCTTGCTCATTTCGAAGCGGTACTTGCCGTAATCCATGAACTTGCAGACGGGCGGATCGCTGTTGGGAGCGATCTTGACCAGATCCAGCTCGCGTTCATCGGCCATTTTCTGAGCCGCATGAATTTCCACGATGCCGAGCTGACCGCCGTTTTCGTCAATCAGACGAACCTGAGGGTCACGGATTTCCTCGTTGATCATCAATTCCGCGATAGCGATGGCAGAACACCTCCATAATATAAAAATAGTGGGCGCAAGCTGACTTGCGCCCACGAAATTATTCGCTCTAGTAAAAAAACGAAGAATTGTTGCTACCATGCCTGACAATCGTCGGCAGGTGAGAAGCGGGCGCTTCTGCTTGAACATTGACCATTATACGGGTTCGGTAACGATCTGTCAAGCATTTTTGCCCTTATACAGCAGGAAAACCGCGAATCAATCAGTCGTCCGCGCCCGCCAGCGCTTCGAGCTTGTCCTTGGGCGCGCCGGGCTTGCTGTCGCCATACTTGGTCATCGCTACGGGGATGATGGCTAACGCTACGAAGACTGCCGCGTAGGGGAACAGCGTGTTATAGCCAACATACTGCAGAAGGTAGCCGGAAACGATGGGGGTTATCACCTGCGCCGCCATGGAGCAGGTATAGTAGAACCCCGTGTATTTGCCGACGTTGCCGAAGCGGGAGATTTCCCAGACCATCGGGAAGGTGTTGACCGTGACCGCCGCCTGGGCAAAGCCGATGGCCGCGAACATCACGTACAGCAGCGGCGAGAAGGTGCGCGCGCCGATTGCGCCGAAGATGAAGCAGGCCGTTGCAACGAGGAGGCCGATGATGATGGTTTTCTTGCGTCCGATGCGGGAAGCGAGGAACCCGATCGGCAGGTAGGAGATGATGGCAAACGCCGTTGCAACGAGCAGGCACGACGAGACGTTGTTGAGGCCGGACGACCACATCTTGGTGGCATACTTGCTGAATGCCGTCGTAACCGCGTTGTAACCCAGGAACCAGAGCGTAATGGTTGCGAGGATGAGGATCAGGCTCCGGCGGACTTCCGGCGGGAGCTTCTGCTTGCCGTCCACTTCGATGGACTTGCTCTGATCTTCCGCTTCGGAAACGCCGTAGTTGATGTCCTTCATCTGCTGGACGAACTTGCGCTCCGGAACAAAGATGGTCACCGTCAGCGCGGCGAGCACCATGAGAACGCCGACCGCCAGGAAGAGGTAAAGGTAGTTCGAGCGTCCGTCCGCGGCGGTCAGCACCAGAAAGCGCATGACCACGAGTGTAAACGCGCCGCCGACAGCGCCCATGAGGTTAATCACGGCGTTGCCCTTGCTGCGCATGGGCTTGGGGGTGACGTCCGGCATCAGCGCGACGGCAGGCGAACGGTAGGAACCCATGGCCAGCAGCAGCGCGCCGAGGATGATGATGAAAACGAGCGTCGAGGTCGATGCGCTCCAAACACCGTAAGTGTTGTCCAGAACCGGAATGACCATCAGCAGAAGCACCGCCGTGATTGTGCCACCGAGGATGAACGGGATGCGCCGGCCGACTTTGTCGCTCAGCGCGCCGAACAGCGGGAGCAGAAAGAGCGCTACGATGTTATCGAGACTCATGATAATGCCCGCGGGGCCGTCGCCCATTTGATACGTATCGCGCAGGATCAGCGGGATGACCGTGTCGTACATCTGCCAGAACGCGCTGATGGAAAGGAACGCGAACCCGACGAGGAACGTTCGTTTGTAGTTCAGTTTCATATGCACTTCTCCGATTCATAATATAGTACAGATGGATGAGAAATGGAGGGAAAGCATCCCTTCCGAATATATACATGGTATCGCATCCGGCGTATAATAACAATACAAATTGTGATAAAATCGTCGCAAAGAACAACGGGGAGGCTCAGGAAACCATGTGGATCGCGCTTGCGGTTTTTATTGTACTCGTCTTCATTTGGCTGATGCTCATCATGCCCGCGCGGAGTTCAAAGGCACAGCGCGCGCCGTTTCAAAACAGGACGTTTGCGCACCGCGGTCTGTTTGAACAGGATCAGTCGGTTCCGGAAAACTCGCTGGCGGCCTTTCAAAACGCGGTGGACGCGGACTACGGCGTGGAGCTGGACGTGCAGCTCACCAAAGATAAAGTCGTCGTGGTCTTTCATGACGACACTTTGAAGCGCGCCTGTGGGGTAGAAGGCCGCGTGGACGCTTACACGTTCGAAGAACTGCAGGCGTTCCCGCTGTTTGGCACGGCGCATCGGATTCCGACGTTTACGGACGTGCTGGGCGTACTGGACGGCAGGATACCCGTCATCGTTGAGCTCAAGTCCGGCGGGGACTGGAAGCGCCTCTGCGAGCTTACGCTGGAACTGCTGACCGGGTACAAAGGTGACTATTGCGTGGAGAGTTTCCATCCGCTGCTGGTGCGCTGGTTTTACAAACACGCGCCGCAGATTCTGCGCGGGCAGCTCTCGGAAGCGTCCCGCTTTTCAAAGAACTATGCGCCGTTTTACCAGTCGTTTATGATGAGCAGACTGCTGACCAACCTGCTCACGCATCCGCAGTTCATCGCGTACCATATCGGGCCAAAGTGCCTTTCCGTCCGGATTGCCGAGGCGATGGGGGCGATGAATGTCGCCTGGACCGCGCGGCCGAAGGATGATCATCAGGCGCTCGCGAAGAAGAACGACGCGATCATCTTTGAGCATTACCGTCCGGAGCCGCGGTTCTAACTGATAGAAAAGGCCGGGAAACGGATTGACAACGCCGATTTTTCGCCTTAACGGGAACCTGACACGCTGCTGTCAGGTTTTTTGCGCTAGACTCGGCGTATAGGTCGAATCAATGACAAACAATCGAGAAAAGGGAGGCAGCCGCCATGCAGACGCCTTATGAATTCGTAAAAGAGCAGAAAAACCTATACCAGCCCTCCGGTCAGCCGTCGATGATCGACGTGCCGGAGATGACGTTTCTCGCCGTGGACGGTCGGGGTAATCCGAACGAGCAGGAAGGCGCTTACGCAAAGGCGCTGGAGCTGCTGTACGCGCTGAGCTATACGATCAAAATGAGCCCAAAGGGCGGGCACGTGATTGCGGGGTACTACGAATACCGCGTGCCGCCGCTGGAAGGCCTCTGGCAGATGGAACACGGTTTGCCGGGCGTGGATTACCAGAACAAAGCGGGCTTTGAATGGACGAGCATGATCCGCCAGCCGGAGTTCGTAAATCGTGACGTGTTCGAATGGGCATGCGCGGAGGTGCTGCGCAAAAAGAAGATCGATCCTTCCGCGGCGCGGCTGTTCGTTTATCAAGAGGGGCTTTGCGTGCAGTGCATGCACATCGGCGCGTACGACGACGAGCCCGCAACCGTGGAGAAGATGGATCGCTTTATCGCGGAGCAAGGCTATCGCAACGATATGGGCGCCCTCCGCCGGCACCATGAAATCTATCTTGGCGACCCGCGCAAAACCGCGCCGGAGAAGCGCAAAACAGTGCTTCGCCATCCGGTCGTGAAGCTGTAAACGCAAGAAAAAAGCACGCCAGTCAAGAACCCCCGTTCAGGAATAGGGGGGGGTGCTATCCTTAAAAACAAACCAAAACAAGAAAATCCCAAAAATCAAAAGCCCCCGTCAATATTACGGAAGCTTTGCCGTCTCAGACAGCGAACTCCAAAGAAAATCCCAAAAATCAAAAGCCCCCGTCATTATAACGGAGGCTTTTGATTGGGATGGGATGGGAGGTAATATTGGGGGTCTGTCAGTCTTTGTCCTTGCTCTGGTTATAAGATACCTCTCGCTTGTGTAATAGCAATGGATAGAAAGTGAACTTCCTGTTACATGCAAAAACCCGGAATTTGCGCGCGTTTTGAGCCGAAAAACACGCCGAAAACCGCTTTACCCAAGACGCTTTTCAACCCGCCGCAAACGCCTTGACAAGAGCCGGATTCGTGACGCGCCTGTGAAAAACGCCATAAATCGAGTGGGATTTTGTACCGCTAATCCGTTCTTGCCAGCAGGAAAACAGGAAAAACGCGCAGTGTTCGTGCGGCAACAATTCCTTCGCTTGGTGGAATACCGTTTCAAACCGGGTGTAATTTTTCACCCGCTTTTGATCAAAAAAACGTCTTGCTTTTTTTACCCCCGTGTGTATAATAGTACTTGCACTCGGGGTTATAGCTCAGCTGGTCAGAGCGCTACGTTGACATCGTAGAGGTCGTTGGTTCGATCCCAACTAATCCCACCACAGCGGAGAATATCCTGCGGTGTGCGTCACGTTTTCAGTTATAAACCCACAAACTGTTGTCGGGAGCGAAAGTTGAAAAGACAAGGTCAGGCCCGTTACGGATGGGAAGACCGCGGCGATCACTGCGCACCCACCTGCTGAGAGGCGGGTATTATGACAAAGGCGGACGGCACCTCGGGATTCTCTATGCCTATAGTGCGGAATTGTGTAATGGTAGCACCTACGACTCTGACTCGTATTGTCTAGGTTCGAATCCTAGTTCCGCAGCCAGAATAAGAACCAAAAGACCCGCTGAAAAGCGGGTCTTTTGTCGTAGCTTCCTTCACCGCGAAGGCCTGCCGAGATCAGCGTCGTTGCTGTAGCCGTTGCTTTCCCAGTAGCCCTGATAGGTATCGTCCGACGAGAGTTCGATTCGGTTGACCCAGCGTGCCCATTTGTAGCCCCATTTCTCTTCGGCGACGAGGATGAGCGGATACCCCATTTCCGCCGGGAGCGCGATTCCGTTTGCGTTATAGGCCAGTATGAGGTTGTTGTCAAGTATCTCCTGCAGGGGCAGGGAGGTCGTATACCCATCCACGGCATGAAAAATGACGGTGTTCACTGTGGGCTGCGGACCGGCCGCCTCAATCAGAGTTTTCATGGGTACGCCTTCCCAGAGGATATTCGCGTTCCAGCCTTCCACGCAATACAGTCGAAGCAGGCGCTCCTCGCTGGGAAACGCTTTCACGTCATCGTATGTGTAGGTTTGCGGCTGATCCGCCAACCCGTCGATGGTCAGTTGATAAGTGGAAATATCGACATATTGTGTGCCATTAATCGAATTGTCCCGCGGTCCGACGGCAGGGTCAAGCTTTTCTCCGTTGTATTCGCGGAGTTCATCTTCCCGGTAGCGCTCCTCCGTTGCGGAAGACACCGCATCCGGCTGCGTGCTCTCCTGGGGAGGGTCGGTCGATGCGGCGCAGCCAGAGAACAGCAGCGTGGCGATGAGAAGCCCGACGATCCATTTTTTCATGTGTTTCCCTCTTTCTGCTGTGCGCTTCCTTGCTCGATTGCAAACTCATTATAACAAAGCCGGCGGGATACTGTCGAATATGCGCGCGCGGCTTTCTTATGCGTACGTTCAGGCGCAGCGATAAGCCGGATTGTCTGCGGTTTCCAGACGGGTATACGTTTGGTTTTGCGCGCGTGGAATGCATTATAAAACTCCCACTGGACATGCGCCCCCGAAAGCGTTATAACGATGTTAGCAATTCCTTTGCAAACAAGTCTTGCGCTTCATTTCAAATTTATGGGGGTTAACGGTATGGTTCGAGCGGATGTAAAAGAATTTATCAGAAGCCACGGGTTATTGCATGATGTCGGTTCGGAGTGCGGAATATACGCCATTACCATCGACGGGTATGTGGCCTATATCGGCCAAAGCAAGGACATGCAGAGAAGGTGCTTTGGGCATATCTACCGCGCGCTGAACAAAACGCCCCTCTCGCGGAAAAAGTACCAGATTTTAGGCGACGCGTGGATTAACAAGCACGCCATCGACTGCAAGATGCTGGAGCGTTGCGGCGAAAGCGAGCTGGACGCAAAAGAGAAAGAGCTACTTAAAAAGTACGATCCGCCGCTCAACACGAGGATGCCGGACGGCCCCAGGGACATCAAAGGGCTGGACTTGCAAAAAGTGATCAACATCCTCAAAAAGAGAGTGAAATAGATTTGCGATCTATTAAAAGAAGAAAAGCCCTTTACCGGGCTTTTTTTGTGTAGATAGAACCGGGTTACGCCGTTTTTCCGCCCGGATAGAACAGCATCGTGATAATGCCGAGCGTAAACAATGCCATGCCCGCGACCAGCGGCCAAACGCGGCGGTTATGGGGGATGACGACCGCCCATCCCGTCAGCAGCAGCAATCCGGCGGGAATGAGGAACGTCAGCGCGGCAATGCCGATATCGCCGGCGCTCCAGAATCCGAGCAGCGAGAGCACCATTCCCGCGACGCTGACGGCGCCCGCGCGCTTTTTAACGGGTGCTTTCGGTGCGGTCTCGTCGGGCGGGCATGCGGGTTCGCGCGTAAGAACGGTATAGCTGCTCGCCGGAGGATCCGTCCGTAGGGGAGCCACATTTCGCAGCGACGTTCCGCAATCCGGACAGCGCGCCGCAAACGAGTGCCTTCCGCAGCGGGGGCATACTTTTTCGTGCGCGTCGCGCATCGTTCCGCACTGGGGGCAGTAAAGGGATTCAAACGTCGTTCCGCAGCTTTCGCAAACATAATAAAACGAATCCGCGCCGCAGGCGGGGCATTTCAGCGCGCTGGAGACTGCCTGCGTGCCGCAGGATTTGCAGATCATCATACGAACTCCTGTTGGGGGAAGTCTGTTGGGAAACGGAACCGGGGGCGGATAACGACTCTGCAAACGGCAAAGAGCGTACAAACGAACGCCTGTTGGGGAAGGATTGGTTGAAAACGGGGCGGGCGTTTGGTAACGGTTCTGCAAACGGTAAGGGGCGAAAAGCTGTTGAAATTCCGCAAAGGGCGGGGAAAGGCTCACTCCTCCGGCTTGAGCGAGGGTTGAGCTTCTTCCGATACGGCGTCGCTTTGCGCTTCTTCCGGCGCCCAGAGGCCGCGCGCCATGTACCAGTCGATGGACTCGCGCAGGAACTCGACGCTGACGTTGAGCGTGAACGCGATTTCGTAAATATCGTCTGTGTTGCGGGCGGCGGTGCGGATGGCTTCCGGCGAGAGCAGGCGGTCGTGCGCCCATTTGCGCGCTTTGGCTTCCGCGCGCCAGTCTTCCGCCGCGTCGTAGTGCAAACGCCGCCCGACGCCGGTGAAGTGGTGCCCCAGCTCTTCGGCCAGCCAGCAGGCGCGCTCGGCCTGCGTGCCGTCCCGCCGCAGGATGATATGCTCGCCGCTGTCGGTCTTGATGTATGCCGCAGACATGCCGGGAACAGGGATCTCGCGCTGCTGCACGTCGATTCCGCTCTCGTTGGCTTGTTCGGTTAATTCTTCGATTCGATCCATGTTGCTGCTCCTCGTTGGGCGTGCGGTACGGATGGGAAGGCGGGAGAGGCGTCAGCCGTTCTCCTTGGAGAACTTGTCGGCAAGGTATTCGATATATTCCTCGTAGCGCTCGCGCCCTTCCGGCGTCAGCCGCGCAAGGTCGAAGTGCCCGGCCGAGGCGAGGATGCGCGGGCGGCGCTCGGTGACGCTGTCATCCGCGAGAAAGTCGAGCGAAACGCTCAAAAACTTGGCCAGCGACAGCAGCGTAGAACGCTTGACGTTCTCCGCGCCTTTTTCGTATAAACTCGCGATGGTCGTATACGGCACGCCGGACTGCGCGGCGAGCTGGGACTTATTGAGCCCGCGTTCGCCCAGCAGAAGGTCGAGCTTTTCGGTCAGGGTCAAAGGATATCACCTCACCATTGAGTATATCGAAAACATTACGACGTGTAAACAAAAAGTTACGATGCGGCGTAAAAATCTGCGCAGGATTGAACCGAAATTGAAGATGCGGGTGTATAATATTGGTAAATTTTCACCCATAAATATCAAGTACCGGTAAAATCAGGATTACTGTCATTTTGTTTATATAAAGGAAGGTCAAGGCATATGAACGCGCTTTCGGAACTGAATTTCGATCAAAAACTGATGCTCATCGTCAATCCCGTCGCCGGGCGGAAGCAGTCGCTCAGGCTCGTGCCGGAGATCGTGCGCATCTTTATGGACGCGGGGTACCTTGTGACCGTGATGGTGACCAAGGCACAGGGGGACGCGACGGCGTTTGCCGAGCATTTCGGCAAAGAATATGACGCGGTGGTCTGCGTGGGCGGGGACGGAACGCTGAGCGAAACGGTCGCGGGTGTTGTGCACGGCGGCTTGAGCGTACCGCTCGGGTATATTCCGGCGGGCAGCACGAACGTGTTCGCCACCGCGCACGGCCTCTCCAACGACATCCTTACGGCGGCGAGAAACATAGCGGCGGGCGGCGTCAAGCGGATCGATACGGGGCTGTTCAACGCGCGGAGCTTTGCGTTTATCGCGGCGTTCGGCGCGTTTTCGTGGACGTCCTACGCAACCCCGCAGAACCTGAAGAACATCCTCGGTACACCCGCGTACTTTTTTGACGGCATGATGAGCCTGCCCAAGATCAAGCCGATCCATATGAAGATTACGACCGGAGAGAACGTGCACGAAGGGGATTATCTCTTTGGCGCGGTGTGCAACCTCTTTACGTTTCCTGGCTTATTGAAGCTGCCCGCGGGTAAGGTGCATACGGATGACGGGCTGTTTGAGGTGATTCTGATCAAGGAGCCGGGGACGCTTTTGGAATGGCAGTCGGCGATCAATTCCATACTCAGCGGCAAGTACGATACGGGTATTATCGAGTTCTTCCAGGCGGGGGAGATGACAATCGAGCCGGGCGAAAACGTCGCCTGGGCGCTGGACGGCGAGTATGAAGGCGGTTCCGGCGGGAGCATCGAGGTCAAGAACCTGCCCCGCGCGGTCGGGTTGATCGCAGGGAAGAGGGGGTAAAACCTAATAGAAAATCCGTAGATACTTAAGGAGCGTTTTACAAAGAAAGCGCTCCTATAATCATTCTTTGTGACCCCAATGTGAATCCAACTAAAAATCTCATATAGAAACTTGACATTTCCCCCGAACGGTAGTACCATGCAAGTGTATTAGTACGGATAGTACGGTGAATGCCGGAGTTTTCGTGCTAAGGGGGGGGACCATTTATGAAACGAAGAGTTCTGATTCGCGCTGCAGCCGCGCTGATGAGTCTTGCGCTGCTGGCCGTTCTGCTGCCGCAGGCGGTTGCGCATGCCGAGACCGCGCTTGCAACGGGATACGTCAATACCGCCAAACTCAACATGCGCTCCGGCGCTGGCACGGGCAACTCCATTGTGGAATCGCTCAAGAAGGACACCGCCGTCAACGTCTACGAAGTCGTTGGCACATGGCTCAGGATCGACGTGCCGTCCAGCGGCAAGAGCGGCTTTGTGAGCGGCAAGTATATCTCGATCAACGCTTCGAGCCTGACGGCTTACGCGCTGGGCGTCACGAGCGGCAAGGTGAACCTCCGAAAAGAGGCGACCTCCAAGAGCGACAGCCTGGCAGTTGTGGCGAAGAATTCCGGCGTAACCATCTATTCCGCGGACAAAACCACGGGCTGGTATAAGGTAAAGGTTCACTCCACCGCGCAGGAAGGCTATATTTCGCCGACCTATGTCAAGATTGTCAGCAAGGTGGTAGGCTCGGTGGACAGCAAAGCCGGCTATATCAACGCAAACGGCGTCAACCTCCGTTCCGGCGCGGGTTCCAGCTACTCAAGCCAGGGTACGCTCGCCAAGAACACGGCGGTTACGGTGACGGGGACGTCCGGCAGCTGGTATAAAATATCGGTTACGGGCACCAGCAAGACCGGCTATGTCTACGCCACCTATGTGACGCTGAATACGACCGCGACCCCGACGCCCACGCCGGTTGGCATGACGCCGACGCCGACCCCGACGGGCGTAACGCCTACGCCTGCTTCCGGCACAACGGGCGTGATCAACGCCGCGGACGTGAACTTCCGCACCGGCCCGGCGACGACTTACACGAGCCAGGGCAAACTGGCCAAGAATACGGCGGTCACCATCATTGGAACGTCTGGCAGCTGGTATAAAATCACCGTGACTTCCTCCGGAAAAACCGGGTATGTCTACGCCACCTATGTGACCGCAGGCAGCACGACCCCGACGGCGACGCCCGCGGGCAGCTCGGCCGGCAAGATCAACGCCATCGGCGTGAACTTCCGCACGGGGCCTTCGACCTCGTATACCAGCCTCGGCCTGCTCGGCAAGGATACGGCGGTGACCGTGATTGGCACCTCCGGCAAGTGGTATAAGATCACCGTGAACTCCACCGGCAAAACGGGATATGTGTACGCCACATACGTTACCCTGACACCCGCAACGCCAACGCCAACGCCTACACCCACACCGACGCCTACGCCGACACCCACGACCGCGCCGACCGTGACGCCAACCGCCCCGGCGACGATTACGCCTTCTGCTCCGGCAACGGTCTCACCGACGACGTCGAGCTCAGCAGGTTCCTGAGAAAAGGAATAACGCAGCAAGCAAACCCAAGAAGCTCCCAGTACGGGAGCTTCTTTTTGCGTTCGCGCGGAATAGAAAGAAAACCAAACGTACAAAAAAAGCCCCGATTGGAGCTCTTTTTGAAACCGTTATTGATCGTTCGAGTTCAGTACATCTTCTTCTTGGCGAAGAACACCGCAACCCCGATGGAGATGACAAACGAAATCAGCACGATGGCTAAAAATCCATACGGGCTGTTTGCCAGAGGCATTCCCTGAGAAGCAACGTTCATGCCGTATGCCGCAAAGATGATGCTCGGCACAGAGAGGACAATCGTGACGACGGCGAGGAACTTCATCACGATGTTGAGGTTGTTCGAAATGACGGAGGCGAACGCGTCCATCATACCGCTCAGAATGCCGCTGTAGATATTGGCCATTTCGATGGCCTGCCGGTTTTCAACGATGACGTCCTCGAGTAAATCCTCGTCCTCAGGATACTTCTTGATCCGTTCGGTTTTGAGGAGCTTTTCGAGCACGACCTCGTTGGAGCGCAGCGACGTTGTGAAGTACACGAGGCTTTTTTCCAGTTCCAGCAGCTCGATGAGCTCGTGGTTCTGGGTGGAGCCGTGGAGCTTTTGCTCGACGTTGTCGCTGAGCTTATTAATAATGCGCAGGTACTGCAGATACAGCGACGCGTTGCGGTAGAGGATCTGCAGGATAAAGCGCGTGCGCATATTGGTGCGCAGGTCGTTTGCGTGTTTCTGCTTGAGGGAGTGCAAAATCGGCGTTTCTTCGAGGCAAACGGTGACGATTGCGTCCTTGGCCAGCAGGATGCCGAGCGGCATCGTTGTGTAGATATCCTTGCCCTTGTTTTTTTCAACGGCGGGGATGTCAACCAGTACGAGGGTATACGTTTCCTCGACTTCGATACGAGAGCGTTCTTCTTCGTCCAGCGCGGCCTTGAGATCGTCCGGCTCAATTTCGTAGAGCTTGGCGATATTGGCCAACTCCGCTTCCGATGGACGCACAAGCGAGATCCAGCAATCCTTTTCAGGCGCTTTGATTTCGCGCATGTCCGCCCCTTCCGACTTGAAGATTTTCATCATGGCGGTATTCTCCTTTCGCTTTTACCGCGCGCGGCGGAAAAGCGTCTCTTCCCGAACGCGCGCGAAATATGATATTGGTTGTCTACTTCGTTCGGGAACGGTGTCCACCGTCCAATCACTCTCCTTTCTGATTCGTAATTTCATTATAGTCGCTTTTTCCGGCACTGCAAAGCCTGAATTTTGAACTGGATGTGATTCTTTTTTCGAGTAAAAGCGCGGAAACGACCAAACGCATGCCTTTCGGATAGAGCGCGGGGCTATTTTCGCGTTATTCCCACCTTTTTGCGTGAAACGAGCCGAATTTGGCCGAAAACGCGGGGGAACCCGCGCGCCTTTGACAAAGCATGCCCGGCGTGTTACCATTGATCGGTGCTGACGGGAGCGCGTGAAAAAGCGCGTGAATTTTCGCGGCAAACGGAGTGAATGATCATGAAACAGGAACGCGCGTTCCCGCGTTTATCAATAACGAAAAAGGCCGAAGCGTCCGTCCGTCTGGGCCATCCCTGGATCTACGACGCGGAAGTACGCGGCGAGACCGACGCGCTGGAGAACGGGTCTCTTGTGGACGCGGTCAGCGAAAAAGGCACGTACCTTGGCACGGGTTTTTTAAGCAAGCGCAGCAAAATCCGCATCCGGCTGCTTTCCAACAACGCCAACGAGCGCTTTGACGACGCGTTTTACATGCGGCGCATCAAATATGCGCTGGACTACCGCAAAACCGTTATGGGCGCGGATTATGAGTGCTGCCGCCTGATCTTTGGCGAGGCGGACGGTCTGCCGGGGCTGACCATCGACCGCTATCATGACGTGCTGGTGAGCCAGGTGCTCTCGGTCGGCATTGAGCGCATCAAAGGCACGCTGTACCGCCTGATGACGGAACTGCTCAAAGAGGAAGGCGTACAGATTCGCGGCATCTTTGAGCGCAACGAGGTTTCCATCCGTGAGCTCGAAGGCCTGCCGCTGGAAAAAGGCTGGTACCGCGCGGAATTCCTGCCGGAACCGCCCAGCCCGCTCATCGAAATCGTTGAAAACGGAATTCGCTATGCCGTGGACGTTGAAAACGGACAAAAAACGGGGTACTTCCTTGACCAAAAATACAACCGCCTGGCGACGGCAAAGCTCGCGCGCGGAAAACGCGTGCTGGACTGCTTTACGCATACCGGTTCGTTTGCGCTCAACGCGCTTTTGGGCGGAGCAGCGCATGTGACCGCGGTGGACGTTTCCCGCGCGGCGGTCGATCTTGCCAGTGGTAACGCCGCGCTCAACGGCATGACGGAGCGTATCGATTTTGTCTGTGCGGACGTATTCGACCTCTTGCCGCAGCTGATCGAACAGCGCGCGGCGTATGATCTGATCATTCTGGACCCGCCCGCGTTTACCAAGAGCCGCAAGACGATACCCGGCGCGGAACGGGGTTACCGGACGATCAATTACAATGCCATGAAGCTGCTGCCGCGCGGCGGGTACCTTGCGACCTGCTCATGCTCGCATTTTATGGAGAGCGATATGTTTATGCGGATGCTGCTTTCCGTCTCGCGGGAAGCGGGCGTTTCGCTCAAGCTCGTGGAGGCGCGGCGGCAGTCGCCCGACCATCCGACACTCATGAACGTCCCGGAGACGGACTACCTGAAGTTCTATCTGTTCCAGATGGTTTGACGGCAAATCAAGTTGGGTTTCCAAAGGGAGTATCCCTTTGGCCGGGGTTCGGGGGCAGAGCCCCTGAAGATAAGTATCAAAAAACGCTTCTATCGGAAGCGTTTTTGTTATCCTATTCTGTTTTTTCAGGTTTACTGTACTGCAGGACTTTTTTGAATATCCGCTCAAACAGATAGCTGTTGAGCGCCGCCGCGCAGGCAAACCAGAAGAGAAAGAACACGATGCTCGCCAGAAGGAAATAATACGTGGCAAACACCAGCATCGCAATCGGCAGAAACGTTAAAACCGCAATCACAACGGATGAGAGCGGGTGCGCGCAGCTTAAAATGAAGGCGTTTTTCAGCGTGCCCCAAATGGTGTTGTTGAACTTTGCCTGCAGCGCGAACACATAGGAAGCCGTAAAGCAGATCAGGATTGCCGCAACGCCGGTTCCAACGCGCAGCAGCAGCGGAAACGTGCCGGAATTCGCCTGCATCACGCGCACGTCCAGACACAGCCCCGCGAACAAAACAAGAAAGATCAGCGTCAGCACCGTGCTTTGGCCGAGGTTCTGCTTGAACGCGGAAAAGAAGGTTTTTACGATTTTGCCTTCCTCGCGGCGGATAATCAGGAGCGTTACTGTATACAGCGCGGCGGCGGAAGCGCCGAGCGTGAACACCGGGATGGAGCAGAGCACGAACAGGACGTTGAGCAGCGCAAGGTCGCCGACGCGACCGATGGCGCGCATCAGGGGACTGTCCGGGCGAAAGGGAGTCTGAGCCATAATTCTCCTTTGGCTGTACCAGCCGGAATCGTCCGGCGGGCGGCAACGCACAGCAGGTTATTGGGATGGAGCTGAAAAACGAATCAGCCCAGTTCGAAAATCAGGCGGTAGGTACGCTCCTCGCCGCCTTCGAGATACGGCAGTTCCTTGCGTGCAATCGCGTCCTCGCGCCCGTCGATGGGCGCGTTGGCGGGTTCCAGCCCCATGACGTATTCGCCCTTGACGAAGTTTTTCCACTGGACAAAATGGTCGAGCGTGGAGGCGTCGAACCGCAGGCGCAGTTTCAGGTTTTCGCGCGCGTTTTCCAACACCGCGCAGCACCAGCCGGATTCGTCCGGCACGACGCTATAATAATAGCACATTTCTTCCAGCGCGTCCTGCGGCGGCAAAATCTCGTCGAGGCGGGGGAGCATCGCTTCCGCAAACGGCGTACGCGGGCGGACGGCGGAATGCGGAATAGAAAACTTCGAGTCCGGCTGCAAGAGGGGATAGCCCATGTTGCAGTGGTAGAGAATCGGTTGCGGCACGCGGCGGAAGCCTTCGTTTTTGACCGTATCCGTCACTTCGACGACGTCCCGCAGGTACGAAAGGCGGATTTTGCGGGTCAGCGACAGGTTCGTTCCCGCGAGCATGCCTTCCTTCATCGTGCTGGTGATCTCAACGGCGGGGCCGTCCGGCGAGTCCGTTTCGAGGATGTTCACATGTTCGGCGGGGCGGTTGGCGATGCAGCCGTGTTCCTTTTGCGCGTCCCACTCCGTACCACTGCGAAGGCCGGTGTTGCTCAGCCCGCAGGTATACAGAAAACCGCCGGAGAACGCCTCGCTCCAGCCTTCGCCCGTGACTTCGTAATAGGCGGGGTGGGCGAGTCCGGAGTTGGTGATGTAGTTTAGGCAGCGGCCTTTGTAGCGCACGCTGAAGAGGTCCATGCAGCGGTCGGGCACGATGGTGACGGAGAGGTTGCCGCCGTTTTGCACGTCGATGACGCGCACGCCGTCCGCCCGCCCGCCGACAAGGCGGGATTCCCGCACGGAAAAAAGCTGCTGGCGGTTACCGATATATTGCTTGATCGATTCATAATCCATTTTTTTATCCTGTGTTTCTTCGAAAAATTGATGGCTGACGCGGGTTAAAACAGGTCTTTTAGCCGGGGATAAAACGCGCAGTATTTTTGATACAGCTCGTCGTAGAGTGCGGCGAGGGATGAATCCGGCTGTTTCCAGCCGACAACGCGGTTGGCCTGCTCCGCCGCGGTCTTTGCGTCCGGATAATACCCCAGCGCAACCGCCGCGAGGATAGCCGCGCCCAGGGATGTGCACTCCGACTCCGCGAGCGAACCGATGGGGCGCTGGGTCACGTCCGCCTTGATCTGCCGCCAGATATCGCTCTTGGAACCGCCGCCGAGCGAGCGGATTTCCTTGATTGCGATATGGTTGACCTGCTCGACAAGCTCGACGTTTTCCCGCAGCAGAAACGCGATGCTCTCGAAGATGGCACGCAGGAAATGCTGCTTTTTCGAGTCCAGCCCCGCGCCAAAGAACACGGCGCGCGCGTTCGGGTCGTTATGCGGCTGCAGGCTGCCGTTCAGGTAAGGGTAAGCGATCAGCCCGTTTGCGCCGGGATCGGTCGCTTCCACGATTTGATCGAACAGCGCGTAAACGGATTTACCTTCCCGTTCCGCCTCGGCGGATTCCAGCTCACAGAAGTTGTCCTTGAACCATTTGAGGAACATACCCGCAGACATCGCGATAGTGATCATCAGGTATTTTCCGCGCTCGATATGCCGGTATACGGTCACGCGCGAAGGATGATCAAGGTCGGGTTTGTCCAGCGTGGCAACTACGCAGAGCGCCGTGCCGGTCGTTTCAGTAACGAGACCGGGGACGACGTTGCCCGCGCCGACCGCGCCCGCGGTTTGATCCATGGCGCCCGTGACCACGGCGACGGAATCCGAAAGGCCGAGAAGCTTCCGCACGTCCGGCAGAACGCCGCCGGGGACGATCTGTCCGCACTCGAACAGCTCCGGCAGTTTGTCCATGTCGATGCCAGCAGTATCAAGGATTTCCTGCCAGTAGCAGTCGCCGGAAAAATGGAACCAGCCCGTGCTGCAGGCGAGCGCCTTTTCCGTAACGAATTTACCCGTCAAACGATAGAGGATATAGTCCTCGAGCAGAAGGAATTTGACGGCTTTTTCGTAGAACTCCGGCTCGTTTTCCTTGATCCAGAGCAGCTTGGCAATCGGCGTGAAGCCGGAGAGCTCCGGCAAGCCCGTTTCACGGTAAAACCGCGCCGCGTCGAAGGTTTGCGCCAGGCGCTTCGCCTGTTCGCCCGCCCGCTCGTCCAGCCAGACGATGGCGTTGCGCAGCGCGTTACCTTCCCGGTCAATCGGGATGAATGTTTCGCCCTGCGTCGTTGCGGAGATCGAAACGATGTCCTTTGGGTCGATTCCCGCGCGGGTAATGGCGCTCTTTGCGCCGGAAAGCACCGCCTGCCAGTAGGTTTCCGCAGGCAGTTCCACGCAGCCCGGCTTTTCCGCCAGGAGCAGGTATTCCTCGTTGGCGTGGCCGCGCATGGTGAGTGATTCGTCAAACACGCAGGTTTTGACGGACGTTGTGCCAATATCGAACGTTAAAAAATACTTCAAAACAGCCTCCATAGGGATGAGTTGGGAGTGTTGAGCGGATTTTACATCAAGCTGGAAAAGAAATTCCGCCGGGCGCGCGCCAAGCGGAATTTCCGAACCGAACGTTGATTACGCCTTGACGAATTCCACTTTCCAAAGATCGCAGAGCATTTTCCAGCGATCCGCCACGTCGCCAAGGCTGATCACCTCATGATGCGTACCACCCGCACGGAGCCAGTTTTCCACGCAGTTGGTTACTCCGCTGTCCGGCCGCCAGAAGATATATGGCATTTCACAGCCGATCAAATCGCTCTTTGGCAAAATGTCGCCAACGGCGGTGACGAGCTTGAAGCGTTCTCCGCTCATGGGCGCCAGCGAGGTCAGAGTCGAGCGTCCGACGCGGGGTGTGAACAAGATGGTCGGCGGGTTATCCAGACCGCCTTCGCCGAGGTAGCGGTCAATCAGCCGTGGGCGGATGTCCTTGCGGTGCGTCGCCCAGTTGCCTTCGCCCGCGTGACAGAAGCAGATGGCGTCCTTTTCGAAGTCCATCATGTACATCTCAGTAAAGTTGCCGCCGCCCTCGCCGAGCACATGCGCCGCGGCAACCATCGATGCGCAGACAAAATCGCCTTCCGCGGCGTAGCCGTAGCCGTCCGCCATGAGCTGGGAAGCGGCATAGAGCGGAAGCTGCTTGAAGCGTTTGTCGTCGCCAAAGATATCGAACTGCGCGGTGAACGCGCCAAAGCCTTTTTCGTCCAGCCAGCGCTTGAAGCCGAGATACATTTTGACCGCTTCTGCGTGACTTTCGTAGGAGAGTTTCGGATCCATTACGAACGTGGCGTGATCCTTCTCGATCTGCGCGTCGATTTCCGCCTTGGTTACGCCCTGCATGCGGGTGTAGACGGAACCGACCGTGTCGTTGCAGATTTCCACGCCGATGTTTTTATAATACGCCATGTCGTCGATTAGGATATCACCCATGCCGCTCATGCGGCTGAGCACGCCGACCTTCATGCCACGGAGCTTTTGATAGGTCATTGCCGCACGGGAGAAATCTTCGACGAATTTGACGAGGCGGGGGTCATGCCGTTCGCCTGCGAAGAACTGGCAGGCAAAGCCGCTGCGCACGATCATATTGGCGTTGTCCTGCGCGCCATGGATGCCCTGGTTGACCGTGAGGTCGAGTTCGAGGAACTCGTCCTTGACGGTTGAATCGGGCTGGACGACCGCCAATGCGATGGGCAGGCGGTTATCGTGCAGCGCGTGCTGCAGAAAAACGCCGTGACTATATGCCAGCAGCACGATTAAAATGCCGTCGTAGTTCTGCTCGTTGAAATAGCGGACTTTTTGCTCGATGTTGGCGCGGTTGAGCCCCGCGCCGGGAAAGTCCACGTCCGCCACGGGGGAAAAGAGCGAAACGAGTTCGCGCGCGTACGCTTCCTGACGCGCGGTGATGCCGGGGAAGATGGGTTCGTATCCGTCCGTCATAAGACCGAGCAGACCGATTTTTGGTTTTGACATATGGAATCCTCCTGTGTTTTCGGTAAAAATACCGGGTGTTTATTTAATTGCGCCCATGCTCATGCCCTTGACGATGCTCTTTTGGAAGATGGCATAGACAATCAGGGCGGGGATGGCGCTCATGAGAAGCCCCGCATACTGGAACGGCGGATCGCCGGTGTACCGCCCGATCAGCGACGAGAGCGCTACCATGACGGTTCGCTTATCCATACTCTTGAGCAGCACCATAGGCGTGAACAAGTCGTTCCAGCTGGCGATGAAGAAGAAGATGATCGAAAGCGAAATCGCGGGCCAGCCCATTGGCATGACGACGTTTCTGAGCCGCCCAAAATACCCGCAGCCGTCGATGGTTGCCGCTTCCAGCAGTTCGTTGGGGATGCTCTTGAAGTTCGCGGTCATGAGCATGATGGTCTCCGGCAAAAACATCGCCCAGTAGGCAATGACGACGCCAAGATAACTATCCACAAGACCAACTTTGGCAAAGCTGATGTACATGGGAATCATCGTAACCTGCGCGGGCACGAACAGCGTTGCCAGAATCGCAAGGTACAGGCCGTCCTTGCCCTTGAAGTCCACCTTTGCAAACGAAAAGCTCGCGAGAGTTCCCATCACGACCAGCCCCAGCACCGTAAAGAACGAGATGATGAAGCTGTTGCCGAACAGCCGCAGGATTTTGAACTGGCTGATCATGGTGGCAAAGTTCGTCCACTGGAGCTGTTCGTTCGGCAGGCCAAACGGGTTTACATAGTATCCGCTCAGCGACTTGAGCGAGTTGATGAGCATATAATAAAGCGGGTAGAGGAACGAGATGGCGAGCACGAGCAGCACCAGAAAGATGACGCCGCGTCCGACCGAATGCCAGAACTTCCGCTTTTTGACACGTTTTTTCGCCATATGATCAACCCCACTTCTTCTCGGCCAGATTCGAGAGCTTCATCTCGACGGCCGTGATGATCATGACGATGGCAAACAGTACGACCGAGATGGTGCAGGCCATGCCGAGCTGACTGCCGGTGACGAAGGACTTTTCGTAGATCATGTAGTCCAGCGTCATGGTTTCGTAGCCCGGGCCGCCGCCGGTCATGGAGTAGATCAGCGAGAACAAGCTGGTAAACGTCCAGACCACCGCCATCACGATGCAGTAGGTGATGACGCTCGTGATCATTGGCAAAACAACTTTAAACGTGCGCTGGAAGAAGTTTGCGCCGTCGAGGCGCGCGGCTTCGAACACGCTGGGATCGATGGCCGACATGCCGCCGAGAATGACGATGGTCTGCCAGCCGATGGAATACCAGGTGATGCAACCCACCATGATGGGCAGCGCGGTGGAACCGTCCGCAAGCCATTCCTGCGCGAATGATCCCAAGCCGATTGCCTCGAGAACCTTATTGACGGGGCCGTCGAGGCTGAACATGGATTTAAACAGATAGCCCAGAATGACCAGAGAGATGATCTGCGGAATGTAATAAATCGCGCGGAAGGATTTCCATCCCGGCACCTGCTCATAGAGCAGCACTGCTACGATGAGACCGATGACGACCTGCAGCGGCACGCTGAGCAGCAGCACGAGGTTGTTTTTAAACAGCTGCATAAACAACCCCGAACCAAAGAACTCTTTATAGTTGGCCAGACCGACGAAGTCGCTCTTATAAAGGCCGTCCCAGTTGGTAAAGCTGCGGTAGATGGTGGCCAGTATCGGGTACGCCTTGACCGCAAGCAGAATCAAGATGACCGGCAATATGGAAAGATAAGCGATTCGGGCGCGCTTTCGCTGCATCTCCCCGCGCTGGGGAAGGGCGGCCGAACCGGCTATGGAACGTTGAGCCATGGCGCGTTCTCCTTTTGGCTAGTCCCGCGGACGGCAAAACCGCCCGCGGGACATGATTTTACACTCGGATTAGGGTTTCGTCAGGCTTTAACCGGCGACGACCTTGCTGTCGAGATCCGCCGCGAATTCCGCGGGGGTCATCTTGCCAGCGAGCACGAGCGGCAGCAGGTTATAGAAATCGCCGACCACGGTGGAGTACAGCGAGTTGTCCACCCAGAACACGGTATCGTCCGCCCAGTCGAAGAGCTTGGCGGCGGCGGAGCCTTCCGCAAGGCTGAGATCCGCGGCTGTGATATCCAGACGGGTGGGAACCTTGCTCTGAACCTGAAGGAACTTGAGGACTTCGTCCTTGGAGTTCAGGAAGGAGAGGAACTTCACGGCGAGTTCGGGATTGTCGCAGTCCTTGGAGACGACGATGCACTGGCCCGGGCCGCCGATGGTCTTGTTGGTGATGGTTGCTCCGTCAAAGTCCGGCGGCAGCATGACGCCAACGTTCTCCGCGCCAAGAGCGGTTTCCGCATCGGAGACGACGCTGGAGACCTGCGGCATCATCGCGACGGTGCCCTGGCAGAACTTGTTCCAGGAATCCGCCGAGGTGACGGCATCCGAATTGAGGTAGCCGTTGACGATGGTCGAGCGGTAATACTCCAGCGCGCTGAGCAGGCCCTGATCGTCGGCAAACTTCGTGTCGCCTTTGCATTCGCTCAGGATGCCTTCCATACCGGTTTGCTGTACCCACCAATAAGCAACTACATAGCAGCCCATCCAGGGGAAGCTTTCGTCAGACGCGATGGGCTGATAGCCCTTGTCCAGAATGGTCTGGCAGGCGGCGTTGAAGTCTTCGATGGTGCGCGGCGGGTTGTTTTCGAAATCCAGACCGCAATCCGCGATGATCTGCTTGTTGTAGATGAAGAAGCAGATCTGGTTGTCGCTGGTCGGATAGCCGAGAATCGCGCCGGTGGCGGGGGAGGTCACGGAATCCCAGCCGGAGATGTTCGCGAGGTCTTCCGCGGGGATATAGTCGGAGATGTCCATCATGACGTCTTCCATGGCAAAGATGTTCTGACCGGTCCAGAGATTGGCGAGATCCGGCGCCGTGCCGGCCATTGCGTCCGCCTTGAAGGTCTGGTGCGCGGTTTCGCCGTCGGCAGAGACCACGAGTTCAACGGTCACGCCGGGGTTGGCTTCCTCGAAGCGAGCAATCGCTTGGGAAATGTACCACTGGTCCTGAGAGAGCTTTTGCTCGCTGGGGCCAATGTAGCTGTCCTTTCCGTTGATCCAGATCGTCAGCTTGTTGGCATCAGCTTTTTTGCCGCAGCCGGACAGCATGGTGACGGTACCAAGCAGAAGGGCAACAACGAGAAGTAGAGCAACGGTCTTTTTGATTTGTAACTTCATTCTGTTCCATCCTTTACACTCGTATTTGAATAGGGAGGTGAGCCCCTGATTCCGGGTTGGGCGGCCAAGCGAGGCCAGGGGACGAGCGGCGCGGCAAGGCGGCGCGCACTCGTAAAGGCTGAATAGGGAGGTGAACCCCTGATTCCGGGTTGGGCGGCGCGGCACGCGCCGAAAAAAGAAAACTGGAACGACAAAAAGACGATTCGGCAACGCTACATCCTTGCACGTTCCACGTTTCGGCATCCATTTGGCGATTCTGTCGCCGCACACAGGCGGGTCATGCGAAAAATTTCGAAAATACTTGCTAACTCATCTGCAGATATGTTATAATAACTACGAAAGGTGCTCCGCGCACCTTACAAGACTTATCCTGCCACGAGTTTGGCGAAATGTCAATAGTTATTGAAAAAATGTTATGATTGACAGCAACAGCACACTGCTGTTTAATGGTAGATATCAGGAGACACTATCAAGATATCTGTGCTGTTCAAACGTGTTATCTGCAACTTATCTGGAGGTATATGCCCATGCTCGATAAAGCAAGCGCCATTCCGCTCTACGCCCAGCTGGCCGAGCGGATTAAAGCGCAGATCCTGTCGGGAGAGATCAAGCCGGGCGATAAGCTCAAAAGCGAAGCCGAGATGGTGGAAGAATACGATGTCGGCCGCCTCACGGTGCGCAGCGCGCTTTCCCAGCTTGTGGAGGAAGGTTACCTCGAAAAGGCGCAGGGCAAAGGCACCTTCTGTCGCGCGGCGGCGGAGGTGAACTACCTCAACATCGAAGCCGTGCTGGACATGGGCAATACCTACTTTATCCCGACCTATTACGTCAAGGGCATTTCCGAGGTGCTCAATGCCAACAACTGCAACTTTTTAATCAGCGACACGAATTCCGACGCGGCGTATCTCTGCGCCCAGCTCGAACAGATACTGACCAAAAACACCTCCGGCGTCATCTTTCAGCTCACACAGGTGCAGCTTTCTCCGGAGATCCGGCGGCGGCTCTACGCCTGCCTGAGCGCGTTTCGCAACCGCAACATTCCCTGCATTATGATCGACAGCCGGATCGACGACCCGGAAGCAAGCTACGTTATGCTGGACGAAACCGCGGGCGGCGCAAGGGTTGTCGAGCACTTTGCGGCATACGGGCACACACGCTGCGCGGTTTCTTACAGCCCGAACTGCTGCGACGCGCTCCAGCGTTACGACGGTTTCTGCGCGGCGGCGGCGGAGTACGGCATGGAACGCCCCGTAGGGATCGATTGCGATTCCGGCATGGAAGGCGCATTGATCAAGGCCGTGCGCGAGCAGGGTGTGACCGGCGTATTTGGCTATAACGACGAAATCGCCCTTCGATGCATGCGCGCGCTGCGGGCGCGGGGATACTTAATTCCCGAACAGGTGTCCGTGATCGGCTTTGACGATTCGTATCTGGCTACCACGGTCGATCCGCAGCTGACGACTATTTCGCATCCCAAGGAAGTCATGGGACGGCATACCGCGCAGGCGCTGCTCAAACAGATAAAAAAACAGATCAAAGCGCCGTATATCGAGATCTTCCGTCCGGAGCTCGTCAAGCGCGGTTCCTGCGCGCGCGCGTTCAACGGCCTTGCCGAAGCGCCGGAGCAAAGGCGAAAACCCGTTCCTGCGGAGCGAAGCGCAGATTTGGACGAATAGAAGCGAAACAAAACAAACTGCCCGCGAAAGCGGGCAGTTTGTTGTTGTAAATCTGATGATGAAAAACCGAGTTCCTATTCGACGCGGAACGCGTACACGGTTTCGGTGGAATACACTTCGCCCGCATGGAGCACGATGCTGGGGAAGTTCGGATGCGACATCGCGTCCGCAAAATGCTGCGTTTCCAGACAGAATCCGGGACGGAAACCGTAGTCCACGCCGCCCTTGCCGCGCATGCCGGTGAAATCGGTCGGCGTAAAGAGCTGCACGCCCGGCTGATCGGTAATCGTATCCATCACGACGCCGCCCGTGGGGTCGGCCGCGATTGCCACGCGCTCCATTCCGCCAATACGGTGATTGAGCACGAAATTATGATCGTAACCATGCGCGGAATCCATGTTTTCCAGCGTGGACTCGATGTCCTGACCGATGGGTTTTGTCTTGCGGAAATCGAGCGGACCTCCCGCGACGGGTACGATTTCTCCCGTGGGGAGGATCTGCGAATCGATGCGGGTGGCGCTGTCGGCATCCACCTGCAGCGTCTGCGCCAGCACGGTGCCGTTGCCCTGACCTGCCAGGTTGAAGTACGCGTGATTGGTCAGGTTGACGATGGTGTCCTGATCCGTCACCGCAAAGTAGCGGATGGAGAGCATGTTGTCCTCGGTCAGCGAGTAGACCACCATGACGGAGAGACTGCCGGGGAAGTTCTCGTCCCCGTCCGGGCTGAAGAGCGAAAAGACGACAGCGTCTTCTTCGGCTTCCGCTTTCCAAAGCTTTTTATCAAACCCCTCGCGCCCGCCGTGGCAGCAGTTTTCGCCGTCGTTGGCAAAGATTATGTACTCCACGCCGTTGAGCGTAAAGCGCGACTTGCCGATGCGGTTGGCAACGCGCCCGACGGCGGCGCCCAAAAACATCGTGTGCTTGCGGTACTCCTCCAGCGTGTCGTAACCCAGCACGACGTCCACCAGTTCGCCCGCGCGGTTGGGAACGCGCATGCTCTGCCAGGTTGCGCCGTAGTCGAGGATGGAAGCGGATGCGCCGGAACGGTTCGTAATGGTATAAAGAAAGACTTCTCTACCGTCCGGCATCGCGCCGAACGGGGTTTTAGTAACGCTCATAGTCAGATTGCCTCCCGTATATATGTAGTGATTTTTTACTGTGAAAAAAGGCTCAGAATTCCGGGTCGTAGTGTTCTTCGACCGCTTCCGCGACCGCGCGGCGGAGATACACGTCCCGGATGCGAATACTGGAACAGTACGCTTCGAACCCGAACCGCCCGTACTTGGCGGTGTCGATGGGGTCGGGGTCGGTGACTTCGAGCACGAGCGCGCCGTCGATGACGATAAACGCATGTCCGTCGATGCTGCCCATCTGAATATGGTATTCCTGCCCGGGGTGAAAATCAAAGAGGGGATTTGCGGCGTTGAGCTTGTAGTCGGGCGATTTTTCAAACCCGACTTTGCCGTGCCACCAGCCTTCCAGCCCGCCGACGTAGGCGACGTCGCGCGTGTTTGTTTGCTCGTTCCAGCTGCCGTTCCACATGGCGTTGATATCGTGCGTGCAGGGCAGCACCGTGTTTGCCGTAAACTCCAGCAGAACGTTGCCAAAGAAATCCTCGCGCGAGATGACCATGCCGGGGAAGTTGCCGCGGTTTTCGCCGTAGAGCCAGCCGTCTTCCACACGCCATTCGCCGTCGCGAATATCGAAATCCTCCCGCAGAACGTCCTCCGTGAGCTCCTTATGCCAGAGCACGGGGCATTGGTCGAGCAGCAGTTCCTTACTCATCAGGCGCATGGCGGTTCTCCGATCGGTGAATTTATAGTACACAGAGTAAATACAGAAAGAACGGTCTGCCTGATTATAATACACATTGGTACGTACGAAAAGGGGCGGATAAAAAAAGAAACGCAAAAAGCGTTTCTTATACTCAGCGAAAGAAAGAATGCTGTTACGGCATGCGCTGCGCACGGATCATCGCGTCATAGAGCGCGACAAATTGCCTGTGCTTGCGCTCGTTCTGCTCGTCCGCATGCGGGGCAAAGTTCGCTTCCAGCCGAACGGCAGCGCTTGCCGCTTCCGAAACGTCCGCGTATACACCCGCGCTCACTGAGCCAATCATCGCAGCGCCCAGGCACGCCGCTTCCTTTTCCGCCGGAATAGAGACGGGGATTCCCGTGATATCCGCCTGCAGCTGGCACCAGAGCGCGGACTTGGCTCCGCCGCCGGTGGCGATGATGCGTTCGATCGGTGTGCCGCTGGCAAGAATCATGTCGCAGTTCTTCTTGAGCAGGTGAGCCACGCCTTCCATGACCGCGAGCGCAAGGTCGAACGCGTCGTGCTTGCTCCTGAGGCCGTAGAACATCCCGCAGGCGTCGAGGTCGAACTCCGGCGCGTTGGTGCCCACGATGTACGGCAAAAACAGCACGTCACAGGGACGGCGAAGCGCCGCTTGTTCGTCGATTTGGCGAAAGCTGGCGGAAGGCAGAAAATTCCGCTGGAACCATTCCAGACTCGCGCCGCCGCTCTCCGCGGTCGGGAGCATGACGTATGTTTGAGGTAAAAAACCGTAATGCATGGGGATGCCCGTATCGCGTTTGACGGGATCGCCCGCCATGGTGGAAAGTCCCAGCACGGTTCCGGTCGAGAGGCTCAGCATGCCCGGACGGACGTTGCCGGTGCCGATCATACCCGCGAAGTGGTCGAGCGTGCCGATGTTGACACATACGCTTTCGCTCACGCCGAGATGCGCGGCAACTTCCGGCAGGAGCGCGCCCGCGTTGGAACACGGTTCGCAGAGCGGGGGAAGCTGGCTTTCACGGACTCCGAGAAAGTCCAGCATGTCCGTCCAGTAGCGCCTTTGGTAGATATCGAAATAGTAACTAAACGTCGCAATCGAGCAGTCCGCGAGCAGATTGCCTGTCAGCGCATAGACGATGTAGTCTTTGAGCAGTACGTAATGCGCGGCTTTGGCAAACACGTCCGGACGGTGCTTTTTGAGCCAGAGGATCTTGGTGGCGGGCCAGGTGGGCAGCGCGGCAGGCTGGCCGGAACGCGCGTAGCATTCCGCGGCGGAAAAGCGGGCTTCGATTTCGGCGCACTCGTCCTTGGAGCGTTCGTCCATCCAGGAGATTGCGTTCATCAGCGGCGCGCCGGCTGAATCGAGCACAACGAGGGATTCCGCCTGCCCGGTGAGCGTGATGTTCACGAGGCTGTCCGCTGCCTGATGCGCGGTCAACAGATCGGCAATCAATTTTATTAGCGTATCCGCGTATGCGCGCGCGTCGAACTCCACAAAGCCGTTCGAACGGTCATAGACGACCGGAACGCTCTTTGCGCCGAGACAGCGCAACTCCTCGCTGAACAGCGCGGCTTTTAAGTTGGTGGTGCCGAGGTCAACCGCGAGAAAGCGCATATGCGTAACCCTCCGATTCAGATTTAAACATTAAAACTGCTTAGCGCGTGCAGCTTTTTTTAAGGCAAAATAGCTCAGCAGCATCGCGGCAAACGCAAACAGCGCGAGCATGCCGAACGCAGCGGACAGGCGCAGGTGATCCGACACCAAACCCATTAAAAACGGGAACAGCGCCCCACCGATGCCGCAGCCCGCGCTCATCAGCCCGATGGCGCCGCCGGACGACTGCGGAAACGCGCGCGCGGCGCGGTTCATCAGCATCGGCCAGACGGGACCGAACGCAAAGCCGATCAGCGCGCAGGCGGCGAGGGAAAGAGCCGCGCTGCCGGAAAGCGCGAGAGCGAGAAACAGCAGCGAAGAAATCCCCAAACAGAGCGGGAGCGTCTTTTGCGGGGACAGCGGCAGAACGCCGAATAAAATGCGCGACAGCGCCATGCTCGCCCAATAGGCCGAGAGAGCGTAAGCGCCGAAGCGCGCGCTGCCGAGCTGGAGCGCAAAGAGAGACTCCGTGAAGTACCCGATGCCGTTTTCCAGCCCGACATAGAGCAGGATGGCGCAGAACAGCAGAAGAAATATGCCGCTGGCAAAGAACGAAAACGACAGCCGCCTGGACGCCTGATTTGCGGGCTGGGGCGCTTTTTGGTATTTCGCTAGCGCAAGAGGGAGTACCAGCGCGAGCGCGCCCGCCCCGCAGAGCAGAAACACCGACCGCCAGCTCCAGCCGAAGCGCTCCATACCAAACTGCGTGAGCACGGGGCTGAGCACCGCGCCGAGGCTCAGCGCGCCCTGAGACAGGTTGATCCAGCGGTCGCCGGATTCCGGCGAAGCGTCCGAGAGCGCAGCGGAACCAGCACTTTCACACACGCTGAACCCCGCGCCGATGAAAAACACGCCGAACGCAAACGAAACGACCCCGCGCGACGCGGCGGTCAGCGCGCAGCCGAGCAAAAACACCAGCGCAAACGAAACGATGATCCGCTTTTTACCCGCGCGGTCGGAAAGCGCGCCAAACAGCAGGGGCATAAAGATGATGCTGACGTATTGAGCTGCGGCAAGCAGCCCCGCGCCCGACGCGCTGAGCGAAAACGAGTCCGATATGCCGCGCAAAGCAAGCTGAAAGCCGCCCATCTCGTAGCCGACGACGAACATCAGCAGCGAAAAGACGGGCAGCAACGCGGGCGCTTTCTGTCGGGGCGTATCAGGTGAAGACGACTTTAACACCTTCCTGTGTAATCCTTTCGACTAACTGCGAATCGGCGTTGCGGTCGGTAATCCAGACGCCAACATTCCTGAGATCGGAAATGCGCGAAAAACTCTCCCTGCCGAGTTTCGTGCTGTCGGCAACGATGATCGCTTCGCGCGAGCGGTCCATCATGATGCGGTCGATCACGCTTTCCTCGGCATGGTAGGTGGTCAGTCCCACGCCGGGGCAGATGCCGTCCACGGAGAGGATCGCCCAGTCCGCGCGGTAGCGGGAAATCTGTTCCTTGACGTCTTCGCCGTAGGTAAACGAATACTGCGCGCTGATATCCCCGCCAAGCAGAATCACACGGAAGGTCGGCAGTCCGCCGAGTTCGATGGCCACCGAGATGGAGTTGGTCACAACGTTGATATTTTTGCGCTTTTTGAGCTCGACGGCGGTGAAATACGTCGTCGTGCCGGAGTTGATAAACAGGGTATCTCCGTCCCGTACCATACCGGCGGCGGTGGCGGCGATGGCCTTTTTCATCTCCATGTGTTCCTGCTTGCGGCGCTGAAACTCCAGATTGTAGTAGTTCTTCATCGTCTGGATGCCGCCGCCCTGCGTGCGCTCCAAATAGCCGTCCTGCTCCAGTGCGTCGAGGTCGCTGCGGATGGTGACGACGGTTGCGCCGAGCAGTTCGCTCAGTTGGGAAACGCGCACCTGTCCGTCCCGGCGGAGGATTTCGAGAATCTGCTTTCTGCGCGCGTCGATCTTTAATTCGTTAGCCATGGCGGTGTTTCGGCCTCCTTGGTTTGCTTGCTGCGCGGCTTCCGCGCCCGTGGATTGGCATCATTATAGCATGATTCGGGCATGAAACCGCGCAGCTCGGCTAAACAGTTTTGTGATTCAGCCGTTCGCCGACCGCGCCGCCGGGATGGATCACCGCGAACTGCTCGCTTTGGAAACCCGTGACTTCGATGAGCGCGGTCTGCAGCGCATGGAACAGTACGCAAAGCACTGTGGTGCTGGTGGTTCCCTGTGTGTTGAAACGGTCGGTTTCCTTGGTAACGCGCATCTGCAACACGATATCCGCATCCTTTGCCAGCGGGGATTCGAGGTTTTCCGTTATAGAGATGATCGTAATGCCTTTTTCCTTGCAGATTTTGAGAATCGGCAGGAGTTCGGACGTTTTTCCGCCGCGCGAGGCAAACACCATGACATCCCCTTTTTGCAGAAAGCCCGTTGCGCCGTGGATCGCTTCCGCGGGGGAGATAAAGCGCGCGGGGCGCTCGATGCAGCACATCAGGTGCGCAAAGTGCTGGCAGGCGATGCCCGAATGCCCGCAGCCGCTCGCGGCGATGCGCGGCGCTTTCTGGAGCGCATGCACCGCGCGGAGAAAGTCTTCTTTTTTTACGCCTTCAAGCGCGCGAGCGATTGCGTCCGCTTCGATTTCGTATGCCGCCGAGGCCATTGCCCAGGCTTGGTCGTCCTGTTTGCGAGTATTCATTTGATGATTCCTCCGGTTTTTGCCTGACGCCGCTATTGTTGATTGCTGTAAAGAGCGGCGATGGATTTTTTCTTTTCTATTACCTTACTTGCCTGAAAACAGCGTGCAACTATAAAAACAGTATAAAACCTGCGCAAAAGAAAATCAATAGCAAAATAAATAGAAAATGATATTGACTAAAAAGAAAGAAAAGAGTAAGCTAAGTGCGATCAAACGGATAGGAGGAAGAGCGATGCTCAAAAACTTTGCGTTAAAGCCGCCGTTTTTCGAGATTGGCCCGAAGAGCTATCTCTATGGAGACGATGTGCTCAAACTCGCGCTGATGGCGGACGCCGCGGCAAAAAAGTACGACGTGGACATCATTTTTACGACCCCTGTGGTGGATATCCGACGGGTGGCGGAGGCGACGGAACGGATTTTTGTCTTTGCGCCGCATATGGACCCCATCAAGCCGGGCAGAGGGCTGGCGGATACGCTGCCGGAGTCGCTGGTTGCCGCCGGGGCAAAAGGCGTGATGCTCAACCACTGTGAAAAGCCGGTTTCGCTTGCGGCGCTGGCCGCGACCATCCGGCGCGCGGACGAAGTGGGTTTGGCAACTATCGTCTGCACGGATACCACGGCGGAGAGCGCGGCGGTAGCCCGGCTCAAGCCGAATATCATCGTTGCCGAACCGACGGAACTCATCGGAACGGGCAAGGTGAGCGACATGGATTATGTACAAGCCTCGATCCGCGCGGTCAAGGAGATCGATCCGGAAATCTTCGTTCTGCAGGGCGCGGGCATCAGCTGCGGCGCGGACGTTTACCGCGTAATCTTCGCGGGAGCGGAAGCGACGGGTACTTCCAGCGGCGTCATCAAAGCGGCAGACCGTGCGGCGATGGTGGACGAGATGGTCGGCTCCGTGCGAAAAGCCTGGGACGACCTGCATAAAAAAGCCTGACCGGCGAACGGATACAGTTTTTCAAAACAAGTTCGTTTATTTCGGCGGAGCCGAGTTTATCATCCAATAAAAAACAAACAGGAGGATTCTTATGGAATTCAAAGTATTTCAAAAGGAAATCGAGCTGCAGTCCCGCGGATGGATTCCCACGTTCCATGACGTTTCGAAGGAAGTGGTAGAGATCGTCGCCGCCAGCGGCGTCAATAACGGCACCTGCACCATCGCTTCCCACCACACCACCTGCTCGGTTATGATTCAGGAGTGCTCGCACGATATCGATTCGTTCGACCTCGAATACCTCCAGCACGACCTGCTGGACATCATGCGCAAGCTCATTCCGGACTTTGCCGAAGAGCACCAGTACCGCCACCCCGGCCCGATTCACGCGCAGTTCGGCCGCAGCGTCGGCGAACCCGGCAACTACACGAGCATGAATACGGACGGGCATCTGCGCAGCATCTTCTTTGGACGCAGCGAAGCCATGACGATTAAAGACGGCGTCCTTGACGGCGGCGAATTTGCGCATATCTACTTTATCGACTGGGACCATGTCCGCGCCCGTCGCCGCCAGCTCAACATCACTGTGATGGGCACAACCGACGACGTCGGCAGCCGCAAGTGGAACGACGGTAAGGTCGTCAACACCCTCCGAAAGTTTACGGAAGAAGAAACGGCCGTCATGCGGGAATTCACCCTTCAGCAGGAACGGTAAAACCGATCATTTGCCCGGTTCCGGGCTGTTCTAAAGAAGTCGAATCAACCAGACAAACCCACATAAACACTGAAAAAACGGGCGAATTGCAAGAAGGCGGGGGAGGCGTACTCCCCTCGCCCGCTTGTGATTCCGGCGTTGGCTCAAAAACAAAAAGCGAAATAAGTTTCGGCAATTTTTGTTGACGCATGCTAAAAACACCGCTATATTGACAGTGTTGGGCGAAACATGAACGAAAATAGTTTCGATAACTTACGCCAAAACAATCAAAAGATATTCCGAGGCGGGGAGCAAAACCGCCGTTATCCAGCAAATCATCCCGTTTCCGCCAAGAAAAGACAATTGCCTACCCTTAATCACATTCTGCATTTTCTCAAGCGGCAAAGACGCCGAAAAACAAATACAACACACGATTCTCCCTGCCGCCGCGGAGCCGCCGCCATTCGTTTTTTTACGTCGGCACGCGCTGCTTCATCCAATCAAACGGAGGAAAAACAAAACATGGAACGAAAAAACCCTGCCAGAAAACTGCTGGAAAAATTCATCGACGTGCGCGAAGCGGGCGTTTTGATGCCGCTTTTACTCGCGATTCTTCTCTTTGCACTCAAGAGCGACAAGTTCCTCTCGGTCAGCAACATGACCAACGTGATGCGCACGGCGGCGTTTACGATTATCACTTCGATCGGCCAGGCGTTTTTGATCATCGCGGGCAGCTGGGATATTTCCGTCGGCGCGGTGTTCTCCGTTGGCGGCGTGGCAGCGGCGGCGCTGATGAGCTACTACGGCCTGCCCATCTGGATGGCCATCCTCGCGGCGCTGGTCATAGGCGCGATCTTCGGCATTTTCAACGGCTTTCTCGTGCAGAAGATCAAACTGCCGCCGTTTATCGCGACCATGGGCACGATGTACGTAGCCCGCGGCCTCTGCACCGGCTACACCAAGGGCGTTTCCGTTTACCCCCTGCCGGAGAAGTTTCTCGCTATCGGTCAGGGCGGCATCCCGATTGGCAACTACGAACTGCCGTATGTGATCGTCATCGCTCTGGTCATGGCGGCCATCGCGGGGTTGATTCTGCGGTACACCACCTACGGGCGCAAACTTTTTGCGGCGGGCGGCAACGGCGAAGCGGCGCGTCTTGCGGGCATCCCGACGGTCAGGATCCGCTTCTCCGCGTTTGTGCTCACCGGCATCCTCGCGGCGCTGACCGGCGTATTGATGGCTTCCCGCGTGGGCAGCGCGCAGCCGAACATCGGCTCCGGGTTTGAAATGACGGTCGTTGCCGCGTGCGTCATCGGCGGCATCAACATGGACGGCGGCGCGGGCTCAATTGCGGGCGTGGTGATGGGCTCGTTCTTTATGGCCATGATCAGCAACGGCATGACGCTCATCAAGATCGACGCGTACTGGCAGCAGCTTGTCATCGGCCTCGTACTGATATTCGCCTGCTCGCTGGAGTTCGTCCGCAACCGCATCCGCGCCAGCCTGAACCGGTAAGGGGGCGCGAATATGGGTAAAACGATTCTGGAAATGCGAGGGGTTTCGAAATCCTTTGGCGCGACAAAAGCGCTCAGGAGTGTTTCGATCGACCTCATGGAACGCGAAATCCTCGCCATCTGCGGCGAAAACGGCGCGGGCAAGTCCACGCTCATGAAGGTGCTCAGCGGCTCCTACGAGTCCGGCTCCTACGAAGGCGAAGTCTGGGTGGAAGGCAAAAAGTGCCTGTTCCGCACCCCGGCGGATTCGTCCGCGGCTGGCATTGAGATGATCTATCAGGAGATCAGCGTTCACCTTGACCTTTCGGTTGCCGAGAACATCTTCCTTGGACGGATACCGACTAAGTTCGGCGCTGTCCAATGGTCGAAAATGAATGAAACCGCGCAGAAATACGCGGACATGGTTGGCCTGAAGGTGCCGATTACCACGCACCTGCGCGATCTCAGCGCTTCCCAATGCCAGATGGTTTCCATTGCACGCGCGCTGAGCCGCAATCCCAAGATACTCGTGCTGGACGAGCCGACTTCGCCATTGACGGACGCGGAGGTGGAGGAGCTGTTCAAGATTCTCTTCCAACTGCGCGAAAATGGCATCTCCTGCATCTACATCAGCCACAAGATCCGCGAGATCAAGCAGCTTGCCGACCGCGTCTGCATCCTGCGTGACGGCTGCCATGTTTGGACAAAGCCTGCTGGCGATCTCACTGTGGAAGAGATTGTGGAAGCAATGGTCAACCGCAAGATCGGCAATCTGTATCCCAAAGAGTCCGTCGAAATCGGCGAGGAAGCCTTCTCGGTCAAGAACCTCCGCGTCAAGCACCCGTACAATAAGAAGAAATACATCGTCGACGGCGTGGACGTTTCCGTCCGGAAGGGAGAAATTCTGGGGCTTGTCGGTCTGGTCGGTTCGGGGCGTTCGGAAACGGTAAACGCAATTTTCGGCTCGATCGACGGCACATATGACGAAATGCGCATCTACGGCAAACCCGTGCATATCCGAGATCCCAAGGACGCGATAGCAAAAGGACTTGCGCTGCTCAGCGAAGACCGCAAGGTCAACGGATTTGTGCCGACGCTGAACATTGCCCGCAACATCACGCTCCCGCGGCTGGACAAGGTTTCCCGCAGGGGAATCCTGCACAAGGAGTCGGAGCGGAAGTACGGATTGAAATACATCGAAAGCCTGAGCATCAAGGCGAACTCCGAGCGGGATATGGTAACGAGCCTCTCCGGCGGCAATCAGCAGAAGGTGGTTCTGGCAAAATGGCTGATGGCCGATCCCATGGTGCTGCTGCTGGACGAACCGACCCGCGGCATCGACGTTGGCGCAAAAGCGCAGATCTACCATATTATGACCCAGCTTGTGCGGCAGGGGATGGCGATTATCATGATTTCATCGGAGCTTACGGAGCTGGTCGGCATGTGCGACCGCTACCTGCTGCTGGCGGATGGAAAAATCCGCGCCGAACTCAGCAGAGAGCAGGCGGACGAAGAGCGGTTCCTGCGGATTTGCTCAGGGTCTGATCTATAAGTAAGTATTAGATAAGTAAGAATCTGATAAGTAAGAATCTGACAAGTAAGAATTTGATTTGTTTGTGCCCCGGGGCATGAACATAAAATAAAACAGGAGGATCCACAATGATGAAAAAGTTACTCGCACTGGCTCTCGTTCTCATGCTTGCGCTGAGCTTCGTTGCATGCGCCCAGAAGGCCGCCGACACCGAAGAGCCCGCGGCGGAAGCAACCGAAGCGGTCGAAGCTGCGGCTGAAACGACCGAAGCGACCGAACCCGCCGCAGCCGAGGATCAACCCTACGTGATCCTGGTGAACGCCCTGGTCGGCCACCCCGTTTACGAACAACAGGCGGAAGCCGCCCGCAAAGCGGCCGAAGAGTATGGCGTCAACCTTGAAATCATCGGGCCGACGTTCGGCACGACCACCATCGTGACCGACTACATCGCCGCGATGGAAAACGCCATCACGCTCGCGCCGGACGCGATCATCGGCGAACCGTTCGATCCGTCCCTCTTTGAAGTGTTTGACCGCGCCAAGCAGGCGGGCATCCCGATGTTCCTGACCTCCAACCTGCTCCAAGATGAAGACGCCTTCATTTCCTGGATCGGCACAGACAACTACAATTACGGCGTGAACGCCGCGGACATGATCGCAACCAAGACCAACGGAGCGGCGAACATCTGCGTCGTGATGGGCGACCTTGCCACCACCAACCAGGTGGAACAGCGCAACGGCCTGGAAGCGCGTATTGCCGAAAAGTATCCGGATATGAAGATTACGAACGTTGTTGCGGATAAAAACGACGTCGCCACCGCGATGAGCGTCATCGAAGACACGCTCAACACCTACCCGGAGACCAACGTGGTCATCATGCTGGAATCCACCGGCGGCCCGGGCGTTGTGCAGGTTTGCGAAGAGATGAACCGCACGGACGTTCTGATTCTGGATATCGACGCCGTTGACGCCACCATCGACAACATCGCCGCCGGCAAAGTCTGGGCAACCCTTGCGCAGAACTTCTACAAGCGCGGTTATGAATCCGTCCGTATGGCGTATGAATACCTTACCGAAGGCGAAGCCGCGACCTTTGCCAAGTACAACGACTCCGGTACGGTTTTGATCGACCAGAGCAATGTGGACACTTATGCCGAAGACCTCTGGGGCGCGATTGTCTACAAGGGAACCGCCTGGCCCGCACAATAACGCAAGTACTGCTTTCCGGAGCGGCGGGGATCCGCCGCTCCGGGCGTGGATTTATTATTGTGCCGCACCACTGTAACAATAAACGGGAATGATGATAAAATAAACCATATTGCTTCCGTCCCGTGCCACCGGCTGTGGTTGCCAAGCCATATGAGGAAGATACGATCATGACGAAGATGCATGATATCGCCGAAAAAACAGGGCTGAACATCTCGACCGTTTCACGGGCGCTGCATGACGCGCCGGATATCAGTCCCGAGACGATCAGCCTTGTCAAACGCACGGCCATGCAGATGGGTTATCGCCTCCGAACGGGTGGTAAGTCCGGCACGACGGTCGGGCTGATCGTGCCGGAAGTAAGCAGCCATTACTACTCGGAGATGGTGGAAACCGTTGAGCGGGAGCTGAAAAAGCGCGGCTACTCGATGATCGTCTGCATCGGCGGGTTCGACGTGAGCGGCATCCTGACGGCGTTTGACCAGATTTTGCATCATGACATCTGCGGGCTGATCGTCAACGACTGCTTCCGACTGGACGCGGAGGACGATATTCAGAAGCACGACCGCATTGCGCATTCCGTGCTTCCGCTGGTGCTGATTTCCGAAAACAAGGTGCTGCTGCCGGTAGATACAATTTCGATTGCCAATGAGATTGCAATACGGCAGATTTTGGATCATCTGGTCGAGTTAGGGCACACGGAGATTGGCTACATCGGCGAACATTCATCGGATGTCCGTTATCAGTCCTATGTAAAATACTTAAGGGAAAAGAATCTGCCCATCCGCGAGAACCACATCAAGCGCGGCAAAGAACGCTTTGAGCTCGGCGGATACCTGCGCGCAAAGGAATTGATCCGCGAAACGGCGGAGCCACGCGTAACCGCGGTTGTCGCCTGTTACGATCAGGTCGCGCTGGGCGCGTTAAACGCGTTTGCCGAAGCGGGCATCCGCGTGCCGGAGGATATTTCGATTACGGGGTTTGACAATATTATCCTCAACGATTACCTGCCGATCCAACTGACCTCCATTTCCAACCCAATCGAGCAGCTCAGCTCGCTTGCGGTCAAGCTGCTGATGGACAACCTCCATGAACGAGAGAACCACGTGGTGCAGAATGTGTCCCTCCAGCCAAGGCTGGTGGTAAGGAACTCGACTGCCGCACCGCGCAGCCATACATAATACAAACATGTGCGAGAGCGCACTTGATTCGTATATTCCAGCGATCGATAAGGAGAGAAAAAGATGAAAGAGATCGGTTTTGTATGCTTTGGCGAGGTGAATACGCCGTTTGAACGGCTTGTTCTCATGCATGACGGAGCGGTGGAAACGCTCAAGGCGCTCGGCGGAAACCTGCTGGACGCGGGCGTTGTGATTGATGACGCGAAGTACGAAACCGCCGACGCCGCGCTGGCAAAGATGAAAGCGCGCGAACTGGACTGCCTGATCGTCTGCGTTGCGGGCTGGGTGCCGACGCACGCAGTTATCCGGGTGACGGATCCTTTCCGCCACCTGCCGGTACTGCTCTGGGGGCTTTGCGGCTGGAAAGAGAACGGGAAAATCATCACCACCGCGGGTCAGGCGGGTACGACGGCCATCCGTCCCGCGCTGGAAGCCATGCATTACCGCTTCAAGTATATCTACAGCGTAATCGGCAAACCCGAACCGATTGAACAGATCGACGCGTTTGTCCGCGCGGCGCACACGGCAAAGCTATTGAGAACCGCGCGCGTCGGCTCCATGGGTTACCGGGACATGCTGCTCTACGGCACGCAGTTCGAAGGCAACAGCCTGCGCGGTCAGCTCGGTGTGGAAGTCGAGCCGTTTGAGATGCTGGAGATCGTCCAGAACCTCGAAACGCTCGACCTGGAAGAGATCGCGGAAAACATCGCGTTCGTCAAGGCGAACTGGGTGTTTGACAAAGCCTGCGACGACAGCGTCATTGAAACCGGTGTCAAATACGCACTGGCAGTCGGAAGAAAGATCAAGGAACGCGGTTACAATGCGGTTACTTTGATCGATGTAGACGGCATGAAGAAGCTGTTGGGCTTTCCGCCCGCGATGGTTTTTATGCTGCTGGAGCGAAACAACGGCGTATTGACCGTGCCGGAAAACGACGTGATGGGCGCGGTGACACAGCTGATTGCCGGCGGCATTACGGGCGGTATTGTGCCGTACTTGGAATACTACGAATTCTTCGAACAGAGCATGCTCATCGGCGTGCCGGACTATGTGCCCGCCGCCGCAACACAAGGGCAGACGCACGTTCTGCCGACCGCGTTCGGGTTGCTCTCGGCGAGTTTGCTCAACGTTTCCCGCGTAAAGACGGGGCTGGTCACCTGCCTGCGGCTCATCTATAAGGACGGGCGGTACGGCATGCATATGTATCTTGCGGATGCGAAGAATCCACCCGACTGGGAAGAGTTCGGCTGGACGCCGCCCGCGCCGCATCTGCCGAGTCTGGAAGTCTTTCCCCGCGACTGCACGGTGGAAGAATTTGCCCAGAAGGTATCCAGCCAGCATGTGATCGTTTGTTACGGCGACCACCGCGAGGCTGTACGTGATTTCTGCAGACTGCTGGACATCGATTTACTGTAATCACAAAGAGAATTTAACTATTTCGGCTCGAAGAAGCCAAAGAACAAGCAACCAAATCGACCGGATCATGGCGAACCGATTGCGTGAGCGCTTGCGCGGATCCAATCGCATTTGCCGTATGGAATATAAAGGTAAGGAACTAAGGCGACATGAAGGCAATTCAGATTGGATGGGCACAGACAAGCATTACTCCCGAGCGACCGCTCCTGATGATCGGGCAGATGTATCACCGCGTTTCGGAATACGTCCGCGACCCGATTACGGCAACCGCGCTCGCGCTGGACAACGGGGAAACGCAGGCGGTTTTTCTTTCCATGGACATGACGGAATTTCCCGCGCACGCAATCGGCCTGCTCAAAGAGCGGCTCGTGCGGGTGAACGGGCTGAAGTTTGATCAGATCTCCATTGGGGTAACACATACGCATAACTCCTCGGACTTTTACGCGGATTTTATGCGCGAGGACAACGAGCGCGTGTTTGGCGCGGAGATTCTGCCAAAGATCGAACTGCCGGACGAGGTGCTCACCGGCGAGGAAGCGCAGGAGTTCCTGGTTGCGCGTATGGCGGATGTGATCACCCGCGCCTGGGAAAGCAGAAAACCCGGCGGATTAAGCGCGGCGCATGATTACGCGGCGGTCGGCTTTTGCCGCAGGCCGGTGTTTCGCGACGGGAAAGCGGATGAAACCGTTATGTACGGCGATTGCTCGCGCGAGGACTTTATCCGTTTTGAACCCGGCGGAGACAGCTCGGCGGACATGCTCTACACTTGGGACGAAGAAGGCGGGCTGACGGGCGTTCTGGTGAACATACCCTGCCCTTCGCAGGTGTTTGAGCTGCACCGGTTCATTACGGCGGACTACTGGGGCTTTGCGCGGGATGAAATCCGCGATCGGCTCGGCAACGTGTTTATCCTGCCGCTGTGCGGCGCTGCGGGCGATCTTTCGCCGCTGGACCTGGTGCGCATCAGCAAGTTCAACAAGCGCGAACTCGTCGAGTGGGGCGGGCAGGCAAAAGAGGTCTTCCGCAACTTTGACATGACGCGTATTTGCCAGGAGATTGCCGAACGCATCGCGGATGCGGCGGTGCGCGGCTACAAGCGCGCGCGAAACGAGATTGACGAGACTCCCGCATTCGCCCACGAGGTGCTCTCGCTCAAGCTTCCGCTCCGGCTCGTCACCCACGAGGAATACGAAACCGCCGCGCGCGAAGTTGCGCGTTTCAAGAGTACGTTTTCGGCGGAACACCGCATGACGGAGGAGGACGTCGTCAAGGCGTTTGAGCCGCAGGGGGATGTGCTCCGCTGGGAACAGCAGCAGAAGTCCCGCGAATTCGACTGCGTCTGCCATATCCTGCGCCTTGGCCGCGCGGCTATCGTGACGAACCCGTTCGAACTCTTTACGGAGTACGCGCTGCGCATGAAAGCGCGGGTTGTCCCCGAACAGCTGTTTGTGGGCCAGCTTTCCAACGGCGTCGGCGGGTATCTGCCGACGGAGTCCGCGCTCGCGGGCGGCAGTTACAGCAGCAAATCCGCTTCCAGCTTCTGCGGGCCGCAAGGCGGGGACGCGCTGGTGGAGCAAACCATCGAGGCGGTCAACCGGCTGTTTGCGTAAACGCCGGAACGAGCGGGCGGCAGACACGCATTTCAAGCATATTTGGCTTACCGGACATCATCCACCCCTAAAAAGGGTTTCGTCGAAGGCTATGGTTTTTTCATGATTTCCTCTCCTGACAGAGCCGCCCCGCAAACGCGAGGCGGTTTTGCCTTGCATGTGATTTTGAATTAGAACGGCAAGCTGAAAATTCACTGGTTCCGGCGTTCCCAAGGCACGGTGTTTGTGGTATCATATCGCCATGGAAAAAGAGACTTCCGCAATTTTAGCGGCAGACGCTCCGGCAACGGACAAACGAAAACAGAATACGCTCATCGACGAGCGTCATATTGATGTTCTCGATGGGATTCGCGCGCTGGCGGTGCTCGGCGTGCTTTGGTTCCATTTCTGGCAGCAAAACTGGATTGCGCCCTATATCAAACTCCCGTTTTTAACCTCGCTGGGACTGTCGGGGTCGATCAGCCTCGACTTTTTGCCGCGCGCGGGGTTCTTGTTTGTCGATCTGCTGCTGTTTCTTTCGGCATTCTGCCTGTTTCTGCCGTATGCGCGCGCGGCCGTCGATGGCGCGGCGCTGCCGGACGCGGGGCTGTTTTATAAAAAACGGATTGCGCGCATCGTGCCGAGCTACTACTTTGCGGTGTTCGTGATTTTGTTTTTTGTGGCGATTCCTTCCGGCGAGTACACGTCCGTTCGCGCGTGTCTGGCCGACTTGATTCCGACGCTGACGTTTACACAGACGCTCTTTCCGAACATCCTGCTTGGCACCAAGCTCAACGGCGTGCTCTGGACGGCGGCCATCGAGATGCAGTTCTATCTGTTCTTTCCGCTGCTGGCATATGTGTTTATTAAAAAGCCTGGCTGGACGTATCTCGGCATGGTTGCAGTTTCGCTGCTGTACCTACGCGGGTTTGCGCTGAAAAACCCGGACTCCATCCGCACGACACTCAACCAGCTGCCCGCGTTCTTGGGCGTGTTTGCCAACGGCATGGCGGTTTCGTATCTGTTTGTACTGTTTGCCAAACGCGTCAAGCGCAGCGTGCAGCTTTCCGCGGTGGCGCTCTTCACGCTGGTTGCGGGAATCTGGCTGCTCGTCGGTATGATGAAAGCGGCGCCAAACGTGAGCCCCGTCCATCTCTGGCAGGCGGAACACCGTTTCCGGCTCTCGCTGGTATACGCACTGATTGTCGTTTCCAGCGCGCTGACGTTCTCCGGCGTGCGGTGGTTTTTCTCCAACGCGGTCATGCGGTTTTTAAGCGCGATTTCGTACAACCTCTATATCTGGCACCAGTGGATCAGCGTCAAGTTCAAGCAGTGGAAGATTCCGTACTGGACGGGGGAGACTCCGCCGAACATGACGGGCGACCGCATCTGGCAGTGGAAGTACACGGTTCTGATCATGGCGGGCGCGTTTCTCGCGGCGATACTGGCAACGTATCTGGTAGAGCGCCCGGCGGCAAAGTGGATTTTGCGGCTGCGCAAATACGAAGAGCGCGAACTGATGGTCTCCGTTTACTGCGAGGAACTGCCGGCGGAATACCCTTGCGGGGCAGAGAAATCGCAAGAAACAGAACATACGGAATCAACGAATGAAAAATAGACGATAAGGACAAGACAAATCGACATGAAACACCAGTTTACGCCGCGCGGCGTGTGCTCTCAGAAGATCGAGTTCGAACTCGAAGACGGCAAACTCAAAAACGTATCGTTTCTCGGCGGGTGCAGCGGCAACCTCAAGGCGATCGGCAAGCTCGTGGAGGGGATGGAAGCGGACAGAGTGATTGCGCTTCTTGGCGGCAACACCTGCGGATTCAACAGCACTTCCTGCGCAGACCAGCTCGCAATCGCGATTCAACAGGCACAGGAGCAGCAGCGGCGCGCGGGGTAATCGGCAGCCCGCGGCGGGGTGCAGGGGAAATTTCAAACAAAGGCGGTTAACAAATGGAACAACAGGTAAAAACGCCCTATTCGGGCGACGGATACATCGTCGATCAGGCGCGGGTAACGTTTATCCGCTACGGCGCACTCACGAGCGACCTCAACGGCTGCGGATGGATTGCGGCGTTTAACTTTTTGAAACAGCGCGGGGAAGCGGCGGACGAAAAAACATATGCCGACGAGCTGATTCGCTGGACGGTTCTGCGCGGGTTGGCGGGCACGAGCCTCTTTCGGCTCAAGCGCATGCTCAAGCGGCACGGGTACCCGACCGCGCTCAAGGTCGTCGGTAAAAAAGGCGTTAACCTGCCGGAAGGAACACAGGCGGGCGTGATCTATTACGTCCATAAGGACGGGCCGCACTTCGTTACGTTTTACCTTGACGAAACGGTTCCCCAGCAGGAAAACGAAAAACCCCGCTACCGCTTCTTGAATGCGATACCGGGGCGCGGGAATCATTTTGATACGATGCAGGGTTTCTTGACGAAGCACAACGTGCTGCCCATCGCGGGAATTCTGGTGTACCCCCGAAAAGCCGTGTCTTAAGCCTGAGCAAGCAGAAAGTCCAGCAGCATTGGGCTGAGCTTTTCGGCCTGCCGGAGCACAAAATCATGACTGCCGAGCGGAAAGATCACCGTAAGGCAGTTTTTATTTTCGCCCAGTGCATAGATGGAGGCTTTCGTTTCCCCGGAGTCGCCTTTTGCGCACATGGCGAGCATGGGGACGGAGACGAGTTCGTAGCCCGGCTCGTCCGAGAAATGAATCCTCTTTTCGAAAAACGAAACGTAGGTATCGAGCGGGATGTTCGGGCTGTACGAGGCCATTTTGTCCGCCTGCTCCGGCGATAAGTTCCAGTACTTGGCCTGCATGCGAATCAGCTTTTCATTTTTGATGGATTTGTAGCTCATCCGCGCCATGGCGGTATAGAGCTTCGTGCTTCCTGCTCCCGCCATCAGCCACGGGCTGAGAAACACCGCGCGGGAGAAGAGGCTTTCGTGTTCGCAGACGAGCTTATAGGCGAGTTCCGCGCCGACGGAATGTCCCATGAGCGCGACCTTACCCGCGTTCAGAGAGGCGATCCACTCGGCCAGCGCGTCGCAGGTGGCCTGTGGGTCGTAAGAATCCGCCGCGGCTTGACCCGCGCCGGGCAGGTGCGGCACGAGCACGTGAAAATGCTCCGAAAGCGCTGCGTACTGTCCCGCGAACGTATCCAGCGCGGCGGCTCCGTGCAGCAGCACGAGAACAGACTTTTCTTCTTTGCCATAACTGTCGAAGTACATAATGCCTCCTGATTGGCTGAGAAATCCAAGGCGACGGTTTCTCTTGGCAGGGGTTTGGGGACAAAGTCCCCAAGATGATCCCCTTTATATCGTGATCTCCTGGGAGACCCGGTACATGTAGTCGTCGAGACCTTTTGTCATCTCCAGCGCTTCGTCGATGGGGACCGTCGTAATCTGCGAGTTACGGTAGCAGACGATCAGATTCGACCCGCCGGCAATCAGCTCTTCCACGGCGCGGTGACCCATGCGGGTTGCCATGACGCGGTCGCGCGCGCTGGGGCTGCCGCCGCGCTGTACGTGGCCGATGATGGTGACGCGCGTATCGAGCCCCATCTCGGTGCGGATGCGCTCGGCAATTTCGTTGGTGTGCCCGACGCCTTCGGCAACGATGATCAGGTGATGGTGCTTGCCACGGTATTGGCCCTCGCGGATATGCTCCACAACGTCCTTTTCAAAGTCGAACGGACGCTCCGGAATCAGGATGGACGTCGCTCCTACGGAGATGCCCACGTAGATAGCGAGATGCCCCGCGTTACGCCCCATGATCTCGACTACGGAGGTGCGCTGATGGGACTGCATGGTGTCCGCCAGTTTATCGATGGCGTCGATGGCGGTGTTGGCCGCGGTATCGAAACCGATGGAGTAATGCGAGCAGGCGATGTCGTTATCGATCGTGCCGGGGATGCCGATGGTGTTGACGCCAAGGTGCGCAAGCTCGCGCGCGCCGCGGAACGTACCGTCGCCGCCGATGGCGACGATACCGTCGATGCCGAGATACTTGCAGTTATTGGCGGCCGCCTGCAGACCCGCTTCGGTTTTGAACTCTTCGCTGCGCGCGGTGTAGAGAATGGTGCCGCCGCGCGAGGTAATGCCGTTGACGGCGCGCGCATCGAGCTCCACAACGTCCGAATGGATGAGCCCGTTATACCCGCGGTGGATGCCAACGGGGATGACGTCGTGCAGCACGCAGGTGCGTACGGCGGCGCGGATGGCCGCGTTCATGCCCGGCGCGTCCCCACCGCTGGTGAGGATGCCGATGCGGCGGATTCTATCTGGCATAGGTTTGTAATATCCTTTCTCAATAGCGGCTGACCGCCCTGTATTCTAAAACTTTACCCACATTAGTATACTACGCGGAAAGTAAAAACTCAAACCTCTCGGAAACAGGAGTCCTAATTGCCAAAATGCAGGATGCAATAAACAAAAATGCATTATTAATTGACATCGCGTTGTAAAAATGGCGAAATATCACGGCGCGGGCTGAACGGATTTTCGCTTTGGCACGTAACTTGCAGGGGAATATGCGCGGCTGAATAACGGAGAAAAATACCCCGTATGGGCAAAAATATATGATTATTTGCCGTTTTTCAATAAATATGCACCGCAGTCGAAAGGAGCGGATGAACAAGAGGATAAGAGAAAAGGCGATAAAATTATTTTGCAAGAAACACTGGACAAGATTTCATACAGACGCTACAATGAATTTGTAGTTAACGCTGTTGCGCCGCGCACGACACATCTTTTTTTCAATTAAAACGACACAAACAGAACAATAAGGAGGCACCACACATGAGCAAGTATGATATCCCTGTAGATGAAATGGAAGCCAAACTCAGGCCGCCGACAATCGGACTGAAACCCTACGAACCCAAGGTGATTCCGCTGACCACCGGTGAGGACATGCTGGTTCGCGAAGCGAGCCGTGAAGAAGTCGCAATGGTGCTGGAAGGCGTCAAGACGCTGCTCGACCACGATAAAGACTTTTACGATATCGTTTCGGCGCGCATCGTTGCCGAACTGCTTGGCTTGCTGCGTTACCGCGTGCAGGACGAGTACCTGCTCATCGGCTGCGTGGACGGCGAAATCGCAGGCATCGTCAACGGCCGCATGGTCAACGAAAAGGTCGGCATGAGCTACCACACCATGACGCTTAAGCGCGGCGCGCGCGTCGGCGCCCAGCTCTTTGCCGCCAAGATGGAATATCACTTCGACTATATGAATCAGGACGAAGTATGGATCGTTGCGGAAAGCCCCAACGGCTTTAAGCGCTGGATGATCGAGTATGAGCTCGAATCCCGCCCGCAGTGCCCGCACGAACTCGGCGGCGTACCCACCTTCGTTCTGACCCGCGCGCTCTGGGAAAAGCACAAGGCAAACAAGAACGTTGGCATTCGTCCCGCGTTTGAGGACGTCATCGAAGCCAACAAAATCGTGCATATGCCCGCCAAGATCGTCGTCTGAGACGGCGCGCACCAGAAAGGATACTTGAAATGAGACAGGTAGGAATCGTCGGCGTCGGCCATACCAAGTTCGGAAAGTCCAACGTTCCGTTCATCGATATGCTTTGCGAAGCGGCGCTCCAGGCAATGGACGACGCGGGCGCAAAGACCGGCCGCAGAAACGTGATCGACCAGGTGTTTGTAGGCTCAATGGGTTCCGGCATGGTCAGCCGCATCAGCGGAGCAGCCAGCGCGGTTGTGGATACGCTCAACATCCGCCCCGCGATGGCGGAAACCGTGGAAAACGGCCCCGCTTCCGGCGCTTCCGCCGTGAAGCTGGGCGTTATGGCTATCGCCTCCGGCATGTGCGACTGCGTTCTGGTCATCGGCGGCGAAGGCATGCGCGCAATCAGCGGCTGGGAAGGCACGGACTTTGTCGCCACCATGCTGCATCCGGAAGCGGAATACAAATACGGCTGCACGCTGCCGTCGTTCGCGGGGATGTTTACACGCCTCTGCATGGACAAGTTCGGCGTGGAGAGCAAGGACCTTTCGATCGTATCCGTCAAAAACCACGACAACGCCTGCCACAACCCCGTTGCGCATATCCAGCGACCGGTGGTGCTCGACCGCATTACGAACCCCGCCTATATCAACGCGACCAACCCGCTGGTTGCCGACCCGCTGCGGCAGTTCGATATGTGCCCCGTTTCCGACGGAGCGGCGGCGGTGCTTTTGGTTGCGCAGGACAAGCAGGAAGCGCTTGGCTTTGGGCAAAAGAAGTTCGTCCGCATCGCGGGGATTGCTTCCGCGACGGATACGCACGTGGTTGCCAACCGCGCGGAGCCGAGCGACCTCTTGGCCGTTCGTTTGAGCGCGAATAAGGCGTACGCCATGGCCGACATGAAGCCTGAGGATATCGACGTTGCCGAACTGCACGACGCGTTCCAGATTCTGGAGATTGAAGAGTCCGAAGAAGTCGGTTTCTTTCCGCGCGGGGAAGGCCATCTGGCCGCCCGCCGGGGAGATACCAGAGTGGAAGGCAAAATGCCGATCAACACCTCCGGCGGACTGAAGGCCAAGGGCCATCCGCTGGGAGCCACCGGCATTTCGCAGATCGTGGAGCTGGTTCGCCAGCTGCGCGGCGAGGCCGAAGGCCGTCAGGTGGAAGGCGCGAAGACCGGCCTTGCCATCAACTTTGGCGGCTTTGGCAATAACGTCGTGGCAACGATTCTGACCACGAAGTAAGGAGGAGAGAATATGGAAACCATGTACGCATACAAGTGCAAAAAATGCGGAAAGCTGCATCATCCTCGTTACATCGTGTGCCAGAACCCGGACTGCAACGGGCGCGAGTTCGAAGAAATTCCGCTGGAGGGCAAGTGCAAGCTCCTGACCTGGACGCGCGCTTACAACCTGCCGGAAGGGTACATGCAGCCCTGGCTCAACTTTGGCATCGTGGAGTTTGAAAACGGTGTCCGCGTCACCGGCCAGATCGGCTTTGACGACGGCATTGAGAGCGGCATGGAGCTGGTCTCCACCGTTGGCGTCGTACGAACACATCGCATCTACTACAAAGAAACCATCGACTGCGAGGAATACGGCTTCGTATTCCAAAAGGCGTAACGCGCTTGGAACGCGCCCGGCCGTACCGGACGCTGACCGCAGACGCGGCCTGCTCCCGGCTCCTTACGCTCCTGCGTGAAAAACCCGTGACGGCAACGGTGCATTCCGTTTTCGATCACGCGGTGAATCTCGCTCTGGAGGGCAGGTTCGGTCTGGTCGGGCTGATTGCAAGCGAAAAGACTTTGACGCCGTACGCTGTGTCCGTGCGTACGCAGGCAACGTTTCCGGAATGGGGCGTTCGCCCGGGCATGGCGGCGGCGGTGCAAAAGGGAACGATCGAACTGCCCGAAGCGGGCGTTTCGATCGATTGCTCCCGAACAAACCCGATCGACCTTGGCATCGGTTCGCTCCGGTTCGACTCCCCAACAGGACTGAAGCGGGCGCTTCCGGTTCTCCGGCAAACGCTCGAACAAACGGACGCGGAAGCCTGCCTCAGCCCGCTCGCTACGGGTGGAGAAGGAAACGTCTACACGAAATTCCTTGCGCCTCGCATTGAAGAGCTTGTTCTGGCGGTAACAGTGGGCGTCGCCGAACGCGCGGCAAATGCCGCAGCGAACGCGGCGGGCTGCGGAATGGGGCTGACCCCTTCCTCGGACGATCTGCTGGCGGGGTATTTCGCGGGGCTGCACGCCATTTTCCGCGCGGAAGGCAAACCGGAACGCTTTCTGCTCATTCAAGCCATGGCAGAGCGCGCGGCAGGAAAAACCAACCGCATCAGCGCGACATTTCTCTTACAAAGCGGCGAAGGTCTCGTCAACCGGGACATGCTCGCCCTGCTCCAAAAGATTTTTTCTGGCGCGGACGGTACAGCGGTGCAACAAGCCGCGCAGCGGGTCTTATCCATCGGCTCGACGTCCGGCGGGGACATGCTCACGGGGCTGTCGCTCGCACTGGCACATCACGCAGGAGGAAATTGAACAATGGTTCAGCTGGAAATACGAAAAAATGCATATTACGACTCCGTCACCCTGATGCTCATCTCCAAGGAACTCAAAAAGGTGGAGGGCGTGACGGAAGCGCTGGTCGGCATGGGTACCGACCTGAACGTTGAGATTGCGCACAACATCGGCGTCGCCACGCCGGAATTTGATAAGGAAGTGACAGCCAACGACTTCTTTGTCGCCGTGGAGTGCAAGGACGAAGCGTCCTTTGCCGCGGCGATGAAAAAGGTGGAAGAGCTGCTCAATAAAAAGACGGAAGCGAAGGCTTCCTCCTACAGCCCGCCGACGCTGGAAGGCGCGCTCAAGATGGATCCCGCGCTGAACATGGCGGTGATCTCCGTTCCCGGCAGGTACGCCGCGGACGTTGCGCAGGGCTGCCTTGACCACGGCATTAACGTGATGCTGTTTTCGGATAATGTGACCATTGAAGAAGAGCGCGCGCTCAAGCAATTCGCCTACGAGCGCGAACTGCTCGTGATGGGGCCGGACTGCGGAACGGCGATTATCAACAACGTGCCGCTCGCGTTTGCCAACGTCGTGCGCGCGGGGGATATCGGCGTTGTGGCCGCTTCCGGCACCGGCACACAGGAAGTCACGAGCCTGATCGACCAGCTCGGTGGGGGCGTCAGTCAGGTGATCGGCACCGGCGGGCGCGACCTGAAAAAAGAGATCGGCGGGCTGATGATGAAGCTCGGCCTCGACGCGCTCAAGAACGACCCCAGGACGAAGGTCATCGTGCTCATCAGCAAGCCCCCGGCCAAGGAGATTGCTACTGAGATACTCAACCTTGCGGCAAAGGCCCGAAAACCGGTCGTCGTGAGCTTTATCGGCGGCGACCGCAAGGAAGCGGAAGCCTTCGGGCTGGTCGCTGCGGTTTCGCTTGAGGACGCGGCGCACAAAGCCGTCGCGCTCAGTAAAGGCGCAAAACCCGAGGATTTCACCTCGTTTTCCATGGGGCAGGCGAAAGCCGAAACGCTGGCAAAAGAGATTGCGGGCAAGATGGCAAAGGGGCAGCAGTACATCCGCGGCTTCTACACCGGCGGCACGCTCTGCGACGAAGCCATGAAGCTCTTAATCGGGTCTTTGGGGCATATCTACAGCAACATTCCGCTCAACGCGGAGGATAAACTGGCGGACGCCAAGGGTGGAAAGAGCCGCGAGCACACCTTCCTCGACTTTGGGGACGACGAATTCACCGTGGGACGTCCGCACCCGATGATCGACCCGAGCCTCCGCGCCGAGCGCGTAATAACCGACGGAAAAGACCCGGAATGCGCGGTGATCCTCTGCGACTGCGTCATCGGCTACGGTTCACACCCGAACCCGGCGGAAGACCTCGCGCTGTCGATTAAGGCCGCCAAAGCGGAAGCGGAATCGCAGGGGAGATTCCTCTGCTGCGTCTGCGCGGTCTGCGGAACGCAGGGCGACCCTCAGTCGCTGAGTAAAACACAGCAGCAGCTCGAAGAAGCGGGCGCGGTGGTGCTGCCGAGCAACGCGCAGGCGGCGCGCTTTGCACTGCGCGTGCTTGCTAACCTGCGCTAGGAGGAACCGAAAATGAGTAAGCTCAACGAACTGTTCCATCAAAAACTGCATGTCGTGAACTTTGGCATTGAGTCGTTTTACGACGACCTCAAAGGCCAGGGCGAAGCGGCGGTTCATGTGGACTGGAAGCCCATCGCGGGCGGCGATAAAGCAGCCGCCGCGAACCTGCGCAAACTCAAAGCGCCGGAACTGCTGGCAAAGATCGAACTCGCGAACAAGGAAGCGCTCCGCCGCATCCTCGCGGCGCAGCCGACCATCATCGGCCTCGGCATCGCGGGCGAAGTGATTCCCGGCATGACGAAACACACAATTCTGCACGCGGGCCCGCCGGTCACCTGGGAACGCATGTGCGGTCCGCAGCGCGGCGCGGTCATGGGTGGATTGATCTACGAAGGGCTCGCCAAAGATTTAGCGGAAGCCGAAGCGCTGGCGGCCAGCGGAAAAATCAAATTCGATCCTTGCCATATGCACGACGCGGTTGGCCCGATGGCGGGCGTTGTCACCTACAGCATGCCGGTCTGGATTCTCGAAAACAAAGCCTTCGGCAACCGCGCGTATTGCACGATCAACGAAGGTTTGGGCAAGGTACTGCGCTTTGGCGCTTGCGACGAGGAAGTGCTCAAGCGTCTGCGCTGGATGGAGCAAGAGCTCTACCCGGTGCTCAAGGAAGCGGTGGCCATTAAGGGTGAAATCGACGTCAAGGTGCTCGTTTCCAAACTGCTGCAGATGGGCGACGAAGGCCATAACCGCAACGAAGCGGGAACGTCTTTGCTCATCCGCGAGCTTGTACCCGCCATCATGGCCTGCGACAAGCCGCAGGAGCAGAAGATTGCCGCCTATAACTTTATCAACGGCAACAACCATACGTTCCTAAACATCTCCATGCCGGCGATGAAGTGCACAATGGATCCGATTTTCGATATCCCTTACTGCACTGTGGTCGCCACGATGTGCCGCAACGGCACGGACTTCGGCATCCGGATCGCGGGTCTCGGCAAAGACAAATGGTTTACGGGCACGGCCGAGATGGTCAAAGGCCTGTATTTCCCCGGCTACGACGAAACCGACGCCGCGCGCGATCTGGGAGATTCCTGCATCACGGAAACGGCAGGCATTGGCGGCTTCTGCATGGCGGCGGCTCCGGCCATCGTCCAGTTCGTGGGCGGGCAGGTGAGCGACGCGATCAATTATTCAACGCAGATGTACGAAATCACCGTAGGCGAAGGGCAGGCGTATAAGATTCCCGCGCTGAACTTCCGCGGCGGCCCTACGGGCATCGACGTCCTCAAGGTAATCGAAACCGGCATCCGCCCGATCATCAACACGGGCATCGCGCATAAAAACCCCGGCGTCGGTCAGGTTGGCGCGGGTATCGTCCATCCGCCGGAAGAATGCTTCAAAACGGCGCTCGCGGCCTGCGCAAAGGTCTGGGCGGAGTAAACGTTGCATTTCCAACAGACATTCTTTCCCGCCTGAGATAGGCTGAACCGAAGGAAACCCCGCTTTTTGCTCCCGCGGGGAGTTGGAATAAATAAAACAATTTTCAGAAAATCAATCATCAGGAGGCAAGTACAATGAGTAAATGGTCCGACATCAAGATGTATGACCTCACGATCCCGATCGGCATCTGCACGCCCGCATGGCCGACCTATGAGCCGCTGCAGATGAAATTCTTTAAGCGTCTCACCCCGAACGGCGCAAACGGACAGCTGATGACGCACAGTAACCACGTCGGCACCCATCTGGACGGCCCGATGCACTTTGACACCGCGGGACGCGACGTTGCGTCTTTGGAGCTGACCAAGCTCTGCGCGCCGGGCGTGGTGGTCGACCTCTCCGATCAGGCGGAGGACTTCGGCATCTATACGCCGGAAGACATCGAGCGCCGCGTGACCGTAAAGGAAGGCGACGTGCTCATTATCAACACCGGCTACCACATCTACGGCTGGGACAGCCCGACCGCGGACGAGCGACGCTACATGCTGCGCCATCCCGGCCCGTCGCTGGACTTTATCCAGTGGGTGCGCGATAAGAAAATCCGCTGGATCGGCGTTGACTGCGGCAGCGCGGATCACCCGATGAATACGAAGATCCGCGACTGGGAGCCCATGGAAGCGACCGCCTGCGACAAGCTCTTCCAGAAGAAATACGGCAAAACGCTCAACGAAGTGTACCCCTGGCCGGAACATTATCAGGCCATGCACATCGAGCTGTTCTGCAAGCCCTACGAAGCGATCCACGCCGAATGCCTGGGCGGCGAGATCGAAAAGCTCTCCAACAAACGCTGCGTCATCGGCATCTTTCCCTGGAAGCTGGTCGAGGGTGAGAGCTGCATCAGCCGCGTCGTTGCGTTCGACGGCTTCGACGATGTATAATTTCTGAAAAGCAAGGGGTGGTCGGGCCGGCAATTCCGTCCCGACCACTGCCTGCTCGATAGAAAACAGGAGGCGGACAGATGGGACAATTCTATGCGCTGTTAGCTGTTGCGGTGACGGCTGGAATCTTCGTTTTAATCTCTTATTACCGCAAGCAGAAGATATACCCAATCTGCGATCGGTTTGCCACTCGCTATTGCGAGCTGTCGGATCGCGTGCTCAACGATTTATCCTGCACCGCGGAATTGGCGGTTGAAGCGCTCGGCGGCGACATGCTGCGCATGAAGCCTCTTTCGGAACAGCCGCTCGAGATCCAGATGCTTTTTCAAAAGCCGGTGGACAGCACAACGCTGGGAATTGTGCGCGAGTTGTATATCCTGCGGGATGAGATTCAATCTCATGCCAGCAACGGGAATCTCTCAAAAGACAAGTACAACGCAATTACGAACCAGGTATTCGATACCGTTAATACATTTCTATCCATGATCAACCGTCCGCAGGAGACATTTTCGAAAAAAGACCTAGACAACTTTCACTACTATCTGCATAAACAAAAGCATATCCGCAACGTGACGCTGCCTTCTATCGTATCGAAAGCCTGCGTCGAGGCAATCGCGGTACGCTGAGAACAACTCTGCAGCTTTATAAAAGCCTTTGAAACAACGATCGGCCACACTTTTTTCAAAAATGTTGCATGACGGACATATCCGCGTGAAAACAGGAACGTAAACTATTACTATTATCAACTAGTTTTATCGGATTCCTGCCGGAATCTCAACCGCGGTAAAACGAATGATCAAAAAAGACAGTTGAAACCATGCATGCCGTCGGACGAAACACGGCGGTGAGAGGACAGATTTTTTGGAGGGTTGCAAATGAAGGAATTCGACTATTTTCAGCCGAAGACCATCGCGGAGGCTTCCGAACTGCGCGCGCGGTACGGAAAAGCCGCCGTGCTGCTCAACGGCGGAACGGACGTAGTGATTCAGCTGCGAGAAAAGCTGATTTCGCCGGACGCCGTAATCGACATCAAACACATTCCTGGACTGGATCAAATCACATTCAACAAACAAACCGGCCTCTTCATCGGCGCCTGCGCGACGGTTGCCGCGCTTGCTTCGGACGAAAACGTCAAAAAATATTACCCGTACCTTGCGGATGCCGCCGAGTCGATCGGTAGCAAACAGGTGCGTAACCGCGCCACCTGCATCGGCAATATCGTCAACGCTTCTCCGCTTTGCGATACCGGCACCCCGCTCTACGCGCTGGACGCTATAGTTTGCCTGGAGAGCGCGGGCGGCAAACGCGAAGTGCCGATTACGGAATTCATCACGTTCGTGCGCAAAACTATACTCAAAGAAGACGAGCTGGTTACCGCCATCCGCGTGCCGTATACCGAAGGCGCAACAGGCGTGTTTACGAAAGTTGCGCGTCGCAGGGAGGTCGACCTTTCAACGATCTGCGGAACGGTGGTTAAGGTTGGCAATGAGTTCCATATTGCGCTCGGCGCAGTTGCGCCAACGCCCGTGCGCCTGCCGAAAACGGAAGCGCTGCTGAGCGGCAAACCGCTCACGGACGCGCTGATTGAAGAAGCGGCATTGCTCGCCAAGACCGAAGTGACCCCCATCGACGACGTCCGCGCCAGCAAGGCATACCGTCTGGACGTGACGGAAGTCATCGTCCGCAACGGCCTTCGGGCGGTTCGGTAAGGGAGGGGAAAACGCATGAAAAAGATTCACGTCAGTTTTTACATCAACGAGGAAATCTTTGAACAGGACGTTCAGCCAAACCGCACGATGCTCAACGTCATCCGCGACGACCTGCACCTGACCGGCACCAAAGTCGGCTGCGCGGCGGGCGAATGCGGCGCCTGCACCGTGATTGTGGACGGCAAGCCCATCAACGCCTGCCTCGTGCTGGCACCGGAGATGGACGGCATGCATATTACCACCATCGAAGGCATTGCCGACCACGACGGAAACCTTTCCCCGCTGCAGAGAGCGTTTGTCGATCACGCGGCGCTCCAATGCGGCTTCTGCACGCCGGGCTTTATCATGAGCGCAACCGCGCTGCTGAATGAAAACCCGACGCCGTCAAGGGACGAAATCAAGCACGCCATCGCCGGGAACCTCTGCCGCTGCACGGGGTATATCCGCATCATCGAAGCGATCGAAGAAGTCGCTCAACAGAATGCAAATCCAAGCAAGGGAGGCGCGAACTAATGGAAGAACTCAAATATGTCGGCAAGTCGGCAGAACGATCCGACGCTGTTCAAAAAGTGACGGGCGCGCTTGAATTTGTCGACGACATGCATCTGCCGCGCATGCTCTACGCGCAGTGTGTTCGCAGTCCCTACGCGCACGCAAAGATTATCTCTGTTGATTTATCGGAGGCAAGGAAGCTTCCAGGCGTACGCTGCGCCATCTGCGGGGACGAATACCCCAACCGAGCGGGTCTGTACCTTGAGGATCGGTATTTCATGGCAAAACCAGGCGATACGGCTAAGTACATGGGCGAGGCGGTTGCCGCCGTCGCCGCGGAAACGCCGGAAATTGCGCAGGCTGCCTGTGAGCTTGTCAAGGTCGTTTACGAAGAACTGCCCGCCGTGACAAACGCCCTGGAGGGTATGAAACCGGGCGCGCCGGTGATCCATCCCGACCTGGGGTCATACAAGATTGCGCCGATCTTCCTGCCGGAAGCAGGCACGAACATTTCGCACCATTACGTTCTGCGCAAGGGCGACTTTGAAGCCGCCTGCGCGGAGGCGGATCGGGTGTTTGAACACTCGTTTTACATTCCGCATGTCCAGCACGTGCCGCTCGAACCGCATGCCTGCATGGCCAAGTACGATGCGAACGGCAAACTGACCGTGTGGTCGAGCTGCCAATCCCCTTACGCGGTGCGGCAGGCGCTCTCGGTTGCGTTTGGCATGGCGCTCAACAAAATCCGCGTGGTATCGCCCGCGGTCGGCGGCGGATTTGGCAGCAAAGCCGGAACGACGCTGGAAGGCATCGTCATTCCGCTTGCGCGGCACTGCCAGGGCAGGCCGGTAAAAATGATTTACTCCCGCGAGGACGAGTTCGTCAATGCCTATGTCCGCCAGGGCTTGCATGCGACCATCGAAACCGCTGTGCGCAAAGACGGCAAAATCCTCGGCGTAAAGAACAAGTTCGTCTGGGACGGCGGGGCATATACCGAATATGGCGTCAACATCACCAAGGCGGGCGGATGGGCCAGCGCGGGTCCGTATGACATTGACAATGTCTGGACGGACAGTTATTGTGTATATACCAACCATCCCGTCGGCGGGCCGTACCGCGGGTTCGGCATGTGCGAAATCCACTTTGCCATTGAGCAGAATATCGACATGGTGGCAAAGGCGATTGGCGTTTCCGAACTGGATATGCGGCGCATCAACGGAATCCGTCCGGGCGGATTTACCGGCATGGGCGAGCAGCTGGAGATTGCCGGTTTTCAGGAATGTCTGGAAGAAGTTGCAAAGGACATTGCGTACGATAAACCTTGCGCACCGTCCGGCAGCCCTACCAAGATACGTGCAAAAGGCATCGCGGGCGGCTGGAAAGCGCCTTCCATGCCGACCAACGCGGGCAGCAGCGCTATCCTGCGCATGAACGAGGACGGCACCTTTATTCTGATGTCCAGCGGGCAGGAGATGGGGCAGGGCGTTTCCACCGTTCTGCCGCAGATCGCGGCGGAGGTTCTCTCCGTTTCACCGGAGAAAATTACGTTTGTTTCCGGCGATACCGACCACACGCCGTATGAGTGGCAGACGGTTGCGAGCCGCACGACTTACTGCGCGGGCAACGCGGTCAAACTGGCCGCGGAGGACCTGAAAGAAAAAGTGCTCGACTTAGCGCAGATCAAGATGGGCGCGGCCAAGCGGGATCTCACGTTTGAGGACGGGTACGTGGTGCACAAGATCTATCCGGAGCGCAGGCTGCCGATTTCGGACTTCGCGCTCGGCATCTCGTTTCCGGACGGTTCCGGTTACGGCGGCCCGGCGATTGGCCTTGGCACGTTTACGCTGGAAAACAACATCAATACCGATAAAAAAACCGGGCTTGCCAAACATCACCCCGCGGCATACTGGACAATGGGCGCAAACGGCGCTGAAGTCGAAGTGGATACCGAGACCGGCGTGATCAAGGTGCTTAAGATGTGTTCCTGCTTCGATGCGGGCAAGGTGGTCAACCCCGCGCTCTACTGCGCGCAGAGCGAAGGTGCCATGGTGCAGGCGTTGGGCACCGCGATTTTTGAAGAGCTCAAACTCAAAAACGGGCGCGTACTCAACAAGAGCTTTATGGACTACAAAATCCCGACAGCCGACGATATACCGGAATTTGTGGTAAAGTATATTGAGCACGCGGAACCAACCGGCCCTTACGGCGCGCGCGGCGTCGGCGAACCGCTCATGGTGCCGGGCGCTCCGGCAATCGCCAACGCGGTGTACAACGCAATCGGAATTCGGTTCCTTAGAATGCCGATTACGCCGGACGATGTGCTGCGCGCTCTGCGCGAACAACGCCAACCAGAAACAAAATAACGCTTGCAAACGTCGGGCGGTTCGTGTATTCTACCTCGGATAGGGTTTGAAACACGACCCGCCCCCGGCGGGGTTCTTGAAAAATTGATCAACAACAACCGCACCTTGACAAACACGTGAACTGTCTGCGTTTGCAAGAAAAATCATGCAAACGTAACGCTCTCCTATTTTCCTTGCCCGGAGATGGCAAAATACCAGCGAAAAGTGGATTTGAGCGGTTGAAGCAGAACGGCACGGCATAAGTAACGTTCTTAGCAATCAAAAAATATGATGGTTGCCTGACCCGAAACCATGAATGGCGCGTGGGACGGAACAAGAAGTTCCTGCCACGATTCGACTGTTCATTCTCGGGGAAGGAAACGGAATAGAATACGCAGAGCGGCTTTTCAGCAGAGATACTTGTGAGCATTTGAAACGGGGAACGGACGAAACCGATTACCCTCCATTGGAGGCCTTTTGGGATAAGGCCGGTTATGGTTCGCATAAAGATACGGGCTGCGTCATGCAATGTGACGCACAAAACGCGAACGCACAACGAATTGATATCAAGGGGCGAAAGCTCTTGTGATAGACAGGAGAAATGGAGACCTAATGAACACAAAAAAATTAGGAGGTAATTCAATGGAAAAGAAAGTCGAAGGCATTTACGATGGCTTTAAAGAGCTGGGAACCGGCAAAATGATGGTTCTCGGCCTCCAGCACGTATTTGCGATGTTTGGAGCCACAGTCCTTGTACCTATTATTTGCGGCATGTCCATTTCTGTCACCTTGTTCTGCGCTGGTATTGCGACGATTTGGTTCTTCTTCATCACAAAGCGGAAGATCCCGATTTTCCTTGGTTCGTCGTTTGCCTTTATTGGTGCGATTCTGGGTGCTGCAAGCACGCTCGGTATGCCTTACGCAACCGGCGGCATCGTTGCCGCAGGTTTAACGTACGTTATTTTCGCAGCGCTGTTTGCAATCTTTGGAGCTAAGCGGATCATGAAACTCTTCCCCCCGGTTGTCACCGGCCCGATCATTATGCTGATTGGTCTTGGATTGTCGTACTTCGCGTTCAATCAGGCGGCAAACAACTGGTGGCTGGCGATTATAACGATCATTATCGTAATTGTGGTCAACATTTGGGGCAAGGGCATGATCAAAATCATTCCGGTTTTGATCGGTATTTTCGGCGCCTACCTGATTGCCTGCATCGTCACCGCGTTTGGCCCTGCCTGGGTCAACTTCTCCGGACTGAAGATTACGGGAATTGCAGACGTCGTTTCAGTTCCTCCGTTCTTCCTCCCGAAATTCGATCTCGGCACGATGCTTACATTCATCGTTGTTGCAGTTGCGGCGCTCGTTGAACACATTGGCGATATCTGCGCCATCGGTGCAACCTGCGGCAAGAACTTCATTGTGAATCCTGGCTTGACCCGTACGCTCCTTGGCGACGGTATTGGCACCTCTCTGGCCGGCGCTCTGGGCGGCCCCGCGAACACGACTTACTCCGAAAACACGGGCGTTGTCGCGCTCACGAAGGTGTATGATCCGAAAGTGATGTTCATCGCAGCGTGCATGGCAATCATCCTCTCGTTTGTCAGCTTGTTCGAAGCGTTCGTCAACACGATTCCTGCGGCTATCATCGGCGGCATTTCCATTGTTCTCTACGGAATGATTACCGCAACAGGCGTTCGTACCGTTGTTGAAAGCAAGGTGGACTTCAAGAACATGCGCAATGTTCTTGTTGCGGCGCTCATCCTGGTTACGGGCTTGGGCATTCAGACAAGCTCCGCCATGGGTTCCAACTCCGCCCAGCTGGTTTGGGGCGTTGTCAAAATCGGCAGCCTGAGCTTCTCCGGCTTGGCTACGGCAGCAATCGTTGGTATCGTTGCCAATGCGATCCTCCCCGGCAAAGACTACGTGTTCAATATGGAAGAGTAACGAACACACGTTCAAGACATAAGTGCTCCATTTCTCATACACAAAGACGGCGGTTTCAACCGCCGTCTTTTTTGCTGTTTGAATTCTTCCTGCTCGGAGTATTACGAAGCGGGGAAGACGTTGGAAAGTGAGGCTTATGTTCCTTCTTCCAGGTCGGCTTCGAGCAGCGCGATGCGCTCCTCTTCGGTAGGCACAGGTTCGCCGGATCGATAAAACACACCGTTTTCGTATGTGTCCCCGACCGCAACAAGCCTGCCCTGCACGCTCACAGCCGACGGGAAGTCCCCGGCGTTGGAGGAGCAGAGCCAGATGACGTTGGTGACCACGCCGTTTTGAAGAATGGCATAGTTCGTGGGTTGATCCATGTTTATCCTCCTTATGCCGCGCGGTGGTTGCGAATCACGACGATTCCGCTCCCGCCGTAGCCGTACTTGAGCTGTGTGCCACCGGAAGCGCCTCCAGCGCCTCCGCCTGTGTTGTTCTCCGCGCTCATAGCCTCTATGGAAGTGCCGCTATAGGAATACCCGTTGCCTCCGCCGCCGGCGCCGCCCGCTTTGCCGTACCCGGCGCCGCCCCCGGCATAGAGCGTGCCGGACGATGCGCCGAATTCCCGCGTGGTTGTACCCTGCCCCGCGCCTGGCGTAGTGCCCGCGCCGTTGCCGCCGTTTGTGCCGCCGTTTCCGCGCTGATACGATTCCGTGCCGCCGCTTCCACCGCCACTGCCGCCGGAACCGCCGGAAGCAGCCGTTGCAACGCCGCCGCCGTTTGCGGTATAACCGAACGCGAAAGTCGCGTTACCGGCTGACGCTTCCGCCGTCTGCGTGGCGGCAACGGTGATTTGGTAGTTGACACCGCGGCGGAGCGTGATGGAGGAACAGGTCTGCGTTAACCCGCTTCCACCGCCGCCGCCATAGTTCGAAGAGCGCCGTCCGCCCGCTCCGCCGCCAACCAGAAACGCATCGATCACAACCTTACGGGTGACGGTGAGAATTCCGCTGGAAAGAAAGCGGTAGCGGTAGTTTCCGTCGCCGTCGTCAAGAAACGAATAGGAGCCGGAAAATGAAAACTCCAGTTTGCCGACGCTGCCCGCCAATACGCCACCGCGCCTCATCAGCCTCATGCGACGCCTCCGGCCAGCAGCCAAACGTTCGCGGCAATCTGCTTGAGCGCTGCGCAGGCGTACTGTCCGGCAAAGAGCACCGCGCTGTCGAGAGAAACGAGCGTAACGCCGGAAGCCGCGGCGATGGTGAGCGCGCCCGCGCCGTACTGGCATAGCTCAAGTTCCGCGCCGACCGGAAACGCGACGGAAGCGTTGACGGGGATTGTCAGCGTTCCGGCGGAAGACAGATTCATCAAAACCAGCTTGCCCGCGTCGGAAAGCTCCAGCGTGTGATTCGCGGTGTACGTCGAAATTGTCGCGCTTGCCTGCTCCGGCGAGACTTTACCGTCGGAAAGCGCTGCGGCTCCGATGGCGGAAGGCGAGAGCGCATCCGCGCCGCCGGACGCATGGCGCGACGCATGCGCAATCGGCGTCACGGGATCCGTGCCGTTTGGCCCGTGCTGGGCGGCGTGCGTGGCGGCGGCTGCTCCAACCGCGCCGGGAGTAGCGGGGATGGCGGGCTTGTTGCGGATGAACGCATCCGAATCATCGTCGGTTTCCGACCAGTCCGCCTGCACGTTCATTTCGCCGATGTCGTTGCCGATTCGCTCGGCGGCGGCAAGGGCGGCGGAAGCCGCTTCGTTTGCCGCGCGCGCGGCTTCGATCAGCGGCGGGTAGGCGGTGTTGGCGCGGATGATCTCGCCGCTGATGAGCGACTTGCGGCAGCGAAAGTCGAAGCGCGTGCTCGTAATCAGCGTTTTGTCGTTTTCGCCGCTGTAAATCTGCACGTCCGCGCTGACGTTGCCCGCACCGTACGCGGTTGGCAACAGCGAGATATCGAACGCGCCGGACTCGGCGGACTTTGTAATGCCGCTGGTTTCGTCCTGCATGGCAAAGCCGCTGCTCGAAGCAAAGATGACGCAGAGTTTGCACCCCGTGAGATCCATCGCGTCGCCGTTGTTGAGCAGGGTTACGTGCAGGACGTTGCCCGTGTCGCCCTCGACAACTTCGAACGGTCGGAACGGGAGCGTCCGCATCATGTCGAGAACGATAGAATAGTCTTTTGTTTGCATGTTTTCCTCCTGATACTATTTTGCAGGGGTATCCAACTTCATTATCAGGCCGAAAAGAGTGAAAATTTATTATAATTTCTAAATTCTCAAAAGAAGGAATTCCCAAGGGTGATTCCCTTGGGTCAGGGCTTGGGGTGAAACCCCAATTAGAATCGTAGGGTTTGGGATGAAGTCTCAAGAATAAAGGAGAGGGGATTTTTAAGGGACTTGTCCCTTAAACGGGGGTTCGGGGGCAGAGCCCCAGAAAGAGAAACCCTTTTCCAAAATGCAAAAGCCGCCCTCCTGCAGGAGAGAGCGGCTTTGCGGCTGAACCGAGGAAAGCACCCTGCTGTACTAGAAATCGACTTCCGTGTCGTAATAGCAGGCCTTGAGCAGTTTCTCCATCTCCTTGGGGGTGATGGAGCGCGGATTGGAACCGGTGCAGGCGTCGCCAACGGCGAGCTCCGCAACCTTGGGCAGCTTTTCGAGGAATTCCTTTTCGTCAATGATGCCGCCTTCATAATCCCGGATGCAGTCGGGGATTTCGAGCTTAGCGTTCATGGCGCGGATATGCTTGATCAGCGCGTTTGCCGTGGGTTCGAGGCCGATGAACGCCGCGATTTCGCCATAGCGCGTGGCTGCTTCCGGATTCCTGGCGTTGTACGCGATGACCTTGGGCAGGTACATGGCGTTTGCGCAGCCGTGGACAATGTGTCCGCCGCTGTAAGCAGCTCCTGTTTTATGCGCCATGGAGTGTACAATGCCAAGAAGCGCGTTGGAGAACGCCATGCCGGCAAGGCACTGGGCGTTATGCATCCTGTCGCGGGCAGACATATCGCCATTGTACGAATCAATCAAAAACTCGCTGACCATCTTGATGGCATGCAGCGCGAGCGGATCGGTATAGTCGCAGTGCAGGGTGGAAACGTAAGCTTCGATGGCGTGGGTCATCGCGTCCATACCCGTGTGCGCGGTGAGTTTCTTGGGCATCGTTTCCGCGAGGTCGGGATCGACAATCGCAACGTCCGGGGTGATGTTGAAGTCCGCCAGCGGGTACTTAATACCCTTCTGATAGTCCGTAATGACCGAAAATGCGGTGACTTCGGTTGCCGTGCCGGAGGTGGAGGGAATGGCGCAGAAGTGCGCCTTTGTGCGCAGCGTCGGGAAGTTGAACGGAATCGTGAGCGATTCGAAAGTCGTTTCGGGATATTCGTAAAACGCCCACATGGCCTTTGCCGCGTCGATGGGAGAGCCGCCGCCGATGGAAACGATCCAGTCCGGCTGGAACTTGCGCATGGCTTCGGCGCCGCGCAGTACGGTCTCCACGGAAGGATCGGGTTCGACGCCTTCGAACAATTCAACCTGCATGCCTGCTTCTTTGAGGTAAGCAACGGTGCGGTCAAGGAAGCCGAAGCGCTTCATGGAGCCGCCGCCAACGACGACAATCGCCTTTTTACCCTTGAGCGTTTTGAGCGCTTCGAGGGAGCCTTTGCCATGATACAGGTCTCTGGGAAGTGTGAAGCGTGCCATAATTTTGATCTCCTTTATATCAGTACATTATTATCGATATCCGATATCGATAATATAGCACTGATATAATGGCGTGTCAAGACTGTTTTGAAATTCGTTAAGTAAAATATTCTTTGCAGAAAAAAGCCTTACGAGTCAGCCGATGACTTTTTTACGCAAATGTAGCAGCCGGCAGCAATAAAAAACAGCGCGGGAAACCGCGCTGCTGCAAAGAATATCTAAAAAACTTACTTGACCAAGCCGGATTCGAGCCGCTCGGAAAGGTGCTTGGAAAGCACCGCAAGGGAAGCGGCCATGTTTTCGTTTTGCACAAGAATGCCTTCCGGCGTGTTCAAATGCATGGGCGCAAAGTTCCAAATGGCCAGTACGCCGCTGCTCACGAGCGCATCGCAAACCGCTTGCGCCTGCGAGGCGGGCACCGTGATGATGCCGATATGGATATTCATGCTCTGGCAAATGGAGGTGAGTTTGCTCATTGGCAGAACCTGCTTGCCGGAGATTTCTCCGCCGGTGAGGTTGGCGTCCACGTCGAACGCGGCTACGATGCTGAGTCCATAGGCTTCGAACCCGCGGTAGGAAAGCAGCGCGCGCCCCAAACTGCCCGCGCCAACGAGAACCGCTTCGTTGGAGTTGTCGTAACCAAGGCAGCTTTCGATGGCGGCGATGAGTTCTCTTGTTTGAAAACCGGTTTTAGGTTTACCGGCGATGTTGCTCACGGAGGCGAAATCCTTGCGCACCTGCACTTCGTTGAGCCCAAGCTGAGCGGCGACGGTGGGCGCCGAAATGATCTCAGCGCCGGAATCGAGCGCGGCGCGCAGCGACTGCAGATAATACGGCATACGCTGCAGTGCTTGCCTCGAAATCGAGACTGGGGATTCTTTCTGCATGGGGCACCTCCGTTAGATCATATCGATATTATAATACTGTAACAGCGCGTTTGTCAATGAACCCCGCCTGACGGTGGGCTTTGCGGCAGCCTGGTGAGCAGACATTTCGCTATTTACCTAGTATAGCGAAAAATTCACCATTAGGAAAGAGCTTTCTTACTTGTTCATTAACCGCATTTGATCGGCAGCATGGACTGATTTAGCGGCGTAAACGGGCGGCGAAGCCTGTTTTGCCCGGTTGCGAATCAGACAACAGCGAAAAAGATCACTCGTTGGAGTCAGCGGCAGGGTAAGCCGGTTCGCCCGACGTGGTAACGGTTACGGACTGTCTCGCCAAGCGATATTTCCGCGGGCTGCACTGGAGTTCCTGCCGGAACACCTTGGCAAAATAGCTGGGGCTGTTGAAACCGGTGGCAAAGCAGATATCCGAAACGCTGCGATCCGTGCCCGCGAGCAGCCCCGCCGCCGCGCGGATGCGGTACTGGAGCAGGTAATCGATGGGGGAAGTGTCCAGCACCTTTCGAAAACAGCGGTAACATTCGCTTTCGCTGATGGCGGAAGCGCCCGCGATTTGAGAAACGGTGAGCGGCTCGGCATAGCGCGCGTGGATAAAGCCCAGCATCTGCTTGATACGAACGGAATCTTTGTTCTGCACAAGGTCGTTTTCCGCCAGTCGATCCTTCTGGTTGAGAACGATGTCGTGCAGCATTCCCATGAGTTCGACCTGCACGAGGATTTCGAAGCCGTACTCGTCGCCGACGAACGCGGCAAACGCGTTTTGAAAATGTTCGATCGCCGCCTGCTGCCAGGGTACAGCATGACTAAGCAGCACTTCTGAAAGCGCAGCGCAGCGCAACAGAGGCTGGATATAGCGCTGCTGAACGATGCTCTGGGGGAAACTGCTTACGAGCTCCGGCTGAAAGACGAGGCTGTTGATGCGGCTATGCACGCCGGGATACGCGCGTTTGAGCTTATGCAGTACGTTACTGTTGACGAAAATCGCGTCGCCTGCGGAAATCTTGTATTCCGTTTCGCCGCAGAGCACGCAGGTTTCGCCTTCGGTCACGAGAATGAATTCCAGCTCTTCGTGCCAGTGCCATGGAATGTTGCCCGCAAGGTACTTGCCGGGATCCTCGTCGTACCCCGCGCAGGGGAACACGGGCGTTCCGTGCTTGGTCAATTCATGGAGATCGGGGCCGATGGACAGATCGAGCAGCTGAACCGCTTTCATAGGAAAGTCATCCTTTTGTGAAATAGAGTATCGTGCTATTAATTACGTTGATTATAACGTTATACGGCTAGAAGAGCAAGGATAATAACAGTAATAAGCTCTTTTTGGAGAGAATTGCACAAAACCGCAAAAAAAGACCCGGTCGATGAGCGCCGGGTCTTTGCACTAACTGAAAAGCTACAGCGTTACCGCTTCCAGCGGCGTTGCTTCCGGAATCGGATGGCGCGCGAGGAACCGGTCAACCTGCTCGACCGAGCGGCCGATATGCCGAACCGGGTCGAGTTCCGCGAGGATTTCGTCTTTTTCCAGAGGAAAATCAGGGTCGGAAGCGAGCCGTTCGGCAAGATCGTTCGATTCTCCCTGCGCAAGGCGTTCCTTGGCCTGAATGGAATGCGCGCGGATGATTTCATGCAGTTTCTGCCGGTCGCCGCCTTTCTTGACGCCCGCCATGAGCAGGTTCTCCGTGGCGAGAAACGGGAGCGCGTCCGAAAGGATGCGGGCATTGGCGGCTTCGTGCACGATCAGGCCGGAAGCGATGTTTGCCATGAGGCGGAGGATCGCGTCGGTCGCGAGAAACGCTTCCGGCAGCGAGAGCCTGCGGTTGGCCGAGTCGTCCAGCGTGCGTTCCATCCACTGCGCGCTCGCAGTGAGCGGCGCGTTCTGCGCGGTGGTCATCACAAACCGGGCGAGTGAACAGATGCGCTCCGAGCGCATGGGGTTTTGCTTATACGCCATGGCGGAAGATCCGATCTGCCCGGATTCGAACGGTTCGGAGAGGATACCGTCGTGCTGCAGCAGGCGGACGTCTCCGCCGAAGCGGTAGGCGCTCTGAGCCACGCTCGAAAGCGCGTTGAGTATCCGGCTGTCGAGCTTGCGCGGATAGGTTTGGCCGGTGACGTCGTAGAGTTCGGTAAAGCCGAAATCCGCCGCGATTCTGCGGTTGAGTTCGTCGATTTTCTCCGTATCCCCGCCAAAGAGCGAAACAAAGCTCGCTTCCGTGCCCGTAGCGCCCCGGCTGCCTAAAAAGCGAATGGCGGAAAGAACGTCGGAAATCTCTTCCAAATCGAGAAACAAATCCTGCATCCAGAGGCACGCGCGGCGGCCGATGGTGACCGGCTGGGCGGCCTGAAAATGCGTGTACCCGACGGTCGGGATCGATTTTGTGCGCTCGGCGAAGGTTTTCAGCGCGGCGAGCACGGCGCAGACGCTGTTTTGAATGCTTTTCAGCGCGTCGCGCAGGATGATCAAATCCGCGTTGTCGGTCACAAAGCAGCTCGTCGCTCCAAGGTGGATGATGCCCGCGGCGTTGGGGCAGACAAGCCCGTAGGCGTAGACATGCGCCATCACGTCGTGGCGCACCTGCTGTTCACGCGCCTCGACCGCGTCGTAGTCGATATCCGAAATGTGCGCGGCGAGTTCATCCACCTGCTCCAGTGTTACCGGTAGCCCGAGGGCGTGCTCCGCGCGCGCAAGGCTCGTCCAAAGCCTGCGCCAAGTGGAATACCGCATATCCGGCGAGAAGAGCCGCTGCATCTCGGCGGAAGCGTAGCGACTGTTCAGCGGGCTTTCGTAGACGTCGCGCATGGATTACCTCCGGATGATCGCGTCGCGATCCGCACCGACGGAGATATTCGTAATCGGGCAGTGGATGTTCTTTTCGATATAGAGGATGTAATCCTGCGCCGCCTTGGGCAGTTCGCCAAAGGAGCGGCAGCCGGAAATATCGGTTCCCCAGCCGGGCAGGTATTCGATGATGGGTTTGGCCTCTCCAATGACGGCGGGGAAGGGGAAATCGTCCGTTTTTTTGCCGTGGAGTTCGTACTGCACGCAGACGGGAATCTTTTCCATATAGGAGAGGATGTCGATCTTGGTGAGTGCGACTTCCGTTGCGCCCTGCATGGTGACGCCGTAGCGCGTGGCGACGATGTCCATGGGGCCGACCCTGCGGGGACGACCGGTCGCAGCGCCGTATTCCGCGCCCGCTTCACGCAGGCGGGAAGCCTCCTCGCCGAACCATTCCGCCGTAAACGGTCCTTCGCCCACGCAGGTGGAGTACGCTTTGACAACGCCGATGACCCGGTCGATCTTTGCGCCCGGCATGCCCGCGCCGATGGGCGCGTAGGCCGCCAGCGGAGCGGAGCTGGACGTGTAGGGGTAGATACCGAAATCCAGATCGCGCAGGACGCCAAGCTGTGCTTCAAAGAGGATGTTCTTCTTGCCGTCCGCCGCGCGCAGAAACGCGCCCGTATCGCAGATATAAGGTTTGAGCGGTTCGCCGTAGGCCATCAGCCAGTCCATGAGTTCGTCGAGCGTATAGGTTTTTGCGCCATAGACGTTTTTGAGGATCAGGTTCTTCCATTCCAGAATGCCTTCGAGCCGCTTTTTGAGATAGTCGGGGTAGAACAGCTCGCCGAGCATGATGGTTTTTTTCATGTACTTATCGCCGTAAACGGGCGCGATGCCGCGCTTGGTGGAGCCGTATTTGGCGTCCTGCAGGCGTGCTTCTTCCAGCGCGTCCTGATCGCGATGGTAGGGAAAAACGATTGGCGCGCGGTCGCTGACCTTGAGGTTTTCCGGCGTGACGGAGATGCCTTTGCTGCGTACATCTTCGATTTCCTCGAGCAGCTTTTCCGGATCGACCACCGCGCCGTTGCCAAGTACGTTGACGACACCTTTGCGGAAGATACCGGAAGGCAGCAGATGCAGCGCGAATTTGCCGTATTCGTTAACGACGGTGTGACCCGCGTTATTGCCGCCCTGATAGCGCACGACGACGCCAAAATCCGCCGCAATGAGATCGACCATGCGGCCTTTCCCCTCGTCGCCCCAGTTGATACCAACGATTGCACAGTTTGCCATAAGAATGCTCCTTTCGATAGTGGGTGTTTGTTGAAACCATTCGCGCCAGCCGGAAACGGCGGTGCGTCATACTCTATTTTCGGTCATATACGTCGTTTCCCAGCAGGTCAAACGACACGACCACCGGAAAATCGACCACTTCGAGCCGGTAGACCGCCTCCGCGCCCAAATCCTCGAACGCGACCAGTTCGCATGCCGTAACGCGGGAGGCATAGAGCATCCCCGCGCCGCCGGTGGCCGCAAAGCAGACGGCTCTGCCTTTCATTGCCTCGTTGACAGGCTTTGTGCGCGCGCCCTTGCCGATGAACTGGCAAACGCCGTAATCGATCAGCGCGGGGGTAAAGGCGTCCATGCGCTTGCTGGTGGTGGGTCCGCAGGGGCCGATCACTTCGCCCGGCGCGGCGGGGCAGGGGCCTGCGTAATAGATGCAGCAGTCCTTGGGCACGGGCAGCGGTTTGCCTTGCTGCAGGAGTTCGGCAAAGCGGGCGTGCGCCGCGTCCCGCGCGGTATACAGCGTTCCACTGAGGCGGACAACGTCGCCCGCGCGGAGAGTCTGCAAATCCTCCATTGAAACTGGCACGGCAAGCGAGTATTCCATAGCTTATATCTCCTCGCTGGCGTGGCGGCAGGCATGACACTGCAGGTTGACTGCAACGGGCAAACCCGCGATATGCGTGGGCATTGCTCCAACATGCACCGCGAGCGTGGTGGTTTTGCCGCCGAGCCCCATGGGGCCGATGCCGGTTTGGTTGATGCGTTTGAGCGCTTCCCGCTCGATGGCGGCAAGGTCGCTGCGTTCGGCGGGTTCACCGACAGGGCGCAGAAGCTGGCGCTTTGCTAATAACGCCGCGGTTTCCATGGTTCCGCCAATGCCGACGCCAACGACAACCGGCGGGCAGGCGGAAGCGCCTGCATTCGTGACGGCGGAAACGATGCAGCTCAGGATACCCGGCACGCCCGCCGAAGGCGGAAGCATGCTTACGCTGCTCATGTTTTCGCTGCCAAACCCTTTGGGCACGACGGTGAGCAGGAGCTTGTCTCCCGGCACAAAGCGAAGATGCAAAAACGCGGGCGTATTATCGAGCGTGTTGACGCGGGTGATCGGGTCGAGAACGGATTTGCGCAGGTACCCTTCCGTATACGCAAGGCGCACGCCTTCGTTGACGGCTTGTTCCAAACTGCTTTCGATATGAAGGTCTTCGCCGATATCCGCAAACACGACAGCAACGCCCGTGTCCTGACAGACAGGACGCTGGCAACTGCGCGCGAGCTCTTGATTTTCGATTAATTGAGACAAAACAGAATGGGCGGCGCTGCCGGGCGCTTCCAAATCACGGGCGGTACAAAGGGCGGCGAGCACGTCTTGCGGTAGGTCGCAGCACGCGCGCAGGCAGAGCCTGCGCACTTTCTCCGTGAGGTCACCTGCGGACAGAATTCGCATCTGAACGAGCCGCCTTTCCGCGCGAAGCGCATTTTCGCACCGAAAAAAACATTATGGCACACATTTCCAAAATTTACAAGTGGCGCGTTCGATTTTTGCAAAATTTTGCATACTTTCTCGAATTATTCGCAAATACAGCGATATTTACATAATATTACGCATAATAATACATTTTATCTATAGCTTGGAATGTTTTGTGCTCCAGCAGACGAGCAGATGATTCCGTTCACAAATTGGAAATCGAAACGTCGATGCGGGGACGTAGAAACTCCGCAATTGTTCACAAAACGCCATGTTTGCGTGCTTGCGTTATTTTTTGTATGCCGTACACTAAGCATATGGAATGTTTGACGAAACCGTTTGTGCAAAGTGAACAGAGCGCGGCAAGATCGAAAAGCAAAGTGTTTCGCGCGCTGGGAACCATCAACACCATTCAGGTGTTCGACCCCGCCTGCGGGGAAGCGCTGGAGCGCGCTGCTCTGCGTGTGATGGAACTGGACGACCGCCTCTCCGTTTTCAAACCGGAGAGCGAGATTGCCCGACTCAACGCCGCGGCCGGGGTAAAACCGGTTCATATCAGCGCGGATACCATGGCGCTGCTGCAGGCTGGGCTGCGATTTTCCAACGTGACGGGCGGCGCGTTCTCCATGACCACGCGCCCGCTTTCGACGCTCTGGTCGATTCACGCAAGTTGCGGAACGGTTCCTTCCAAGGCGGAAGTCGAACGGGCGCTGTCGCTGGTGAACGACGGGGATTTGCTGCTCAACGAAGCGGAAGGAACCGCCATGCTCGCCCGTTTTGAACAGGCGGTCGATCTGGGCGGCATCGCAAAAGGATACGCAGCCGACGAAGCACGGAGAATACTGCTGGATGGCGGGGTAAAAAACGCTATCATCAACCTGGGAGGAACGGTTGCCATCCTTGGAGAGAACCGCGTTGTCGGCGTCCAGCATCCCGACCGCTGCACGGGCATCTCCATGGGACGGCTCGAACTGGCAAACCGTTCCATCGTTACCTCCGGCGATTATGAGCGGTTTTACGAAGTGGAAGGCGTACGCTACCACCACATCCTCGACCCGAACACCGGGTATCCGGCAAAGGCGGGGCTCAGGAGCGTCACAGTGACAGGAGACTGCGCCATGACGCTGGACGCGCTTTCGACGGCGATTTTCGTGCTGGGTGAACACAAAGGCGCCAAGCTGGCGCTGGAGCACAACATGGGGCTTGTGCTCGTGACCGATCGACTGGATGTATTTTGCTCGGATTCGCTTTGCGGAGTGTTTTCTCTGTTAACGGCAAGCAATACGGTCATCATAGGGTAATAAAGAAAAAACGTTGCGGTATCCTTACCGTGAGTTTATGATAGATATATAGTAGTAACGTATCGCGTTATTAATACTGATTTAGAGGATTCCCTTTGGGGAATTGACAGGATATGGAAAATAATAAAAGAAAAACTAGAAAATTTAAGAAGATTGCTCCGCTTACGCTCACGAGGCGGCTGATTCAGCTGGCGTCGTTTATTCTGTTTCCGGGGCTGTTTTTATCGACGTTTCTGGCGATCAAGAGCATCTATACCGCTCTGATCGGCGGCACGTTTTCTGCCGCCGCGCTGACGGGGCAGATCGTACTTGTGGTTTCCATGCTTTTGATTACGGCGCTGATGGGGCGGTTCTTCTGCGGATTTCTCTGCTCCTTTGGCAGCATGGGAGATTTGCTCTGGTATATCGGAACCAAGCTGAAACTCCCGCGCCCGCAGATCAAGCCGAAGGTCGACCGCATCCTTAAACTGACGAAATACGTTCTTCTGATCGGAATCGTCGTGCTGATCTGGACGTTTGGGCTGAGCATCCTGAGCGGGACGAACAATCCCTGGACGGTGTTTGGCATGTACGCCAGCTACAAAGGCTGGTCGGATCTCTCCGCGCTGCTTTCCATTGGCGCGGGGCTGCTGCTGATAATCATCACAGGTTCGCTGTTCATCGAACGCTTTTTCTGCCGCTACCTTTGCCCGCTCGGGGCGGTGTTTGCCATCGTGTCCCGGTTGCGGCTGTTTAAAATCAGCAAGCCGCGCCAGAAATGCGGCGCGTGCCGCGCCTGCACGAAGCGCTGTCCCATGGGGATTTCGCTCTACCGAACCAATCTGGTGCGGTCTTCGGAATGCATCGACTGCATGAGCTGCGTAACCGTTTGCCCGCGGCAGAATGTGACGGCCAACCCCAAACCCGCGATTGCCGCCGCCGTCGCGGTGGTTGCCATAAGCGGCATGTATTACGCGGGAAACCTTGCGGGCACCGCCATGGCAAACCGTGCGGCAGTCTCTGCCGGAGAAACGCTCAGCAGCACGGAAACCGCCGTCTCGGGTCAGTATATCGACGGCGTGTACACCGGCAGCGCGAGCGGATACCACGGGCTCACCGAGGTGGAGGTTACCGTTGTCAACGGCTACATCACGTCCATCGAGGTGATTTCGACCGGAGACGACGCGGAGTTTTTCAACCTCGCCAAGAGCACGGTCATTCCGGATATCCTCTCCGCGCAGAGCATCGTGGTGGACACCGTGTCCGGGGCGACATTCAGCAGCGGCGGCATCATCGGCGCGGTGTCGGATGCGCTGCAGGACGCGCTGAACGTTTCCAGCGACGTGCAGACGATCGTCACCGACGATTCCGCGCTGACGCCAACGCCTGTGCTGACCCCGACGCCTTCACCCGTTGCAACGCCGACGCCCACGGCGACGGCTACGCCAGCGGCCACAGCGTCCGGACCGATTGCTCTGGCGGACGGGAACTATTCCGGCACGGGTTCGGGATTCCGCGGGGATACGGACGTGACCGTGACCGTCAAAGACGGCTACATCACGGCGATAACGATCGATTCCTATGCGGACGATTACGAGTATTTCTCCCGCGCAAAAAGCAAGGTGATTTCGTACATCATCACCGCGCAGTCTCCGGACGTCGACGCGGTTTCCGGCGCGACCTACAGCAGCAACGGCATTATGGAGGCCGTTGCGGACGCGCTGAATATCGATTTTACCGCGACGGTGTCGTCCCACGGGCGGCACTGAGCGGCAGAAAGAACGGCAATCTTTTCACTCCTCCGAGCGCATCGTTTGGGGGAGTTTTTTTCTGTTAACCGTAACAAGAGAGGACTCCACGGAACGTAGGTTGCCGGAAGAAAACAAAGATGATATGCTCCAACCATAGAAAAAAACAAGAGGAAACACCATGACGAATTATGTAACCGGAGCTGCGATTAAAGCCCTCCGCGAGAAAAAAGGATATACCCAAAAACAGCTCGCCGAGTTGCTGCTGGTCAGCGACAAGGCGGTCTCGAAATGGGAGTCCGGCAGGGGATTGCCGGATATCAGCCTGCTGGAACCGCTGGGCAAAGCGCTGTGCGTTTCGGTTGCGGAACTGCTTTCGGGAGAGTGCGTGCTCAACCGCAACCGCAGCGGCAATATGTTCAAGAGCCGCTTCTACGTCTGCCCGGTTTGCGGAAACGTTATCTGCGCCATGGGCGAAGGCGCGTTTTCCTGCTGCGGCGTGACTTTGCCGCCGCTGGAAGCGGAGGATGGCGACGAGGCGCACGAACTCACCGTGGAAGCGGTGGAGAACGAGCGGTACCTCACCATGCGCCACCCGATGGAAAAGTCGCACTATATTTCGTTTTTTGCGTTCGTTACGTCCGACAGCGTGATGATGAAAAAGCTCTACCCGGAACAGGGCGCGGAGACGCGGTTCCCGGCGGGTACGCACGGCATCCTCTATGCCTGCTGCAACCGCCATGGTTTATTCGCCAGGAGAATCTAGCCTGAAAAACAAACGCATCTATCAGAAAAAAAGTCCGCTGCAGCTGGCTTTTTATTAAATGCACCGTTTTTTACGGCGCGAGAGGAACATTCTTTATGAAAATACTGGTCATCAACGGTTCGCCGAGAGGCGAACGGAGCGTAACGCTCAAAATTACCCGCGCGTTTCTGGAAGGCATGGGGGAACCCGCGGAAATCATCGATACGATGCAGGTCAACGTCAAACCCTGTCTGGGATGTCTCTCCTGCTGGTGGAAAACGCCGGGCGTCTGCGCGCAAGAGGATGATATGGCGGGCATTTTGAAACGGATGCTGGAAAGCGAGCTCGTCATCTGGTCGGTGCCGCTGTATTGCTACAATGTGCCTTCCAACTGCAAGGCGCTCTACGACCGCCTGATTCCGCTGGGGATGCCCGCGCAGGAGGTGGACGAAACCGGCACGACCTACCACCCGGGCAGGCAGGAGATCCATACCAAGATCATGCTGATCTCCAGCTGCGGGTTCCCGGACTTTCAAAACAACTTCGACGGGTTGGATTTCCAGTTCAACCGCATGTTCAGTAAGGACTGCCCGCGCATCTACTGCGTGGAAGCGCCGCTGCTGAACGTACCCGAAGCAAAGCCGCTTGCGGATGCGTATCTTGCCGCGGCAAAACACGCGGGTGGGGAGTACAAGGCAAACGGTGTGATTTCCGCGGAAACGCAGGCCGTTTTGAACGCGCCGATGCTACCGCCGGACGTCTACCGCGCATCCATCAAACGCTGAACGGATATGGAACAAAAAAGAACCGGCAGGCGCGGAGAAATCCGCTGTTCGCCGGTTCTTCTTGCGGATTTATGCAGATATGATAGAATGAATCCGGCGAGACGAACAGGGCATAACCCGTTGCGGACGCACAAAAACAAAGGAGAAACGCGAATGAATACGGTCGTTTTGTACTATACCTTCGGCGGTTCCACCAAGAAGGAAGCCGAAAAGCTCGGTTTGGAACTCGGCGCGCCGGTCTATCGGATCAAAGAAAAAAAGAATCGCAGCTTGATCGGCTCGTTTATTCCCGGCGGATATCAGGCCATGAAGCGGAAGAAAACGAAGATTCTGCCGCTGGAAGCGGATTTGAATGCGTTCGATCGCATCCTCATCGGCAGCCCGGTTTGGGCGGCAAGTCCGGCACCCGCGTTCAACTCCATTGTGGAGCTGCTGCCCGCGGGCAAGGAAGTGGAAGTGTTTCTCTGTTCCGGCGGAAACGACCCACGCCCGAGCGACGAAGTCACCAAGGCGATGATCGAAGCGAAAGGTTGCAAGGTGACGGATATCCGCACCATCGCAACGGGAGCCATGCCGGGAAAGATGAAGGAATAACCCGACAAACGCAGTCAAACAACAAAGCGCTCCGTTTTTCACGGAGCGCTTTTTACGTGCAGCCAGCTCTTATTGTTCCAGGGAGTCCGCCCGCCCGGTAACGAGGATTTCCGCTTCGTCAAACGGTACACGATCGCCGCAGTGAACGGGCGCGGTCAGCGTTACGGCGCGGAGGCGCGCCACAAGCAGGCGAAGGTCGTCTTTTCTCACCGGTTCGGCGCTGCGGACGGAGACGAGCGGGTATGCGCCGTTATTCAGGCGCACCGTGGTCGTCAGCGTTCGCCGGGGATCGGTCAGTTCTGTAAGACCAAAACTGACGCCTCGGCTGCACCGCGCACCAGTAATATCCAGTTTGCCTTTTGAATTAGTGGCCGCAGTGAGCGCACAGCCATTGGGACAGCACGTGCAGACGAGTTCGCTTTCATTCTGCGCGGGGGAATGCTGCTCCTGCCGGAGGGAAATGCGGAGTTCGCCCGCGTTTGCGTGGATGGCGGGAAGTGAAAGGCGAATCATTTCGGCGGGGGACAAGAGACGCATCTTTTTTGCGAGCAGTGTTTTTTTGCCCTGCGTGACCAACACCGTCTGATCGGTTCCCGGGTTCTGTACGCGGAGGGCAAGGCGGCCGGGCGCGTTTTGCGGCAGGCTGCGCGGAAGGACATACCGAACGCCGTTGCCCGCGCAAACGGGAATCTGCGGTTGATCCTGCGATACATTCCTGATAAATGTAACGGCATTCTGCGCGGCGAGCTCCGCTTCCTCGGAAACCATGTCCACAATGTCGTGCACGTGCAGCCCGTTGCCGCAGGAGAAGACGCCGGGGATGTTCGTCATGAGGCGACCGTCCACCAGCGCGCCGCCGGTCACGGGATCCATTTTGACGCCGCAGGCTTTGGCTAGCTCGTTTTCCGGAATCAGGCCGACGGAGAGAATCAGCGTGTCGCAAGGGATCGTCCGCTTGGTTTCCGGCAGAACCGTGCCGGACGCATCGACTTCGGCGGCAACGACCGCTTCCAGATGATGATCGCCCAGAATTTCGATCACGGTGGTGGAAAGATACAGCGGAATCGAATAGTCGATCAGGCACTGGCGCACGTTGCGCAGCAGTCCGCTGCAATAGGGCAGTTTTTCGAGCACACAGGCAATCTCCATGCCTTCCAGCGTGAGACGTCGCGCCATAATCAGCCCGATATCCCCGCTGCCGAGGATGACCGCACGTTTGCCCACGGCGATATTTTCCATATTGACCAGCCGCTGGACGACGCCCGCCGTAAAGACCCCCGCGGGGCGCGTTCCGGCAACGCCGATCGCCCCGCGCGTGCGCTCCCGGCAGCCGGTGGCGAGGATGACCGCGCCTGCCTGAACGACATGCAGGCCTTCGCGATCGGCAAACTGCACCGCGCGTTCCGGGGTGATCTTCAGCACCATGGCGGAAGTTGTCAGCGTAACGGCGGGTTGCGACAACACCGGCAGGAAGCGCTCGATATACTCCGGCCCCGTGAGCGAAACGCCAAAGCGCTCCAGCCCGAAGCCGTCGTGAATGCACTGGTTGAGGATGCCGCCGGGCTCGGAATTGCGTTCTAATAGAAGAATGCGCTTACATCCGAGCTGCGCGGCTTTTCCCGCGGCGGCAAGACCGGCAGGTCCCGCGCCGATGACGACAAGATCGTATGAGTTCAAAATGGCTGCGCTCATTTGACCACCCCCGCAAACGGATGGTCGCCCGCGCGGCGAAGATCGATCAGCTCGTACGGAACGCCGTATTCAAAGTGGAGGATGTTCATGATGCGCGTCAGGCAATACCCGCCGCTGCAGCGCCCCATCGTCGCGCGGACGCGGTTCTTGACGGAGACGATTGCGCGCGCACCGAGCGGGTTTTCGATGGCCTGCTTGATTTCCGCCTTGGTGACGGTTTCACAGCGGCAGACGATTTCGCCATAGTCGGGATTTTCGGCGATTCGTTTGGCTTTTTCTTCGTCGCTCAGTTCGCAGAATCGTTCGATTCCGCGGTACTCCGCGCGCCAGCCGCTCTTTAAGGCGGGGTGCAGGCGCGAGCAAACCATTTCTTCGATCCTATTGGCAATCGGCAAAGAAGCGGTCAGCCCGGGGGATTCGATGCCGATCAAATGGATGAAGTTTTCCACCAGCGGACTTTCTTCGATGACAAAATCGCCGTAGTTAGCCGCGCCTTTGGCAACCAATTTTGCCCGCACGCCCGCGTATGCGCCGATCACCAGGCGCAGATCCAGCGCGGGCAGGAGCAGTTTTGCCTCCTCGCCAAGTTCGCGGAGCATGGGCGCGGTGGTTGCGAGTTCCTCGCGCCGCTCGACATATTCCGCCGATGGGCCAAGGATGATGTTGCCGTCGATGGTGGGGGTGAGGTGCACGCCAAGCCCGCCCACGCCGGGACGCGGCACGGGGTAGACCGGCATAGGAAGAAGATCGGTCGGAATCTTATCGAGCAGGTAGTATTCACCCCTGCAGGGGTAGATCGTGTAGCGGTCGTCTCCCGCCATGGCGCTGATTTGATCGGCAAACAGCCCTGCCGCATTGATCAGCAGCGCGCAGTTGAACGTCTCTGTTCCAGCGGTTACGGTAAATCCGCCGGAATGTCGCTCGATGGCGGTGACTTCACGGTTGAGCAGGTAGGTCACGCCGTTTTGCGCGGCGGCTTCGGCAAGATGGATGTTGTATAGAAAAGGATTGATGATGGCGGTGTTGGGCGAGAGCATGGCCCACTTGGCGGGCACGTTTGGCTCCAGCGCGCGGATTTCGTCTTCGCCGATCAGGCGCAGGCCGCTGCAGCCGTTTTGCTCGCCGGTTTCGATTAGTTTCAACAGGATATCCCGATCCTCGTCGTTGTAACCGACCACGAGTTTACCGGTTTTGCGGTACGGAACGTCCAGCGTGGCCGCCGCGGATTCGAACCCTCGGTTGCCCTCGACGCAGAGTTTTGCCATGAGCGAGCCCGTGCGGTTGTTAAAGCCCGCGTGCACCACGGCGCTGTTGCGCCCGCTGGTTCCAATGGCGACGTCCGGCTCTTTTTCGAGCACGGCGACATGAAAATCATAACGGCTCAAACGGTAGGCAATCGCACTGCCGACCGCCCCGCCGCCAACGATGAGTACGTCGAATTTTTGGTGTTGGCTCCGGCTCAAATCGCTGCCTCCCAGGGTGTGCCGACAAGAATCGGATTATGGGCAAACACGCTGCCGACAACCGAATCCGGGATATTATGCCCGCCCGCGTACGCGCAGCAAAGCGCGCCCGCAAGAGAAGCGATGGTGTCCGTATCCCCGCCGACGGAAGCGCCCATGCGGATGGCCTGCCAGACATCGGCCTTGGCGGAAAAGAAGATGGCAAATACCGCGCCGCAGACGTCCGCCGAAGGAAGCCCCGTGCCGTAGATGCCATACAGCTCGTCCAGCAAGTGCTCCGGCGTGTGCGTTGCCGCGAGCGAATACATGGCCTTAATCCGCGCGGTTGAAGAAGGCGCGCAGTTGATCTTTGGTGCAAACGCAATCAGGCGGCTGCCGCCGCGCATCGCTTCGGATAGAATCTCTTTTCGGGAAGCGCCGCCAAGCGCCGCCTGCAGCGCAAAACCATACGCGCCCGCGGCTTCCAGCGCTTCGGACGTGTTATGCGTTGATTGCAGGCAATGGTAGATGTCCCGCGCAAGCTCGTCGCTTGACGCATGATTTTGCCAGAGCACGGCTGCAGGCGAGCGCATGATGCCGCCGCACGTGGTTCCGGCTTTGCCCGCTTCTTCCACGGACGTTCCCGCGCGGATGGCTCTCAGCGCGGCAAGCGAGCTGGGGCCGATATACCGTTTTTGTTCCGCGTTGGTCTCCTCCGCCCAGAGCAGCAGGCAGTCCGCGGTATCCCGTGCGTCCACGCGTCCCGTTTTTTGGTAGAGGCGGTAGAGATACAGATTCTGCTCCGTATCGTCGGTCACGGAGGCAAAGGGGAGGTTTGCGTGATTGCGGGACTGTATGGGGTTGATCAGCCCCGGCACAAGCGCGGAGAACTGCGCGGTAATCTCAGCGCGCGTCATGAACTCCGTCGGCATGCCGACAGAGTCCCCGACCGCGAGCGCGGCAAACACCGATTGTACTTTTTCCAAATTGACCAAGGGTGTATATAACCTTTCAAAAAGTCATTGTTTTCGGGCAGTGGTGATTTTTACTGCTCGTCTGGGAACGTCCGTGCCAGGAACGCATACCCAGCGCGGAGCTTTTGCTCGATGTTGTCGATATAGTAACGGTACGCGGGTTCGAGCGTGTAGAAGCCGTCGTACGCCGAAAGCGCGCTGGCGACGGCGGAAAAATCCGTGTCACCCTCGCCCGCGGGCAGATGCTTGCTCTCACCTATATAGTCCGAAAGGTGCAGGTGGCAGGGAGAAACCGCCGCGATGAACGCTGCGGGATCGCCGCCTGCCTCGCGCACTTCCGTTGTATCCACCATGGGTTTGATATTCGGGTGGTTCAGCGCCGCAACATAAGCAAGAAGTTGTTCGGGAGTAGCGCAGGTCTTTGGCGAATTCTCCATCGCCATCAGGATTCCATGCTTTTGGCATTCTTCCGCCAGCCAGAGCAGGTTTTCCACAACAGGAGCATCCAAAAGCGCGTCGTATCCCCTATTGGACGGGATATGCGGGTGGACGACCAGCACTTCGGTGCCGAGCCGTTCGCCAAGCGTCAACAGCTCCAGCGAATATCGTCTGCCGTCGCTCGTCATGGAGCGGTGCGCGGTATACAGCAGCGGGAAAAACGCGAGCGGGTAATGGATGGAAGCAACGCGGATTCCCACGCGCTCCAGACGCTTGGCGCTCTCTTTGGAAGAGTCCGAAAGGCACTGCGGCATGAGTTCGGCGTTGGGGAAACCGGCGTCTTTGATGAGCTTGAGCGCGTCCTCCGATTCGAGGGGGTAGAGCGCGCCGGTGGAGAAGGAATATCGTTCGGAATTCTTCATATTGTTTCACCTGTAAAAAAAGGCGCGGCGGAGCGAGAAAACGTCCCGTCGCGCCAGTCAAATTGATGGTTGGTTACTGCGCGTCAAACTCCATTTCGGTTACGAGCTTGTTGAGCGCGTCGTCGAGCGCTTCCTGCGGGGTCTTTGTGCCCTTTTCGATCCGGCTCAGCGCGTCCGCAATCTGAAGATCCATGGTGCCCATCTGTTCAAAGTGGACATACGCCCAGGCGTAGGAGAGCTGTTTGAATGCTACAGCGTACATTTCGTTCTGCGAAGTTGCGTTCGTAACGGCATCCGTTGCCAGTTCGGACTGGCGCACCGGCAGGTAACCCGTCGAGAGCGCGAAGTCGAGGTTTTGTTCCGGCGCGAGCAGGAAAGTGATCAAATCCCATGCGGCTTCAATCTTTTGCGGATCCTGCGTAAAGATGACCAGCACATTGCCGCCGAGCGCGACCGACTGCTGCTTGAAATAAGGCATTTCGATAGCGCCGATGTTGATATCGACATCCGTCCAGCGCGACATGCGGTTGCTGGACATGACCACGAACGCGAGGTTGCCCGAGAGGAACTTGTTTTCTGCGGCGGAGTGCTCACTGGCGCCCATGATACCGGCATCTACGAGCGTTTTCCAGTATTCCGCAACTTCCAGCGCTTCCGGACTGTTGAACACGGGGGTGATCACACCGTCCTCGACCTCCACCACCGGGCAGCCGTTCTGCATGCACATGGACTTGAAGAGCCAGCCGGTTTCGGTCACATCGAAGGCCGTAAAGCCTTCCATGCCGTTGATGTTGCCGCTTTCCAGGCACTTGAGGCACACGTCGTAGAATTCGTCCCAGGTTTTCGGCGGGTTTGTCATATCGACGCCTGCCGCGGCAAGGATGTCTTTATTATAATACATCACCGGCGTAGAGATGCCATAGGGAACTGCGCAGATTTCACCGTTGAAATACTTGCAGTAATCCCAGATGCCGGGGTAGATATCGTCCTTGTCGAAGCCTTCGCGCTGGATGAGCTGCGCCATGTCGAAATTGCCGAGACTGCCGGTGAACGAAGGCCCAGCATACATGAGCGCGACATCCGGCTGGGTGCCGGTTAACAGCGCGGCGCTGACTTTGGTTGCGGTGTCGTTTGCGCCTCCGGAGTAGGAGAGGTTGAGGGAGACCAGATCGCTCGATTCGTCGAACGCCGTCGCCTGTTCGGTGAATTTTTCGCCGCTGGTGCCGGAAACGGCGTACCAGACTTCCAGCGTCTGCGGTTCGCGCAATGCTGCGTCCATCGCGACGGTCAGGTCGACCGCAGGTTCGGTGGCCGCTTCTTCGGTCGTTTCGCCGCTTGCTGCGTCGGCGGCGGTGGTTTCCTCCTCGCGTGACTGCGAGCCGTTGACGGCGGCCGGCGCGGGCAGGCACCCGAAAACCGTAACCAGCAGCAGGAGCACCGTTGCGATCAGGGCAATGAATTTAGTTCCGCGTTTCATCATCGAATCCCCCTTTGATTTTTAGTTGAACGGCAGCCGCCGCGCGGCGAACCGACGCGGCGGGAGCGCGTTGTGTCAGGATTTCATGCCGGTGAGCGTAATGGAGCGCACCAGCTGTTTTTCGGCAAAGATGAAGACGATCAGCACCGGCAAAATCGCCATCAGCGAGGCCGCCATCATCATTTGGTACTCGCTGCTCGATTCGGTCACAAGGTATTTTAAGCCGATTGGCAGCGTGCGGAATTCCGTCTTGGTCGTGATGATCAGCGGCCATGTGTAGCTCTTCCAGGCGCCGAGGAAGGTAAAGAGCGTTGCCGTTGAAATTGCACCTTTGCTGTTTGGCACGACCACCTTGGTGAGTACGCGAAAATGCCCACAGCCGTCGAGCTTGGCTGCGTCGACCAAATCAGTGGGAATCGCCGCAAAGAAACTGGATAAAAGCAGGGTAGTAAATGCCGTTGATATCTGTGGCAGGACGATGCCTGCGTAAGTATCGTTGAGCCCCATGGAGGAGACAACGAGAAAGAGCGGAATCATGGTCACCACGGCCGGGACGAACATACTGCTGAGCAGAAACATGGAAAACACTTTCTGCCCGGGAAAGCGGAGTTTGGTGAGCGCATATGCGCCGAAAATCGAAATCACGATGATGATCGCGGTTTGCAGGACGGACGTATAGATGCTGTTCCAATAATACCGCAAAAACGGGATCATGTTGAACACGTCTTTAAAGTTTTGCCAGGTCCAGACGGTTGGAATCCAGCGCGGCGGGAAGCTATAGACGTCCGCTTTGGTTTTAAACGCCGAAAGCGTCATCCAAACGAACGGAAACAGCATGCTGATTGCGCCGATCATGAGGATGATAAACAGGATCCAGTTGCGCTTGACCAGTCTTTTATGCCTTGGGGTCATTTGCTTCACCCTCCCTTAATCGTAATCGACGGTTTTGCGCGCGCCGATCTTCCGCTGGACGAAGGTGCACACAAAGATAATGATAAACAGAATCAGCGCGCAGGCGGAAGCGCGTCCCATTCGCCCGTTGGTAAACGCCAGCTCGTAAATGTAGTTCACCAGCAGCATGGTCGAGCGCAGCGGCCCGCCGTCCGGGGTCATGACGTTGACCTCCGTAAACACCTTGAAGGCCTCGATAAAGTCCATCATCAGCACAAACGATACGATAGGCCTTAACAGGGGCAGTTTGATCTTCCAAAAGAGCTGTGAGCTCGTGGCTCCGTCGATGCGCCCGGCTTCGAGGTAGGAATCCGAAATGTTCTGCAGCCCCGCAAGGAAGAGGATGACGTTATAGCCAAGCCCTTTCCAGATGGAGAAGATCAGTATGGACATCAGCGACGTTTTTTCGCTGAGCAGCCACTTGCTGGTGGGCAGTCCGATCCAGGAAAGAATCTGGTTGAACGGGCCGATGTTGACGTCGTAAAACCAGATCCAGATCAGGCTGGACGCCACGACCGGAACGACCACGGGCGCGAAATACGATGCGCGCAGGAACTTCTTGAGCGGTACGTTGGAGTCCAGCATCACCGCGATCAATAGCGCAATGGTAACGTCGAATCCCAGCCGCACAACGGCGTACAGGACCGTATGCCAGAGCGCCTGATAGAAGTACTCGCTGGTCGAACCCGTGAGCAGGTACGCATAGTTGGCAAAGCCCACGCCGCGCATGGCGCCGGTGATGGTGTTATAATTCGTAAAGCTGAGTTGAATGACCTGTACGACAGGGATGACGAACGTAAAGACCAGAAACGCGATGCTTGGAATCAGCAGCAGGGTTCCCGCGCTGACCTCAGAAAGATGATAGACGCTGCCAAAGAGGCGAACCTTTTTGACATGGTGAACCTTGAGCGGCTTTTGTCCGCGCGCGGCAGAGTTGAGTTCCATTTGCGCGGCACCTCCTTTCCTACTTGACCAGATTGGCTGTTTGGATGACGCCCGGCCGGTAGCGGAGCGTTACGGATTCGAACGAGCGGAGGTAGGGGTTGCCATCGGCAATGATGAGCGCTTCCGGCAAAAGTCCGTCCAGGGTGATTTCGTCCTGCTCGCCAAAGACCATCTGCGCTCCCAGCGCCGGGGTTTCAAAGCCGCGCGGATCATAATCGACCACCACGAGCGGACGCTCCGAAAAGAGCAGCGCCGCGCGCGCGCGTTCCCAGCAGGTAAAACACAGCATGCCGGCGACCGCGCGGCCGTAGAGGTTTTCCCGCTCGACGGCGGAAGCGACGATCTGCGAAACGGACTCGAGCGGAACGCTTGAGCGCGTGCCGTTTTTTGAGACGGCGAGATCACGGCCGATTTGCGCAAGCGGAGATTCGGGGATTTTTTGCCCACTCTGCACCATGGCGCGCGCGCTGATGGGCTGCGGCTTTCCTTCCACGGTGCCGAGGATGGTGTTGCCAAGTACGATGTCGTTGAAGCCGAACGCCACGGAGCAGTCCCCGTCGAATGCTTCAATGGCGCCGCAGTCCGAGAAAACGAGCTGTTCCAGACAGATGGCGCCGAGCGTTGCCGCCGAAAATGAAACGATCGGGCCGACGTTTGCCGTGCCCATCGCTACTCCTATGATCTTCGGACGGATATGCCCGGTTTTGAGCAGACGGTCGGCGGTATAGGCCGCAAACCCGTCCCCGCCCGCGACGAGAAAAAAGTCCGGTTCCAGGGCGGCAAGGGAGTCGACCGCGGCGTAAAGCCTGTCGCGGTAATCGCCCTCCGTTTCGCCATAGCAACTGCAGTGGCGGATGCGCTCTCCGCCAAACGCCCGCGCGGAAACGACTTCGCAGGTGCGAAGAAAACTGTCGATTGCGGCACAAACCGCTTCCATTGCGTCCGCGCCGCCCGCGAACGGGTTGACGAGAACCGCTGCTTTCATGGCTGCACAAGCACCTTAAAGGCCTTTCCCTCCGCGAGCGTTTCAAACGCTTCGGAAGCATCCTCCAGCATAAACCGGTGCGTAATCAGCCGCCGGAAGTGCGCGGGGTTTTGGCGGATGATTTCATACGCGCGGTGGAACGCGGGCAGATTGAAGCCCGAACTGCCGGTCACTGTGACGCCCCGGTAGTGGATCGCATGCGCATCCAGCGCGAGTACGGTTCCCCCGGGAAGTCCGGCAAAGACATGCACGGTGCCGTTGTCGCCAACGGTTTTGACGTATTCTTCCACAAGCGGGGGAAGGTTGACCGCGACCACGATGTTGTCGTAGTCCGAAGCGGTGACCTTCTCCGGGGAAATCGCGTTAACGCCGAGCGCGGCAACCTGCTCGCGCCGCGTATCGACCGGTTCGCTGATGGTGGCGCACACACCGTCCGAAGCAAGCATCAGCGCAAAGAGCATGCCCATAGGGCCGCCGCCCGCGATCAACACATTGCTCTTGGGAGTGACGTGCATTTTGTCCATCGCGGTGAGCACGCAAGAAAGCGGTTCGACAAGCGTAAACGCTTCATCCAACGTGTCAAGCTTGATGACGCCTTCCTTGACGAACTCCAGCGGGACTTCCACCAGTTCGCAAAATGCCCCAGAGGAGACATGATATTTATGCTGGCAGAGCTCGCCCGCGCCGCGCAGGCAGAGTTCGCATTCGCCACATTCGCCGTAAGGCGCTACCACGACCGCGTCCCCAGGCTGATATCCGCTTTCGAGCGGCGCACGCTCGACAACCCCGATAAATTCATGCCCCAGCACGCAGGGCGGCGTGAAGTTCGGATGTCCGTGCAGATAGGTTTTCAAGTCCGTTCCGCAGATGTCGCAGCCGCGTACGCGTACAACGAACGCCCCCTGCGGCGCGGGAAGATCCTGCACCTCCAGATTGCGTTCGCCTAAATATACCAATGCCTTCATGTTCTGTCTACGCCCCCACTGCGAAATAAATCATAAAATGTTTTTGCCGTAACGCTGTCCGTTACGAGCGTATTGATGAACCCAAGGCGCGAGGCAGCGATGATGCCTTCCACCTTGTTTGGCCCGCCCGCGAGGCAAATCACCTTGCGCACACGGTGGAGCCGCCGGATATCGTACGCGACCTGCCGGTAGGCATGACCAAAGTGATACACGCCGCCATCCGACCGGAAGAAATAAGAGAGAATGTCTCCAACCGCCCCTGAGGCGGCAAGCTCTGCGGTGTAGCGTTCGCTGATTTCATCCACGAACAGCCCGCCGCTCTGCGGAGGCCCGCCAAGGCCGATGATCGCGGCGTCGAGATGCGACCAGTATTGTTCGAGCGTGGCCATACGCTGCTCCTCAATGTCGCTAAACGGGCTCGAAAGCTCGCGAAACGCCGGGACGCTCACAAAATAACTTCTCGCCCTGTGCCGTTCGGCAACGCGGTCGACGATCGTGTTGATCTGCAGATACGGGTTGGATGTGCCCGACATGCCGATCAGCGGCACATACATCCGCTCGTCGCCCAAATTCCGGTACGAAAGCCGCAGCGACATATTGTACATCGAGTTTCCCCAGCCAAGGCCGACGGTTTTGGTTCCCTTGAGCGCGCGCGGCAGATACTGCGACGCCGCAACGGAAATCGCCTCCGCAATTGCCGCCGGGTCGTCCGCGCCGCCTTCCAGCGGGGCAACGATGACTTCTCTGAGCCCCAGCAGCTTGGTCACCGATTCGGCCATTTCGCTGAGATCCGGATCCTCCGGCAGGGAGACGGTAATGGATACGATGCCGAGCTTTTCCGCGCGGTCGAGCAAACGCGAGATTTGAGAACGCGAAATGTTCTCCATATCCGCGATTTGGCTCTGGGAGAGCTTGTCTACATAGTAGCTGCGCGCAATGCTGTAGAGCAGCGTCAGCTCCGGTTTCTTTGTCATATACGCTCCAATTATGTTAAAAATGAGGCTCTATGAAAATCAACCGCCCGTCCCGGCAGACAATGGGTATGCGGTACCGTCCGCAATACTTATAATAGGGTAACCCTTTTTCAGCCGCGAAGAATCTGATTCAGCCTGGCAATCAGCTCCGGCGCGTTTTCCGCGAGGAACAGGTTCCGCCCAAAGGCAAAGCCGCATACGCCGTCGCGCACGGCGGATTCCGCCACCTCGCAGATATCCCGTTCCTTCGGGCCGCCCGCAAGGATGACCGGCACGGGACAATTTTTTATCACTTCGTCGAAGCGCTCGGTATAAAACGCCTTGATCACGTCCGCGCCGAGTTCGGCGCAAACGCGCGCGCCGTTTGCCTGAATTTCGAAGGTCTGCGTCTTGGAAAAATCAACCGCGAGGATCTCCGCGATGACCGGAATGCCGTATTGATGATACGCGTCGATATCCGCAGCCGCCTGCTGGATACCTTCCGCGTCGTCTTCGCCAAAGACGACCATCATGACCACCGCGTCCGCGCCGAGAGACAATGCCGTTTCCGGCGAAACATGATTACGATGCGTGCTAGAAAAAGTGCTCGAAAGGCGGGTTCCGCCAAACGAAGTACGGAGAATGAGCTTTTTATGGATCAGCGCGGGTTCCGTCATGGCGCGCGCGGGTTCCACGTTCACGAGGAATCCGTCCAGTTCGGTATCCGCACGGAGGCGCATGGTCGCCTTGACATCCTCCAGGCCTTCCATAATACCTGTCTGCGCATGATCCATCGCCAGAACAAAGAGTTTGCCGCCATTTTGAAAAAGCTTTGCCGTATTTCGCTGTAAACCGTTCATCTGTTCAGAACCGCCTTTAATTGTGATAAGGACAAAATCTAGTATGGTATTTGATACCATCATTATTATATTTGCAGGATGGAAGAAGTGTCAACGCAACGCACAATAGATGCAATAATGTGCATGTATTTGTTGCAGCGGCACGCTCTGACGGCAGGCGATTGACAAGGCGCAAGAGTGCGAATATGATCAAAATCAAGGAAACGGAGGCAGTATGATGCGCATCAACGGGGTAAAAATAGACGATACCTACGCGGAAGGGTTCCATATGTCCGGCACGCGGTTTCTGCTTACCGCGGATACGCCGGAGTGGGCGCTGGAGGCCGCGCGAAAGGCGACGGGCTTTGCAACGAGCATCATTGCCTGCGGCTGCGAGGCGGATATTGAGTGTACGTTTGCGTCCGGCCCGGACGGGCGGCCGGGAGCCGCGATCGTGCTCATGAGCATGAACCACAAGCTCGTTGCCGAACAGACGCTCGCGCGCGTCGGGCAATGCGTCATGACCTGCCCGACGACCGCCTGCTTCAACGGCTGGGAGGGCGGTGAAAGCATCGACGTCGGCAAGAGCCTCCGTTATTTTGGCGACGGGTTCCAAACCAGCAAGCAGCTTTTTGGCAAACGTTTCTGGCGCATCCCGGTCATGGACGGCGAATTCCTCTGCGAGGAAAAGTTCGGTTCCTTTGAAGAAGGGTCGGACAGCAATTTGATCCTGTTCGGCGAGGATTGCGCGTCCACGCTCCGCGCTGCGGAGGCGGCGGTGGCGGCCATGCGCAACAGCGGCGGGGTGATCCTGCCGTTTCCGGGCGGCATCGTCCGCAGCGGAAGCAAAGTCGGCTCTAAATATAAGAAGCTTCGCGCTTCGACCTACCATAACTGCTGCCCGACGCTCAAAAATGAAAGCGATACGCTTGTTCCCGAGGGCGCGAACTGCGTTTACGAACTGGTGCTTTGCAGCGCAAAGGAAGCGGATATCCGCCGCGCGATGGCATATGGCATCCGCGCCGCCGCTTTGCCGGGGATCGTATTGATTTCGGCAGGCAACTACGGCGGGAACCTCGGCAAGGTGCGTTTCCCGCTCTATGAAATTCTGGATTCGGAGATGAGTGTATGAAAGGCGACTGGAAAGAAGTCGCAAACGAAATCGTACACGCGCTCAAAAAAGAGCGCGCGGTTGCGATATTCGGTCTTTGCGGTATCTCGCTGGAAGATCAGCATCGCGCGTTTCATCTTGCGCGAGCGCTGGGAGCGAGCGTTTCCGTCCACCGCGTGCTGCTGCCGACGGTAACGGTCGGTGCGCTTTCGCGGCACAAACTAGTTCTGTCAACCGGAAATACGCGAGATATTCTTCTGCCGGAGGGTGTATGTACGCTGCAGGACGAGCGACTGAACGGCGACGAAGCCTGGCGGCTGATGCGTATTTTGCAGCGCGGGAATACGACGGCGGAAGCCGACGCATTCCGCCAGCTTTACGAACAGATCGTACAGGCGGATGGCGCGGCGTTTCTGCTGGTTTCAAACTGCGTGAGCGAGGAACTGCGAACCGAACTGCAGTCGTTTCGCGCGGAGTGCGCCCTGCCGCAGGGACTGGACTACCTGCAGATTACGAGCTGCGTCAACCTGCTGGGCGCATATGAAACCGCGCTGGAGGAAGCGGGTGGCGCGTACGCCACGTTTGCGGGCGGAATGGAACACGCGGACGACGCGTTTGCGCTGGACGAACTGCTTTCCAGAGGCGCGCTCGGTGCGGCGCTGTTGATTGGAGACTGCGTCGATGAAACGGATTCGGTGCTGGCTGCGGGTGTGCCGCTCTATGTTGCAGGCGGAAAAGTGAAAGGCGCGGCTCGTTCGATTTCGGCGGAACTGAAAAGCCCCGGCGGAACGATCCTGCGGGACGACGGCCTGCCCGTGCGGATGACCGAGACGGCGGCTAGCGGACTAGTGACGCTAACGGAAGTGCTGGAAACCATGATCGCGGAGGCGCGTGCATGCTGAAAATCAAAAACGGGCGTGTCTATGACCCGAAATACGGAATCAACGGGGAAGTTAAGGATATCTACTACGAAAACGGGCGGATCGTTCAGCCCACGGAGCCGGCGACGGAAACCTTCGACGCAAGCGGCTGCGCGGTGATGGCGGGCGGAATCGACGTTCACAGCCACATCGCGGGAGAACCGCTCACGCTGCTGCGGGACGCAAAAAGCCCCGCGGTGCCGACCGCTAACCGCGTCGGCAGTGAATACGCGCGTATGGGCTATACGCTCGCGGTCAATGCGGCAATGCCCGCGCAGGCCGCACGGCATACGATTACGGAAGAAAACGCTATCCCTGCGCTGAGTACTGCAAACCTCGTCTGGGTCGGCGAAAACCCCGTGCTGCTCGAACTGGCCGAACGGGGAAGCGACGAGGAGCTCGATCAGTATCTTTCGTGGCTGCTGGCCGTCTCCGGCGGGTGGGGACTCAAGCTCATCAACCCGCGCGAGGGACAGGACGACGGCGAACTGCCGTACAGGATGCTCATCGACCGGCTGATCGAAGCCAACGCGCGGCTGAAACTGCCGCATTCGCTCCATCTGCATCATCCTTTTCTTGGCAGGCCGGACGCGTACGAGCCGATTGCCGAGACGATCAAGCGAACAGAGGGCAGGCCGCTGCATTTTGCGCATTTGCAATTTTACGGATATTCGCGCACGGACGACGGAAAGATGTCGTCCGCCGCGGAACAGCTGGCAAATCTCGTCAACGCAAACAAAAACATCACCTGCGATGTCGGCGCGGTGACCTTCGGGCCTGCTGCGGCGGTGACGGCGGACGCGAATTTTGCAAAGAAGCTCGGACGCGGGAAACGCGGGTTCCAAAGCCAGTGGTGGGAGCTGGACGGCGCATTCGGCGTTTTGCCGCTCAAGTACGAAGCGGATAAAATTGCTGGCGCCGTGCAGTTTTTGACCGGTTTGGAGCTCATGCTGCTGGTGGACGACGCTTCCCGGATTTTTCTGACCACCGACCATCCCAACGGCGGGCCGTTTACGGATTACCCGTTCCTGATCCGGCTTTTGATGGAAAAATCGTTTCGGGATGAACAGATGCAAAAGCTAAACCCGAAAGCCGTTTCGCAGAGCGCGGTGCTTTCGATTTCTCGCGAATATTCGCTTTACGAAATTGCCGAGATCACGCGTTCCGGCCCCGCCGCAGTGCTGGGCCTGCAAAACCGGGGGCATCTCGGCGTCGGCGCGGAGGGCGGCATTGTCGTTTACCGCGAACAGGCGAACAAGCAGACGATGTTTCGCGAGCCAGCCGCGGTCTTCCGCGGGGAAACCGCCGTTTTGATTCCAAAGGAGCGTGCGTTTGACGAAGATTGGGTCGAGCGACGCACAATCAGTTTGCGCAGCGGCAACGCATTTACCGCGCGGCTGGAAGACGATTTTTTACGCAGTCACCGCGTTGCAAGGCAGGAGGTGTAACCGATGGGCGCGATATTAACATTGAAAAACCCGCTGGAAACCCTGCTCGATCTGGCTCCGCTTTCCGGACTGGTTTGCGCCGATTCAGAGGAACTGGCAAACGCGAAACTTGCTTACGGGCGGGAACTCGTTGCTGCAGGCGAATTGTTTACTGTTTCGACGTCCGGCGAAGAAGGCCTGACGCTGAAAGGCGATTTACGCCTCTGCATCAACGCGGGCGCGGGATTACGTTCGGGCAAAATGACGATTGAATCTTCCGTTGGCGCAAACGCGGCGGAAGGTATGCTGGACGGCGAATTGATCGTGCGGGGGAGCGTCGGCAAAAACGCCTGCCGCGAGATGCAAAACGGGTTTGTGCGAATTATAGGCGATGCAGAGGGCGGATTGGCGCGCGGCATGCGGCGCGGGATGATTGTTGTTTTTGGCAGTGCGCAGGGAGACGTCTGCGCGGAACTGCGCGGCGGAACGGTGATCCTGCTGGGCGGAGCCGGCGAGCCGGAACAGCTTGCGCGGGGGCTTTCACGCGGGACGGTGATTTTGCCCGGGGGCGCAGGCATTCCCAGCGGATTTTCTCGCACGGCAAGCCTGGACTATCCCTTTTTACGGCTGTTGTTTCTGGAGCTGGCGCAGCGAGACGTTACACTGCCGCAAGGCTGGATTGGCGGCGTGTTTACCCGGTATCGTGGGGACGCGGTGGGACTGGGCAAGGGAGAACTCTTTGTTTGTTCGGAGGAACGCGCATGAAACGGTATGCCGTACTTGGCACGCGTCTAGGCTGGCACTGCGAAGAAGTACTGCGCGCGTTTGAGCGAAAAGGCGCTGCTGCGGATTTCGTGACCATCGACCGGCTCGTCTGCCCGATGGGCATGCCGGAAACGGCGCTGCCGCTCAGCGATTACGACGGGCTGATGATCCGCGGCATTCCGGCAGGCTCGCTAGAGCAGGTGATCTACCGCATGGACGCGCTGTTTGCGCTGGAGCGCGGCGGGCTTCTCTGCGTCAACTCGCCAAAGACCATTGAAAAAACGGTCGATAAGTTTTTAACCTCGCGGCTTCTGGAGGAAGCGGGCCTGCCCGTTCCGCCAACGATCTGCTGCGAAAGCGCGCTTACCGCGCAGGAGGCTTTCCTTGCGCTCGGCGGGGACGTTGTGTATAAACCGTTATTCGGCTCCTGCGGAAACGGACTGCTGCGGCTGCAAACACCGGAGGAAGCGGAAACGGCGTTTGAATCGCTTGCGGAAGGGGGAAGCGTGCTGTATCTGCAGAAATTCATCCCAAGCGGAAACAGCGATATCCGCGCGTTCGTCATCGGCGGGCAGGTGTTTGCGAGTATGCGACGCAGGGGCAAGGACTGGCGGGCGAATGTTTCCCGAGGGGGAACTGCGGAAGCGTACAAGCTCGATATTTGGCAGGAGACGCTTGCGCTCGCAGCGGCGGGCGCGGTGAACGCAACCGTAGCGGGGGTCGATCTGCTCGTTTCGGAATCGGGGGAAACTTTCGTAACGGAAGTGAACGGCTGTCCCGGCTGGCAGGGGCTTTCGACGGTGACGGACGTCGACATTGCTGGAGAAATGGTCTCTCTTTTCTTTTAGCAAACTTTACAAAGCAAAAGCCGGGCTTCCGCCCGGCTTATTAAGTTTTCTGCTTCTCTTTTTTAAAAGAGAAGCGTACTCTATTTTATCTTCTCCAATATCCGTTCCGGCGTGATCGGCAGGTCGTTGCAGTCGCGCCCGATGGCGTTGGAAACCGCGTTGGCGATGGCGGCGGCGGCGGGAACGACGGAGCATTCGCCAATGCTCTTTGCGCCGTACGGCCCCGCGGGTTCGATCTCCTCGATCAAGTCGATCATCAGACGCTTTGGCATCTCCGGCGCGCGGAACATGCGGTAGGTTTTGAGTGAGGCATTCTTCACCTTGCCGGACTCGTCCAGGAATACGCCTTCGCTCAGCGCGTAACCCGCGCCCATCTGAATCGCGCCCTCAATCTGCCCGCGCACGGAGAGCGGGTTGATGGCCCGGCCAACGTCGTGCACCGCCGCATAGTCGAGCAATTCGACTGACCCGGTGACGGTATCCACACGCACCTTGGCGATATGTGCGCCGTAAGAGATCACGGCGGCGGGGGAAGCGGTCGTATGTTCGCAGATGAGTTCCGTAAACTTTTTATGCCGCGCAAACTGCACAATTTCGCCGATACTCACGCTTGCGCCGCTTGGCGCAGTGGCGCGCCCGCCGGAAAAGACAAGGGTTTCCGCATCCGTACTGAGCTGTTCGGCGGCGAGCAGGGCAAGCTTCTTTCGCATGTCGAGAGAAACTTCCATTGCCGCGCGGCCGGAAACGAATGCGCCCCGGCTCGAATAGTCGCCGAGCTGATAGGGGGTGAGCTCCGTATCGGCCGAAACAGCGGAGATCATGTCCATCGAAAGCCCCAGCACTTCGGACACCATCTGCTTTTGCATTGTGATGGAGGCATTTCCCATTTCGTGCGAGCCGGAGAAGAGTACGCAGCTGCCGTCGTCGTTCATCTTGAGCATCATTGCGGTGATGTCCGTACGGATGCCGAACATGCCGTTGCCATGCGCCCCGACGCCGAGGCCGACGCCGATGCGATACCGCTCTGTGGCGCTTACTTTTTGCTCGGATAAACATCGCTCGTAACCAATCAGTTCCGCCGCGCGGACGAGACAGTCCAGCGGGCGGGCGTTGCCATGCGGCAGGTCAAAACGGTAATCCACGCCGTCTGGCGCGGTGAGGTTCTTCACCTGCATGTCGTACAGGTCGAGTCCCAGCGCGTTTGCCGCGCGCTGCATGAGCCTCTGCTGGGCAAAGAACGTCTGCGGGGAACCGAATCCGCGCATTGGCCCGCCAATGGGTGTGTTGGTCACGACCGGGTAGCCCGTAAAGCGAATGTTTTTGCAGCGGTGCACTTTAAAGAACTTGCCGCACATCGCCCAGACGATGTTGCTGGTGCCGGAAGCGTACGCGCCGGCGTTACAGTAGACCGTCATGTCCTCGCCGAGTATTGTTCCGTCGGAATCCAGCCCCATGCGGAGCTTGATCTTCATGGCATGCCGCGTACGGGAAGAGACGATATCCTCTCTGCGGGAATAGATCAGTTTAACCGGGCGGCCGGACTGAATGGAAAGCGCGGCCGCGACGGGTTCCGTGATCATATCCACCTTGCCGCCAAATCCGCCGCCCATGGCGGGCACGCTCACGCGGACGCGGCTCATGGGCAGAGAGAAGATGCGCGAAAGGTTGATGCGGACAGCAAAACTGTCCTGCGAGGAAGCCCAGACGGTGAGCTTGCCGCTTGCGTCGTAAAAAGCGACGGCGCCGTGCGGCTCGATTGCGCCGTGATGGATAGGGGGAACGGTAAATGTATCCTCGAACATATGCGGCGCGCCGGCGATGGCCGATTCCGCGTCCCCGCAGCTTTGCTTGACGATTTCCATGAGATTGCCTTTGAGCAGATCGCCGTGTGTATGGAGCGGGTACGCACCTTCCGCCATGCCCGCTTCGGGGTCAAAGTTGACGGGCAGGGACTCGTATTCCACGCGGATGGCGCGGATGGCTTCTGCGGCAATCTCCGGCGTATCCGCGGCGACGGCAGCGACCCGGTCGCCGACATAGCGTACGATTTCGTCGAACACGCGCTCGGTTTTAAAGATATCCAGCGTTTCGCCGCTGCTGTTGTAGTAGACGGCGGGGGTGTTTTTATAGGAAACGACGGCATGAACGCCTTCCATCGCCTCGGCGGCGGAGGTGTCCAGCAGTTTGATGCGCGCATGGGGTACGGTGGAAAAGAGGATCTTCCCGTGCAGCATGTTTGGCAGCTTAAGGTCGTCCACGTACCGGAGCTGGCCGGTCGCCTTCAGCGCCGCGTCGTCGATGGGGAGGGGCGCGCCGACCGCGCCGTTTCTGGGTTGTTCACTCATGTGCGTTTCGCCTCCTCCCGTAAGAGTTCGGCGGCAAAAAGCACCGCGTCCACAATGCGCGCGTACCCCGTGCAGCGGCAGAGGTTGAAACGGATGGCCGCGCGGATTTCGTCCTCGGTGGGATTCGGGTTCTGATCGAGCAGGGCTTTCGCGGCGAGGATCATGCCCGGCGTGCAGAAGCCGCACTGAATCGCGCCGCGCTCAACAAACGCGCGCTGGATGGGGTGCAGTTCGCTCCCGCGCGCGAGACCTTCGATGGTTAATATCTGCTTGCCGACCGCGTTTTTGACCGGCACGATGCAGGAGCGGACGGCTTCGCCATCCAGAAGGACGGTGCATGCGCCGCAGTCGCCCGTGCCGCAGCCGCATTTGGCTCCGGTGAGGTCGAGCTGATCGCGCAGTACGCTGAGCAGCGTCGCGTTCGGCTTTGCCTGCACGTCGAATATTCGATTGTTAACAGTGAGCCGGAATGTCTCCATATTGCTCCTTATACCACGTTACTCAGCGGGGCAGAACTGCCCGAGCAGGCCGAGATAGCCGCCGAGCGCGGTTTTAATCTGCTCAAGCGCGATCCATTCGTCCCGCGTATGCGCGAGCGTCTCCGTGGACGGCCCAAACCCGATGGTCGGGATGCCCGCTTCGCCAGCGTAGTGGCTGCCGTTGGTGCAAAAATTATAATGCGTAACCAGCGGATTCGCGCCGCCCGCGATAAGTCCAAGCAGCGCTTGCTGAACAAAGTCCGCGCCCTCCGGGAACGCCCAGCCGGGGAAGAACCGCTCGCCCTGGATCGTCTCGCCCGTGTAGCAGCGTTCCTCGCCGCGCGCAAGCGAAACTTTTACGCAGAGGTTCGGTATCTCCTTTGCCGCATTGTCGATGACCGCCTGAATGGGAGCGAGAACGCTTTCTTTGGTTTCGCCAACAAGCAGTCTGCGGTCGTAGGTGGCGCGGCAGTAGTTGGGCACGACGGACGCGCCGGGGTAGGGCGCGCTCTTGATATCGGTGAGTTCCAGAATGCCGGAGCCGAGCACGTCCGATTGTGGGGGAACGAGTTCGTGGATGCGGCGGACAAGCTCCGTCATATGGTATACGGCGTTGACGCCTTTTTCAGGATTGGCGGAGTGCGCGCTCTTGCCGAACGTTTCCAGTACGATCTCCGCGCGTCCGCGTTGGCCGATCTTAAGATTGCATTCGCTCGCTTCGCCGATGACCACGAGGTCTGGTCTGATGCGCGCGCTGATTTCCCGCGCGGCGACTCCTTCAAAGCACTCTTCGTGCACAACACCCGCAATTGCGATGGTTCCGCGAAAGTGCCCGGCTGTTTTTTCGTAATAGTCCGCCGCGGCGGCGGCCATGCAGGCCAGCGCGCACTTCATGTCGCTCGTGCCGCGGCCGTACAACTTTTCACCCTCCAGAGTAGCTGAAAACGGCGGGTGTGTCCACTGTTCCGCGTCAATCACAGGGACGGTGTCCAAATGTCCGTCGAACAGGATCGTTTTACCCGGGTGTTCGCCGCGAAGAGTAACGATCAGGTTGCCGAGGCGGTCGACGACGATTTCGCCCACGCCGCGCGCGCGGAAATAGTTTGCCAGCGTGTTGACGGCGCCCATCTCCTCGCCGGAGTAGCTCTTTTGGCCGATCAGATCGCCACAGAGTGCAATACAGTTTTGATACAGTTCCTGAAGCAAACAGGGTTCCTCCAAAGAAAAATCATTCGCCTGCGGAAAAAGTTTAGACTTCCTCCAGCCGGGGGCTCGACCTTGCACCGACGCGCGCGCAGGCGAACGCCGCGCAGCGGCTGGCAAACGCAAGCCGCTCTTTGGGCACGTCCCCGCGCAGCTCGGAGAAAAGATATGCTCCCGCGAACGCGTCGCCCGCACCGGTGGTGTCCACGACCGTGGCTTTTGCAGCCGGAACGGAGACAACACCGTGCGGCTGGAATAAACTCGCGCCGCGCGAACCTTGCGTTACGACAATAGCCTTTGCGCCGGAAGCAAACAACGCATCGGCGCCAAGCTGAGCTTCCGTTTTGCCGGTCAGCGTTTCGAGTTCCGGCTCGCTCAGCAGCACGGCGTCCGCCTCCTTGATCAGCGGCAGGAGTTCGTCCAGCCCAAAGCCGCACATGACCCCGCCGGGGGCAAAGAAGACCTTTGCGCCGTGTGCCTTTGCCCGTGCCGCAGATTCCAAGCCGACTTCCGTAAAGGCTTCTGCGATGTAGAGCGCGTCGCAGGCAAAGTCAACGCCCGCAAGCTGCGAAACATCCGTATAAACCGCGTCCCCGCCAAGGGAGTACATCACGCGTTCGCCTTTGGCGTTGACCGCGATGAACGCTCCCGCCGTCCGACCGTTCGGAAGGGAGATCAGACGGGATGCATCCACGCGTTCGCTCAAAAACGCCGCGCGGATGGTTTCGCCGTCGGAATCCGCGCCGACAGTGCCGAGAAACGAGGCAACTGCGCCAAGCCGCGCCAGAGCGACGGCAACGTTTGCCGCCGAGCCGCCCGGAACGCGGAGCACTTCGTTGGGAAAGACGATGTCGTCCGTCTTGGGAAACGCAGGAACGCGGACGACGGTATCCACCGCCGCCGCGCCCAGCACCAGTACGCGCGCCATGTTACATTACTCCAAAGCCAAGCGTGGAGGTATAGATCAAAACCCCGATGAGCACCGCGATGCCGCAGCAGGCGACGATCGCGCCCGCGCTCATCTTGCCGGGGCGTACGAACTTGGATTTTTTTGTTGCGCCAAATCCGCGCGCTTCCATGGTGAGGGCGATATCCGTGCCGATTTCAATGGAGTTGGAAAGCAGCGGCGTAATGATGCGCATCATCTTTTTGAGCTTGGAGCCGATGCTGCCTTTTTCCATCTCCATGCCGCGCGTCTTCTGCGCGTTCATGAGGTTGATGGCCTGTCCCTGAATGATCGGGATAAAGCGCCACGCGGTCGAGAAGATGAACGTCAATTGCTTGGAGGCAAACGGAAGTTTGCTCAGGCCACGGATGAATTCCGACGGCGGAACGGTGAAACCGAGGATGGCGATGGCGAACACCACCATGTAGATTTTGAGACAGCAGGCCACGCCGTAGAGCACGCCGCCGAGTTTGACAGCGCCCTTTTGATCCGGCAGGACATAGAAGAGTGTCGTCTTTTGAATCCACTCGGTCTTAATCAGGCTTTCGTCCGAAGTAAACGCCTGAATGATCAGGATCAAAAGGGAAGCAATCAGCGCGAACTGCAGAAACCACGCAATCTGCTTCCAGGGAAAGCGGCAGCTGACCCCGATGAGGTAGAGCGCGAGCGTCAGCACCGCGAGGTAGATGACGTTTGTCCAGACGATGGACGCCACGATGCAGAACAGAACGAAGAGCATCGAGACCTTCGGATTCATCCGGTGTACCCAGGTATCGAGTTTACGATAATCGACCAGCATGTGTTACGCCCCCTTCCGGATCGCCGTGAAGCGATCGTAAAATTCCTGCACGGATACCACGTCGTTTGGCATATACGGCAGCGCCTGTGCGATCTTCATCACGTCCGTGGGTTCGACATAGGCGGTTTTGAGCGTTTCGGTCTGCGTAAACACTTCTCTTGGCGCGCCATCGAGCAGGATCTTGCCGCCGCGCATGACCACCACGCGGTTGCAGTAGCGGTTGACGATTTCCATATTGTGCGTGATGATCAAAATCGTCTTGCCGCGAGCGTTCATCTTTTTGAGCAAGTCCATAATCCAGAGCGTTTCGCGCCAGTCCTGCCCGGTGGTCGGTTCGTCCACGATGATGATTTCCGGGTCCATCGTGATAATCGCACCCATGCTGAGACGCTGGCGTTCGCCTTTGCTGAGGTACTTCGGCCAGGTGTTTTTATAGTGTTCCAGACCAACTTCGGCAAGCACTTCATCAACCAGCTTTGCGCTTTCTTCCCGCGTGCGGCCGAGGTTGTCGGGACCGAAGTTGAGCTCGTCGAGCACGCTGTCCGTAAAGATCTGCTCGTCCGGGTTCTGGAAGACATAGCCGACCGTGGCGGAGAGTTCGGCGACGGTCTTTTGTTTGATGTCGATTCCGCAGACGCGGATTTCGCCGGACTGCGGTTTTAAAAGCCCGATGATGCTGCGCATCAGCGTGGTTTTACCCGCGCCGTTCTGGCCAATAACCGCCGCAAAGTCGCCTTTGCTGAACGTAATCGAGACGTCATCTAGCTGCTTGCCTTCGCCCAGATAGCTGAACACGAGGTTCTTTGCTTCGATGGCCGGTTCACCCTCCGCGGGTGCGGCAGCAGTTTGTGTTTGCGCTTTTACGGCGGAAGCAGCTGGGGCGGGGAGCGCCTGAAGTTCGGCAATCAACGCGTCCGCCGAAAGCGGAACATCGGAGATAACGCCGTCCTTTTTGAGCAGGCTGCCCAGCTCGATACTCTGCGGCACGTTCATGCCGAGTTCCGCGAGCCGCTGCGGCTGGGAAAAGACTTCCTCCGTCGTACCGCAGAGGACGATCTTTCCGCGGTCCATGACGCAGACGCGGTCTGCGTACTTTGCGATATGGTTCATTTCGTGCTCGACGAGCACGATGGTGATGCCGTAGACCTTGTTGATATCCTTGATGATCGAAAAGACGTTCTGTTTGCCCCATGGATCGAGCATGCTGGTCGGCTCGTCAAAGATGATGATCTCCGGCAGCATGGCGTAGACCCCGCCAATGGCGACGGACTGCTTCTGTCCGCCGGAAAGCTCCTGCGGTTTGCGCTCGCGGAGCGCTTCGATATTCAAATCTTTGAGCGCTTTGTTGATGCGGCGCATGCACTCTTCGTAATCGTAGCCGAGGTTGCTGGGGCCAAACACGATGTCCTCTTCGACAGTCATGCCAAAGAGCTGGGCGTCCGCATCCTGAAACACGAGACCCACGCGCGGCGCCATCTCATAAACGAGATGTTCGCGCGTGTTCATGCCGACGACGTTGACGCTGCCCGTCATGACACCCTGCGTGAAATGCGGGATGATGCCGTTGAGGCACTGGCAGAGCGTACTCTTGCCCGCGCCGGTGGGGCCGGTGATGACGAGGAACTCGCCCTTGTAGACTTCCAGATTGATATCCGCAATCGCCCTGCGGCGGCTGCCTTCGTAGACGAAGTTGACGTTTTCAACGTGGATGATGGATTCTGCCATACGTTTACGCCTCCTTTTTCGCTGTCCGCTTCGATTTGGCGGCGTCGACGATCTGGCGGATGATACCCCAGACGAACAGGACGATGCCGAGCAGGCTGACCCAGTAGAGCTTGAGCATGTTCAATAGATCCGCCGGGGTTGCAAACGCGAACACCGGCGCTTTTTTGGAGTGGAAGAATTTATACGCCAGCAGCATCGCCTGAATGATGACCAGTGAAATGCCGACGAGCGTCAACAGCGTGCCTTTCCTGGAGCGCTTGGCGCGTTCGGGTTCGACCGCGATGACGCCGGGCTTCGATTTTGCCGCTTCGGCGAGCATGGCTTCCACAATGCGCGCTTCCTCCGCGTCCACGGGCTCTTCATACCGCCTGCGGGTCTGCGCGGCGGTGATGCCGGTGTAGGCAAGCGAGGCCAACAGGCAGTTGGCATAGGAGCCCAGCACCTGCTGGATGATGGTCGCAATCAGCATGGCCCAGCCCATCATGAGCGGCCACGGCGCGATGCAGAGCGTGTTGACGATGGTGCCAACGATGATGCCCGGCACTTTGCCGAACTTCTTGGTCGCAATGCCGAAGCACGTGACCGCGAGCGCCATATTGATCATGTAATACGGCACGAGCGGCGCCCAGCCGGAGAATCCGCTCATGAGGTTCGAAAAGAACGTTCCGAACATGGCGACGATGGCGCCGACCTGCCAGCCGAACATCAGCGTGCCGAAATAACCCGCCAGCGAGTCGAAGCGGATGCTGGTCGCGCCCGGAAGCGTGATGAATCCGCCCGCCGCGGACAGCGCGGTGAGGATGGCGATGCGGGCGATGGTGCGGCTGCTCCAGCCTTCTTCCGCAACGGAAGAGGGCAGGTGCTTATTCCACCAGATACCGAGAATGACCATGAGGCCGATGTACACGAGCGCCATGAGATAGGCTGCGCCCGCGCCTTTTGCCGTCATGCCGAGAGGTTTGAACTTTTCCAGGACATTCGGCAGAACCTGCCAGAATTCAACCATGAGTCGGGTTCCTCCTTGTTAAGCTGTCTTCTCTCTTTTTAAAAGAGAGAAGCAGAGAAAAATTCTTTATTGAACGTTTTCTCTCTTTTAAAAAGAGAGAAACAGAGAAAATTTCTTTTTGCTTACTTTTTCTTTTCAAAGAAAAAGTAAGAGTTATTCTCTCTCAGCCGCGTCGATAATGGCCTCGATGAGCTGTTCGTAACCGGTGCAGCGGCAGAGGTTGCCCGCTATGGCAACTTTGACCTCTTCGCGCGTGGGGTGCGGGTTTTGATCCAGCAGCGCTTTTGCGCTCATAATGAACCCCGGCGTGCAGAAGCCGCATTGCAGGGCGTGATGATCCAGCACCGCCTGCTGGAGGCGGTCGAGGCGCCCGTCTTGGGATAAGCCTTCGATGGTGGTAACGTTTTTGCCGTTTGCGCGGAGGGCAGGGTAGAGGCAGCTGTCCACGGCGACACCGTCCACAATCACTGTGCACGCGCCGCATTCGCCGACGCCGCAGCCTTCTTTTGTTCCGGTAAGTCCCAGCGTGTCGCGCAGGACGTCCAGAAGCCGCGCGTTATCGGCTGCTTCGGTTTCGACGGGTTTGCCGTTGAGGGTGAAATTCAGCTTGCTCATGCTTCCGCCTCCGTCAGTCCCGCCGCCTCGCAGAGCGCGCGGCGCACGATGGCCGCAAGCGCGGGGTATTTGTATTCCGTTGACCAGCGAACGCCGGTGACGGCGACCATCTCGTCCGAAACGGCTTTGCCGCACGCTTCGAACAGAGATAGAGTTGGCACCTGCCCGATCAACAGCGCTTCCGCACTCGAAACGCGCCTTGGGGACGCGAACACACAGCCAGGGGACACGCGCGCTTCCGCAATGACTCCGTTTTCGAACCGAAGGGCGACGGCGGCGTTCATGCGCGAGATGGCGAGCGCTTTTCTGCGCCCGAGCTTAACAAAACGGCTCTGCCAGCCGGTAAGCGGCGCAAACGAAAGTTTCGTGAGCAGTTCGTCCGGCTGGAGCGCGGTCTTTCCCGCGCCGAGGATAAACTCGGTAAGCGGCAGTTCACGCGTGCCGGACGCTTTTGCCAGCGTGACCCGCGCGTCGAGCGCCGCCAGCGGGGAGAGCGTATCCGCCGCGACAGCAGCGTTGCAGACATTGCCGCCAATGGTGGCAACATTGCGGATCTGCTGCGCGCCGACGCTTGCGCTGGCTTCAGCGAGCATAGCGGCGGCGGAACGGACGACGGGCGAATGCGCTAAGTTATCGTGCGTGGCCATGGCTCCAATGGTGACAAGCCCGTTTTCCAGCGTAATGGCGCGGAGTTCCGGCAGAGTCGTTAAGTCGAGCGCGTAGTCCATGGAATCGAGCTTCACATCCCCGTCACGCAGTTCGACCATCAAATCGGTTCCGCCCGCGAGAGGACGGATTCTGCCCGCGTGCCTGCGTAGTAAGAGCAACGCTTCAGAAAGCGTTTGCGGGGCGAGATACGTCAGCTTCTGCATCGCTTTCGCGCCTCCTTTACCAGAGCTTTTTGCCGAGCAGGACGTTTTCCAGGCTCGCGGGGTTATGACGGATGCGCCTGCCAGTTGCGTTATAGACCGCGTTGGCGATGGCAGCGGCAACGCACTCGGTGGCCGGTTCACCGACGCTCTTTGCGCCGTAGGTTCCGGCGGGGTCGTCGCATTCGAACAGGTTGATGCGGATGTCCGGCATGTCCATGGCGGTCGGGATCAGGTACTCGTCGAGATTTTGCGTTTTGACGAGGCCATTCTTCGTGACGACCTCTTCCATGGTGCCGTAACCCTGCCCCATGACAACGCCGCCGTACACCTGCCCTTTGATCAGGGCGGGGTTGATGGCGGTGCCTGTGTCGTGACTGCTGGTGACGCGGAGCACGCTCACTTCTCCCGTGGAGGTATCGACCTCGACTTCGGCAACCACGCAGGCGTAAGAATAGGTGGGGAAGGCTTTGCCTTGCTGGGTCGCATGATCCTGCACGCAGGGCGGGGGCGTGAACCATTCGTAGGCAGAAAGGCACATGCCCCGCCAAAGCGCAGTACCCGCCACTTCTGCCAGCGAGACGCGGTAGTCGGGATAGTTTGGATCAAAAAAGAAGTTGTCTATAAGGACGATATCGTCCGCCGTGCGGTCGTTCGCTGCGCCGCCTTTGCCCGCGGCGAACAGGCCGAGGCCGACTGTGTTTTCACGGAGGATTCTGTTCAGCTTTTCGCCCGCCAGCTTCACGGGCTGCGCGCCCATGACCGTGCCGCGCGAGGCGACCGTCATGCCACAGTCCGGAATGCAGTGCGTATCCGTGCCGTAAAACTGGATGCTGTCGAATGAAACGCCTAGCGCTTCCGCCGCAATCTGACAATAGGTGGTTTTGAGTCCCTGCCCGTTTTCGGCTAGGCCCGAATGCAGCAGAACGGAACCGTCCTCGTTGACGATCAAAAAAGCGCCCGCCGCGTCCGGCGATTCCGCGCCGTAACCGCAGCCGCGGTGTGAGATTGCCATGCCGATACCGCGCCGGAGAATGCCACTCTGCGCACGGTTTTCGTCGTGCTTGCGTTCGTAGTCGGTCTGCTTTGCGGTAAATTCGATGAGTTCCGGCAGAATCACGTGCTCCACCTCTGCGCCCGTGGCGACGGTTGCGCCGTTTTTAAGGCAGTTGATCCGCCGGATCTCCAGTGGGGATAAGCCGACTGCTTCGCCGATTTCTTCAATGAACTGTTCCTGTGCAAACAGCAGTTCGGGGCTGGAATAACCGCGAAACGCGCCGGAGTGGATGTTGTTGGTAAAAACGCCGTAGGTTTCCGCGTCGATATTCGGTATGCTGTACGCGCCCGCGCAATGGGCGGTAGCGCGCCAGTTCATGAATTGCGTTTGATTGTTGTAAGCGCCGGAGTTGTCGATTTGCGTGGCTTTCCAGGCAACGATACGGCCGTCTTTCATGACGCCCGCTTTGTAGGTGAACTGAAACGGGTGCCGCTTGCTGCTTTCCAGCAGCGACTCCTCGCGGGTGAAGACCATTTTGACCGGACGGTGCAGCAGCCTGCAAAGGTACGCGCACCGGGCCGCGAGCAGTCCTGCGCCTTCCTCTTTGCCGCCAAAGGTGCCGCCGAGCGTTTCCTGAATCAGGCGGACGCGGTTGAGCGGAATCTGGAGGATATCCGCCACATACCGCCGCGTAAAGAACGGGTTCTGCGCGGAAGCATGGACGGTCATCTCCCCGTTGGATGGGTTTTCGACGGCGACCGCCGCTTCCGGCTCGATATAGGCGTGCTCGACATACTGCGTTTCGTACTCGCGCTCAATGATATAGTCCGCCTCGGCAAAGCCCGCTTCCAGAACGCCCTTTTTCAGCGTATAACGCGAGGGGGTAAAGCGGTTGTCGGGATAGTCTTCCAGCACGGTATGCGCGCCGGGTTCCAGCGCTTTTCGAATATCGAACACGGCAGGGAGCAGATCGTACTCCACACGGATCAGCTTTTTTGCTTCTTCGGCCAATTCGCGCGACTCCGCCGCGATCAGGGCGATCACGTCGCCCACATAACGGACGCGGTCGGTCAGGTAGCGGTAGCTTGCCCAGCTTTTCGTCTTGGGCATATCGGCGGCGGTGACCACCGCGAGTACGCCCGGCAGCGCAAGCGCGCGGGAAGCGTCGATGGAGCGTATCTGCGCGCTGGGGACATTCTCCAGTCGAAGCATCGCGCCGTACGCCATGAACGGATAAGAGATATCCGCGGCGTACCGCGCGTGTCCGGTGACCTTATCGGTTCCGTCGACGCGTGGCGCGGAATGGTTGACGATATGAAACTGTTTTTCACCGTACAGCGGCATAGACTGGTTCACCTCAACGTTACGTCGTACACAAAGAAGAAACGGGGTGCGGACGGTTGGCGCGGGCATTGCCGAAACGGCAATGCCGCCGGTTGCCGGCGGGAACGCGTGAAACGGAGCAAAAAGCAGATATCGGCTGTTTCTTTTATAATTGACTATACAGAGATTATATGGAAACAAAAAATCCAAAGCAATCAAAAAAGCCCTGAATACGGTGCATTTTGGACTATACGCACATCTGTGCATGTATCTTTTGCAATTATGTCCAACTGTAAAACCGAATGTTAAATACAGTATAATACTATCTGGATGCCAAACGAAAAAGTGATTCGAAACGATCAGCGAACAAGGGGCTTGGGAGGGCGGAATCCGATGCAAAAAAGACAGTTTTTCATTCGCGGTGCGCTCTGCGCGCTCCCGGACGGGGTAAGAACGTGCGATATCGTAATCAGCGACGGCAGAATTGCTTCGATAGGGCGGTTCGACACTCCGGAAGGCGCGGAGATCGTCGAGGCGGGTGGTTTTGTTGCCTTGCCGGGCGCAGTGGACAGCCATGTGCATTTTCACATGCCGACGGCAAACGGCGGCTTCAACGCGGACGACTTTTTGACCGGCTCGACCTGCGCGGTCTGCGGTGGCACGACAACCGTTGTCGATTTTGCCAGCCCCGTAGAGGGAGCCAGTTGGACGGAGGGTGTTCGCCGCCGCAGGGCGGAAGCGGACGGGCAGGTATTTTGCGATTACGGCCTGCATATGGAAGCAACCGGCGCGTTCGAGCAGGATATTACGCGCTTGCATGAACTCGTGGACGCAGGTGTAAGGGTGCTGAAAATCTACACGACCTATGGCGCGGATCAATATCCCCGCGAGAAGCTGCCCGCGCTGTTTGCCGAAGCAAAGCGGCTGAACTTGCGAATTCTGGCGCACTGCGAGGACGACGAGATTATACGGAAGACCAAAATACGGATGCTTGCATCGGGGCAAACCGGCGCAGCGCTCCACGCGCAGAGCAGGCCTGAAGCGGCGGAAATTGCCGCGGTGCGCGAGCTGATCGGACTTGCCGAACAGACGGGCGCGGAACTGATCATTGCGCATGTTTCCACGGGCGAAGCGGGACTGCTGATAAAAAAAGCGAGAAAACGCGGCGTAAACGTATACGCGGAAACCTGCCCGCACTATCTTCTGCTCAACGAAACGCTTTACGCGGAAAAAGAACCACAAAGATTCATCATGACCCCGCCGCTGAGAACGGAGCGGGACAACGGAATTCTCTGGGAACTGCTTGCTTCCGGCGATCTCGGCATGGCGTCCACCGACCACTGCCCGTTTTCGTTGGAACAGAAGCTCACGGAGCCGACTTGCTTTGAAGCGATCCCCGGCGTGGGGGGATGTGAAAATCTGGTTTCGTTGCTCTTTTCGGAAGGGTATCAAAAAGGCAGGCTGAACTTGACGCAACTGGCAAAACGGCTTTCCGGCGAGGCGGCGCGGCTCTATGGGCTCGCGCCGGAAAAAGGCGCGCTCGCCGTTGGCGCGGACGCGGATCTTATTCTGATCGATCCGAACGCGCCGCGCGTGCTGACCTCATCAGAAGAACATTCCAATGCGGGATATTCCATTTGGGAGGGGTTCCGGGTTGGCTGCACCGTGCGGCGGGTGTACCTGCGCGGCGAACTCGTCTCGCTCGACGGCGAACCCGTCGGCTCACCCAATGGCAAGTACCTTTTCGCACAGTAACCTGCAGGTTCCAAGGGCTGCAAGCCCTTGGCAGGAGCTCGAGGGTGGAACCCTCGAACTGTTCTGTCGCTCGAGGGCGGCACCCTCGTATATTTGTCCAACTAAAAGTCGAACCCGCCGTGAGGCGGGTTTGTTGTTACTTACGCGAAACGCTCCGGCGTATAGGCTTTTGCCTCTTCAGGGAGCGAGCCGGTTTTCCAGTAGTCCGCGATCATCTCTCCAATGGCGGGGGAAATCGCCACCGCGCTGTGGAAGGTGTTTGCCACAAACAGGTTGCTGGGATTGCAGAACGCGCCGAACACCGGCTGATGATCGTCCGTATACGAAACCAGCCCCGCCCACATGCGGATGATCTCGATATCCTTGAGAGAAGGGAAGAGCTTTAACACACGTCTAGCAACAAGGCGCGGGCCGTCGAAGGAGTTGGACTTGTCGTACTCGTCCGGGCGCGTGGTCGCCTGCGCAATGACGATATTGCCGGAAGCGGTCTGTGCCAGGCATGCGCCGATGACCATAGGATGGTCGTTCGGGGACTGGTTGAAGAGTGCGCCGTCGGTGATCATGCGTTTGACGCGAGGGGCAACCTGCATGCTGACCATGGCCTCGCCGCGCTCGAACAGGATTGGAATATTGTGCCCGGCCATGCCCGCAAGCTCCCGCGCCCAGGCGCCGTTGGCGAGGATGACCAAGTCCGCCTTAATCTCGCCGCGCGGCGTTTCCAGCGCGCGGATAAGCCCGTTTTCGATGCGCAGGTTTGTCACCGGTGTATGCGTGAACACGTCCGCTCCAAGCGACTTTGCCTTGGCGGCCATGTTGAGGTTCATCTTGAACGGATTGACGCGCCCTTCGCCGGGGCACCAGCAGCCGCCGATGATTTGGCTTTCATCCAGCGCCGGTTCCAGTTCCTTTGCCTTTGCGGCGGTAATCAGCCCGATCTCATCAAGGCCGAGCTTCTTTGCGTGACGGCAGAGGCCGGAAAGAATTTCCTCCTGCGTGTGATCGGTCATCGGGATTAATCCGCCGGAGGGAACGTATTCCACATCCCCGATTTCCGCCTGGAGCGCGTCCCAAGAACGTTGCTGCTCCAGCGCAAAGCGCATGGTGAGGCTGTTTTCGCGATAGCTCAGCACGCAGAATCCCGGATTTGTGCTGGAAGCGCCCGAACAAAGGTCGCCTTTTTCCAGCAGGGCAACCTTAGCGCCCGCTTTTGCCAGCTTCCAGGCCGCGGCGGAGCCGACAACGCCGCCGCCGACGATGGCGACGTCATATTGAAAGTCCGAATTACGAAGTTCCGATTGCATGTAAACCCCCGATTGTCAGGATAAAACCTTGTGATTCCCATTTGCGCGCAGAAAAAACGATTGCAATTTGCTCTGCAAACGGCTGATTCCTGTTAACGAGCAGAATAAACGATTATAAAGTGTTCTGGAAATAGCTCTTCATCAGCATCTCCGCGTCGAGCGCGCCGGCAAAGAAGGTTTTGCCCGTTTTGAGATTGGTCATCTCGATGCGCGCCACCTTGTGCACATCCGTATCCATTTTGAAGATATCGCGCTCCGTCGCGTCGTAGAGCTCGGCGAAGGTCTTTTTGTTGTGCTTAGTGCCGGAAAACGCCATGTGCGGCAGGATGCGTTCGATTTCGGCATCCTCGCAGTCTACGACGTACCGCGCGACGGAACCATAGAGCGTGGAGCTGTTGACGCGGTCCATGGCGATGAGTTCGTCCGAAATGACGGGCGGAATCGCCGCGCTGCCGGAGAACGAGCGCACCGTTTCGATCGGGAAACCGTTGAAACCAAGCCCCCAGAGGGAGACTTCCGCCATGCGCGCGGCAATCTGCACGCACCCGACGAGACTGCCGGTCTTTGCCGCAAGAAGATACACGTTCTGCGGTTCCACCCCGCAGGCGGAACAGACTTCCTCGGCAATCGACTCGTCCGGCAGTTCGGCGATCTGGATGGCGAGCGCGGTTTTATGGTACGTTTCACGATACGGCCACATCTTTGCGATGGGGTCGCGGTAGGCGATGGCGCGCGCGGGACCGGAAGCAAAGCCGGGCAGTTTGTATTCGCCCGTGGGCTTGATCTTCCATGCGGAAAACTGAGAAGAGAGCGCCGCTTCCTGCGGACGGTCGAGACGCACTTCGACGCTTTCCAGCATTTTGCCGCCGACCGGAATCAGCCCGTAGCCGACCTCGCCAAGCCCGCCAAGCGTCACGAGCGTAAAGAGCAGCGCGGCTTCCCGCCCGCCGGGGGCGTGGACGCCCATATCGATGACGGTCGCGCCGTTACCCAGCGTATGCCGTTCACAATTCAGCTCCCAGAGGCGCGGCAGAATCCGCTCCTCGATTAAATTGACGGTTCGTTCACTCAGAGTCTGCATGGAATCCCTCCATTTGATGCTTGTTCGATTACTTGGAAAGCGCTTGTATTTCGTCTAAAAGACGATGCAGAATGCCGTAAAATTCCTTCGAGACGGTGGATTCGTCGAAGCCAGTGACTACACCATTTTTCAGCGCGGGCGCGCCGCCAACGTAAACATCCCGCACGTCGCCGCTTTCGGCGCAATAGACGATGGTTGCAACCGGGTCGGCTGTTCCGTAAGCAAGGCGGGGCTGATTGAGTGGAAGAACGGAGAAGTCCGCAAGCATGCCCTTTTTGAGTTCGCCCGCGTCGAGCATGAGCATACCCGCGCCGCCTGTTGTGGCCATGGCAAACACGTCCGCAGCGGTGACGGCTTCGGGATTAGAAAGCGCTGCTTTCTGGAGCATAGCGCCAAATCGCATCTCCTCGAACATGTCGAGCCGGTCGTTGCTGGCGGGTCCGTCCGTGGCAAGGGCGATGTTGATACCCGCTTGCTGGAGCGCCGGGATGGGGCAAATGCCGCTGCCGAGCTTGGCGTTGCTTTTGGGGTTATAGACGACCGTCACGCCGTTCAGCGCCGCGAGCTGGATTTCCCGTTCGGTGAGGTGCACGCCGTGTACGGCGGAGAAACGGGGCGAAAGAAACCCAAGAGACGCAAGGTATTCCAGCTCGGTTTTGCCGCGTTCGGCAACGCACTGCGCGGCTTCCCGCGCGGTTTCGTCCACGTGCACCTGAATGAGCGCGCCGTATTTGACCGCGAGCACGCAGAGCGCAGTCAGCGCCTGCTCGCTGCAGAGGTTCGGCTCGGACGGGGTGATGACGCAGGTTTCCGGGTAGGTTTTGAGCAGACGCTCCACTTCCGCAAGATCGCGGCTCAGCCCTTTTTCGTCGCTCAAAAACAGGTCGGCAAGCTCAAGGCCGATATAGCCGCGAATGTTCGCTTCCCTTGCCGCGCGGAACATGCCGTCCTGCGCGTAGTTGATATCCATATTGAAAAACGAGGTCACGCCGGAACGCAGCATCTGGCAGATACCGACTGCCGTCCAGAGATACGAAAACCGCTCGCGCTCCGCCATGGGGATCCTGCTGTAGAGCGCGGTGATGGGCGGGGTCAGCACCTGATCGCACCAGCCGGAAAGCGAAAGGTCGTCCCTTTGCCCAACCAGCAGGGTTTGATACAGGTGCGTATGTGCGTTGACAAACCCGGGTAGAACGGCACAGCCCGCGCAGGAAAGTACCTCCGCGTCCGCAGGAGCGGAGAGGTTTGAGCCAATCTCCACGATCCGGTCGTCATCCACCAGCAGATCCACGTCGTGGAGGATCGTTTTGGCGTTGACAACCAAGTGTGCGATGTCTTTGAGTATCAGCATGCGTTCACCCCTAAAAAACGAATTGGGTACAACCTGCGAAAAAAGCGAAACGGTCAGGAAAAAGACTGTTTGCTCTGTTTCATCCTGCGGTAAGAATAAATACTTGCCGCGATGAGCGCACCGAGAAACGGGAGCACTTGCCTTCATATAAAAAACTGAAAGGTTTTTATATTAAGAGAAAGATTGTTTGCTCTGCTTCATGCGGCGGTAGGAATAGATGCTTGCCGCGATGAGCGCGCCGAGAAACGGCAGCATCTGCACCACGCGAGCCGGGAAACCGCCCGCCGCCTGCAAAATATCGCCCGCGGCGGAAAGCGCGCCGAGCGCCCAGGCGGAGAAGAGTACGGTGTAAGGATTGCTCTGCGCCAAAATGACCACCGCCATGGCGAGCCAGCCGCGGCCGTTGGTCATGCCCACAAAGCCGCCGACAAAGATGCCCTGCGTGAGCGAAAGCGATGCGCCCGCGAGTCCGCAGAGCGCGCCGCAGATAGCGTACGAAACATAGATCATGCCGTCCACGGAGATGCCGCGCGCGGAGGCGACCCATTCGCTCATGCCGACCGCGCGGAGCCTGCGCCCGAACGCGGTTTTAAAGATCACCGCGTAGAGAACGACCACGAGCACGATGGTCAGATAGTCCAGCCAGGTATGGTTGCTGAGCACCTGATTGAGGTAGGGGATCTTCTCAATCAGCGGGGTGGCCAGCTTTTCGAGCCGGGGCGCGTCCGGGTAGATGATCGACCCCTGCGAACCGGTGAGCACGTAGATGAGAAATGTAGTCAGCCCCGTGCCGAGGATATTGATGGCCATGCCGACGATGTAGATATCTACTCCGAGGCGGAGCGTCATTAGCGCCATGAAAAGCCCGATTAAAACCGTAATGCCGACGCCCATCAAAAGGCCGAGCAGCAGGCTGTTCCAGAGGTTGGCAAAATAAAGCGAGAAGAACGCGGCAAAAAGCATCATGCCTTCCATGCCGAGGTTGAACCTGCCGGAAAGCCCAGTCATCATGCCGCCGAGCGAGCAGAGGATCAGCGGGGTTCCGTAGGCGATGATGGTGTAAAGAAAGCCGGAGACGAACTGGTTCATGCGTTAACCGCCTCCTTCTTATTGGACTTCTGTTCGGACAGCTTCTTATCCTTATGCCGTCCCACCAGGAACTCAATCAGCTTTTCGCTGGTGACCAGCAGCAGGATTGCGCCCTGAATGATCTGGGAGACGTCCGGTGTGATATCGGCAAACAGCGCTGCGCATTCCGCGCCTTTGGTCAGGTAAGCAAAGAACAGTGCAACGGGTACCACCAGCAGCGGGTTGTTACGGCTGATCATGGCGATGGAAAGCCCGCTCCAGCCGATGCCGCAGAGCTGGTTGCGCACGCGAAACGACGTGCTGAGCACATACGTCATACCGCCTACGCCGGAAAGCCCGCCGGAAAAGATCATTGCAAGGCTCGCGACCGCCGCCGTGCTGACGCCGCCGTATCGCGCGAACGCGGGGCTTTGCCCGGTCATGCGGATTTCATAGCCGACGCGCGAACGCTTGAGGGCGAAGTATACGATCACCGCCAGCGCCAGCGCGAGAAACAGCGTGGTGTTGAGGTCGGAAGGCTCCAGAATTTTGGCAAAACGGAATGCCTCCGGGATTGCCTTCGTGGTGACGCCTTGGCCGGACTCCAGATCGCGCAGCGGCCCTTCCACCAGCATGAAGACGAGGTAAAAGACCACGTTGGCGAGCATGAGCGAGGACATCATCACATCCAGATCGAACTTGCGCTTTAAGAAGTTACAGATGACCGCCAGCAGAGCGCCGCCCGCGAACGCTGCGATAAACATCAGCGGAATCGCGACCGCGGCGGGCCAGCCTTCCATGGCGACGGCGGAGAGCGTGCCGGTGAGCATGCCGAAATAGACCATGCCTTCCAAGCCGAGGTTCCAAACGGACGCCGTAAACGAAACGCTTGCGGCAAGTCCGCAGATGATCAGCGGCACGGCGGTGTTGAGCATGTCGCCAAAGAAATACGCGCTCGAGAACGGGCCGGTAAAGAAGAACTTGAGCGCAACGGCGGGTTCGTCGCTGCAAAGAAGGATGACGACCAGTGCCATCACAAGTCCGGAGAGGATGACCAGCAGCTCAAAGAATGTGCGTTTGCCCTGTTTCATGCCATCGCCTCCTGCGCCGCGCCGGTTTCGGGTTCCATCCGTTTGACGCCAAGCATATATTCGCCAATCTCTTCGCGCGTGAGAGCAAAGGTATTTTCCAGACACGCGGTGATTTCGCCGCCGCGCAAAACGAGCACGCGGTCGCTGAGCTCCAGAATTTCGTTGATGTTGCTCGAGACGAGCAAAATGGCGAGCCCCTTTTCGCGAAGCGCGAGCATTTCGTCGTGGATATACCGCGCGGAGAGGACGTCCAGCCCCATCGTGACTTCCGCCGCGAGCAGCAGCTTTGGCTCGGCGGTGAGTTCGCGAGCTAGGATCGTCCGCTGGATATGCCCGCCGGACAGTCCGCCTACGATATGCCGCCCGTCCGAGGCCTTGATGCTGAAGCGCTCGATGAGCTCGCCGGAGAGCTGCTCCAGCGGGCGCGGATCAAGCCAGCCCGCGTGGCAGAAGGGTTTTTGATTCCTTCGGTCGATCAGCAGGTTTTCCGAAACGGAAGCGGTGGCGCAGGAACCGACATGGATGCGGTCTTCCGGGATATACCCCATGCCCGCCTTACGGCGCGCGCAGGGGGAAAAGTGCGAAATCTCTTTGCCAAGCAGTGAGATAGCGCCGCTGGAAGATTCCCTGAGCCCAAAGAGCGCTTCGAGCAGTTCCTGCTGACCATTGCCGTTGACGCCCGCGATGCCGACAATTTCTCCCGCGGAGACGCAGAAGTTTGCGCCCTTGACCATAAAGAGAGGGCCGTTTTTCACATAGAGGTCTTTGACGTCCAGCACGCAAGCGCCCGGACGGCAAGTGGAACGGTCTAGTTCCGGGGAAAGTGTTTTGCCTACCATCAGGCGGACGGTTTCCTGCGCGTCCAGCGCGCTGGTTTTGCCGGTAAAGACCGCCTCGCCGTCGCGCAGCACGGTGACTTCGTCGGTAATGGCGAGCACTTCTTCCACCTTGTGGCTGATATAGACGATGGTCTTGCCGGAAGCCTTCAGCATGCGGATGGTTTCCAGCAAGCCCCGGACTTCCTGCTCGACGAGCACGGAGGTCGGTTCGTCGAACACCAGCAGGTCGGCCTTGCCGAACAGCGCGCGCATGATTTCGACCTTCTGTTTTTCGCCCATGGAGAGCGTGGCTACTTTGCGGTCAAGTTCGATGGAAAAGCCGCATTGTTTTGCCGCTTCTTCGGCGGCTTTGCGGGCGGCTCTTTCGTCCACAAATCCGAGCGCCTTGACCGGCTCCATGCCGAGAACGACGTTTTCGACCACGGTATAGTCGTCCAGCAGCGAAAAGTGCTGGTGCACCATGCCGACGCCGCAGTGCGCGGCGGTAATCGCGTTTTTGATACGGACAAGGCTGCCGCCAATGCGGATTTCACCTTCGTCCATACGCTCCACGCCGGAGAGTATCTTCATGAGCGTGGATTTCCCCGCGCCGTTTTCGCCAAGCAGGCCGTGTACCGTGCCTTTTTGGACGGAGAAGTCCACGCCCTTGAGCGCGTGTACTTCCCGCCCGAACGAACGGTAGGTTTTTTGTATGCCCCGCATCTCCAGATAAGCCGACATAGGACAAGTCCCTTCCAGAAAAATTCCAGCTTTTCGTACCGTTAACCTTACAGCGCGCAGCGCTTATTCGATGGGTGTGTGCGGGTCGATGGTTCCGTCGATCAGCCCCTGATACGCTGCCTGCATCTTTTCCAGAATGTCCGCGGGAACGGCAGCCTGCGTGACGGGGTCGTCAAAAGTAAACGAAATGACGCCTTCCGCCGCGCCGACCGTGCGGCCAGTGCCATATTCCAGCGTGCCGGTAACCGCGCCGTAAGCCGCGTCGTACGCCGCCTGATAGCCCTGCACGAGCGTGCAGCCGACGATGGTTTCCGGAGATAGCGAGATGGCGTTGTTGTCGTCCGGTACGGCATATTTATTTTGCGCCTCGGCTTCGGTCACGCAACCGTAGGCGGAAGCGCCGGTAGTGTAGTAGATAATATCCGCGCCCTGCGCAAACAGCGCACGGGAAACATCCGCGCCTTTTTGCGGATCGACCCAGTCGCCGATGATCGAATTGATGATCGTGATATCGGGGTTGGCGGCTTTGACCCCGTTGGTGAAGCCGGTTTTAACGTCCACTTCCCAGGCGTCGTACACATCTGTAAACACGAGACCGACCACGAGATCGGCATTTGCGCGCGGCATATCGCTCTGCGTGACCAGCCCGCAGAAATAGCCGCCGAGATAACCGAGCTGGTAGAGGTCAAAAGAAACGCCCCAGACCGTGTCCGGTATTACGCCGCCTTCGAACTGGTCGAGGTAGCCGTTGAGGTCGGAGTCGATCAGCACAAACTTTTGATCCGGATATGCTTGATGGGTATCGTTGACGCAGTATCGCATCACGTCCGTGGTCGTAAAGATCACGTCGTAAATGCCCGCTTCGGCAAGGCTTGTAAGGTACTTGCCGTATGCCGTCCACTGGTCGCCGCCTTCGACAACCTTGGGTTCCGGCGCGCCAAGATCCGCGCAGGCGGTGCGGATGCCGTCCGCAATCATTTTAAAGATGGCGTTTTCGCCTTCGATGCCGGGGAGCATGATGGCGGTTTTGAAATTGGCGTATTCGCTCTCTTCGGCGGCGGCGGTGGAGGCGCTCTCGCCGGAAGTGTCCGCAGCGGTCTGCGTTTTGCCGCAGGCGGTGGTGAAGAGCAGAATCAGACAGAGAAACAGGGCGATCATTACTTTGCGTTTCATGTTCGAATCCTCCTTAATTGTTATGCGGCGCGCCGCGCCGGCAGGGCAGAGCGTTTTTTTAGGTATTGGTCAGGTTATACGAGCAGATCCGGCCGCAGTTCGCCTGCGCGGCAGGTTTTGCCGCTTTCGGGGTCAAAGACCTCGACGAGCGCGAGCTTGTTGATATGCAGCAGGTTCGGAATTTTGAAAAAATCGCCGCCCGCCTGCTCCAGCAGGTCGGCAAACATCGTACCGAAGATCGAAAGCGAGCAAAACGCGAGGTCGTTGGCGAGCTGCTGCGCGTCAACGCCCGCACCCGGACGCAGCGTCAGGCGCGAAAACGCGCCGTAGTGCAGGTAATCGTCCGGCAGGAGCGGCTTCTTTCGCTTCGTCTTTGCGCCGGGCGGACAGACGGGGGCGTACCCTTCGATGGATGCGACAACGGAGGCGTCCAGCCCCAGAGAACGCTCTATCGTAAAAATCATGTTTTCGTTCATGCGTCCCGCAATCTGCGCGGCTCCCAGCAGGCGCGTCTGCGGCGAAACGAGCAGGGTGAGCTGTTCCGGCCTGCAGCCTGCTCTGCGGGCAAGCGAAGCCATCCAGTTATCGGAAGGCACGGCGTCCGCCTGAACGAGCAGGGAATAACTGCCGCAGGAGGGGTCTTCGTTGTACTCGACTTCCGACGACGAGTCGAGATGCAGCTTGACCGGCCCGGAGAGCATTACGCCCTCGAAGCAATCCGCCGACTGCAGTGTCAGCGTGGCCAGGCGCGGCAGGGTCGTCTTTGAGCGGACATAAGGCAACGTTTTGCCGCCGAAATCGGCCGTGTAGTTGCTTACGTCCGCCAGTCCTCCCTGACAGAGCGCCGCCGCCAGCGCGCCACCGGAAGCTGCGCCAATTCCGTCATGATCTGCAAAGAGCACCTCTGCGCCGCAGGCGGAACGAACCGAGGTGAGGCCGAACTGCTCCAATTGGGACAAGAGAGTTTTGAAAATTGCGGAGCTGTAGCTCCCGATTTTGCTCAGTGGTGTTTTTTCCTGCATACTGACGTTGATTTCCCTCGATTCCTCGTGCGGATACGTATCATGATATATTATATATTTCTTTTTGAGATTAGTAAGCCCTGTTCTCTTCCGGAAAGTAGGTTTTCAATAAGCGTCAATGCAAGGCTTTGATTTTCTCATCGAGTGCTTCCAGCTCGGCTTCCCGCGCAAGATCGCTCTGCGTTTGCGGAAGGATTTCCGCGGAGAGAGCGCCCGTCGGGCAGACGTCCGCGCAGGCGCCGCAGTCGCGACAGAGCGAGGTGTCCACGCTCATATTGGGGTAATCGAGCGAGCGCGCGCCGTATGCGCAAACGGTGACGCAGCGGCGGCAGTTCGAGCAGCCGCGCGCGCCGGTGCGTTCGCTGGCGAACGGCTCGAACGTGAATTTCAGTTTAGAGACAACGTCCCGATCCGGAATATACGGCAGTGCCGCGCCGCGAACGGAGGCAACGGAAGGATAGCCGAGCTTTTGCAGCAGCGCCGAAAGGTCGCGGCACATGCGTTCGACCGAATCGATGCCTCTGAGGATGCCGATGGAGCAGACGCCCACGCAGGAGCAGCCCGCCATGAAGTATTCCACCGCGTCGTGCGCGCTCATGCAGCCGCCGGAACCGTAGAGGCTGTGGAAGTCCGGCGCGGCCTTTGCGATGGCGGCGTTGACATGCAGGCTCAGCGGGCGCAGCGCCTCGCCGCTCATCCAGCCGCGGCCTTCCGCGCCGGAGAGAACGGGACGCGCGTGTTCGACGTCTATTTTAAGCACAGGGCCGATGGAGTCGATGGCGCAGATGCCGTCCGCGCCGCGCTCAAGACACCGGAGTCCTGTTGCCGCCGCGTCCGGCCAGTTGGCGGAGAGTTTGCATAAAACGGGGATATCGGCGAGATTCTTGGCGATTTCCAGCATCGGCAGAAGCGATTCCTCGGTATAGGAAACCAGCTCGATCATATCCGCGCCCGCCTTCTGCGCGTCCTTGACGATCACGCGCGCTTCTTCGGGCGTATGCCCGATCGAGGCGATGACAACAGCGCCAGCGGCTTTGGTCTCGGGGATCTCCTTTTCATACCACTGCTCGCGTTCGAGATCCGACCACTTTTCGCAGTTGACCAGCGAGGTGTTGCCAAAAGCTGCGATATGCCGCACGGGGTTGATGGCGCGGCCGATGCGGATGGTCTTGGTAACCACCGCGCCGCAGCCTGCCTGGTGCGCGCGGATCAAGCCCTTTGCGCCGTAGCCAAGCGGGCCGGAGCTCAGGATAAACGGCGAGCGCAGTTTGATGCCGCACAATTCGGTGGAGATATCAGCGCCTGATAAGGTTTTCGGGTCAAACATGGGTTCGCCTCCTTAATTTCCTGCCCAAAAGCAAGATGCGCGTTCGCGCAGCGCTTGCTTTGCGGCATCCGCGTCGACGGTGAGCAAACGGTGATCCTTTTTGAGAAAACGGCCGTTGACGAGCACGTCGCACACGTTCTGGGGATTTCGAAACAGCACAAGCTGATCGTAGACATTGTGTTCGTTGATGGGGGTCGGGGTATCGAGATCGATGGTGATCAAGTCCGCAAGGCAGCCCGCTTCGATTCGTCCCGTATCGGGAATACCAATCGCTTTTGCGCCCAGCGAGGTCGCCATTTCGTAAACAGCCCGCGCGGGCATGATCGACGTACTCTGAAAATGCGCCTTGGGTATTAAAAACGCTCCGCGCATGATCTCGAAAAAGTTATTGACGTACCCGTCCGAGCCGAGGCCGACGGGGATGTTCCGCATGAGCATTTCCGAAACGGGAGCGACCCCGCCGCCGACTTCGCAGTTGGAGAGCGGCATATGCACAGCGCGAACGCTGTTCTTGGCCAGCAGGTCGAGTTCGAACGGTTCCATTTGCACGCACTGGGAAGCGACAACGCGGGAATCGAGGAAGCCCCATTCGTCGTAGACTTCCACTGGGCGCTTTCCGTAACGGCTCATGCACCAATTCGGCTCGAACACGCTTTCGGAAAGATGCATGTGGATATCGCAGTCCAGCTCGTCCGCGAGCGCTTTTGCGCTTCTTACAAACCGCTCGTCGCAGGTAAAGAGGGTGTGGATGCTCATCATGCCGGTGATCAGCGAACCCGGTTTGTTGTGCGCGCGGACGAAATCCGCGTTCTCCTTGAGCCCCAGCGCGCCGTTTTCTTCGCTGACGCGCTGGCAGGCTTCGAAAGTGAGGATACCGCGAAGCCCCGCTGCTTGCGCGACTTCCCGCTCGGCTTCCAGCGCAAAAGGAAGTGCGTTTGGCGCTTCCAGCACGTCCGTAAACGTGGTCACGCCGCTGTCGATCAACTCCGCCATGCTCCACTCGGCTGTGGCGCGGACGAGGTCGTGGTCGATCCGGTTTTCCACATAAGGCCACCAGAACTCTTCCAGAAAGCTTGAAAACTCCGTGACCAGCGCTTCCGCCGTGATGCCGTGGGAGAGCATGCCGTAACAGTGCGTATGCCCGTTGACAAATCCCGGCGCGAGCAGGCGGTCGGGCGCTTCGATCAGTTCGTCGCCCGGTGCGGGGAGGAGTTCGGCATTCGGCGCGACGCGTTCAATGCGCCCGTTGTTCAGCGCGACGCCCGCGTTCCATATGAGTCCCTCGGGGGAGAGCAGGCAGCCTGCGCGGATGATGGTGCGGGGCATGGGGCTTACCTCCGGCTAACTAACTTTATAAAAAACAAAACGATGGTAATAGATTACAGCTTTTTTTTCGGCGGAACGTGTATCGCTTCGCCTAAAAACCGCTGTGTGCATTCCATAACCGCTTCGCTGAGCGTCGGATGCGCACGCATGGTGTTTGCGGCTTCTTCCACCGTGAGCATGGACTTCATGGCCATGGCGGATTCGGCGATCAAGTCGCTGGCATGAGCGCCCGCGATATGCACGCCGAGAATCTCGGAAAGGTCGTGCTTAGCGAGCATCTTGACGAAGCCTTCCGTTTCTCCGAGCGAGAGCGCCTTGCCGTTGCCCGCGAACTGGAAGCGCGATACGACATAGTCGATTCCTTCGGCTTTGAGCTGTTCCTCGGTTTTGCCGATGGAAGACAACTCCGGATAGGCAAACACACAGCTCGGCACGAGCGCGTAGTCCACGCGGGAAGAAAGCCCGCAGATCCGCTCAACGCAGACGCGCCCTTCCTCGGAAGCGACATGTGCGAGCATTACCCTACCGGTCACGTCTCCGATGGCATAGACGCCGGGGACGTTCGTTTGATAATTCTCGTCTACTTTGATTCCCTTGCGGTCGAACGCGATGCTTGCGGCTTCGAGCTTCAGACCGCCCGTGTTCGGCACGCGGCCTGCGCAGGAGAGGACATGCGAACAAGCCAGATCCAATGCGCCTTTTTCGCCTTCGGCGGTAACGGTCAGATTCCCGCGTGTTCCCTGAATCTTGGTAACTTTCGTCGCGGTCAGAATTCGTACGCCCTGCGCCGCTAGCCGCTTTGCGGCAAACTTCGCCAGTTCGCCGTCGAGCGTGGAGAGGATGGCGGGCAGGAATTCAACAATCGTGACTTCCGCACCAAACGCCCGGTAGATGCCCGCGAGCTCCGCGCCGATGACGCCGCCGCCGATGATGACAAGGCTTTTGGGGATTTCGTCGAGCCGGAGCGCGGCGGTGCTGTCCAGTACGCCATCGAGACCGATGCCTTCGATGGGGAGCGCCGCGGTCTTGCTGCCGGTTGCAAGAACGATTGAACCTGCCGTATAGGTTTCGCTTCCGACGGCAAGCGTTTTTGCGCCGGTAAACGACGCTTCGCCAGGAATCACGTCCACGCCGTTGGCCTTGAGCAGAGACTGCACGCCGGAAACCAACGTGTCCACGACCGACTGCTTGCGCGCCCGCGCGGCGGCAAGGTCGAGGGAAGCGTTTTCCGCGTGCACGCCGTAGCTCGCTGCGGAAGAGACTTCGCTGAGCACCTCGGCGGTGCGGTAAAGCGTTTTGGTGGGGATACAGCCGTGGTTCAGGCAGACGCCGCCGACGCGTTCGCGTTCGATCAGCGCGGTTTTTTTGCCGAGCTGAGAAGCGCGGATGGCCGCGACATAGCCGCCCGGCCCGCCGCCGACGACGATAAGGTCATACTGTAGCATGATGCAAGTTCACCTCCGGGAAAAACAGATGGATCGTTGAACAAAATACGAAAAACGGAAGTTGGGAACAGGATTATCTTATTTCCAGTCCGTTTCGTTGAGCAGATCGGTCACTTCCTGCAGATAGCGGCAGGCGGGCGCGCCGTTGAGCACGCGGTGATCGTAAGTCAGGCAAAGGTTCATCACGGGTTCCACGAACACGCCGCCGTTTTTGACCACCGGCATGTCGCGGAGCTTGCAGACGCCGAGAATCGTCGTTTCCGGCGGGTTCAGAATCGGCGTAAAGGAGGTTGCGCCCGCCATGGCGAGATTCGTGATGGTCGTGACCGCGCCGCTAAAGTCCGCTTCGGTGAGTTTTCCGCTCTTGGCGCGGGCGGAGAGATCCGAAATCGCCTGACAGAGCGCGCGGAGCGTCTTTTGATCCGCATTGCGCACGGCGGGGACGATCAGGCCTTTTTCCGTATCGATCGCAATTCCGATATGGATGCCGCCCGGAAGGACGAAGTTCTTTTCGTCGAGATACTGCATGCGCACATCCTCGCGGTGCGAAAGCGCACGGGAGACGGCGTATACGATCATCGCTGTGTAGGAAAGCTTGATTCCCTCGGCGGCGTAGAACGGCTTGAGGCGCTGATACGCCGCAACCATTGCGCCAAAAGCGCTTTCGATGCAGACGGTAGTCTGCGCGGTGTTGTCGAGGCTCTTTTTCATGGCGACGGCGGTTGCGCGCTGGATGCCGTTCATCGGAATGATCTTTGCTTCATTCGCGGGCTTGCCCTGCGCTTTGACGTCCGCAACCGTGATCATGCCCAGAAGCCCCGTGCCGCGGATATGTGAATAGGATAGATGCAGTTTTTCGGCCAGCATTCTGGCACGCGGGGTAATGGCGATTGGGCCTTCCGGCGCGGCGGGCGCGGGGGCGTTGACTGCTTCGCGTACGTCGTCAATCGTAATCTCGCCGTGTTTACCCGTTGCGGGGATTGTCTTTGCGTCGAGTCCGCGTGAATCGATAATTGACTGCGCGCGCGGCGTGGCGGAAGTTATCGTGTCCACCGTGCAGTCCGCGGCACGCGGCGCGGAGACAGGCGCGGGAGCGGGGGCGGAGGGCGCGTCGCCGTCCGTTTCGCCCGCGCTGCCGATCAGGCAGATGGGTTCGCCGCAGGGCGCGGTATCGCCCGGCTCAAGGTAGTATTTGAGCATCACGCCGTCCGCGGTGGCCAGCGCGTCGTTGGTGAGTTTTTCCGCTTCGATTACGGCAATGCGCTCGCCGCGTTTGACCGCGGCGCCAATGGGCACGAGCCACTCGCCAAGGATGCCTTCTTCCATAGATAAGCCGAATTTCGGCATTTTTTCTTTGACTGCCATATTGGACTCCTCCAACCGTTCGCCAAACAACCGGCGGGCATCGGTTCTGTTCAGGGTTTCAGTTAGGATTCGGCTAAAATGCTTCAGATAAGCCGAATTTCGGCATTTTTTCTTTGACTGCCATGTTGGACTCCTCCAAACGACCGCCAAACAACCGGCGGGCATCGTTTGATAAAGGGTTCGCTGTTCGAACGGCTAGAACACTACCGCGGCCTTTGCCGCGCGGACGATATCGTCCGGAGTGAGCATATAGTAGTCTTCCAGCACGGGCGCGAACGACACCGGGATATCCAGACAGGTCACGCGCCCAATGGGGGCAGAAAGGTACTCGAAGTACTTTTCCGTGATCATAGCGGAGATTTCCGCCGCCCAGCCTCCCACTTTGGGGCCTTCCTGCGCAACGACCAGTCGGCTCGTTTTGGCGACCGATTCGGCAACCAGCGCTTCGTCGTAAGGCTTGATAGTGCGAAGGTTGATCACTTCGGCGGAGATGCCTTTTTTTTCGAGCAGGGCAGCTGCTTTGAGCGCCATGCCGACGGTGATCTGCAGCGCGCAGATGGTCACGTCCTTACCCTCACGCTCAATCACACCTTTGCCCAGCGGCAGCGCGTACGGCTCTTCCGGCACTTCGCCTTTGGCGTTGAGCAACATTTTATGCTCTAAAAACAGCACCGGATCGTTGCTGCGGATGGCGGAAATCAACAGCCCTTTCGCCTCGTAGGGAGTGGCGGGAGAAACGATGATTAGCCCCGGCGTGTTTAAAAACCAGCTCTCGACCGCCGCGGAATGGTGGTATGCGCAGCGGATGCCTGCGCCCTGCGGCGCGCGGATGACAACGGGGCAGTTCGCCTCGCCCTGAAACATGAAGTTGAGCTTGGCGGTGCTGTTGACGATCTGGTCGAACGCAACGCCCGCAAAATCCGCAAACATGATCTCCGCGATGGGGCGCAATCCCGCGATGGCAGCTCCGTTGGCAAGGCCGACGATTGCCGCTTCCGAAAGCGCGGTATCGAAAATCCGGTCCGGCCAGCGGTGGTAGATATTCTGAGTCAGCCCGAAATCGCCGCCCATACGGGCAACGTCCTCGCCAAGGATGAAAACGGAATCGTCTCGCTCCATCTCCTGAATCATGGCTTCGTTAATAGCCTTGGTATATGTCAGTTGGCGGCTCATTTTGACACCTCCACGGGGAACCCTTCATAAACATGGGTCAGCGCGTCGCAAACCTCCGGAACGGGGCTTTCCACGGAGAAGCGCAACATCTCCTGAATCTGCGCGTTGACATCCGACTCAATGGCGAGCAGTTCTTCTTCCGCAACGCCTTCGCGCTCCATTAATACGTTTCGCGTGAGCTTTACGGGGTCGCGGCTCTTCCAGTAGGCCACTTCTTCTTCCGGGCGGTAGGAAGCGGGGTCGCCCGCGAAATGCCCCTGCCAGCGGTAGGTGACGAACTCGATCAGCGAAGGGCCGCCGCCGCTTCTGGCAAGCGCCACCGCCTGTTCGGTGGTTTCCACAACGGCTTCGATATCGTTACCATCCACGCGCCAGGAAGGCACGCCGTAACCATCCGCCCATTGGCGCAGCTCCGCTTGCGGATGCGCGATGCGGCAGGGGGTTGAGATGGCATAACCGTTGTTGATCAGGCAGTAAACGATCGGCAGTTTCCAGGTCGCGGCCATGTTCATGCTTTCGTGGCAGGTGCCTTCACCCAATGTGCCGTCGCCCATGAATACGGCGGAAACGTCGTCCGTATGCCGGTACTTGGCGGCAAAGGCAGTGCCAAGCGCGGTGACGACCGTCGAACCCTGAATGCCGTTGAAGCCGTGGTTATGGCAGCTCCAGTCATGGACGTGCATGGAGCCGCCGCGTCCGCCGTTGATGCCGGTGGATTTGCCGAAGATCTCCGCCATGACGTACTTGGGGTCGGTGCCGCAGAGCAGGATGGCTCCGTGGCCGCGATGGTCGGGGTATTTATAGTCGGTGGTTCTGAGCGCGCGCACCACGCCCGCCTGGCAGGCTTCCTGCCCAGTGGAGAGATGCACGAAACCCGGAATGGTGCCGTTGGCGGCGTATTCCTTGATGACGTCCTCGAAAACGCGGATCAGGTACATATCGCGGTAGAGTCCCTTGAGCCGTTCTCTGTTTAGTGCCATATGGATTCCTCCGTTTACGAAAAGATTGCCCCTGGCTGAATGAAAGGTGTTTGTATTGGCGCGCCGCGGCTTAGCGCGGCGGGATAAGCATTTTGATAGCGTTTATGAGAATATGTGTATCTGTTGACTGGAAACCGGATTAGACTTCCCTGCGGGATATAATTTGGACGGCTGGCGCGAGTTCTTCGCGCCAGCCGTTTGTTTTGAACCTGTCAAAGGGAATTAACCAACATGGGGCTGGATGTAGAGGATGCTGTAGAGCGTATAGTCGCCAATGCCCGGAACTTCCGCGTCAATGCGGTCGTCAATCCAGGAGATATAGCAGTCCGCGATATCGGCCGCGACAACGTTCTGGGTGTATTCGTCCGTGCAGATGAAGTCGTAGCTCTCCGCATCGGCCATGCCGACTGCTTCAAACACGTCCTTGACGCTGATCTTGTCCTTGTAAGAGGTCATGATCACGTCGGTACCAAAGTTGATGTAGGCAACTTCCCAGACCGCCCAATCGGGATCCTGCGCTTCGCCAACGACGATGGGCGCATTTTCACCTTCCAGAGTCAGGTACTTCAGGAGAAGGTCGCTGCCGACTTCTTCGCCGACATAGCCGTCGGAACCGATGACGGAGGCTTTGTCGCCGACCTGAATGCCGCATTTGTCGCAGACATCTTTGATCGAGTAAGCAGAGCGCAGGTCGCCTTCCGAACGCTGTTGATCGCTGGCGGTCAAGTCTGTGATGGCGTTGTTCCAGACGATGATGCGCTGTACGGCTGCTGCTGCGGGCGCTTCAGTCGCTTCGGCGGGCGCTTCGGTTGCTTCCGCAGGAGCCTCGGTGGCTTCGGCAGTTGCTTCGGTCGCTTCCGCGGGGGCTTCGGTAGCTTCGGCCGCTTCCTGCGCGGTGCAGGCAAATAACGACAGAACCATCACCATGGCGAAGAGCAAAGCAAGAATTTTTTTCACGATGGTTTCCCTCCTAAAAAAGATGTGTCGGACGGCAGGCCGCCCTTCAAATACATAATAAACTACACATGCTCGGAATGTATACGTATAATTGCTGCACAATTGTGCAACTTTATCCATTCAGCCTGAAACGGGGCTGTTTTAGGGTAAAATTTACTGTATACTCAACTCGAAAAGGCGGTGAAACAACGTTGGACAACGTGACACGGGAGCCTGATTCCTTGTTAAAATCCGGAGAGGAAACAGAACATCGAATCACACACCATCCAATTTTGAATTTGGAAGCGAAAGCGGAAATACCAATCGATGTAGACGGCAAAACACTGTTTGCGTATGAGGGAGAAACCGTTGCCGCCGCACTCTTGGCAAACGGCATCCGTGTGTTTCGGCATACCGCAAAGCGGCACGAGCCAAGAGGGCTGTTCTGCGGCATCGGCCAGTGCACCGACTGCGTGATGGAGATCGACGGCGTGCCGAATCAGCGCACATGCATGACGATCGTTCGCGCTGGCATGGTCGTGCGCACGCAGGAAGGTCACGGGAAAACGGAGGCGGAGAGCTGATGATGGAAGCATATGACGTCATCATCGTCGGTGCGGGTCCCGCGGGGCTGGGCGCGGCGATCGAAGCAAAAAAGCACGGCGCGAGCGTTCTGCTGCTGGACGAAAACAGCCGTCCCGGCGGGCAGCTCTTTAAACAGATCCATAAATTTTTCGGTTCGGAAGCGCACTACGCGGGCACGCGCGGATACCTTATCGGCCAGAACCTGCTTTCCGAAGCGGAATCGCTCGGCGTTGAGTTCCGGCTGGGCGTGCGCGTTTGGGGCGTGTATCCCGACGGCGGCGTAACCGCGACGAACGGCGAAACCAGCGAACGCTATTTTGGCAAAAAGATCGTACTCGCCACGGGAGCCACGGAAAACGCGCTGAGCTTTCCCGGGTGCACGCTGCCCGGCGTGATGACCGCAGGCGCGGTGCAGACCATGATCAACGTCCAGCACGTTCTGCCGGGCAAGCGCTTTGTGGTCGTTGGCTCCGGCAACGTCGGCCTCATCGTCACCTACCAGCTTTTACAGGCGGGCGCGGATGTTGCCTGCATTCTGGAAGCCGCGCAGAAGATCAACGGCTACGGCGTCCACGCGGCAAAGGTCAAGCGCGCGGGCGTACCTATCCTTACGGGGCATACGATTATAGGCGCAAACGGGACGGACGGCTTGGAGAGCATCGTGATTTCCAAAGTGGACGCGTGCTTCTGCCCGATTCCGGGAACGGAAGAAGCGATAGCGTGCGATACGGTGGCTCTCGCGGTGGGGCTTTCGCCGCGGGTGGAGCTTGCGGGGGTCGGCGGCTGCAAGATGGCCTATTCGCCCGCGCTGGGCGGGATACTGCCTTTGCACGGGGCGGATATGGAGACGACCTGCGCGAATATCCTCGTTGCGGGCGATCTCACGGGTATTGAGGAAGCGAGCACCGCGCTGGACGAAGGGCACATGGCGGGCTGTCGCGCGGCATACGCGCTGGGCCACCTGACACAAGAAGAGTACGAGGAGAACAAACGCGTTCTGCTGGAACGGCTCAACGCGCTCAGGTGCGGCCCGTTCGGTGAGAAGCGACGCACGGCCAAGGAGGCTTTATGGAACGCGATGGACTGAACGCGGAGATCGTCTGCCGCTGCGAAGAAGTGACTTCCGAAGAGATTATGGAAGCTATCCGTGGCGGCGCGGACTCGCTGGAAGCGGTCAAAAAAGCGACGCGCGCGGGTATGGGCTTTTGCCAGGGGCGCACTTGTAAGCGGCTCGTGGCGCGGATGCTTGCCTGCTATTACAATATGCCGGTGGATCGTTATCTGCCGGGGAGTCTGCGCCTGCCGGTTACGCCGATACGGCTCGACCTGCTGGCGGAAACCGAGGATATTCCCTTTACGGCAAAGGAGGGCGCGTCATGCGAAAAATCCTGATCGACTGCCGGGAACAGATTCCCTGCGATCCCTGCCGCCATGCCTGTCCTTCCGGCGCGATCGTGATCGAGGGCGATATTACGAACCTGCCAATAACGTTTCCTGAAAAGTGCACGGGCTGCGGGCTCTGCGTTGCCGCCTGTCCCGGACAAGCCTGCTTTCTTGTGGACGACGCGTTTGCCGAAGGGCGCGCGAGCGTGGATTTTCCCTACGAGTACCTGCCGCTGCCGGAGAAGGGCATGACCGTTTCCGCGCGGGACAATGAAGGCAACACCGTCTGCGACGCGGTTGTGGAAGACGTCATCCTCCGAAAAAGCGCGCAGAGCACGGCGGTTGTGCGCGTGAGCGTGCCAAAAGAATATGCGTTTCAGGTGCGCGGCATGATGCCGTTGAAAAGATAAAGGGAAGAACGATGGGGCTCCGCCCCAAACCCCGCTCAGGGGCACGCCCCTGTGAACCCCATATTTTTTACGGGCGCCCCGGATGGGGCGTCCATATTTTATATAATAGTTTTTCTCGACACTTTGGCTCTTCCTTATTAGAATAGAACTAGCAGATAAGAACAATTCTATCCCTTTGCCAGTATCGCAGGTCATTCAGCGGCGGATGCCAGCCAAGTCCCGCCGCGTTAACGGAGGCACAACAGTGGACGAACGCAATACGAATTTCACCATGGCAGACGCTTTTTACGCGGAGTTTGCCAAAAGCGCGGGCATTTCCGTCAAGCAGCTGCGCAGTTGGACCGCGCGGACGAGCTTTGATTCGAAATTTCTGCATCTGTGCGGCGGGCGCGTTTCCTGCGAGGCGGCAGCCAACCTTTGCGCGCCGGTGATGAAGCGCATGAGCGAACTGCCCGAAGAGGGGATTCTGCCGTTTGCCTACGAATCGCTTTCTGCCGGGCTCTACCCGTATTCCGGCGCGCCCAGAGCGGACAAGGGGCAGAAAAGCGCGCTGAAATTTTACCTTTCGGTGCTCTCGCGGCTGCTCGATATTGAGCGCGAGAACGCGTTCGATCCGTTGCTCGACTGCCTGCCGGTGACGGAAGAGGAAGTCGGCAAAAGCCCGATCGCGGATCAGTGCGCGTTGTTTTCCGATACGATTAAAAAAAGCAATTACCGGGAACTGCTGCGGATCGGTCGCGAGATCATGCCGTTCGACCCGGCGGGGCATACGTTCGGCGTGCGCCATGTTGCGCTGCAAACGGCGCGACAGGCCGTTCGTGCGGGGCTGCCCGTGGACGTAGCTCTGGTAGGAGCGGCGTCGCTGGCGCACGATATCGGCAAGTTCGGCTGCCGCGGCGAGGATACGCAGCGGATCCCGTACCTGCATTATTATTACACCTGGAAATGGCTGGAAGACGGCGGCATGCCGGATATTGCGCATATTGCCGCGAATCACTCGACCTGGGATTTGGAGTTTGAGAACCTGCCGATCGAGTCGCTGATCCTCATCTACGCGGACTTCCGCGTCCGCGCCGACCGCCTGGAAAACGGCAAGGAGCAAACCTGCGTCTGTACTCTTTTGGAAGCGCGCGACCGCGTGTTTGATAAGCTCGCGGACATGACGAACGAAAAGCGCAGAAAATACGAAACCGTTTATAAAAAACTGGACGATTTTGAGCGGTTTTTGGAAAGCAACGGTGTGATCGCCGAACTGGACGAAAAAACGCCGCCGCAGATACAAAAGCGGGACGCGGCGCTGCTTTCGCAGGGCGAGGTGATCCGCGCGCTTTGCAACCACGCGTTCGACAACAACATCCACCTCATGCGAACCATCACCGTGAGCGACTCGTTTGAAGCGCTGCTGGAGATGGCGCGGGACGAAAAGAACCTCAGCCGCATCCGCACGTATCTGCTGCTGTTTGAAGAGTACAGCACGTATATGACGCGCACACACAAACTGCTCACCCTACGGTTTTTATATGAACTGCTCATGCATCACGACGGCGACGTACGGCGGCACGCGGGGCGCATCATGGGTTATATCCTCGCCAACTCCGGCCCGCGCTACCGCAAGGAACTCCCGCGCGGGGCGGGCGCGCTGGCCATTGCGCCCGCACTGCACGCGGTGCTCAGCGAGTCGATCACGCTCTGGGAAGAGTATATCGAGCTCTGCCTGCACCCGGACTATAAGATTTCGCAAAAACATGCCGCGCGGATTTCGAACTCGCTCAAGACCATCGCCGGCAGCTTGTTTGCCCACTGCCTGCCGGAAGAGCGGCGCGGCTATTGGGAAAAGCTCTATCACCGCATTCTTTCAAGCGGCAGCGAAGATTTGTTTGTGCTGATGGACGCGCTGCCGCATGTCCCGCGGGACGTAATCCGGCGCATAGAGGCGCAGCGCATGGCGCCGATCCTCTCTGCGGCTGCTTGTTCGGTTGAAGCGCGGATCCGCATCTGCGCGCTCAAGAGTCTGGAAGCCGTTGCCGACGGCGACCAGGAACTGCTGGAACGCTCGATGGAGGGCGTCCATCTGCCGCAGGACGCGGAGTTCGCCTCCGTTTGGCTGCTCAACCACCTGCGCGTGCGCGCAGGACTTGCGGCACTGCCGGTTCCGCCGCTGCCGATTGCGGAAATCTACCTTTCCAACCTCAAAAGCAGCATTCCCTGGACGATGAAGCTCGCCCAGATCGACCGCCTTTGCGAATATGTCTGCGAGAATTCGGAAGAAGCGTTTCATATCGCCATGCATCTTTCGAACCTGCTTTCGGTGAGCGAGCATCTGCCCGTTCGCGAACGCGCGGGTGAAGCGCTGGTGGAGATTTCCGCCTATCTTTCGGTCGATCAGCGCAACGAAATCATGATCGACCTGCTGCGCGAACTCGAAACGGGGCAAAACGAGATTTCCGGTTACATTCCGCCGTATCTCGGCAGGCTCATCTGCAGCGTGCCGGAGAAGGAGATGGACGAGGGGATCGACTATCTCGAAGGCCTGCTGCGCGCCAGCAACACGCGCGCCGCGCGTGCGGCGCTCTCGACGCTCTGCACCATGCTTTCGGTGTATTCCAGCGACGATTCCGCGCGCTTTGGAGCCGTAACCGAGCGCGTGTTCGGACTGCTGCTTACGGGCGTTGCGCATTTTGACGACGGCATCCGGCTCACCGCCCTCGAGGTGATCTGCCGCAATTACTTTGGCAACAACAACTGCCCGCTCTCCGCGCGGCGGGACTGCCTGGTGCGGTTTGGCAAAAAACTGCTCACGCTCCTTGGCGAGCGGCAGGACGGCATGCTTGCGTTCTTCAACGAAGCGGCCATGCTCAACCACCTCTACCGCTTTATCACGCTCTGCGAAACCGAGGGCGGGTTTGATTTTCCGCCGCTTCGGCAGGTGGCGTTTTTCCCCGGCACGTTCGACCCGTTTTCCGCCGGGCACAAGCGTATTGTCGAGGAGATTCAGAGCCGCGGGTTTGAAGTATACCTCGCCGTTGACGAGTTTTCCTGGAGCAAGCGCACACTGGCAAAGCTGATGCGGCGGCAGATTACGAGCATGTCCGCGGCCTGCCTGCCGGACGTCTATCTCTTTCCGGACGATATCCCGGTCAACCTCGCTGTGCCGGACGATCTCTTTAAGCTCAGCGCGCTGTTTCCGGGGCGGGAGCTCTATCTTGTTGCGGGAAGCGACGTCATCCTCAATGCCAGCGCATACCGGCAGGAAGGGATAGGGACGGCTGCGACCTATAACCACATTCTCTTTACCCGCGTGGACACCGCGCACGTGGACGATCCCAGAAAAGCGACGGACATCCTGAAAGGCAAGATCGTTTCGCTTTCGCTGCCCGCGTATTATGAGTCCGCGAGTTCCACGCAGATACGCGACTATATCGACAAGGATATGGATATCGGCATGCTGGTCGACCCCGTTGTGCAGGACTTCATCTATGCGCGCGGGCTCTACCTCAGAATGCCGCAGTATAAGCGCGAGATCACAGCGCTCGCTTCCGGCGGGTGCGAGGTGCGCGAGAGCGGGACGTACTACGACGCGGCCTTCCGTGACGGCGCGGGAGTAGTGCGCGCGCGTATTCGCGCAAAAAGCGTCGGCGTGACGGATTTATATGACGCGCTTGATGGCCTGCGCGGGGCGGCGGAGATCGTCCGCAAGCTCGCGTCCGGACGAATCCTGCTCATCGAACAGACCGAAGGCGGCGGGGAAGAGCTCCGCGCGCTGCTCTGCGACCTGCTGGCGCGTTCGCTCGTGCGCGAGCATACCTACGCGCTCTACCGCTGCCGCGAAGAAGCGGAAACAGACTTTGCCGCGCAAGCCGGTTTTTTGCCCGTTCCGGGGCAGAGTGACCTGCTGTATGCGGATATGCGCTCGCCGCTGGTGCTCATTGAGGACGCTCTGCAGCGCATCAAGGAGCCGTTTGCCAGCGACGAAGCGGTCGCTGCGGCGGTGATGTCCACGCGGCCTTCGCTGCGGCGGGCGATTGCGAATCTCTTTCCGGGCAAGCTGCTGCTCTGTTTCGATATGGAGGCCATCAATGCTGGCTTGATCGAAAAAGTACGCGCCTGTAACGGAGTTGCGGACGTTCCGCCGGGCGAAAAACGGTACGGCAAATACATGTGCGTGCCATACGGCAAGATCCTCGCGGATACGATCGTGCCCAACACCGTGACCAAAGCGCTCCATGCGGACAAGGTCTTCCACGCGGACGAGAGCGGGTTCGATATCATGGAATCCCCCGGCTATTCGCCGCTGGTCAATCAGGTCAAGACGCTCAAATCCTTTCGCCGTCCGGTGCTTTTAATTGACGACTTGCTGCATAACGGTTACCGGCTCGAAAAGCTCGACCCGCTGTTCCGGCAGGAGGGTGTGGAGATTGAGCGCATCATCGTTGGCGTTCTCTCCGGGCGCGGACTCGACCTCATGCGCGAGCAAAAGCGCGAGGTGGACTGCGAATACTTTATTCCGAACATGCTCTACTGGTTTACGGAGAGCCTGCTGTTTCCGTTCATCGGCGGGGACAGCGTCTCGGGCGAGATTGGGGCAAGGGACTATCCGCCGAGCATCAACCTGATTTTGCCGTATCAGTACCCCAAATACCTGCACGGCGCGCCGCCGCCCGCCATCCGGCAGTATTCCCGCGTGGCGCTGAAAAACGCACTCACGGTGATGACCGTTCTGGAAGAACGGTACCTGAAGCTGCAGGGCACGGGGCTGACGCTGCGCAGGCTCGGTGAAGCGCTGGTTCGTCCGCGTCTGCCGGATAAGGGCGCGAACATGCAATACGACCTCAACGCGCTGGCTTCGGCATGCCTCAGGGACGATATCCGCCAGATGCGCCGCATCTCCACCGCGGAGGATGTGTAGCCTTATGGAATTTTACCGCTATCGAGATTGCTGTTTCTGCCCGGCGGGCGGAACGCTGCCCAAAGGCGCGGAGAAGATCGAATCGCCGTCCGATCCGCTTGTGTTTCTCGTTTACCGCGATCCGCTAAACAGCAGGGGCTTTTTCGCCATTTCCGATCTTGCCGAACGGGACGAACCGGAAGGCGCGAACCTGTTGCTGCCGTTTGTGCCTGCCGATCAAGCAGACGAAACGGCGCGGTTTGTTCGCTTGCATGGCGCAAGCGTGGTCAACACGGCGTTTGCCCGCTGGTTTGATGTGCTCAGCGCGTTCGAAGCGCGGCAGAACAAAAAGAACAAACAGATGAGGTTTCATTTGATCGGGCTTGGCGACGTGGGCGGAACGGTGCTCACGGGGCTGAAGCTGCTCGGAACCGACCTCGGCGGCATCGGTATCTTCGATCCGGACGAATCCCGCATGGCGCGGTACGAGGCCGAGCTGAACCAGATTCTGCCGATTACCGACGGAGCGGCGCTGCCGGAAGTTTCGATTGTTTCCAAAGAAGCGCTGTTTGACTGCGACGTGCTGCTCTTTACCGCTTCGCGCGGGGTGCCGCCTGTGGGCGAAGAGGGCGCGGACGTCCGCATGAGCCAGTACAAGGCCAACCGCGACATGCTGCGCGCCTATGCTGTTCAGGCGCGGGAAAGCGGGTTTACGGGTCTGTTTGCGCAGGTGTCCGACCCTGTGGATCAGCTTTCGCGGGCGGTGTTCTTACTGAGCAATCAAAACGAGCGCGGGGAGTTCGACTGGGCAGGTCTTCTGCCGGAACAGGTGCGCGGCTTCGGCCTTGGGGTGATGCGCGCGCGGGCGGAATACACGTCAAAACGCGAGGGAATTTCCGCGCCGGAACTCCGCGCGTTCGGCCCGCACGGGCAGGGGCTCGTGATTGCCAATGCGCCGGACAGCGGCTATGACGACGCGCTTTCCCGGCGTCTGACGCAAGCAACTGTGGAGGCGAATCTGCAAATTCGAAAACTCGGCTACAAGCCTTATATCGCGCCGGGGCTTTCCTCCGCGGCGATTTCGGTTTTGCGCATGGCGCGCGGGGAATGGCATGACGCGGCGGTTCCGCTGGGTGGGGCCTATTTTGGCTGCCGCACCAGATTGAGCGGCAAGGGGTCGGTGATGCTGCGCGAACCGCTCGACGCGCGCCTGTTCGAACGCGTCCGCGATAGCTATAACCGGCTAAAGGAGTTTAACACGCAATGGGCGGACTAATCGTCGTTACGGCGGGTATGAACGCGCGGCTGGACGCCGTGCTGGATTTCGCGCTGGAACGGATTCCGCATGAGCGCGTTTCCGCGCGATCCGCCGTTGGCAGCATTGCGGGCAAACGGGTGCTCTTTGCGCTCGGCGTCGGCGCGGTTGGGCCGGACGAAGAAGTTTGTTCGTTGCTGCGTGAACTCCGCGCAAACGAAACCTGCATGCGCGGCTCAATTGGCGCGATGCTTCTCGACGGCTCGGGCGAACTTTACACCAAGCAGACCGCGGATCAGCTTGCGCTGGCGGCCAACATGGCGGGGTGTTTATTCTTAGGCAAACCGCTTGCGGAAGCGACCGGTTCGCTGGAAAACTGGCGCGTGCAGGCAAAGCGGCGGAATGTGGAACCGCTGGAAGCGTACCGCCTTGCCGCGCGGGAACTCGTCGAGCGGCTGGTTTCGTTTACACCGCCCGTGTTCGAGCGGCCGAAGATACTGATGCTGCACGCAAGCGACCGCGCAACGTCCAACACGCTGCAGCTCGGTTCCGCTATCTGCGAGCAATTGAAAACAGACTGCGATGTTCGCGAGATTTCGCTCCAAAACGGCGCGGTGTTCGACTGCCGGGGATGCTCTTATGTCACCTGCGCGCACTACGCGGCGCAGAAAAGCTGCTTTTACGGCGGGAGCATCATCAGCGACGTGTACCCCGCGCTGACGGAATGCGACGTGCTGCTGCTGCTTTGCCCGAACTACAACGATTCCGTGAGCGCGAACATCATGGCATTTATCAACAGGCTGACGAGCCTTCTGGTATTCAACTCGCTCTACGAAAAATACCTTTATACCGTCGTGGTCTCCGGCTACAGCGGCAGCGATATCGTTGCCCAGCAGGTACTCGGCGCGCTCTGCCTGAACAAGACGTTCATGCTGCCGCCGCGCTTTTGTCTCCTGCAGACGGCCAACGACCCCGGCGACGCGATGAAAGCGCCGCTGATGCAGGAGCGAATCGCAGCGTTTGCCGAAGGCATGAAGGAGACAATGCTCGTTCGAAAGGAGCGGTAAGCGGGGTTGCGTTTTTTCGCCCGCAGTGGTAATCTATGCCTTGGGCGGGCAGTGCTCCGCTCAGAAATTCAATCATAAAGGAAGTGTCTTTTTGGCCGTTGTTCTGTAAAGAACACGAGAATTGCAGATAAGAACCGAGGCGGCGCGCAGCAGGCCTTTGTTCCGTTGTAATGTGTGATTTGCAGAGCAATGCCGAAAACCCGCTTGGCGTTTGGGTGCGGCATGGGATTGCTCCATGCCGTTTCTCTTTCTGCAGTCGCCCGTGTTCGATTGTTGTATCAAGTTGGTGCTGCGCGGCAAAACAGAAAGGAGCATTTTTATGAAGTATACAAAAGCAAACCGGTTTACAACCGAATTTTTACGTGAAACCATCATGGGGCCGAACCCCGCAAAGCTGCTGGAGCAGGTATTGAGCAAATTCCCGGTCGTTGAAGGTTCGCTCGTGCTCGACCTTGGGTGCGGCAAGGGCGTGACCTCGCTGCTGCTGGCGCTGGAATACCGCTTGCGGGTGTTTGCCACGGACCTTTGGATTGAGCCCACGGAAAACTGGGAGCGGTTTCGGTCATTCGGGCTGGGAGCCGAGCAGATCGTGCCCATCCATGCGGAAGCGCACGATTTGCCCTATGCCAACGAGTTCTTCGACGCGGTGTTCTGCATCGACTCCTACCAGTATTTCGGGTGCGACCCGAACTACCTCGGCGAACACCTGCTGCCGCTGGTCAAGCACGGAGGAAGGCTACTGTTTGTCGTGCCCGGCATGAAGAAAGACCTGCACGACAACCTGCCGCCGGAAATGCTGCTTTCGTGGCGGGCGGAGGATATCGACACGCTGCACGATTGCGCTTACTGGCAAAAGACGCTGGAAGCGACGGCGGACGCGGAAATCGAGTCCATCTTTGAGATGGAGGACTTCGACGAGTGCTGGAACGAGTGGCTCGCTACCGACAACGAATACGCCGTGCAGGATCGCCTCTCGATGAACGCGGGCGCGGGTAAGTACATGAACTTCGTTGCGATGGCATTGAAACGCAAATAGCCTGCGCATACAAGCAAAAAACGCTTCCGGGTTAACAACGGAAGCGTTTTGATTTTTCAGGCGGGGCTACTCCTGCTCCGGCGCGGCGTCCGGAACGACGGTGGGTTCTTCCGGCAGTTTGAGCGCGATGATCTTGCCCGCAAGCAGGCGCGTAAAGCTGGAAGCGATGGCCGCGCCTACGACAAGGTCGTTGACTTCGGTTCCGGTATCGACAGATTCGTTATAAATCGGGTCGGCGACGTTACGCACCTGCTGGATGAAATACAGTGCAAGGCGTTTATGGCTGGCAACGAAGCGCTCGTAGTCCGCGCGGATGGCGTTTTCTTCGTCCGGCGGGAGCATCTGCTCGACGGCGGCCATGCTCAGCGACTGTTTGCAGGTGCAGATCATAATGAGAAGCGCGATATGCTTTCTGCCGTACTTTTTCTTTTGCGGCGCGGGCAGCAGCTTCATTTTGACGTAGTTGTTGACCATGGAGGGCGTGAGCAGTTTCTCCTCGTTGGGGTCGTACACAAAGAAGCCAAGGTACTGCGTAATCAGCCCGATGACCTGATCCATATACAGCTCGATTTTCGGCAGTTCCTCCCAGCCGGGCAGGCGGAAGTCGTTCATAAAGCTCTCCCAGCGGACGAGTTTTTGCGCGATTTGTCGTTTATCGTACTGCACGTTTTTTTCCCCGATTCTGCGTATGATTCGTAATTATAGCGAGATTTGATGAAAAAAGCCAGCATTTGTATTTTAAAAAACCTCTTTACATGGCAAGAAAAAGCGGTTATGATGGTTCAACATACTAGGAAACGAGGTGAAGCATACGATGTCCATGCAGATTTTTACCGACTCGTCGGCAAATCTGTTTGAAGAACAGGTGAAAGAACTCAAGCTGGAAATCGTTACTCTGACGCTCTCCATCAACGAACAGGAAGTCCTCTGCTACGAACCTGGTGCGCCGTTTGATATCGGCGGGCTGTACGCGCGGATGCGGCAGGACGACAAGCTGGAACTGAGAACTTCCATGATCAATACGGAGGCGTTCCTCACGGCGTTTGAGCCGTTTTTGCAGGCGGGAACGGATATCCTCTACCTTGCCATGTCGGCGGGACTCAGCGGAACCTGGTCCGGCGGGCAGACTGCGGCGGAGATTTTGAAAAAGAAGTATCCGCTGCGCACCATTCGTGTGGTCGACACGATTTCCGCAACCATCGGCGAGGGTATGATGGTGCGCGAGGCGGTTGCGCTTCGCGACGCGGGCGTGAGCCTGGAAGAAATTGCAGACCATGTGGAACGCCGTAAAACGGAAATTCGCCAGTATTTCATGGTGGACGACCTCAACTTTCTCAAACGCGGCGGCAGGCTCTCCAGCAGCGCGGCGATGGCGGGATCGATTATGCACCTCAAGCCGATTTTAAAAGGCGACGAGGAAGGCAAAATTGTGCTTGACCGAAAACTCTTTGGCCGCAGAAAAGCGATCAACACGCTGATCGAAATCTTTGCTCAGGAACATGTGGACAAGCTGGAGAACAACAAAATCGGCATTTCGCATACCGGCGTCGAGGACGAAGCGCACTTACTGGCGGCTGAGATCATCGACCGTTACCCGAATGTAAGTGCCGAAATCGTGCCCTTTGAACCCTGCACATCATCCCATGTCGGCCCCGGCGCGCTGGGACTGTTCTTCTTCTAGAGAGAAGAAACCATCGATTATCATTTAACAAGCAATTATCATTTTATTCGTTCGAGAAGAAACCATCGATTATCATTTAGCAAGCAATTATCATTTTATTCATTTTGGGATGGAGCGGCGATGAGCCGCTCCGTTCCTTTTGTGAAACAGGAAACAACAGATGCAATACAAAATATGACTGTAGACAGGATCAAACAGCGATTAAAAAGACGTCATAAATGCCGAAATAATGAACGATTTTTAAATAGTTGTGCATTTCTTGCAATTTTGTGCACTGTGTTCTATAGTGATTATGCAACGAAATGGTTTTCTGGTACAGTTCGCAGACGAGCCTGACAGCGAGGAGTGAGCGGTATGGAAGAAATCTGGGAAAACACGCTGTTTCGGCTCGTGCTGGAGCAAATGCGTGAGGGGATTATCCTTTCCGATGCGGACGGCGTGATCGTGTTTGTCAACGACGCCGCCGAGCAAATTCGAAACATTCGCCGTGAAGACGTAATGGGGCGGAGCATGGTGCTTTGCCATAAAAGCGAGTCCAAAGAGAAAGTCACCCGCGCGCTGGATTATCTCAGGACACATCCGAGCGGAACATTCCAGCGGATGGTTACGGATTCTACTAACGACAAAATCTACGAGAATGTTTATTCACCAACATTTGACAGCGAAGGAGTTTTTCATGGAATTGCCGTGGTATCGCGGGATGTGACGGAAGCCAGAAAAGCCGAGGAACTAAAGGCGACCGCTATGCGCATGAAGGAAGTTGCTATAGACACCCTGCGCGAACAGTATCACAGTTTAGTATTGACGTCCATGGAGATGCTGATCAGCTTTCTGGAAGCGCGTGATCCCTATACCATGGGGCATTCCAAGCGCGTTGCGGGAATCTCCGCCAAACTCTACGAACACTCGCTGCGGCGTATCCGACCGATATCTCGATATTCAGCTCGCGGCACGCCTGCATGACATCGGAAAAATCAGTATTCCAGACTATATCATATCCAAACCCGGCAAGCTCACGGCGGAAGAATATACCACGGTGAAGCAACACAGTAGCATTGCCGCGGATATCCTCAAACCCCTCGACCCGGGCGCGCGCATTACTCCAATCATCCGCTACCATCACGAGCGCTTTGACGGCAAAGGGTACCCGGAAGGACTGGCCGGAAACGACATTCCTGTTGGTTCGCGGGTGATTGCCATTGCGGACACCTACGATGCGATGCGCTCCAATAGGCCGTACCGCGAGGCGATGCACTTTGACCAGTGTATTGAAGAGATTCGAACCAACTCCAGTACGCAGTTTGACCCGGAATGGGTAGACGTGTTTTTGGATCTTGCGCGGACGGGCAGCATTGACTAAAAAGGCGAATATTAAAAAGAGAATCGGTAGGTAACCGGTTCGCTTTTTTTTTAGTAAGAATGAGCAGACGATTTGCGATGAACCATCAGCGCCAGGATGCGCGGGCGGTTGTACCGCTGGGCGATAATGCAGGGCATGTTGATTGCGAGCGCGTAGACTAGCATGATCCAGATGACTTCCGGCGGCGCGAACAGGCCAAACACCCAGAACGGCAGAATCGCAAGCCAGTGCGAACACTCGCCGCGGACGGATTCCACGAGGAAACGGTTCATGTTCTGCTCGGAAAAATCGCTCAGGCGTTTCTTCTGGTAGCCCTTTTTCTTCCAGACCGCGCCGCCATCTGGCAGGAGATGTTTCCAGCGTTTGACGGCAAAGAGCGTTTCGTAGAGTTGACCGTTCTTTTCCCAGGAGTGCGAACGGAAGAAGAACGCGTCCGGGCGGAACGCGCTGTCCGGCAGATTCAGGCAGAGGATCGCGGCTCCGGCTTGAAACACCAGCCACAGCACAAAGCAAAGCGATATCGTAACAACGTTTGAAAAATAGAACAGCCGCATACGTTACCGATCGGGCCGAATCGCCCGTCCTTTCCACATGACGTTCCAGCCGAACAGGCGTTTGAACACGGAGACGACAAACACCGCGAGAAACACCGCCATCGGCACGGGGAACAGGAGAATGGCCGGCGGCGAAAACCGGCCGACCCTGCGCGAGAGGAAGAACAGTACGGCAACCCAAATGCAATACAGCGTGCCGAAGGCGATCATGCCGAACCGTTCCGCCATGAGCGCGAACAAAACAAGGTGCAGCGGCACGGACACGGCGGACATGATCCAGAGGAACACCGGCATGAACAGCGGAAACGGCGTTTTTGCTGCGCCCGCGGCGAGGTTTTTCGTCCAGCCCTGCAACAGGCTGTTCAGCCCTTCCGGGTACATGCGAAACGAAAGGCCGGAATCCCCGATGAACAGGCGGTAAGGAACGCCGTTTTTTCTGAGCAGTTCGCCGAGCGCCATATCCTCCAGGATGTTGTTCCGGATGCGCGTGTGCCCGCCGATGGAGACGTATTGCTCGCGCGGAATCAAAACGACCGGCCCGTAGAGACCCAGCGAAATGGGACGCCGGAGCGCCGAACCGTTTGCGCCGATCTGTACGAGGTTGAAGAACAGCGAGAACTGCTCGTAGGCTCTTTTCGGCAGGTGAAACGGCTGCACGGAGATTGCGGAGCCGCCTTGCTCATAAACGGCGATCAGCCGCGATATGCCGTCCGGCGCAAGATCGACGTCCGCGTCAAGAAACAGCAGCAGTTCGCCGCCGGCTCGTTCCGCACCGAACTGACAGGCCCAGCTCTTGCCGATCCAGCCTTCCGGCTTTTCCGGCGGGGTGAGAACGACCGCGCCAAAGGAACGCGCAATTTCGGCGGTTTGATCCTGTGACGCGTCATCCACAACGAGAATTTCGAACGGTAAAAAGGTCTGATTCCTCAGCGCGCTGAGCAGGTGAGGCAGATTCTCTTCTTCGTTGCGTGCGGGAATGACGACCGAAACGCGCAAAACGGAAGGAAGGCTTGTTCCACGAGGAAGCTTTGGGAAACGATAAAACAGTACGAACGTCATCAGAAGCCCCGTCAGTGCGAGGAACAGTTCGATCAGTATATAATAGATCACATCGGCTTCCTCCGGCGTTTCCGCTGCTTGACCGCCGCGTCCGCCGCGAGTTTACCCGTCAGGATGGCGACGGGGAGCCCCGCCGGGCTGAACGTCCAGTGGCCGCACTGCAACACGTCCGGAATTGGCGTCTCCACCGAACGGGCGATTTTCGGGAAGTCGCCGACCGCGGGAGAGGGGACGTTGGTAAACGCCCAGCCGGTGATTGCGCCCTGAAAGTTGCCCGTTTCGCGTTCAATGGTCAGCGGAGTGGAGCAGAGCGAAAATTCGACGCGCTGCGCAAGACCGGGGAAGACGTTTTGCTTCAGAATACGCAGAATCGTGCTCGTGCAGAGCGACTTGAACGCTTCGTACTCTCCCGTATCAAAGTACCTTTTGGCAAGCGAGTAGTCAAACAGCGTGCTGACGACCAGCCCGGTTTTGCCAACTGGCGCAAGGGAAGGATCCCGCAGAGCCGGAACGGAGATTTCGAATGTGGTGCGCTCCAGATAGGAAGTCAGCCAGCCGCGAACGGCTTCTTCGCCTTCGCAGGCGAGCGTGCGCCAGTGCGGGAGGGTGGAAAGCCCGGTCGTTTCCGGCGTATAGAACGCGTGCGCGCCGCAAAGGGAAGCGACCGCTTCCGGCGCTCCATCCACGCCGAGAAACAGCGTGAGCACGGAGTCCATGCCCTGACTGGATTCCACAAGGCGTTTTTGCTCTTCCGCCTTTTGGGGCAGCGGTTCACGCAGCGCTTCGTAGAGCGAGCGCTGGTTGGCCGCCCAGATGAGCGTTTCGTAGTCCACGCGCGTTCCGTCCGAAAGTTCGGCCTGCTTTTGCTGCGGAAACACCCGTACAACCGCGGTGTTAACCCGCGCTGTTCCGCCCAACTCCAACAAACGCGCCGTGAGCTTTTCCGCGAGCTGACCCGTTCCGCCGAGCGGATAACGGTAATCGAGATATAGGCCAAAGTAACTCAGCGCGAAAAACGAGGGCGTTTCGGCAAAGAAGTGCTGGCAGATCATGTCGATCAAAGGTTTGCTCGTCGTGAACTTTCCCAAATACGTTTTGATTGGTTCGTCAAGCCGGGATGCTTTTTTAATATTGACGGAGTACTTCAACAGCCACGGCAGAAGCGTTTTCGTCAAGTACTTCATGTCCTTGAAGTTATCCAGAAAGAGCGGATTCTCAATGCCGTACAGCACGTCCATATACCCCATGACGCGCTGAATTTCCAGCATGATGCGGTCGATTTGCGCCTGCTGGTCAGGAAAGAACGCTTTGAGCAGGGTCGCATAGGCCTGCAGGCTCTCGCGTCCGATCAGCTTTGTCCAGCGGTCGACTACTCCGATGGAGACAGGGTTTTGCGTCATCGGCAGGTCGATATTCAGCGAGCGGAGCATGGGAAAGATGATGCCGGAGTCTTCAAACGCGCGGATGCCCGCGTCGAACGCGAACCCCCGGTAGCGAAACGTATTGACCAGCCCACCCGTTTTTTCGCTTTTTTCACACAGCAGGGTCTTCAGCCCCGCGCGCGCGCAGTAGGCCGCCGCGGTCAGACCCGCCGCGCCGCCGCCGGCAACAAGAATATCATAGCGTTCGTTCATGGCGTTTCCTCCGTCAGCCAGCGGATGACAGGTCGGATCGCGACCGCGTCCTTGCCCTCCGCTTTCAGAATGCAGTCTTTTTCAAAGTGTTTGAGTGCTTGCTCGTTTGCAGGGTGTTCGCCAAAACGCTTTTTTGCGCCAATGAAATTGCCGACCGCGACGCGGCGCATGATACCGGGAATATCGGTTTCGCTCTCCGCGCAGCAGGTCGGGTGCTCGCAGAAGCGGCAGCGCATTGCCTGCAGCATGACGGACTTTTGCGGTTCCGGCTCGGACTCGTACAGCCGATCGCTCGTAAACGGGCGCTCGATGACGCGGACATAATTCTTTTGATCCTTTTGATACACAAAAGGTTCGAGTCCGCGCTTTTTGAGCACCGCGTTCGCCGCCGAAAGGCCGGAAGTGGTCACCGTCGGTGTGCCTGTTCCCATGACGGTGGATTCTCCGCAGCAGAACAGGTTGTCCCAATCCGTCCGCGTATGCTGGCGGCGGAACATATGCTGGCCAAGCATCTGCTTCGGCCCCGCGACTGCGCCGCCGTTTTTGAGCGTGTAGCGTTCGATAGTATGGGGCGTCGCAACTTCCGCATACCGCACTGCTTCGGTGAAACCGGGGAAGCGCCGCTCCAGAACGCCCAGAAGCCGTTGCTTCTCCAGTTCCTTTTTCTCTTGATAGGACGCGGAATCGGAAGCGTCCCACCTTTGGAACGTCGGCCCGATGGCAAGGACGGTATGTGTATCTTCCGGGCAGAGCGAGCGGTCGTCAATGCTCAGAATATACGCGGTGACTTCGCTTTCGTCGATCTGTTCGGGATTTCCCACCAGCATCTCCACGGGCGCGGTATCCGGCGGGATGACGGACGCATCCACGGCGGCGTAGAGCACTACGCTGGGGTATGTCGGCTCCTGCTTTTTTGCCCAGTCGCGGCGTTTCTTCGTCGTGACGGCGGGGTCGAGCAGCTTTCCGTAAAGGTTCCAGACCGTGCCGGAATAGACGATCTCGTCGGCAAAGAGTTTTGTTCCGCCGCCCAGCAGCACGCCGCAGGGCTTGCCGCCTTCAAATAGAATCGAGACGACCTCGCTGTTGTAGCGCATGTCCCCGCCGTGTTCCTCAATTGCTTTTTCGAGCACGCCCGGCAGAAACAGCGTCGAGCCTGCGGGGTAGTAGCTGCCGCCGACATGATTGTCCACGAACATCACAGCCGCGAGCACGGCGGGCGCTTCCTCGACGGTTGCGTAGCAGTAGGTCGAAGTCAGCTTGTCGAAGAAGTTGAAGATTTCCGGGTCGGTTAAATACTGCCGCAGGAGCGATTTTGCGCTGCGGTTGAGATAACTTAGAAATTTCAGGTAGGAACCGGGATGCTTCTTTATACTCTCCAGGCCGGATTTCGGGTCGGTCTCGTCCGCCGTGCTGTAGCTCGGCGTTTCGACCATCACGTGCTGGTAGAGCGTTTTCATATCGCAGTAGAACCGGTGAATCTGCTCCCGCTGCGAAGGAAACACGCCGGAAAGTTCTTCGGCAAACTGATCGACATCCGAAAAGAAGCGGATGCGCTTGCCTTGGTAGTTGACCACATAGAGCAGCTCGTGCTTGATGACGTCGAAGGGCTGCTCAAGACAGTTGAGCACGAAGCGGTGTGCGTTAAAACCGTGCTCGCCAAAGCCGTAGAGCATGGCGGAACCCTGATCGAACGTGACGTCCCCGCGGCGGAAGATGCCGCAGGAGCCGCCGGGCTGGTCGCTCTGCTCGGCAACGCAGACGGAAAGCCCGCGTTTGGCCAGAAGGCTTGCGGTGGTCAGACCGGAAAGCCCGCCGCCGATGATCAGTGCGTCGTAATGCTTGTTTTGTTGTTCCATAGTCCCCCCGTTGAAAAAAATTACTCAGGCGTTCAGTGACCGTTTTTTGCGGAGGAGGGAGAGCGTAATCCCCAGAAGGAACAGCGCCATGCATGCGGCGGCGACAAACGCAACCTGCGGGTAAGCGCCGTTATGGCCTGCGGGGGAGAGATGGTTTGCCAATATTCCGCCGTACGCCCAAACGAGCACCAGCGCATAGGCCGGGTCGCGGAAGCGGAGCGTGGTGAGAACGCCGATGACCGCGCCGACGAGCAAAATGGCGATCGTCCAGACCGGTTCCGAAATGCCGAATCCGTTCCAGCCGAGGCCGACGAGCAGCGCCGTGATGTTGGCGATGACCGCCACGGTGACCCAGCCGAAATAGAGGCTGAACGGCAGCTCGATAAACAACTTTTCCCGCGGGGAGAGTGATTGCGCGGCGATGATATGCCGCATATCGATCAGGCAGATCAGCAGAAACGCCGTTAAGAGCGCCGAGAGCGCGAGTGCGCCGTAATGGAACGCAAAAATCCAGCCCGCGTTGACCAGCGACGAAACGGAGAAGACGATCGCGGTTTTCACCAGCAAAGGCTCATTTACGGGCGCTTTTCCACGGAACACACCCAACAGATACAGCACATACAGCGTCAGCGCAAGATAGATTGCGCCCCAAATGGAAAACGTAAATCCCGCGGGTACAAAGAGGTTCGGATAGAGCGCGGAGACTTCCTGCGGAGTAACGCCGTTGAGCGGCAGCAGGGCGGAAAGCGCGTTGACGGCAAGCATCAATAGAAACGTGACCACGGTAATGAGCTTGAGCAGCCAGTTGAGGGAATGTTGTTTATGATTTTTCGGCTGATTCTGTTGTTTCATAGGCGCCTCCTTATTTTTATATTGTGAAATAATACGAATCGGTTAAGTAGGTTATCTTGTACGCTTCCGCAAGCGAGCGAAGCGTGTTTTTTACCTGCGCAAGCGGAATGCTTCCTTCGAGATAGCGCGAGAGCCTCTGCCGGTAACGCGCCTGCTCGGCGGGCGTGGCAAGATTGGTGAAATACCCCCAAACGTGCTCCAGCGCGTTTTCCGCGCGCCCGGCGTCTTCGCTCAATGCAAGAGCCGATTCCACCATACGATAAAACTCTGGGGCGGATACGGACTGCTTGTTCTTGAGCAGTTCCCGAATCTCCTGATACGCGGCAGGGGACTTCTCCAGAATGCTGTACTTGTACTTTGCCCACTCCGCTTCCAGCGCGGAAACGGGATGTTGCGACGTACAGAGGATGCACTTGAGCGCGGAGAGATTCTTATCCTTTACTTCCAGCATGATATCAACCGAAGGGTTGGGCAGTCTGTGACAATATTCCAAAAACGGATCGATAGCGATGAAATCCGAATGCGCGCCGTGCGTTTTGATTGGGTGCTGTTGGGAGTAATGGAGCTTTTGCGGGCCGTCGGCGGCGCTCCAGGTTGGCGCGGCCTGCGCAATCCAGTACGTGTCGTCTGTTTCAATGTCCGCGGGATTGAGGGCGTTATGCAGGTTGTCGTAAATCACCGGCGCGCCGATAGAACTGGATAGTTCGAGCGCTTCGGCGATGGTATAGATGGAACCGTCGTTTTCCAGCACAAGGCGGCGGGTAACGGAAGCGTCCAAATCGCGGTATGCCGAAACGAACCGGCGCATGGCGGAAGCGGGTTCGCCGTATTTTCCGCCCGCGTGCAGCACGATTTTGTGCTCCTGCCCGGGGGCGAGGCTGTCCAGCACGCGCGCGTGATAACGTAAGTCATCCGCAGCGCGGCGCACAACATCCGCGTCCGGCGAGTTCAGCACGGTGTACTGCCCGGGGTGCATGGAGACGCGCATGCCGGAAGCGGCAATTTTTTCGCGGATGGAGCAAAGGAGCGGTTCGTTTTCCGCCTCCCAGGGAAGGTCTTTTGCGAGGCTGGAGCCGAACGGAACCAGATCCGAACTGATGCGGTAGAGGAGGATGTTGTTTTTTATGTTGTAGTCGATCATCGCGCTGAGCGCGCGGAGGTTATGACAAACGAGCGAAAGCAGACGCTCAGGCGACACGTTCTTCATCGTGCAGCTTTTTAAGTCCGTTCCTTCGACGGCAAGGGCGATGCAGGCGTAGCCGATGCGCATGTGTTCACCCCGCGCTTTCCGAAAACGGGATCAGCTCCAGCAGACTCGCCGCGCTCTCCGGCGGGAGAGCGTTCAGCGCACGCGCGGCTTTTGACCTGGTAAGGTTTCTGCCGGGCTTGACAAGAGCGGTCAGCGCCTGAACGAACCGATCGTTCAGTACGCGGTACGCGGGGCGGTAGGCAAGGCGGTAGGATTCGCTGTGGCTGGCCATCGGGCAGCCGGAAGCGCGGTAACCGCTTAAATAGACGGAAAACGCATCCGGCGAAAACGAGAAAACGCCGCCGATCACCGCCTCTTCGAGGACGGCAAGCGCCTCCCGAAAGAGCGTCGTATTGCCGGAAGGTTCGCCGCTGGAGAGCACGAACGCACGGTTGAGCAGCGTGTCCGGCAAGCCTGCGAGCGCTCCGGAAGAAAGCATCATGCGCGCGCGGCCAAAGCCGATCGGCTCGAACGATTCCGCTGCGGCACAGGCGTTTTCCGCGAGTACGGAAGCGCGCTCATCGCAGAGACGCAACAGGCTGGACGCTTCGTCCTTGACCAGATGGCCGCCGCCGAATACGCTCTGGTAGGCGAGTTTGACCGCGTCGGTTGGCTCCATCTTTGGATACCGCGCGGCGTGGAAGAGGAGTGTTTTGACCCATTCGGAGCGTTCCTGTTCGAGCATGCTGTCCGCCTTTTAAAACCATTGTATAGTCCTATGATTTATTCATACCACATGCCGTGCACAATGTAAACGAGTTTCCATTTGTATCTTGCGCTGATAGCTGCACAAAGGTGCATGAAACCGATATGCTGAATCGATTTACGCTATGGTTTGATCGTGATCGGTATGATTTTTTTGCGCTGAAATATGGTAGAATGAACGGGAAACAAACCGGGAGAAGTACAACAAACATCGCTTCCGGCATGGAGAATAAGATGAAAGAGCTGACCGAAGCCTTCGTTTCGTCCGAAGAAATCTATCACGGAAAGGTTGTGCACCTGTTTCGGGACACCGTTTGCCTGCCAAACGGCAGGCATGCCACGCGTGAAGTCGTCCGCCACAACGGCGCGGTCTGCGTGGTGCCGCTGACGGAGCAGGGCGAGGTGATCATGGTGCGGCAGTACCGCTATCCGTTCGGGCGCGCGCTGCTGGAAGTGCCCGCGGGCAAGATCGATCCCGGCGAGGCGCCGGAAGTCTGTGCAAAGCGCGAACTCTCCGAAGAGACCGGAGCTGCAGCAGCAACGCTGACGTACCTTGGCGACTATTACCCGTCGGTAGCGATTCTGGACGAAAACATACGCATGTATCTGGCAAAAGGACTGACCTTTTTGGAAGCGCATACGGACGACGACGAGTTTTTGCAGGTGGAGCGCATCCCGCTGCGTACGCTGGTGGAGCAGATCCTCGCAGGCGAGATCCCCGACGGCAAGACGCAGACGGCGATCCTGAAGGTCTGGCTTCTGGAGCAGAGACTGCTGAAACAATAGAACGGTTTAGCAAAAAAACGGCCAAACGGCCGTTTTCTATATATCAACAAGTTTATTTCGAAGGCGTTTCTGCGCTGTCGAGCAGGTAACTGCCGGAATACGGTTTTACCGCGAGTTTGCCGCTGCGGATTTTGAGCAGCATGACGACGCCGATGATCACGAGAACAGCCGAGAGCACCTGAGAAATGCGGATGCTGCCAACAAGGTACAGGCTGTCCGTGCGCAGGCCTTCGATGATGGCTCTGCCGATTCCGTAACCGATGAAGTACACCGCAAGAAGCGTTCCGTCCTTGGGGCGCTTTTTTGCAATCAGCAGCACGACGACGAGCAGGATGGCGTTCCAGAGGCTTTCGTAAAAAAATGTAGCCTGATGCCATTCCTGCAGCGCGTCGATATAGACGCCGTACGGGAAGAACTGCAGCTTAGGGTTCGTAATCAGGTTGCCAAACGCTTCCTGATTGATAAAGTTACCCCAGCGTCCCATCGACTGGCCAAGAATCAAACTCGGCACGGCAAGATCGATGAGCGTTAAGAACGGGAATTTCTTTGCTTTGCAGAGGATCAACGCTGCGAGGAATCCCCCGATGACGCCGCCGTAGATGGCAAGCCCACCCTGGTTGATGGCGAAGATGCGCCAGAAATCGCCCACAAAGGTTTTCCACTCGAACGCAACATAGTAGAGCCGCGCTCCGATAACCGCAAGCGGGATAGCCAGCAGCACAAAGTCGAGCATGACGTCCGGCTTATAGCCGCGGTTTTTCGCGCGGAGAGAGCCGAGCAGAATGCCCAGCACCATGCCGGAGGCGATGATAACGCCATACCAGGCGATGTTGAGACCTTCGATACCGAAGAGATTTGCAATTGCAAGCCGATTCATTTGCGTGTCCTTTGCCTTTTTTCTCATACCGCGCAACAGCGCTGCGCAGATTACATCTATTCTATCAAGCGGAACGTTCGAACGCAAGCGCGCGGGGAACAGAACGCGCCGCAGCCGTCACTCCGCGACTTGATAAAACGGGTTTTGGTTGCGGTGGAAATACCGCATTCCGGAAAAATTCTTATTCATCCGGGAAACAGGGTTGACAAAGCGAGTTAGATGCTGTAAACTGCAAACCGGTGGAGTTAGAACAATCTAACCGAAGCTGGGCAATGCCGGCAGGAATCCATTTTAAAAGGAGGCGCGCATGATGCCGTTGACGATGGCGAGGCAGGGAGAAACGAATTACATACAAAGAATTACCGGCAGAGACGAGGTGCGTCAGCATCTTGCGGAGCTTGGATTTGTGGTGGGTGAGCGCGTGACGGTCGTCAGTCAGATGGGTGGAAACGTGATTCTGCAGGTCAAGGATTGCCGCGTGGCGCTGGGCCGGGATATGGCGAACCGCATTATGATATGACGCCTGATGAACCTACGGGAAAATAAAAAGAAAATAGAAAACGGAGGGAACAACGAGTGAAAACGTTACGGGAAGTCAAAATTGGCGCGACGGCGAAGGTAGTCAAACTGCACGGCGAAGGCGCGCTGAAACGGCGCATCATGGACATGGGCATTACCAACGGCGTGGAAGTCTATGTCCGCAAGGTCGCGCCGCTGGGAGATCCGATGGAGATTACCGTTCGCGGGTACGAACTTTCCGTTCGCAAGGGCGACGCGGAGAGCATAGAAGTCGAGTAAGCGGCCGCATCGAGCGCGGCACAGGGCAGAACACAAGCGGCGAAAGCCGCAAAATTTTACACAGCGAGTTTACAGCATCTAACCAATAAGGGAGGTAATTATGGCGATCAAAATTGCGCTTGCCGGCAACCCGAACAGCGGCAAGACCACCATGTTCAACGAGCTCACCGGCAGCAACCAATATGTTGGCAACTGGCCGGGAGTGACGGTTGAGAAGAAGGAAGGCAGGCTCAAAGGACATGAGGAAGCGGTAATTCAGGATTTGCCCGGCATCTATTCGCTTTCTCCTTACACACTGGAAGAGGTTGTTGCGCGCAGCTACCTCGTCGGTGAGCGGCCGGACGCGATACTGGATATTGTGGACGGCACGAACATTGAGCGGAACCTGTACTTGACGACCCAGCTGCTGGAGCTCGGCATCCCGACCGTGGTTGCGCTGAACATGATTGACGTCGTGCGCAAAAACGGCGACAGGATCGACCTCAAGAAACTCGGCGAAGCGCTGGGCTGCGAGGTGGTGGAAACTTCCGCGCTCAAAGGTGAAGGCGCAAAGGACGCGGCGCTGAAGGCTTATGAAGCGGCAAAAAAGAAGACGCCCGGCGAACACCCGCATGTGTTTTCCGGCAGCGTCGAGCACGCGATTGCGCATATTGAAGAGTCCATCGAAAGCAGGGTGGAACATTCGCTTTTGCGCTGGTATGCCGTCAAGCTCTTCGAGCGGGACGAAAAGGTGATTGCGGAACTCAAGCTGGATGCGGAGACAAAGCAGCACATTGAAACGCATATTGTCGACTGCGAAAAGGAGCTTGGAGACGACGCGGAGAGCATCATTACCAACCAGCGTTACGCTTACATCAGCCGCGTGGTGGATGTCTGCGTAAAGAAGAAACGCTCCGGAATCAAACTCACCGCGTCCGACAGGATCGACCGCGTTGTGACCAACCGCTGGCTGGCTCTGCCGATCTTTGCGGCGGTGATGTTTCTTGTCTACTATATCGCGGTTACGACCATCGGTTCGATCGTGACGGACTTTACCAACGACACGCTCTTTGGCGAATGGATCATGGGTAACCTTGGCGCATGGCTCGAAAGCGTCAATGTAGCGCCTTGGCTGATCGGCCTGATCGTGGACGGCATCGTTGGCGGCGTTGGCGCGGTCATCGGGTTTGTGCCGCAGATGCTGGTGCTCTTCTTCCTGCTGGCGGTGCTGGAGGACGTTGGGTACATGGCGCGCGTAGCGTTTATCATGGACCGCATCTTCCGCAAATTCGGCCTTTCCGGCAAGTCGTTTATTCCGATGCTGATCGGCTCCGGCTGCTCGATTCCGGGAATCATGGCGAGCCGCACGATTGAAAACCAGCGCGACCGGCGCATGACCATCATGACCACCGCGTTTATCCCCTGCGGAGCGAAAATGCCGATTATCGCGCTTTTTGCTGGCGCAATCTTCGGCGGCGCTTGGTGGGTCGCCCCGGCGGCGTACTTCATCGGCGTGGCGGCGGTGATCGTCAGCGGCATCATGCTCAAGAAGACCAAGCCGTTTACGGGAGACCCCGCGCCGTTTGTCATGGAACTGCCGAGCTATCACACACCTTCCATGAAGAACGTACTGCGCAGCACTTGGGAACGCGGCTGGAGCTTTATCAAGCGCGCGGGCACGGTCATCCTGATTTCGGCGGTTGTGCTCTGGTTTTTGCAGGCGTTCGGTGTTTCGGATGGCGTGTTCGGAATGGTGGAGGACAACAATTCGAGTCTGCTCGCCGCGGTTGGCAGGTTCATTGCTCCCATCTTTGCGCCGCTCGGGTTTGGCAGCTGGAAGGCTGCTGTGGCAACGTTTACAGGCCTCATCGCCAAAGAAAACGTCGTGGGTACGTTCGGCGTTCTGTACGGCTTTGCCGAGGTGGCGGAGGACGGGCTGGAGATTTGGACGAATCTTGCGCTGGACTTTACAGCGCTTTCGGCGTTCAGCTTCATGCTCTTTAACCTGCTCTGCGCGCCTTGCTTTGCAGCGATGGGCGCAATCAAAACCGAGATGAACAGTGCAAAGTGGACGTGGGGCGCCATCGGCTATATGACCGTTTTTGCGTACGCGGTTTCGCTGATCGTCTTCCAGCTGGGGAGCTGGTGCTCACTCGGCGCGTTCACAGCCGGAACCGGCATTGCGCTTGCGCTTCTGGCGCTGCTGCTCTATCTGCTGCTGCGAAAAAACCCGTATGAAAAGAAACCGGCGGGTAACTGACGGGAAAGCTAGCCATCCACCCTTGATTCTGCCGCGAACGAACCGCGCATCAAATTCAACCGCTGAAAGGAGCGAATTGATATGTTTAACTGGCTATCACTCAACTGGGCATCCCTTGTAATCGGCCTTGCGGTCGCGGCGATAGTCGTCGCGGTAATCGTCAGGATGATCCGGGATAAGAAACAGCACAAGAGTACCTGCGGCTGCTCCTGCAGCGGCTGCCCCGGCTCGGCTTACTGCCATAAAGGGTGAACCGACACACGGCAATCGATCGTGCAATGCAAGAGCGCGGAGGATTACTCTCCGCGCTCTTTGAATAGACATAACTGCGAATTTTTCAGACTGAGCCGAGCAGATTAAACCGTTTCAAACAGGCAACATACTCCGCAACGAGATAGTAGTTCTCCAGGTCCTTTTCGCTGAGCCCGCGAAAGGCGAACAGCTCGTCCCAGAGGAGCGAACTGCCTTCCACGAGAAAGTAGCCGGAAACGAGATCGATCCCCACAAAGATTTCGACGCCGGAGAACACCTCGTCCTGTTCGGCATAAAGAGAATTCCCCGCGCCTTGGCGCAGGATAACGGCGCAGTAGGGCTCCGGCTGTTTGCCGGGCGGCAGTTCGTTAGCAAGCGGTTTGTTGCCAAGGATGTTGCCGGTTACGACGCGGTGTGCTCTTGCGCTCGTTTCCTCACGCAGCGGGTACTTTGCTGCAAGATACTCCTTCAAATCCGCGCCGGATTTGCGGTTGGGGCAAAGACGGTCTTTGTATTGGGCGAATGTGCGTTTCCAGGATTCGATCAGTTCCGGCGTTGCCGGCTGGGTGAGCATGCGCGGTTCCTCCTCGAGGTCATTTTCGTTCATTATAGCATTATAGAACAACGGCGGGGGGTGAAATGAAGCGAAAACGGTATAGTTTTCGTAAAAAACTCGATGCGCAAAAAAAAGTTCGCCGAAAGGTCACAATCCAAGCAGGCCGCGTTCACTTTTAGTTTATTTTTAACCCGTATGATAGCGCAGGACAACAATAAGAGGCACGCTTACGAATAAACAACAAGAGTTGTATGATATTGGCGTGAAACGGAACAAAACCGGAGGACAGGAACGCATGGAGACATACGTCAGGCTGGAAGGCGTAACAAAAATATACGACACTGAGGGCGTGCGCGTCAGCGCGCTCAGCGACGTCAGTTTTGAGATAGGGAAAGGCGAAATCTGCGTGATCGTCGGCCAGTCCGGCGCAGGCAAGACGACGCTGCTGAACATTTTGGGCGGCATGGACACGCTGACGAACGGCAAGGTGTTTTTAGGCGGCGAGGAGATATCCGCCTACAACAAACGCCAGCTCACCCGTTACCGCAGAGAGGACATCGGGTTCGTGTTTCAGTTTTACAACCTGATTCCGAACCTCACCGCGCTGGAGAATGTAGAGATGGCCACGGAGCTCGCCAAAGCGCCGTTTTCCGCAGATCAGGTACTCGAGGACGTTGGCCTTGCGGAACGGAAAGGGAATTTTCCCGCGCAGCTCTCCGGCGGCGAACAGCAGCGCGTCGCCATTGCGCGCGCGCTGGCGAAGAACCCCAAGCTGCTGCTTTGCGACGAGCCGACCGGCGCGCTGGACGACAGCACCGGAAAGACAATTTTGAAACTTTTGCAGGAGCTCAGCCGCGACAAAGGCATGACGGTTGTGATTATTACGCATAACAGCGCCATTACCGAAATGGCAGACCGGGTGGTGCGCGTCAAGAGCGGCGCTATCGCCTCCGTCCGCGTCAACGAACGCGCAAAGTCTATTGAGGAGATCGAATGGTGATGCGCAGACACGCTGCCTGGAAAAAGAATCAGCGGCGCGAGGTTGTGCAGACGCTCGGCCGGTTTTTATCGATCCTCATGATCGTCGCCATTGGCGTCGGCTTTTTTGCCGGGCTCAAAGTGACGCGCAAGGCGATGGTGGACACCGGGGACGAGTACCTGACGCAAAACGCCATGTATGACGAAAGGCTTCTCACGAGCGTTGGCATTGCCAAGGACGACCCCGAAGCGATTGCGAAGCTTGCCGGCGTGAAAGCGGCGGAAGGCGCGCAGAGCGTGGACTTTCTTGCGCTGATGGACGACGGCGCTTCGCCGGTGCTCGCGGCGCACTCCATTACCGAGAGCGTCAACCTGCTGAGCCTGACCGCCGGACGCATGCCGCAAGCGGACAACGAGTGCGTGGTTGACGCGCGGGAATTTACGGAAAGCGACATTGGCCGCGTGATTACCGTGGCTCCCGAAAACGACGAGGATACGATTGCGAATTTCGCGTACTCCGCCTATATGATCGTAGGGCTTGCCAACTCCGTGGACTACCTGAATATGGAGCGCGGCACGACCAAACTCGCGGGCGGAAAGATCACCGGGTTTGTCTATATCCCGCTCGGCGGATTCGACATGGATTATTATACGGAGCTGTTTGTCACCCTCGAACAGACGGCTCCGATTTTTACCGACGCGTACGAGGATGCTGTGGACGCCATGGAACAGCCGCTGACCGATGAGCTGGAAGCGCTCGCCAAAGCGCGTTATCATACCCTTGTGCAGGATGCGCTGGATCAAATCAGCGACGCGGAGAACGAGTATAACGACGGCTACGCGGAATACACGGAAGAGAAGGCGGACGCCGAACAGGAACTGGACGACGCGTACCAACAACTGGAGGACGCGCAGGAACAGATTCGGCTCGGCTGGGGGACCATCTACGAAAACGAAGCGTCGCTTGCCAGCGCCAAAAGCAGTTACGAAGCGGGCCTGAGCGCCTATACGCAGGGGCTGAGCGATTACGAGAGCCAGAAGGCGGCGTCCGACGAGGCGTTATCCGCAGCGCAAAGCGAAATCGATTCCCAGCGCGCGATGCTTAGTGGGGCGCTGCAGGCGGCTATCGACGCGGGCGACGCCGTGCAGATTGCATACTATCAGGGTTTGCTGACGACGCTGGAAGGCAGCCAATCGACGCTCGATACGCAAAAAGGCATTGCCGACGCGCAGTTTGCCGCCGCTAAAGCGCAGCTCGACGATACCAAGACGCAGCTGGACGCAGCAAGCCAGCTTATTCCGGAAGGATATGCGCAGCTTTCCGCGGGAAAGCATCAGCTCAACGTTGCGCAGGAACAACTCGACGAAGGGCTTGCGGATTATCAAGACGCAAAGACCGAAGCGGACGAAAAATTCGCGGACGCCGAACAGGAACTGGCCGACGGCAAAGCGGAGATTGACGACGCAAAGGAGGAACTCGCCGAACTGGAAGCGCCGGAGTGCTATGTGCTCGATCGATCGGCGAACATCGGCTATTCGTGCTTTGAAAACGATTCCTCGGTTGTGGACGGCATCGCTAAGGTGTTTCCGGTGTTCTTTTTCCTCGTTGCGGCGCTCGTCTGCATGACGACGATGGCGCGGATGGTGGAAGAGCAGCGCACGCAGATTGGCACGCTCAAAGCGCTGGGGTATGGCAACGGCGCAATCGCCATGAAATATATCTCCTATTCAACAGCCGCGGCAACGATTGGCTGCGTGCTCGGCTTCTTTGGCGGAATCAAGCTGTTTCCCTGGGTGATCTGGCAGGCATACGGCATGCTATACGGCTTTGCGCCGCTTTTGTATGTGATCGACTGGAACCTGTTTTTCATTTCGCTGGCGGTTTCGCTGATCTGCTCGGCGGGCGTGACGGCGGTGACCTGCCGCGCGGAAATGACGCTGATGCCTGCGGAACTCATGCGCCCCAAAGCGCCGAAAGAAGGCAAGCGCGTGTTTCTGGAGCGCTTCCCGCTCATTTGGAACCGGCTGAGCTTTATGAAGAAAGTTTCTTTCCGCAACGTGTTCCGCTATAAACAGCGGTTATTCATGATGGTGCTTGGAATCGGCGGGTGCACGGCGCTGCTGCTCACGGGCTTTGGCGTGCGCGACTCCGTGAGCAACATCGTAACCGAGCAGTTCGATACGATTATGAAGTACGATCTCGGCGTTGCCTTTGATACGCCTAAGAGCGAGAGCGAACGAACGCAGTTTGCGCTGGATACGGCGGACGTGCTGGACGACTGTGTGTTTGTCTGTTCGGACACGCTGGACGTACCCTCCGACGAGGGGTCAAAGACCGTCAATGTGATAGCGACGGGGGATTTGAACATCACAACGCTGTTCGACCTGCATTACGAAGGCGAAAGCGTGCCGTATCCCGCGGACGGCAGCGTGGTGATCAGCGACAAGCTCGCGCGCGTGACCGGCGTTACCGTTGGGGACAAGATCACGGTGCGCGTGGACGGCACGAGGTCGGTCGAACTGCCGGTGAGCGGAATCTTTGAAAACTATGTGTATTACTATATCCTGATGACGCCCGCAACCTACGAAGCGACGTTTGAAACGGAATGCGCTTATAAAACCGCGCTGGCAACTTCCGCCGGCGAGGATGTCCACGCGGCGGCAGCCGATTTGATCAATCGCTACGGCGCTTCGAACGTTGCCGTAACGGAGGATATTCGCGACCGGGTTGACAACATGATGACGAGCATGAACTACATCGTGCTGCTCGTGATTGTTTCCGCCGCGGCGCTGGCGATGGTTGTGCTGTTTAATTTGAGCAATATCAATATTACCGAGCGCATCCGCGAAATCGCGACCATCAAGGTGCTGGGGTTCTACGCGCCGGAGGTGGGGGCGTATGTCTTCCGCGAAAACCTGGTGCTGACCATGCTCGGCGCGCTGGCGGGGATCCCGCTGGGAATCTGGCTGCACCGGTTCGTCATGGGGCAGCTGAGCTTTGACATGGTGACGTTTAAGGTGATGATTGCGCCGTTGAGCTTTGCCGCCGCGATTGCGATTACGTTTTCGTTTACGTTCCTCGTGGACGTGCTCATGCGCCGGAAGCTCGGCAAAATCGACATGGTGGAATCGCTCAAGGCGATTGAGTAAAACTACAAGAAACAAACATCCCGCGGCTGCCGCCGCGGGATGTTTGCTTTTTTATTCCGATCAGTCCAGAAAGTTCTGCTGGATCAGTTCCGCCATTTCGGAAAGCCTTTTCGTGTTGAGGTGGTAGAGGAGCTTGACGCCCTGCTTTTCGATGCTCACAAGACCCGCTCCGCCCAGCTCGCTCATGTGATGCGAAATGGTCGCGGCGGACAGCCCGGTAATGGCGACGAGCTCCTGACCATAGAGCGAACGATTCTTCAGCGCGGTGAGGATCTCCAGCCGCCGCTTGTCGTCCAGCGCGTGCAGCAGGCTCAGCATGGATTCCACCGCGTCCCGGCCGGATTTGCTGGAGCTGTTGATGCGGTCGATCAGCACGCCGTACGCCAGAAACGTCTGCTCCTCCTCGCCAAAGTGCGTCGCTGTGACGACGTTACTGTAAAGCATAATAGAAGAAAAATGGAACAGATACGGATACACGTCCGCCTTTGTGCAGTCCAGACGAAGTCCGCTTTCGGAGAGGTGCGAAAAGAGTTTGTGCCCGCTTAAGTCGGAACAAAACTCGCCCAGCGCCGCTTTTGCGTAGGGTTCGAGCAAATCCGCTTTTTCGCGGACCAGCGGCTCGACCAGATCGAGTACGCGGTCCAGGCGCGCGCGGTACTCGTCGTAGCGGATGCAGGCGTCGACAAGCAACCACTTGGCGTCGTCCGGCGCCGTCAACTTCTGCGCATAATCCATCAGCGCGGCAAGGTCGGCGCCCTCGAAATCCGGCTCCTCGTCGTCGTCCGCAATCACCGTGGCGATGCGGTATTTCAGTTCGCGCACGCGCGTTTTGCCAAGGGAATTCTCCAGCATCAAAAATTGATCGTGCAGGTTGCTCTCGAACCCTTCAATCTGGCCAAAAAGCGTCAGCAGTTCCGCCTCGTCGATTCGGATGCGGGACTTGACGTATTCGTATGTTTCGATCAGCCCGTCGAATACTTCGAACGGCACACCGTACTTGCGGCTGTAATGATCGGCGGCGGCGCGCATTTCGCCCGCGCGGGGTTCATCGCCGCGGTAGGCCAGCCTGCAAAGCACGGACGCGGCTTCGAGACGGTAGTTGATGGGGAGAAAACGGATGGAATCCATGGCGATATTGCCTCCAACGAAAAAATACGGACAGTCCGCGCGGGGCGGGGATGGGTTCAGGTCAGATCGCTGCCGATCGGGAATATTGGCAGATCAGAAATGCAGACGCACCCTTTATGCATCGACTCCATGCGATACAGCGCGCAGATGCTGAACAGACATGCCATCATTTTACAGCGCCTCCAGTCTGAAAAACAAGCTCAGTGTAAAGAGAAACAACATAATTAGTACCTCCTGACAGAATACACAACCAGTACGGTTTAAAAACAATGTCTTGTTTCACCTCCCTTTAAGGTCGGCAGATCAAGCAGATTACAGCGCGTGCAGGCTTTTGACCCGCAGAATGGATAGATACAGCAGAAAGCACAGCGCGCCGGAAGCAAGGATGGCAAACGGTACCGGCATGACTGCCGCAAGGCCGGAGCAGATGAAGTTGCCAACCGGCATGGAACACACAAGGATCGCGTTGGAAAGCCCGCTCATGCGCGCCATATAGTCCGCGGGAACGAGCTTGAGAAACGCCGTGCCGAACACAACGTTGACGACTCCCGCGGCAAAGCCGATCATAAGGCACGCAAAGAACACGGTGCCAAAGCGCAGCACGTCGCCGGATAAATACCCGCCGAGCGAAAACAGACAGAGGCCCGCGCCGGAAACGAGGCCAAAGACGACCAGCTGAACGCGCCCGCTCATGCGTTTGATCTTGGGCGCGATGGCGGAGCCAAGCCCCATACCCGCCACGAAGAGAATCTGGATGATCGAAAGCGACTCCGCGCCGCCTTTGAGGACATCCGCAATAAACGGCACGGCAAAGGCGTTGAGCGGAACGAACGTAAAGTTCATCAGCGCGCCGATGAGCAGCAGCACCAGCAGCACGCGATTTCCGCGGATGAGCTGAAACCCTTCCAGAAAGCCGGAAAGTGTCGAGCGGAGGTTGACGCGGGACGCGTCGAGTTCCTCTTTTATGTGGATGAACGCGATGATCAGCGCGGAGAGGAAGAACGTCGCCGCGTCGATGAGCAGCGCGCCCTGCACGCCGATGAGCGCTACGACGCCGCCCGCCGCGGCAAGCCCGATCAGTTCGGTAACGCGGCTGGCACTCTGATTGAGCGCGGTGCCGACTTTGTACAGTTCCGGCGCAAGCAGTTTGGGTACGATGGCGGCTCCAGCCGGGGAGCGGAAGGCTTCCATAGTGGAAATCACCAGCGTCATGGCCGTCAAAAGCGCGGGGGTGAGCATACCCCTGACATAAAAAAGAACGCCCGCCGCAACGACGATGCCGCGGCCGATATCGAACAGCACCATGACTTTCTTTTTGGAAAGATGCTCGACCAGCGCGCCGGTGAACGGCTGCAAAAGGATCGTCGGCAGATAGTTCAAGCCGAGGATCAGCGCCATAAGCGCGGCGCTTTTTGTAATTTCGTACATCATCCAGGAAAAAGCGATGGCGTCGATAGAATCACCAAAGCGATTGATGACGTTCGCTGCGATCAGCTTGAGATATTCACGCTGCTGAAACAGTGGGCGGTAGCTTGTAATTTCGTTATCCATGGAATACAATCCTTTCACGGTCATCGAACAAATCATATCACAAGATCGACGGATGTCAAGAACAATATTTCGATGAACATCGAAATATAATGATCGAACTTACGAAACCAATAATTGAACTTCCGGCAGCGGACAAAACTTGTTCACAGGAAACTGATCAAGGGTTTACAGTTGCAGGGTTGTGTCAAATGGGTTTCGCCGCTAGAATGAAAGCACAAGCTATCTTCTTTTCATTCATTTCATCAGACAAGTGAATCCAGCCTGCCCATAACACACAATTTCCAACAGAAAAATATGAAAGTGAGGGAACGCCTATGAATACGCCCGCGCCGATCGACGGAACGCTTCGAAAGTTCGCTCTGCGAATCCCCGCCGTGATCCAGCAGCAGTGCAGCGGGATTCCGATTTTCGGAAAGCTCATTAAATCCATCGTGTTTTCCACCGATCTTGCCATCATCCGCAACATCAATGCGGACGCGATCATGGCGGTGTATCCGTTTACACCGCAGCCGGTCATTACGCAGGCAATCCTTTCCGCTTCCGACATCCCCGTGTTCGCGGGTGTGGGCGGTGGACTGACGCAGGGCAGGCGCGTGGTGCATATGGCCTCGTATGCCGAGATGCAGGGCGCCATCGGCGTGGTCGTCAACGCGCCGACCGTCAACGAGGTGATTTGCGAAGTATCGCAGATGATCGATATCCCTGTGATCGTGACCGTCGCGCGGGAAGACACTGATTTTCGCGCAAGGGTGGATGCCGGTACGGCGATATTCAACGTGTCCGCCGCGTCGGAGACGGCGAACGTGGTAAAGAAGATTCGCGCGCAGTTTCCGGATTTCCCGATCATCGCAACAGGCGGGCCAACGGACGAGTCGATTGCGCGCACCATTGAAGCGGGCGCCAACGCGATTACATGGACCGCCCCTTCCAACGCCGAAATCTTTAAAAGCATCATGACCGCGTACCGCGCGGGCGAGGCACACCCGTAAACAGCAGAAAAAACCGCAGCAAACGACATTGCGCCGCCTTCGGGCGGCGCATTATAATGGATGCGACAGTATATCTGTTTTTGATAAGGAGCAGGGCATGACAAAACAGCACGTCTACGATTGGGAAAACCTTTCGGTCATCGAAAGAAACAAGGAAGATGGTCACGCATTCGCCGATCTCTATTCGAACGCTGCCGACGCCCTTGCCGGCGGGGCTTCGCTTTACCGCGCTTCGCTGAACGGCGAGTGGCGCTTTCTCTGGGTCAATGGGTGCGAGGTTCCGGCGGGCGTCACGGAGGCAGGGCTGGACGATTCAAATTGGGATATGATTCATGTGCCGGGCGTTTGGCAGCGGCAGGGGTACGGCACGCCGTATTACTACGCCATGAGCTACCCGCAGGCGATCGGAACAAACAAGCGCAAAATACCGCAGATCAGCCACGGCCTGCAGGAGATCGGCGTCTACCGCAGGACGTTCAGCGTGCCGGAGACCTTCGCGGGTAAAGAAGTTTACCTCTGCTTTGGCGCGGCAAAGGCTGCGCTGCAGGTGTTCGTCAACGGGCGTGAAGTCGGCTACTCGCAGGGTTCCATGACGCCGCACGAGTTCAACGTGACGGATTACCTCCATGCGGGCGAAAACCAGCTGACGGCGGTCGTCTGGCGCTACAGCGACGGCACCTATCTGGAAGATCAGGACATGTGGTTCTTCTCCGGCATCTACCGGGATGTGATTCTTTATGGGGTGCCCAAGACCTGTATTCGCGACTATTACCTCCGCGCGGAGCTGGACGATTCCCTCGAACATGCGGCATTAGCGCTGGAGCTCACGCTGAAAAACCGGGGCGGAAAAGGTCGTGCGCACGTTTCGGCGAGCATCCCCGCGCTGGGGCTGACAATCGGCGAAGCGGAAACCGAGGTAGACGGCACTGTAAAGCTGACGTTGACCGCGAGTGCGGATCATCCGCTGCTTTGGAGCCATGAAACGCCTAATCTCTATTCGGTGTCGCTTTCGATTACGGTGGACGGCGAGACGTTTGTTCAGTCGTTCCGCTTCGGCTTCCGCAAGGTGGAAATTCGCGGCAACCGGCTGTTTTTAAACAACCAGCCGCTCAAGATCCGCGGGGTCAACCGGCACGACTACGACCCGGACACCGGCTGGACGCTGACGGACGAGCGCTACCGCCAGGATATTTCCATCATGAAGCGGCACAACATCAACGCCGTCCGCACGAGCCACTACCCGAACGATCCGCGTCTCTACGACCTCTGCGACGAGTACGGCATCCTCGTGATGGATGAGAACGATCTGGAGAGCCATGGCATCAGAAGCGTTTTACCTACGAGCGATCCAAAGTGGACGGCAGCCTGCGTCGACCGGATGCGACGGATGGTCTTGCGCGACCGCAACCACCCCTGCGTAATCATCTGGAGTCTTGGCAACGAGGCGGGCACCGGCTCGAACTTTGCGGCGATGCGCGCAGCAGCGGAGGAACTGGACAGGACGCGCCCGTTCCACTATGAAGGGGAAGTCGATCCGCTCAGCAGCGACTTTATCAGCCGTATGTACCCGGATCAGGCGCTGTTTGAAAAGCTCTGCGCGAAAACGCCCGCTACATTCGGGGTCAACGTTGGCGCACCGAACACGCGCTATCTGGAGATCAAGCGGGAGTATTACGAGCACATGCCGGTGATCCTCTGCGAATACGCGCACTGCATGGAAAACAGTCTCGGCAACTTTAGGGAGCATTGCGACGCGTTTGAACAATACGACCATCTCTGCGGCGGCTACATTTGGGACTTTGTGGATCAGGCGATCCATACGGTGGACGAGCGCGGCGAACGCTGGCTTTACGGCAGCGATCTTTCCGAACAGTACGATCCGAAAAACGGCTTCAAGAGTCCCTTTACAACGGGCAGCAATCGCTATTTTTGCGCTAACGGCATCGTCGCGGCGGATCGCACACCGCATCCGGCGGCAGCGGAAGTCAAAAAGTGCTATCAAACGCTCCGCGTGCGAGCGGTTGATCCGGAGCACGGTTTGTTTGAAGTGAAGAACGCGCAGATGTTCCGCGATCTTTCGGAATATCGTCTTGCGTGGGCGTTGGAATGCGATGGGCGACCGATTGCCATGGGCGACGTTCCGGCGGAGGCGTACGAGCACACCCCGCCGATGGGAGTATCCCGCTTTGCGCTTGCCTTGCCGGAACTGCCGAACGGGCTTTTAACGCTGACCTTCCGCTGGTTATTGAAGGGACAAACGCCATGGGCGGAAGCGGGGTTCGAGCAGGCGTTTGACCAGTTCATTCTGAAAAACGATCCGGTGCAATTGCCGGGAGCGACCAATAAGCGTATAACACTCAAGGGCTCGAGAAGCAGGATCGAAGTCGAAGGCGAAGGGTTTGCTTTCCGGTTCGAAAAAGGTACGCTCGCAAGCATGAAAATACGCGGGAACGAATGCCTTGTTTCTCCGCTTAAGCCGAACTATTACCGCGCGCTGACGGACAACGACCGCGAGCTTTCGAATTTTGTTCCGTTTTTACTGCCGTTCTACAACGCGGCAGCCTGGCGGCGCGGCGATAAACGTCAGTTCGGATTGATGCGCACGGTCGATTCGCCGGAAGGCGCGATGATTGTTGCCACCTGGCATCACCCGTTCCTCAAGCATGCGGAGACAAGGTATCTCGTCCGGCCGGACGGCACGATCGAAATCGACCACCGCGCAACGTCCCGCAGGCGAACGATGCAGCGCGCGGGTCTGCAGTGCACGCTTAAAGACGGATTACACGAAGCGGAATGGCTCGGCAGAGGCCCCGGCGAGAATTACCCAGACCGTAAAACCGGCTCTCCGATTGGGCGGTACCGGATGAAGATTGAGGAGCTGGAGCACCCCTACATGCGCCCGCAGGAAAGCGGAACGCGCTGCGACAACAAAACGCTTCTGCTTGACGGCACGGAGAAAGCGCTGGAAGTTACCGATCTTGGCGGCGGGTTCCTGTTTTCCGCATGGCGTTACACGCAGGCGGAACTGGACAAAGCAGAGCACCAGCACGAGCTGAAACGCGGGGACACGACTACGCTGAGCCTTGACGGGAATATGCGCGGCATCGGCGGGGACATCCCAGGAGCGACGGCGCTGCATGAGCCGTACATCATGAAGCCGAAACACGAATACCGGCTGCATATCCTGCTGAAAGCAGGGAAATAACGGGATTTTACGAAGAAGCCGCGGCATCAAACCGCGGCTTTTTTATTGCCGTGAGCCGGTCGAGGCAATGATGGTAGCGGCGCGGGGGAGGCGGAAGTTTTTGCTTGAAATGAGCTCAAATTAGCGTATAATGCTTGCAGGAGCAAATATGCTGAAAAAATTGATCTTATGTTTATCTATAATTTTCATAATCTTGATCATTGCCGTCGTTTTTTACAGCGAAGGTCTGCCGGGGCGTTCCTCAGTTACTGCGCTTGGTGATATTCAAACGCGGGAATCGGGCGATCTGTACTCGATAGCCGACGGGCGCGAACAGAGCGGAAGAGAGTTTATCACGCTGACCTATCAGGACTTTGATCTGCCTGTGTATGATCAGCAAAACGGCACGTTTCTTTTTTGCGCGCAAATCGTCAACGACGTAAGCGTCAGGCGCAACATCGACTGTGAAATCGCGCAAGCGGTTGGCGACGACGGCATTACGATTGCGGTTTATGATCAAACGTCCTATCGCTTCTATCGAATTGAACTGACGACGCTGCCGATTATCAGTATCAAAACGATTGGGCTGGAAGAAGCAAAATCCATCTCCAGAGAGTATTGCGACGCGCTGGCGATCATTTTTGACGTGGATTCAAAGTCTGCCGGTCAATACTATATCAAAGTAAAACTGCGCGGTTCTTCAAGCGTCTATTATCCCAAACCCAGCTACACGATGAAATTTTTGGACTCCTACAGCGGAAAAGAAACAGTAACCGGCATTTTGGGAATGGAACCGAACACACGGTATGCATTGAACTCCTTATATGAGGACGAGTCAAAAATACGCGACATCGTATCTTTGCGAATCTGGCAAAACATCCTTTCCACAACAGGCTCGGATGCTTCCAAAGAAAGCATCGATATGATTGGTTCGGAAGTCTTTTTAAACAACGAATACATGGGACTGTACGGGTTTCAGGAAGTGATCAACGAATACTCGCTGCTCAACGGGGAAACGGATCAGACGGCGATTTATAAAGTGCTGAACTACCTCGTGCCTTCCATGGAAACGCTGGATTCGAATTCGGATACCTGGGATGGCGCTGAACTGGCCTACAGCTCAATAGACGATCCCTGGGCTTTTTTCTCGGAGTTAATACAAACGATCTATTTTACCGACGACGAAGAGTTTCAGGACGAAATCGGTTCCTATCTGTGCATGGATAATGTTGCGGACTACTATGTATTGACTTCCTTTCTGTTTGCAACGGACAACACTTGGAAAAACGTGGTGTTCATCCAGACGGTGGATGAAAACGGGCAAAGCAAGCTGCATCTGGTGCCTTGGGACCTGGATCAAACGCTCGGCGCGGAGTGGATGCGGAACACGGACAGGATGGTCGTGTTCAACATGGAGCGAGCGGCAAGCGAATTTGTGATTCGGGAGCCGCTGATTTTCGGGCGACTCTGGGCACACGATGTAAACGGCTTTCGCAGCGCTGTTGCAGCGCGCTGGTTTGAACTAAGAAAAGGCGCGTTGTCTGAAACGGCGCTGGAATCCTTGATCAGCGAAACATTCCAAACGATCTCCGTTAGCGGCGCAAGAGAACGTGACGCGGCGCGCTGGCCGGACAGCGCAACCTGCGAGGATAATTCGTTTATCGAAGAATTCGTGCGCCAGAGGCTTTCGTATCTCGACGGATTCTACGCGGATATTCTTGCAGAAAACGGGTGATAGGACATGCCGGAATTTCGAAACGAAAACAAATTTATCTGTTCGCAGGGGCAGCTGGAGATATTGAAAGCGCGGCTTTCGCCAATTCTGCGCCTGGACGAGCATCAAATTGGCGCTTGCTACCGCATACGAAGCCTCTATTTTGACGATGAAGCGGATTCCGCGTTTTACGACAACGAGGCGGGAACCGACCGTCGCAAGAAGTTCCGCGTGCGCGTATATGACCGCCTGGAAGACGGGCTTCGGCTGGAGATCAAGCACAAAGCGCGCGGCGGCACGAAAAAGGACTCCTGCGTCATGCCGAAAGCGCTCTGCGAGACGATCCTGCGCGGCGAGCCGATGCCCTGGGATTCGGACTATCCGGATGCGCTGCAAAACTTATACCGTGAAATGCAGATCAACTTGCTCCGGCCAAGGATCATTGTGGAATACGAACGAAGCGCTTATGTATGCGTGGCGGGCAACGTTCGCATCACGTTCGACCGGAACATTGCGTTTTCCACAAAAGTTGAAGCGTTTCTGGAAGAGGCGGTTCCGCTGACGCCCGTTTTGCCTGTTGGGACGCACCTGCTGGAAGTGAAATACGACGAACTGATACCGGATTATATCGCGCAATTGCTGGAAACGGGCGAGCTGAGCCGAACGACATTTTCCAAATACTATCTTGCGTGCCTGGCGCAAAAAGGGGAGTACATATGGTAAGCGAAATTTTAAAGTATTTTACGAATTCCGACGGCTATAGCTACAAACACATGCTGCTGATCCTGCTGGTGAGCTGCGCGGTGTCGCTGTACATTTTTCTGGTCTACCGGGTGACGGCCAAAGCGACCGTATATTCCAAAACGTACGGCATGACCGTCGGCGGAATCGGCATTATCACCACGGGAATCATCCTTGCAATGCAGTCGAGCCTCGCCATCGCGCTGGGCATGGTCGGCGCGCTGTCGATTGTCCGCTTCCGCACGGCGGTGAAAGATCCGCTGGATCTGCTGTTTCTGTTCTGGGCGGTCGGCGAAGGCATTATCTGCGGGTCGGACTTATTAGGACTGGCGCTGATCCTTTGTGTTGTGATGACAGTTGCGCTGCTGATTTTCAACAAATTTCCGATAAAAAAAGCGCCGTACCTGCTGATTGTCAATGCCAGCACCCGTTCGGTGGAAGACAAAGTGGAACGCGTGCTCAAGGAGTCAAAGTGCGCTTATAAAATCAAATCGAAAAACGTAACTCAGCATGGGGTAGACATGATCGTGGAACTCCGCGCTAAAAATGCCAACGCGATTTTGGACGAAGCGCTGAAGATAGAAGGAATCGTCAACGTTTCGCTGCTCTCGCATGACGGGGAAACGAGATATTAAGCATAAACGCGAACAAAACCCGCCGTGAGGCGGGTTTTGTGTTACCTGTTTTATGGGAAAGCTTATTTTGATTCTTTGGCTTTTTCCGCCGCTTCGCGCCGCGCCTGGAGCTCGGCGACGACTTTTGCGTGACTTGCGCGCGTGATGGGGTAGCGAATCAACAGCGGCACGCAGACGAGCAGGAAAATCGCGGGCAGCACGGCGAACATGCCGCGAATGCCGAACAGCGCGGTGGAAGTCTGCTCCGCGCCTTCCACATAGCCGGAAATCTTGAGCCCCCAGCCGCAGATGGCGCTGCCGAGCGCGCCGGTGACTTTGCCCGCCATCCCGTTCATGCCGTAATAAATACCTTCGCGGCGTTCGCCGGTTGCCAGTTCGTCGTATTCGATGACGTCCGGCATCATGCTGTGAGGACAGACCCATTGGCTGGAGAAGCCGACGCCCGCGACAAACGCGACGATGTAGATGATAACGCTCTCCTGATGCGGTAAAAAGAAGCTCACGATCAGCGCCGTGCAGGCGACAACAAGACCCAGCGCGTAGGTTTTCGCCTTACCGAGGAGCCCCGCCACCTTGGCGCAGGGCACCAAAAAGATTGCCAGCGTGCCGAGCATGAGCACCATGACGAGCGACTGCTCATCCTTCATGTTGAGCTGGTAGATCAGGTAATAGGGAAGCATGGTGGTGACCAGCGTAAACGCCGTGCTCATGATCATGGAGATGGTCAGGTACTTGGTGAACGGCCGGTTCTTGAGTGTGCTCAGGATCGCTTTCATCGGCGGCATTTTGGTTGGCGAATCGTCAACGGCGGGTTTGTTGCGCACAAACAGGCCGGGAATCAGAACCGTGACGCCCGCGAGCACGCCGAAGATCAGGCCAACTATGGACCAGGCTTCGCGCGGCGCGCCGCCGTTTGCCTGCTGCAAAATACCCGCAAGCGTCGTTGCGATGCCAGCGCCGAAGATATAGCCGACGATATTGAAGATCATGCGGTAGGTGGAAACCGAGGTGCGTTCGTCGTAATCCGTCGTGAGCTCCGCGGTCATGGCGTAATAGGCGGTAACGATCAGCGTGTTGAACGTATCAAACAGGATGAACGTGCCGATGATGGCGAAGAACGCCACGATGTTGGACATCCCTTCCGGCAGGGAGAGCAGCAGCCAGAACGACAGCGCCAGCGGGATGGGGCAGAGGATCAGGTAAGGCCTGCGCCTGCCCCAGCGGGAACGGGTTTTGTCCTCCAGGTAGCCAAAGAGTACGTCGTTGACCATGTCCCAGGTCAGCTTGCCAACGAGGATGGCCGTGCCAGCGATACCGGGATCGATATGCACCACGTCCGTATAGTAAAAGAGCATGTAAAACTGCAGCAGCGCCGTGATGGCGGACATGCCAAAGTCGCCCACGCCGAATTTGAGCTTTGTCCAAACCGTAAGTTTGCCTGGCGATCTCATAAGAAACAAATCCTCCCGCTATGTAATTTTTTTGATTATTCTTTTGTGTTTGATTCTTGATTTCTTTTCCGCAGGGAATGGATATGATTTTTGTTGTTTTTCACAATACAGAAAACTGTTCGGAATAGGTGAACTGATTCGCATTTTTTTCATTGTAAACCTAATCCGCGCTCTTGTACAGCGGAACGAAAGTGCTTTTCTGATGCGGAAAACAAAAGCCGGGCAAGTGCCCGACTCTTTGTTGCATTGCGATTACATGAATATCCTAAACCGGCGGGAACCGCCAGTAGAACAGCCAGCGGCGGAACCTTGGCAGACGCGAACGGATCCCCGCGGAAAGCACGCGCATAAACGCCAGCGTTTCCGCACGCTCCTGCTTGGAGGAGACTTTTCCGGAGAACCGCGCGCGCTGGGCGCTGTCGAGCAGGTTATAAAGCCGGTTATGATCGATCCATGGCAATCGAGCTTTCACTTCGGGCACATAATCTTCCGCAAGCTGCGTGGCAAGCATGGGCGCACACCCGGCAAAGCGCAGCAGATCCATTGCGGACTGCGCGATGGCGAGCACGGCGGCGGTCGTGTCCCGCTGGAAAAAGCGCTTTCTGAGTCTGTCCTGCGCAAACTTGCGCCAGCCGAAAGCGACAAGCGGCGGCACGGCGGCAAGCAGGATCACGAGCAGCGGCCAAAGCAGCGGACCGCTGGAATCCTCCGCGCTGTTTGAAGCGCCGTCGCCTTCGCCTTCGTCGCCGGAATCCGATTCATCGCCCGCGCCAGGCGTCGGGCTGGCTTCCGGCTGCGCCGTGCTGCTTTCCGATTCGGCGGAGGGTGAAGCGCTCGGGCTTTCGGTTGCGCCGGAGGAAGTCTCCGCAGGTTCGCTTGTTGGCTCCGCGGTGGGTTCCGGGGTCGGCTCCGGGGTGGGGGTTGCGGTGGGTTCCGCTGTTGCGCTCTGCGCCTCGCCGGAATCTTCATCCCCGCTGTCCGGCGTGTTCACGGCGGTGCGGTTGGTGCTTGCGGTCATCTCCATGGGGATCCACTCGAGCTGCACGGGGTCGAACACTTCCACCCAAGCGTGCGCATGCGTATCCTCAATATCGATATAGCCATTTTCGTCCGGCACCTTGTCGTAGTCGGTGTCGATGACGATATACCCTTCGGCATAGCGCGCGGGGATGCCGAGCGCGCGCAGGAGCACCGTCGCGGCGGTTGCAAAATGCACGCAGTACCCGCTGCGGCTCACTTCGAGAAAATAAGTTGTAAAGTCTTCGTCGGCAGGAATCTGCTCAGGCGCGTAGTCATAGGAACAGCGTTCCGAGAGAAGGGTATAGAGCGCCTGACAGGTTTGAAAGAGATCGACACTGCCTCCTTCGACCGAAACGGACAACCCGTATGTTTCGCAGAGGCGCTGCGCGGCGGCCAGCGTTTCCTCCGGCAGAGCGGTATAGGCTTCGAACACATAATCGATATACGCCTGCGCCGCGCTTTGCACCTGCTGAGCCGCTTCGCCTTCCGCACTGCCGAGCCCCATCGCGCTGCCAGCCGCGGCAAGATACGCGCTGCGGAGCGTTGCTTCACTGGTCAAGGGAACAGAGGATATGATTGCGTTGTATGGCAGCGCTTCGAGCGTATAGGAAGCGTCGTTCTGCGATTTGGCATATCCCAGCGCCGTATCCTGCACATAAGCCGCACCGTCGATTTCGTCCGCGGTGGTCACAAGCCCGTTCGGCGTCCAGATGGAGGATGAGATGCCCGAAACGTTCTGTATGGAAAGGGTATACGGTTCGTTTTGCACTTCCGACGCAGCGGTTGCCGCCGCAAAGAGATTCTGCGGCGCAATGGACTGGAAGGTTTCCGCGCTCTTTTCGTAAACCGAGTTTGAAACGCTCTGCCAGCCCGCGCTGGTATAAACCGCGCCTGAAAAGTCGCGCAGGAAAAACGGCTGCTGCTCGGAAACCTGCAGCTTGATGGCGATTTTGCCCGTAAAGCGAATGTCCGAGAGGTTGCGGAGGCTGCCGTGCGTCAGACCGTCGTTGCTTTTGAGTATGAGATCGCCAAAATCCATGGAGAAGATCTTTTGCTGGAGAGTCTCAATCGCTTCGGGGCGTTCATACCCTTTTTGCGGCAGAATGATGCTGGAAAGCAGCGTAGCCAGCAGAATCAGCGGCAGAGCAAACAGCGAAAGAAGCTGCTGCGCCGAGCGCTGCGCGGAAAGTTCCGACCGCTGACGCGGGGGAATCGTTTTCAGCTCCGCGCGCGTTGCGGGCGAAGGCAGCCTGCCGATGCTGTTGAGCACGCAAAGCATGAGGTAAGCGGCGAACAAGCAGAAAAAGGGAACGACGCCGGGCGAAAGTGAGAAAAAGGAAGCGGGAATCAGCAGCGGCAGGGTGGCAAACGCCAGACCGAACACGCTGGGGCGGACGATTACGAAATAAGAAGACAGAAGCGTGGCAAAAAACAGCAGCGCCTGCAACCCCATGGTCATGAGCGTTGCCGTTTCTTTGGCATCGTGGGTTAACAAGAGGCTCTTTAGCACATCCGGCAGGTGCAGCTCTACGAGGGTAAGCGAATGATCGAGCAGCAGCAAAAGCCCCTGCAGGAGCGAATCTGAAAACCTCCAAATAACGAATCCGGCAGCCGCCAGGAGAACCGCAACCAAAATCCCCCTGCGTTTGCTGGAAAAAACGGCGGAGAACAGCGCCGCATAGAAGATTGCCGTCCAGACCGCGCGCAGATTAAAAACGGTCAGCTGATAGCTGGTGATCAGGCAGAACAAAAAACCGAGAACCGCAAGGACGAGCACCGTGGTCTGCTGCAGAATCTCGATGAGCCGCTGCGCCGCCGATATGCCGCCAAAGACGCGCGCGCTGTATGGCCGCTGCGGGCTTTTTTGCCGAACGGCGCGCTTCATACTTCCTCCTCCGCTTCCAAACCGAGGATGCGGCCTTCCAGAAGCTGCACTTCGCAGCCAAGCGTCATAAGGTTTTTCGCCGTCAGTTTTGAACAGCGGTCGGGCATCAGCGTTACTCTTCTGCAGACGCCCAGAGCCGGTAGGTTTTCAAACATGCCGTATGCTTCCGCGTCGTCCGCGTCGTTCCAAACCGCGCCCGCGATCAGATACACGAGGTGCGTATCGGCCTGATGCTGCGCCTGCATGGCGAAGTGCTCCAGCGTGCTCCAACTCTTTTGTCCGGGCAGCGCGAGCAGTTCGTGCATGACCAGCGCCAGCGCGTCCGGGCCGGTGATGGAGGTTGTTTGCAGCGCGCCTTCCTCGCTTAAGTAGCTGATGGAATGCGTGATGGAACGCGCCATGAGGTATTCCGAATAGGCGAGCGCGGCGCCGAGCATGGACTCGGCGGAAGCGGGGCTTGCGGTTTCTCTTAGTTCCAGCAAAAAGTGCAGGCAGGGATTCAGCGGCAGGCCGAACTCGCGGACGATCAAACGCCCCATGCGGCTGCTGAGCTTCCAATGGACGCTGTGCCGCGGGTCGCCTTCCCGGTAGTCGCGCAGCTGAAAGATTTCCGAAGGGTCGCTGCCCGGCTTTTTGGTGGAATACGTCGCACTGTCCAAACCGAGATCCGCGGCTTCTTCCGTTTGGATGGAGCGGCTCTGCAGTTCCGGCAGGACATACACGCTGCCGGCAGTTGCGCCGGCGTTTTTTTTCGGGACGGGCAGACGAAACAGACCCAGCATGTCGCAGACTTCGACACGGCGGATGAGGAGATCGACTCTGCCGCAGTATTCCATTTTTAGCGGGGGCTGTATTGTTTTATACCGCTTGGGTTCCAGCGAAAACTGAACGGTCTCATTCAAATCCTCGATATAGCGCTCGCCGACGCGGCCAAGCGCGTTGCGCCGGTTCAGCAGCACGCGCACGCAGGCACAGGGAAGAGCGCTGGCGTTTTCCACCGCGAGGGCAGCGGGACAATCGCCTTTTGGCATGATGTCGTCTTCGATCTCCAGCCGGTAGCGCAGCGCGCGGCTGACCGGAAGCGCGGCAAGAAGCGAGACGACCGGCAGGACAAGCAGAAAGATAAACAGCAGGTGAAACAAATACATATCGAGGAGCACGAACAGCGCAAACGAAATCAGCAGTGCGTAAAAGTACAGGATCCGGTTTCCGGCCATGGACTTATACCGCTACGGGCGCCTGCACCTGCGTCAGCGCGCGTTTGGCAAGCTGCTGCTCGTTGATGCCGCTGACCAGCGCGCGGGGGCTGAGCAGGATTCGGTGCGCGCAGACGTTTTCAAAGACGGCCTGCACATCCTGCGGGATCAGGTATTCCCGGTCGGAAAGATAGGCGGCGGCTTTGGACATGCGCAGCAGCGCGATGGTTCCGCGCGGGCTGACGCCAAAGCGGATGGCAGGCTGCGCGCGCGTCCAGGCGGCAAGCTCCGTGATGTAGGAGAACAAGGGCTCGGAAACGTAGATGCTTTCTACTTCGCGCTGCATGAGCGCCAGATCCTGCGGGGAGAGTACGCGGCTCACGTCGTCCAGTGAGACGGCGTTCTGATGGCGGCGCAGCATCTCCATTTCGCTGCGGCGATCCGGATAGCCCATGGAGAGGCGAACCATGAACCGGTCGAGCTGCGATTCCGGCAGCGGCTGCGTGCCGGATGAACCGGCGGGGTTCTGGGTGGCTATCACCATATACGGCTGCGGCACGGGATGCGTTATTCCGTCGACCGTGATGCTGTTTTCTTCCATAACCTCCAAAAGCGCGGACTGTGTTTTACTGGAAGCGCGGTTGATCTCGTCGGCAAGAAAGAGGTTGCACATGGCGGCTCCCGGCACATACACGCCGGGGATGCCGCCGGTTTGCAGCGTCGTGTAGCCGGTGATGTCGGAAGGCATGACGTCCGGCGTGAACTGCATGCGTTTATAAGAAAGACTCATCGCCCGCGAAAAGGCAAGCGCCAGCGTTGTTTTGCCGACGCCGGGTACGTCCTCTAACAGAACATGACCCTGCGCCAGCATTGCCATGAGAATGCTGCCGATGACGGCGTCCTTGCCGACGACGACTTTTCGAATCTGACCAACGATCTCCTGCACTTGCTGCATCAAAGAAGCTACCTCATCTTACGTGTAATATTTAATCGTTACCTTTTCGATAAGACCTAACCATAATCTACGTTAGTTTAATCTCCGAGAGAGGCAAGAATATAGCGAGAATGTTACAATATGCGAAAAAACGCCATAAATTTTTCGCATCCGGCAATCCAACCAGTCAATATCATTTTAGCATATGAGGCGGAAAAGGGATAGGTAACCGCAAAAGCGCACCGTTTTGATCGTAAAAACGAAAAAATGCCCGGACACGCATTCCCTGATTGGAGGGAAGCATACGTCCGGGTAAAATATCCCGCAAGAAAATCGGCTTATTCCGCCTGCTCCGGTTTGGAAGCAAAACAAAACGGCCTGTTCAGGCGGAACAGAAACGCAATAAGCGCCAGCGCGCCGCCGGTGAGAATCATCAGCAGCGGCAGGGAAACCCGGTCGGCAAGCGGCCCGAAGACGGGTATCCCAACAGGAAACCGGCTCCGCGATTGCTCGCAGAGCCGGTTTCCGCTTGTTAGGAGGTAGGAGAGGGCTTATGACCAGGTCAGCGTGTTGGAGCAGGCGATCAGCGTGACCAGGACACCGTTGATGATGCCGGGCAGGTACGGGTTGCCGGTCTCTTTAAAGACCTTGCGGGACATGATCGTGGTAACCGGCAGGAAGACCAGCACCGGGAACAGCCAGACAACCTGCATGTTCGAACCGCTCCATGCAAGGAAGCCCGTGCTGAAGAAGGTGGTGTACTGAATTGCCAGCAGCACCAGCGGCGGGATTGCCGAGAAAGCGGCAAGAACCGCGGTGTTGATCCAGGCGCGTTTGCCTTCCTTCAGGCCAAGCGTGTTGTTGTTGAAGGAGTTTGCGGCAACGGACGCTGCGGTGTAGTAGGTGACAAACAGGAGCAGGTAGGGGAAGACGGCGGTGTAGATGACTTTTGCGTCAAACGCCTTGATACCAAGCACCCAGATGCGGAAATCGGTTTTGAAGAAATAATCTGCAAAGAAGACGCACCCATAGGAAACGATTACGACGATGAGCGCGAGCAAAACGGTTTTGCCCAAGTTCTTTGCGCCGATTTTTACGCCGATGGATTCTGCGTTGGCTCCATTCTTCTTGAGATGCAGATGGTAGCTCAGCACCATGCTCAAAATAGCGAACAGTCCGGTAATCGCCGCCCAGCAGCCGACGCCCCAGGGGGAACTCTGCGCCCAGGGAGACTTCATAAAGGTGAACGAGCCGACATTGTTCATGATGGGAAGATACGTGAGCGTTCCGAAGAGAGCGGCCGCGGCAAGGCTTCCCCAGAACCAGAGCTTACCGCCCTTGGCAAACGCTCTGGGCGCGGCGAGTTCCTTCTTCTTAATCGAGGAGAAGAACGGCGTGGACGCCATCAGAATTGCAAAGTTGACAACGAACATCGCAAAGCCGATCAGTCCAAGGAAGTTGAAGAACTCTTTCCACTGCCAAACCTGATCCGTAGAGGAAATCGGGTTGGGCGCACCAAGCGCTTCATCAAAGAATTCAATGGTTGCGGCCGTCGACTGCTTCGAGAAATGCGACCAGGGATGGATGATGGCGGGATTGTAGATCACGCGCATCGCTTCCGTTCCGTCGACGGTTTCGGTATATACCGTGCTCGCCGTGCGCAGTTCCATCCCGGAAGGATCCGTGCCGAAATAGAGGAACGACTGCGCGTTGGAATTCTTCAGATAGTCTCTCGGAGCCGTTGTGTTGCCGTCTGCATCCGTTTGACTCATAAAGAATTCGTCATACTGCGCTGCAACGATGCCGACGTCGCGGCTGCCGTAAATATCGGTGTACTCGTTCGTTGTGGCGTCCGTATACGTGGCGTCCGCGCAGTTCAGAAGAACCGCGGAAATCAACTGAACGGAGGCTGCGTTATCCTGCGCAACCGCAGTGTTGCTGGACATGCCGCCCAGAGAGTGCCCCGTGATACCGATGCGCGTCGTGTCGACATAACTCAGCGTGGTCAGCATTTTGACCGCTTCGTACATGCCGGTCGTGACGAGACCGATATTGGAAACGTTATCCGAATAACCATGGGAGAACATATCCATGGACAGAACAACGAACCCGCGGCGGGCAAGCTCAACAAAGTTGGCGTCCTGCATTTCGCGGTTGTTGAACATACCATGGCTGACCACGATAGCGGGTGCTTTGTTTTCTGCGGAAACGCCATCGGGCACGAAGAGCAGACCGCTCATTTCAATGCCAACGGTCGTTTCCCAGCGCAAATCCTTAACGGTGACCTTACCCCAAGAAGTCTGGATGCAGGACGCAAAAACCATGCTGACCAGCATCAGGGCGATGGCTACGCAGAGCCAGATCTTGATTTTTTTCTTAGATGTATCCATTATTATTTCTCCTTATACTGATTTTTTCACTGGATAGACACCTTATTTACTCGGAATTGATCCCTCCTTCCCCCAAAGAATCCTGAAATGCATTCGCAACCCCGTTTTCATGCTGCCGTAACAGGGGAAGCGCCGAGTGCGCCGATGAAGCGTCGCCAAGTGATGTTGAAAAACGTTCTATAATGACCGGAATGGTTCTAAAATGTGAACAGAATGAATATAGATTACATAGAATATATTAACAGTGCCGATTCCATTCGTCAATCCAGAATTCCACCAATTCTGTGACAATGTGATTAGGATGTTTTTTTCGAGCAGAGGGAAGATCCTGAAATAACGAAGGACGACGAATAAAAAAGCATAACGGCTCAGCGGCAGGAATCAAACGAAACGCACGGATAGCCGAAGGAAAAAACGGAAACAAAAAAGCATAGATGCCCAAAGGCAATCCATGCTTATGTCTCAATCTCTCAAAGCAAGTTTATTGACCCAAGATTCGTTCAGTTGTCAATCAAAGTATTGCACAAGCAAAAACGGCTGTCAACAGGCTAAATTGAAGAGTCTGACCGGAATGGAAGAGCGCTGGACCGGCGCGTCGGAAAGCGAGAAACGGCAAGGCTGCATTCAATAAAAAACGGTTCAGTCTTCAATGCGGATCAATTCCCGCTTGCCTGCTTTTGACAAATCGATGCCGATTCTATCGTCCAGCTCATTAACGGCTTTGGCGACAATCGCCAACTCCTCATCGGACAGCACTGAAAGCGTTTCGAACAGCTGCTCAAACGCGCCGTTTCGGATCACTTCGCTGTACGATTCATAAACTTTCAAACCGGCTTCCGTCGCTTTTAAGATGATGTTCTTTCGATTGCCCGTAATACGGTACTTTGCTACGAGGTGATAATTATAGAGCAGCTTAATGATTTTAGAAAAGGAACTCTGCGGAATCGCCAGCCGCTCGGATATTCGGTTCATATTGGAATCGTCCGACTCGTGTTCAATGATATACTCCAGCACCTGCCACTCCTGATGCGATAAAAAGATGCCCGGATATATTTCGCCTCTTGTATTCAAAAACCGCGCGACCGTATTGCCGTGCCGAACAAAGGCTGCGACTATTTCGCGATAGCGCCCCATCCAACTGACTATCAAAGAAATTCCTCCAGAGCTTACAATTTTTGTATTATATCATGAATGAATGTACTAAATCCAGATGATTAACGGATTTTCAATGGCAAAAGAGTTACAAATTCTGTATAAAATGTGGATTGACGATTAAAAAAGCTAGTGCTATATTGATCCTATAACAATTCTAAAGAATACAAAACGAATCTGCAAGAACGAAAAAACAAAAACGCAACCATTTTTCAAAAATTGGAAGATCAGGCGGATACTGCTTATGAAGAAGACATTTGCCGTGAGTGCAACAGTGTTTGCCGTTCTCCTGTTATTGCTGTGCGGCTGTCAAACGACGGATACGGCAATCACGGTGGACGGAACGCTCGACGTGATGTCCGTTGGAGGATACACCATCTCGGGGGAAGCATACCAGTATTGGGTTTTGCCGTACCGGTATGATTATGAAAACACCTACGGAACCGATTTTTGGAACACCGCAAACGGAAAAGAGCTGGGCAGCGAGATCCTGAATTACGTAAACAATGCCATTATCAACCGTTATGCGCTCCTGAGCCTTGCCGACGAGATGGCGTTTCAGCTTGGCGAAATGGAAGTATCGGATTTGAAAGCAGGCTACGAAGCGGAGAAGGCGCAGTACGGCGATTCATTTGCTGCTTATCTGGAGGACAATTACCTGCATGAAGTAATCTACTACCAAATCGTCTATCTAGAGGATGCGCGCATCGATGCGTTCTGGGACTATCTCTATAACGAATCCGACCTGTTCACCGTCAGCGAACAGGAAACGGAGGAGTACGCTGAGCAGCAGGCGTATTGCGGCGTGAGGCAGATAATGATTCGTAACGACGCCGGCGAGGACGCTGCGGAAAATTTGGAAACCGCGGACAACCTCTTGACGAGGCTGAAAAACGGTGAGGATTTTCAGACGCTGATGGCCGAGTTTTCGGAAAGCACCGGCCAGGCTGTCAGTCCGGAAGGGTGGACGCTTTCCCTGAATGACGAAAACTATGCCGACTATTTCTTGGAAGCGCTTTCGGCGCTCAATCCGGGCGAGATCAGCGAGGTCATCCCATACGAAGACGATTGGCAGAGCTGGTACCTGATCATTCAGCGCACACTGCCGGATATGGATACCGTCGCTTACGATCTGAAGACGAGCAAGATCAACGCTTATCTGGAAAACTACAAAGAAACGCTCAGCATCCGCTATTGCGATGTGTTTGACGCCATCCAAATCGACGACGTCGTATGGACGGACGAATAACGGCGAACAGCGGCTGATATCCGCGCTTATGCTCTTGAGAGGAGCTATGAATAACCACAGCAAACATACGGGATCGAAAAAGTAAAGGGAGGATTGAACAAATGAAGACAAAAGCAACGAAGAGAATCTGCATTGCGCTCATCGTCATTTTCGTATGCAGCCTTCTTGCGTGCCTGCTCCAGACAAACGCGTTCAAAGTTAAGATCAAGGATATGTATATCGTGACCGAGGACCAGCAGTACCTCCATGCGCTGGCGTTTATTCCCAAGAGCGCCACGGCGGAGAATCCCTGCCCTGTGGTCATCACCAGCCATGGCTGGCTGAACAGCGCGGAAGTTCAGGACGCTGCGTCCATTGAACTCTCGCGCAGAGGTATTATGGTAATTGCCATGGACGCATACAGCCATGGCATGTCAAGCAACACGCCCGTTTCAACAATCGACTCCACCACGAAAGATGGAATGGGCATGGTCTCCCTCGTAGAATATGTGGCGAGCGGGATCATGAACTTTGTCGATACCGACCGTATCGGCATTATGGGTCATTCTATGGGCGGTATGAACACCATGAATACCGTCAAGTATTATGGCGCGCTCTATAACGAAGCCATCGCCGCCGCGCAGGCGGAGGATTCGGAAGGCGGCGCCGAGATTACGGAAGCGGAGCAAACCAACGCGGATTCCGTATTCAAAATCGACGCGGCTCTGCCAACCGGCGTGAGCCCGGGCGGCATGGATTGGACGCTGGTGCACTGCAACTACGGCGACCTCTACGGGCGTCTGGAAGAAGGCGGGGCCAGCAGCAGCACCGGAACGGCGAACCTGATCGGCACTTCGACGGAGGCGCTGACCATGATCAATTCGGTCGATCCGACGGTGACTTATGTGGAGGAAGGCGTATTCTACGGTGACAAAGACGCCGGGACGCTGCGCGTTTTGTACCAGCCGGTCACCACGCATCCGCTGATTCACTTCTCGCCCGGCGCAACAAAGGACGTTATCGAGTTCTTTACGTACTGCTGGGATATCGATGCGGGCATCAGCTCTTCCAACCAGATTTTCTTGATCAAAGAAACGCTCAACGGTATAGCGATGGTCGCCCTCTTCTCGCTGCTCGTGCCGTTTGCGGCGGTGCTCGTTAAACTGCCGTGTTTTGCCGAACTCGACGGCAAGGAAGGCCCGCGCGTGCCGGCGCTCACGACAAAGGCGAAAAAGCGCAGGTTCTGGTTTGGCTGGCTGATCGGCGGCGTGATCTCCTTCTTCACGGCATGGCTGACCGTGAAAACCGTGGGGTATATCTTTACCTCCGGCTTCATGACCATGAGCACCTTCTTTGGTGCGCCGACGATGAACGTCGTGATGATGTGGACGCTGCTCAATGCGATCTGGGGCTTCTTCTGGTTCTGGTTCAACTTCAAGCGCGATAAGGCGGCGGGGGAACGTACCGACGAAATGATCGGCTGGAAGATCGGCAAGAAGGAATTCTGGAAGACGCTCTTGCTGGCAGCCGTCATCATTGGCCTCATCTACATCATCGTATGGTTCTGCAAGTGGCTGTTTAACACGGACTTCCGCTTCTGGACCCCGGCGATCAAGACGTTCAACGCCGATAAGCTGGTCAGTTACATCCAGTACCTGCCGGTGTTCTTCGCCTTCTATCTGGCCAACTCGCTGATCGTCAACGGCGCCTGCCGCTTTGAAGGAGCAAACGAAAAGAGGAACCTGCTGCTCTGCGGCTTTGGCAACATCCTGGGCTGCGGCACAATGTGGGCGTTGCAGTACGGCACACTGGTTCTGACCGGCACCTGCCTCTGGCCGGGCGGCCCTGACTGGGTGTATGTGCTCGTAATCAACTTCTGCATTTGGCAGCTGTTCCTTGCTCCGTTCTTCCTGCGGAACTTCTACAAGATAACCGGAAAGAACTGGCTTGGTCCGCTGGTTGTTTCGAGCATGTATGTCCTGAGCGGGATCATGCATACGGCAATCAGCACGTACTGGTTCTGATCAGACCCGGTTTTCATTCTTAGCTTCCTCTCAGATGGCGCCCGGGGGAACCGTTCCGGTTACCCCGGGCGTTTTTTCGGCAGTTCAGCTGCAGCGGACTGGAAAAAACGGGATAAGGCAGTTTGATTGTTCACTGACGGGTTCGTTTGGGCGGATAAAAAAACAGCACAAGGCCGATTCAGTGTTGACAGACTGCCGCTGAAAAAAATATGATAGGGAAAGCAGGGGCATTGATTGCATTCCGAGCACAGGGGCTCCGTCGGTTCGTTCGGCAATCATATTTCTTTCATCGCAGATGCAGTCGCCACCCTGATCATATAATTTTAAGTAATGAGGTGAATCATGGATTTTTCAGCGGCTAATCAATCTCTTTGGAACATCGTCATCCAGTTTGGCATCATCGCCGCGGCGGTGCTTATTTCCACGCTGCTTCGAAGGCGCGTTCCATTCATCCGCAAAAGCCTGATGCCAATTGCGGTACTGGCTGGTTTTTTACTGTTGATCCTGCGTTCCACGGGCATACTGAACCTGGACACCAGCATGCTCGAAACCATGACGTATCATGGCATAGCAATCGGCTTTATTGCGCTCTCACTGCGGATTCCGTCCGCGGAGGCGCAGGATAAGGGCAATCTGATTGCCGCTAAGTCGGGCGCGCTGATCGTGAGCACCTACCTGATGCAGGCGCTGCTCGGTTTTGCCGTGATCCTTCCGCTGGCCTACACGGTCATGCCGGATCTGTTTAAAGCCGCGGGCATCCTTCTGCCGATGGGATACGGGCAGGGGCCGGGGCAGGCGAACAACGTTGGCGGCACCTATGAAGCGCTGGGCTTTACCGGCGGCAGATCCTTTGCGCTCGCCATTGCCGCGGCGGGCTATCTCTGCGCCTGCATTGTCGGCGTGATCTACCTGAATGTGCTGGCGAGGAAAGGCAAACTCAGAAAGATACAGCACGACGAAATCTCCGGCTCAGTCAATGTGGACGCGTTTGAAGACCGCGGCGAAATCCCGGTTTCCGAGTCTGTCGATCGCTTCTCGATGCAGGTTGCGCTGGTGGTGATCGTGTATTTTGCAACCTATCTGGTCACGTGGGGAATCACCGCTGGGCTTGCGGCCGTTAGCCAGAGCCTTTCGGACTCGCTTTCATCGATCCTGTGGGGATTCAACTTCATCGTCGGTTCGTCGCTTGCCATGCTGCTGCGCGTTGTGCTGAAAAAGTTGAAGAACAAAAAGCTTATGACGCGCCAGTATCAGAACAACTACCTGCTCAGCCGCATTTCCGGAGTTGCGTTTGACCTGATGATCATCGCGGGTATTGCTTCTATCGACATCGGGGATCTGACGGGGCTTTGGGTGCCGTTTTTGCTCATGGCGGTTTCGGGCGGCGTGGTGACGCTCCTATACCTGCAGTGGCTCTGTAGAAAGCTCTATCCGACGTACTATTACGAGGGGCTTTCTTCCATGTACGGCATGCTGACGGGAACGATCAGCTCGGGCATTTTGCTGCTGCGCGAAATCGACCCCGAGTTTGAAACACCCGCTGCGAACAACCTGATCACCGGCAGCAGCACCGGCATTCTCTTTGGCGTACCGATGCTCATCTTTATCGGTATGGCGGCAAAGTCCGATACGATGCTTTGGATCACCATTGGCATCGTGGCGGTTTATCTGACGGCATTGCTTCTGTTCATACTCAAAGTCAAGCCGAAGAAGAAAGCGGAATAATCTCCCTCTTAACTGACTGGAACAACAGAGCGGCGCGTTTGCGCCGCTTTGCTATATAGATGCAGCCGGTGCCGCGGCGTTTATAGCGGCTCCGAGTTCTGCGATTGGAGGGAATAAAACCAGCGACACGCGGCCTGCGCGAAGGAAGTTTCGCGTCGCCGCTGAAGCGGCTTGCTCAAGCGCCCGCGCTTGGCTTGCTCCGTATGTCGCCTGTGGCGACAAACAGCGGAACTTAGGGTCGTCATGAATGCCGACCCGCTCGTGCCTGAAAACGATCCACCGGATCATATTCTGTTCCACAACAGCGCTCGCTTCGCTTTATCGCCCGCAGGGCGCGCTCGGCTCCGCAACAGTGAACAGCCGATGCGGTAGTTATGGCTGCGCCGTCAGCTCTATTTCAACGAAGTGAGAAAGCAAAACAGCCCGCCAAAAGACGGACTGTTTTGCTTTGGCTCCCCCTGCTGGACTCGATACCCTGCGACCCGCGGCCTGCGCGAAGGGCGTTTTGCGTTGCCGCTAAAGCGGCTTCCTAAAACGCCCGCGCTTGGCTTGCTCCGCCGTCGCTGAATCGCCCGCAGGGCGCGCTCGGCTCCGCAACAGTGAACAGCCGCAGATGCATCTGTAAAGGCAGTCTCGCCGGACAGAGCCTGCAGTAAAGCAAAAACAAAAGGTCACCAAACGGTGACCTTTTGTTTTTGGCTCCCCCTGCTGGACTCGAACCAGCGACACTGCGGTTAACAGCCGCATGCTCTACCAACTGAGCTAAGGAGGAACGTTACTTAGGGGATTCTACACGAATTCCGCGACAGTTGCAATGAACGGCGCGCGCGATTACAGACGACTATTGCAAAATATCACTTTCAATCTCGCTCATGCTTGAAATTGCTCGGCTTTGATTGACCTTTTTTGGATCGGTCACTATAATGTTCATATGGATGAAAACGACGTGCATATCCTGATCTGCATGGAAAACGCGGCGCCAAAACCGCGTGTCATTCGCTCTGCGGGCGCGTTGTACGTGATTCTTCTGCTGCTGGTAGTCGGGGTGATTGCAGCCGCAAACGCGCTGAACGAGCGGCTGAACATTCCGCGCGGATACGTGCAGATTGCGCTGTATGCCGCGCTTCTGCTTGCGGGATGGTATGTATATCGTTTTCGACTGACGGCGTTTCGCTATACGCTGACCGACCGGGTTTTCGCCATTGACCGCATTGTCGGGCAGAGAGAACGGGCGGAGGAATGCGCCGAACTGATCAATATTATGGATATTACCGCTGCAAGCAATTTGGGCGGACGCTCTAGCGCAAGGAAGAACTGCTCGATTTTACCGACTCGGAAGTCTTCCGCCATTTTCATACAAGATGGAACGGAGCGCCGCGTGCTGATTGTCAGCCCCAGTGAAGAATTCCTCGAAAAACTGACAATGCAATGGCAGACCGTCAAATTGCGGCAAATGGATTGAACGCAAGATACAACGTATATGTCGCACGCCGGATGGCGGGCGGAACGGAATAGACAGGCAAATGGAAGAACGCCGGAACAAGAAAGGGAATATTACCCTGCAGGAAGCGCTGGGCGCGTATGAACGCGATCACTGCGCGCGCTTTCATATGCCCGGGCATAAGGGCCGAGGGCTGGCGGGATTCTGGAGGGATGAACTGGCCGGATGGGACGTCACCGAGATTTCCGTTACGGACAACCTCCACGCGCCGCACGGGGCGATCCTCTGCGCGGAACGCGAAATGGCGAAGGCATACGGCGCAGAGAACTCATTTTATGTGGTCAATGGTTCAACTAACGCGGTGCAGGCGATGATCCTAGCGCTCTCGGAAGGCGACAAGCTGCTGCTTTCGCGGGACTGCCACCGTTCGGCGGTGTCCGGCGCGGCGCTGCGGGGCATTGAAACGGAAACCATTTTGCCGCGGTTTGACGAACAGACCAAACTCCTTGGCATGGTCACGCCGGAGGACTTGGAGCGCGAACTGGAACGCACGAAAGCAACAGCGGTGTTGATCACTTCGCCCAACGCATACGGTTTCTGCGCGGACGTAACAGGCCTTGCGGTGGTGGCACACCGGCACGGCGCGCTGCTGCTCGTGGACGGGGCGCACGGGGCGCATTTTCCATTTTCGGAAGCGCTGCCGCATGGACTTGGCGGGGTGGCCGACCTGTTTGCACATTCCCAGCATAAAACCATGGACGCGCTCACGCAGGCGGCAAGTCTGCATCTTGGGGAATGCCGTATCGGCGAGGAACAGGTGCGCAGGGCGCTTGCGATGACCGAAACGACGAGCCCTTCGTACCTGCTGATGGCTTCGCTGGACTGGTCGATCTATATGGCCAAGCGACGGGACTGGACGGCGCAGGTCATGCGCATTGCCGCGCTGGAACCGAAAATCGAAGCGATCGAAGGGCTGATTGTGCCAAAGACACCGGAACGATGCGGCGTGCTGGAGCGCGACAGAACGCGGCTGATCATTGACGTGACCGCTCGCGGCCTGAGCGGATACGAAGCGCAGGCGCATCTGGAGCAAAGCGGCGTATTTCTGGAGATGGCAGACGCGCGGCGGCTTGTGCTCATTACGACGCCGAACGACGAAGCAGACTGGTATGACCGGCTTTTGCGCGCGCTTGAAACGCTGCCAATAAAAAAGACGACGAAAAGCGCCGTCTCTGCCGAACCGCTGCGGTATGGCGAGCCGGAACGCAGGATGACGCTCCGCGAGGCGGCGTTTGGCGCCCTGGAACAGGTTCCGCTGGAGGACGCCGCAGGGCGCGTTGCATCCGAACCCATCGGGGTTTACCCGCCGGGAATCGCGCTGGTCATGCCGGGTGAGGTCATTTCCAAAGAAGCCACGGAAGGTTTGATCCGGGAACGGCTGCTGGGCGGCGCGCTGTTTGGTGTGCGCAATGGCCTGGTGCTGGTGACACAAAACGATAGGAGAATGCATGCGGGAACGACTGCTTAACGCAATAACAAACGGACGCGCGCCCCACGCGGTGCTGATCACCGGGCCGGAGGGCAGCGGCAGGCGTGAACTTGCGCGACGCGCCGCAGCGATTTACTGCTTGGGTGAGGACGTGCCGGAACGTCTGCGCGCCTGCCCGAACTATACGGAAATCGGCGATACGGCGGTCAAGGTGGACGATATTCGAACGCTGCTGGCTTCGGCCGCCATGCAGGGCTTCAACGGTGGAAAGCGAGCGTTTGTCTTTCTCAACGCGCAGAACATGAGCGTTCAAATTCAAAATACGCTGTTGAAAACGCTGGAAGAACCGCACACGGAAACGCTGCTCATCCTCACGGGCAACGAATTCGGGCTGCTGCCGACCATCCGCTCGCGCTGCGTGATCGAGCGCCTTGGCGCGCAGAGTCTGGAAGCGACCGCGGCGGCGCTGCGCGGCGAAGGCATGGATGCTGAAAACGCGCGTTTTTACGCCGCGCTTTCGGACGGGCTGACCGGGCGCGCGCATGCCTTTTCGGAGCCGGAAGCGGCGGCGTTTCGTCAAAGTTCGCTGGAGATTCTCGAGCGCGCGGCGTTTGACTACGCGCCGTTTGCGGACGCAGCGGAACTCGTGACCATTTATTCCGCGGAACCCGAAACGGAGCCGGAAACGGACGACGAACCCAAGGCGAAGGGGAAAAAGAAAAAACGCGGGGACGCGGCGCTCGCCGCCCGGATGTTCGAAATCTGGCTGAGCGTTTTCCGCGACGCGCTGACGAGACAACTCGGCGGAACAAACGCGATCAACACCGATCAGCGCGAGTTGATTGCACGGATTGCCTCGCGCTTTACATCCGCGCGGATACAAGGTATCATAGAACTGTTAGCCAGGGCGCAAATGCGCCTTTCGGGCGGCGCGAGCGTATACTTAACCGTGGATGGCGCGCTGACAGGGCTGTTTATAAAGGAGAGCTAGGTATTAAAATGAAAGTAATCGGCGTACGGTTCAAATCGAGCGGACGCATCTATTATTTCGATCCGTTGGAGTTTACGTTTAACGAAGGCGACGGCGTGATTGTTGAAACCGCGCGCGGGCAGGAATACGGCGAGGTAGCGCAGGTTGCCACGGAAGTGGAGGAGACGATGATTGTTTCCCCGCTCAAACCCGTCATTCGCCCGGCAACGGATCAGGACTCGGTCATGCGCGAACAGAACGCCGCCAAGGAAGACGATGCGTTTCATGTCTGCCAGCAGAAGATTCAGCAGCACAAGCTCGATATGCACCTTGTGAGCGCGGAATATTCGTTTAACGGCAGCAAACTCGTGTTTTACTTTACGGCGGACGAGCGGGTGGACTTCCGCGAATTGGTCAAGGATCTGGCCTCGCAGTTTCGCACGCGCATTGAGCTGAGACAGATCGGCGTCCGCGACGAGGCCAAGATGCTTGGCGGGCTCGGCTCCTGCGGAAGGGTCGTCTGCTGCAAGGCGTTTTTACAGGATTTTCACCCTGTTTCGATCAAGATGGCAAAGGAACAGAACCTTTCGCTGAGCCCGACCAAGATTTCCGGCCTGTGCGGAAGGCTGATGTGCTGTCTGCAGTATGAACAGTCTTCCTACGAAGAGATGAAGCGACGCATGCCGCATATCAACCGCGAAGTGCTCACACCCGACGGCCCAGGCATGGTAGTGGAAAACAACGCGATCACCGAAAAGACCAGGGTGCGTTTGCAGTTGGCGGACGGATCGATCGACGTTCGCGAATTCAACTACCTGCTGTTAGGCAAACCCGGAGAGCCGCTGCCGGTTCCGCCGAGCGAACCCAAGCCGGAAGCGGCGGAAGAAGCGCCGGCCGAACCGAAGCAAGTTCCCGTGCCGGAAGCGGCTCCCGAACGGACACCCGATAAAAAAAGACGCCGCCGCGGTGGCCGCGGTAAGAACGGCAATCGTCAGGGCGCGCCGCAGACCGAGGGCGGAGCCGCATCGCAGCAGCCGCAGCAAAATCGACCGCAGCAGCCGCAGCAGCCGAGGCCGCAGCAGCAGGCGAGACCCAACGACCAGCGCCCCGCGCAGGCAAAACCTGCGCAAGGCGCACCGCAGCCGAACGTGAGTGCGGACGGCGCAAATCGACGGGAAAACTTTAAGCACCGCCGCGGCGGAGCAAACAGGCCGCAGCAAGCATCTCCCGCACCGGAAAAAAAGGAATAGCGTACTGCGGCACGGGAACAGTTCCACCAAAAACACAAGAATGACGCGGTTTTTACACAACGTTGTGTTGACGTTTGGCGGGGCTGTGCTATAATGTTAAGGAATTTGAGATACGGAGGAACGCATCATGGCATATAAAATTTCTGACGAATGCATCAGCTGCGGCGCTTGCGCTGCCGAGTGCCCCGTGGAAGCGATCACTGAGGGTTCCAGCATTTACGTAATCGACGCCGACAAGTGCATCGACTGCGGCAACTGCGCGGACGTCTGCCCGGTGGGCGCGCCGAAAGCGGAGTAAATTTTCGAACAAAAAGCAGGGACGGCTTACGCCGTCCTTGTTTTTATCTGAGCGATCACTGAGGGCTCCAGCATTTACGTAATCGACGCCGACAAGTGCATCGACTGCGGCAACTGCGCGGACGTCTGCCCGGTGGGCGCGCCGAAAGCGGAGTAACCTTAACAAACCAAAAAGAAGAACGGCTTGAGCCGTTCTTCTTTTTTTGTCATGTTACGAAGAAAGCAGATAAAAACGGCAGTTTCAGCCGATGCAGGCGCCAAACGGCAGATCCGCATAGGCGCAGAGCAGCGCCGTGTCGCTCATGCTCTCGATGGTGGAATCATCCGCGCTGTACAGCGAATAGGCAACGCCGTCCAGACTCCAGGTGGCAAGCGCGCCGCCTGCGCCGCCGTCGATGGTGCGAACCAGCACGGCGACGGAGAAGTCCGCCGCGTCGAGGTTGAATGTTTCCTGCGCGTCGTCGAATGTTTCGTATACACCGGAAATATCGTCTTCTGTTTTTGCGGCGCGGTAGGTATACGCGCGGCCGTCAAGCGTAAAATTGATTTGCGCCGTGGTATCGGCAATGATGCTGTAGGCAGCGCTTTCCGCTCCTTCCGGCGCGGTAATGGATGCTCCGAGCGATTCAAAGTCCGCGCTGCCGTCTACTTCCACAATGGGGTTCGGCAGCTGGCTGGTCTGTTCCTGCGACGCAGGCTGCTTGCAGGAAGCGAACAGAAAGATCAGTACCAGCGCGATGATGATAGAAAAAATCTTTTTCATATTGATATCCCTCCGCCAATAACACTCCGGCAAAGAGCGTTTGGTTGCGTTTATCCTGTTTGTTTTATATAGATCTATCATATCATAAAGCCCGAAAACTGGAAAGTGAGCAGAAACCGCCGAAGTCGGCGGTTTTTTGCGTTCCGGATAAAGAAACGGAAAGGATACAACGCGTAAAAACAGCCGGAATTATAAGAATCCGTTTATCCAAAAAATAATTGTCGTAAATTTCGGTATTTCCGGTGCATTAAGATACTTGTGACGGCGGAAAGACACGGCCTCGAATCCCACCGCCGTCGTCGCAAAGAAAGGAGCACGAACGATGAAACCGACCGGTGAACCAACTCTCGAAAGCAAAATAGAAGCGTACTTTGCCGCGTGCGACGCTACGGCGGAGCGGATCGAACACAAAAACGGAAGCGTCTCGATCCGGCAGACGCCATACACGCTCACGGGCTTGAGCGATCATCTCGATATTCCGCAAAGCGAGATCCTCGCGGCGGCCAGAAGAGAGGACGGCAGCGCTGAAAGCGTACTGTTTGCCAAAGCAGCGCGCCGCATCGGGCGGTACATCCTGGAACGCGCGCTGACGGAGGAACTCCAGTACAGCGTTGCGGCGAAGCTGCTGGACGAGCTCGGCATCGGCGAAAAACTGCCGCCGGACGAGCGCGAAAAGCGTATCTTGATCGTGCTGGAGGATCCGAATGGCTGGAGCGAATGACACGGAAATCTTATTAAAGGGGTATCCAAATCCGCGTCAGATGGAGTTCTTTTGCTCCCGTGCCCGGCACACCGCTTACGGCGGCGCGCGCGGCGGCGGAAAGAGCTGGGCAATGCGGCGAAAGTTCGTCCTGCTTGCGCTCCGCTATTCCAACCTCCAACTCCTGCTGCTCCGGCGTACGCTGCCGGAGCTGAACGAAAACCATGCAAGACCGCTGCAGACGGAATTATCTGGGTTTGTGAACTACAACCAGACGCACCGCGAATTTACGTTTCCGAACGGCAGCCGGATCAAGCTTGGCTATTGCGACAACGAGAAGGACGTCTATCAGTACCAGGGGCAGGAATACGACGTAATCGGCTTGGAGGAAGCCACCCATTTTACCGAGAGCCAGATGCAGTTTTTAACGACCTGCAACCGCTCGGTAAGAAGCGACTTTTCGCCGCGCATGTACTACACATGCAATCCCGGCGGCGCAGGTCACGCATGGGTCAAGCGGCTCTTCATCGACCGCAGGTACCGCGCCAGCGAATCGGCGGAAGATTACGTTTTTATCCCGGCGCGCGTCACCGACAACCCGGTGCTGATGAAAACGCCGTCCTATCTCAAGACCCTCGAAAATCTGCCGGAGCCGCTGAAGCGCGCCCACCTCAACGGGGACTGGGACGTGCTGGCGGGGCAGTACTTCGGCGAGTTTTCGAGGGAGCGGCACGTGCTGGAGCCGTTTACGGTGCCAAAGTCCTGGCGGAAGTTCCGCGCGATGGACTGGGGCTACAACGATCCCTGCTGCGTGCTGTGGTTTGCCGTTTCGCCCGGCGGGCGGGTGTATGTGTATCGAGAGTATTACGAGCGCGAGGTGCTGTCCAGCGAGACGGCAAAGCGCATCCGTTCTTTAACGGGCGAAGAGAAGATCGCATACACCGCCGCCTCGCCGGACGCCTGGCAATGCCGCGGCATGAACGCAAGCGGGGAACTGCCCGGCATGAGCATTGCGGAAGTGTTTGCCCACGGCGGCGTGCCGCTCATCCGTGCGGACAACACACGGATACCGGGCTGGCAGCGCGTTCGCGAATATCTGGCCGATGCGGACGACGGACAGCCTAAGCTGGGCATCTTCCGCTGCTGCCAGAACCTGATCCGCACGCTGCCGATGCTCACGTTCGACGAAAGCTTCGTCGAGGACGTGGGTGGAAACTGCGAGGATCACGCGCCGGAAGCGCTCCGCTACGGGCTGATGTCGAGGCCGGTCAGCTATGCGGAGAAACAACTGCCGAAAGCGCGCGTCTACGACCCGTTTGCGGCCGCGGAACCCCGGAGCGACGGATTCACGAAACTGTAAGCGAGAGATTCCAAGAATTTCATCCCGCGTGGACGGAGTTATGAACCTGTGAGCAGGGTTTATCAAAACGAAATCCCGCGAGGACGGATTTTCCGGACTGTAAACGGGAGATTCCTATAGGAGGAACAAATGAAAACAACCAAACAAACGGACGAAAAGCGAATTCTCTGCCAAAAGGCTTACGGCCTGTTTCGGGAGTTCCGCGGCGCATACGTACAAGAATGGCAGCGGCTGGAAAACTGCGAGCGGATGTACCGCGGCGACCACTGGCACGACGTGCCGGTAACCGACCGCAACGACCCGCGCCCGGTGACGCCGATTCTGCAGAGCACGATCGAAAACGTCAAATCCGAGCTCATGGATCGTGTGCCGGAGGCGGTCATCATGCCGGAAAGCCCGGCGGACACGGAGGTTGCGCGCGTCATTGAGGCGATTATCCGCCAGAATCACGATGCGGACGGTTACGTCAAGGAATACCGCATGCTTGTGCACGACCTGCTGGTCGGCGGGTACTGCGTGCAGGAAGTCGGTTACGACAACAACCTCAACGGAGGATTGGGCGGCGCGTTTATCCGTCATGTGGACGCGCGGAGCATCCTCTTTGACCCGCTGGCGACGGACATGCAGGAAAGCCGGGCGGTGTTCAAGATTTCGCTCAAATCGCGCGAATACCTCCTGGCACACTTTCCAAAAGCGGCGCCGTTTTTCACGGCGGACGCGTTCGGCACGCCCGACGCGGTGGAGGACGAAATCATTCGCGGCGAACGCGCCAACGCCATGCTCTTTTTGGAGTACTGGTGGCGCGAATACGACGCGGAGAACGACCGCTACAGCGTCCATATGGCGCAGATTGCGGGCAATCAGGTGCTCACCGACAGCCGTGACGTCAAGCCGGACGGGTATTACGAACATGGGACATATCCGTTTATCATTACGCCCCTGTTCGTGCGCAAAGGCTCCTGCCTAGGCCTGGGGCTCGTGGACATGTTCGAAACCCAGCAGCGCTATGCCGACAAGCTCGATCAGATCGTGCTGAAAAACGCGCTCATGGCCTCCCACAACAAACTGCTTGTCACCGAAGCGAGCGGGTTCGACCCCGACGACCTGCGCGACTGGTCAAAGGAAGTGCACCGCGGCGAAAGCCTGGGCGGGGTGACGTGGTTTTCCACGCCGCCGCTGCCGGCCTACATCATCGGCTACATCGAGAGCATCCGCGAAGGCATCAAGCAGGAGAGCGGGGCAAACGACTTCAGCCGGGGTATGCCGGAAGGCGGGGTCACGGCGGCTTCCGCCATTTCCGCGCTGCAGGAGATGAGCAACAAGCGTGCCCGGATGATTGCGCGCACACTGCACGAGTCGTTTCGGGACGCGGTGCGGCTGGAAATCGAAGTCGAGCGCGAGTTCAACTTCTTTACGCGCTCCGTCAACGTCACCGTGGACGGCGTGGTGCAGGAGCGCTCGTTTGAAAGCGCAATGCTGATGCGGAGAGCGCCGGGCAGCGTATTGCTGCCGGTTGAATTCTATATCTCCGTCAAAGCGCAGCAGGAAACGCGCTATTCCGCCATGAGCCAGAACGAACTGGTCCTGCGGATGCTGCAGAGCGGCATGATGCGCCCCGAACAGGCCGTGGAACTCATGGTGTTCGAAGGCAAAGACCAGCTGCTCAAACAGCTCCGCGAACGCCGCGAGCAGGAAGAAGCGGCAAACGAACAACAGAAATCCGGCCAGCCGGGACAACCGGCATAAAAAAGGAGGAACACATGAAACAGCAGAAATTCGCCCCGAACTCGATTGAGAGAAAACTCTCCGGCGCGGCAGCGCCGCAGCCCGCCCGGAATGCGGGCGACGACGAGGAGTTCGACGCGCTGGTCAGCGAGATCACCCGGCTGATCAGCGAAGACAAGCTCCCCGAGGGGTTCGATCTCAAATCGGCAGCTTCCGACCCGGCGCTCATCGAACTGATGCGCGAATACGGCGCGGCGGCGGGCGTTCGCATCTACGCCGCGGAACAGCGCGCCGAGGAAGCGGAAAACAGCGCCATGCAGCGCGTGAGCGCCGAAGTGCGCCAACGCAACGCTCTGCCCAGGAGCATACGCGGCGGCAACGCCGCCGCCAGCGGGACCAACTACCGCGGCATGGACGCGGAAGCGTTCCGCTCGCTGATGGCGCAGATGAAAAAGACCGCCCGCGACGGCGGCAAGACCAGACTGTAAGTAACGGAGGGAAACATGAGCAATATCAATACCACCGCCTCGACGGCGGGCACCACCTACAGCAACAAAACGTTCTACGACCGCGCGCTGCTCGAAATTGCCAAGACGCGCCTCGTGCACGCAAACTACGGCCAGAAGCGCAGCATTCCGCGCAACTCCGGCAAGCGCGTGGAGTTCCGCCGCTACGAGCTCTTTACGCCGGACGCCAACGCGCTCGTGCTCGAAGAGGGCGTAACCCCCGCAGGCCAGAGCCTTGCCCAGAGCAAGATCGAAGCGGAAGTCAAGCAGTATGGCGCGTATGTGGAAGTCAGCGACCTGCTCGATTTGACCAGCTACGACCCCGTCCTCGGCGAGAGCACGGAACTGCTCGGCGAACAGCTCGGCACCGTCGTGGAGTGGATCACGCGGGATGCCATGTGCGCGGGCACCAACGTCCAGTACGCAAACGGCAAAACCAGCCGCATCCTGCTGACTGCTTCCGACAAGCTGACGGTCACGGAGATCCGCAAAGCCGTCCGCTCGCTCAAAAAGGCCAAGGCACGCATGTTCAACTCGGCTGGCGACGGCAAGAGCAGAAAGCCGCACTTTGTTTGCATCTGCTCGCCGGATGCGACGTTCGATCTGCAGAGCGACTCGCTCTGGCAGGACGTTTCCAAGTACGCGGACGTCGAGCAGATCTACTCCGGCGAAATCGGGCGGCTCTTCGGCGTCGTGTTCGTCGAGAGCACGGAAGCCAAGGTCTTTTCGCAGAGCGTGCTGACCGCGGTTGCTTCCCACAGCGCCAACAGCGCGGTGGTCACTCTGGACGAAATCACGGATGCAGCCGCGCTGTATCTCATTTCCGGCGCAAAGATCAAGATCGGCTCCGCGGAATACACCGTCGCTTCTTCGGATCAGGCGGCAAAGACCGTTACGCTATCCGCCGCGGTGGCAAGCGCCATCGATGCGGACACGATCGTTTACAGCGAGGATGCGGGCGTTCTGGACGCTTCCACCAAGAAGGGCGCGGACGTCCACGCGACGCTCGTGTTCGGCGCGGACGCTTACGGTGTGATCGACGTCGACGGCGAAGGCTGCCTGCAGACCATCGTCAAGCCCTGCGGCAGCGGCGGCGCGGCCGACCCGCTCGACCAGCGCGCGACGGTCGGCGCGAAAGTCGCCGCCTATACGGCAAAGATTCTCAACAACCTCTGGATTGTGCGCATCGAGCACGGCGTGAGCCTGTAAATCCGGAACCGAACCCATGCGGGAGGGCGGAAACGCTCTCCCGCAAATCAAAATAAGATTTGGAGGAAAGCAACATGCAATACATCACGGAAACCGAAATCGACAACATTGCGTCCGATACCGGAAAAGCGCTGGACGCAGAGCCGAAGGTTACCATCGTCATCCACCCGGAAAGCGGCGAAACCTACTGGGAAGGCGGGATCAACGGGCATTTTTTCCGCATCCGCACCAACGAGAGCGTGGCGGTTCCCCAGAGCCTTGCCACGCTGATTGCCCAGAGCGCTGCCGTCAAGGTGGAAATCGAGGCGAAAACCCGCGCCTTCCGCAAGAGCGGCGGCAAGAAGGTTTCGTAAGGAGGATGCTTCATGACGCTCAAGGAACTGCTCACCGGCGCGCTGCTCCAGCTCGACCGCGCAACCGACGCGCAGACGCTGGAAGCCTGGCGGGACAAGCTCACGCGCTATCTCAACGACGCGATGATCGACCTCACCAGCGAACTGCAGCCGCGCCGGACGGACGAACTGACGCTGACCTGCGGCACACTCGACTTGAGCGCGCTGCCGAGGGCGGTTGTCAAGGTGCTCGCACTCACGCGCGGCAGCACGCGGCTGCCGTTTTATTACGGGCTGTCGAGCGAACAGCTGCGCGTGCCCGCGGTGGCGGACGGCGCGGTATCGGTGACCTACCGGTACATGCCGGAAGCGCTCAAGGTGGATACGGACGTCCCCGATCTGCCGGAATGGTGCCACGGCGCGCTGATCGGCTATGCGGTTGGGCGCGAGCGTGCCGCCGGCGACGCTGCGAGCGTGAACGCCGCGCGCGCCTGCTTCGAACTCTACAACGCGGCCAAACGCTGCATGCGTGCGCACCGCGGCGAACTGGACGCGTATACCATCGAAAACCGCGGATAGGGAGGGAATGCAAATGTCGCTTCGGCAATACCGGATACCGATGTTCTACGGCGTGCATCAGGGTGTAACGGAAAACCGCATCAACGAGGGTGAAAGCCCCGACGCCTGCAATATGGATACGACCGGCGGGCGGCTCAGCGTCGCGAAAGGATATGTACGCGTAAGCGAAATCCCGTTTCCTGAACCCGGCGCGGTCAAGCGTTTGTTTGTATGGTACCGTGCGGGCGTAAAGAAATTTATCGCTTCGACGGCGGACGGGCTGTTTGTGCTGGACGAAACGGCGGAGCAGTGGAAGCGGCTGTATACCTTTTCGAATCCGGACAGCGGCAAGCGCTGCGACTTTCAGGTGCTCAAGATTGCGAGCACGGAATACCTCGTTGCCGCAAGCGGCGTCTGCCAGATGGCGAAATGGGACGGCGTTTCCGAAGTCGCCGAAGCGTTCGGCAGCGCGGACGGGCTTTCGGACGTTGCGGTGAACTTTTCGGAACTCTATTACTCCCGCCTGTTTGCCGCGGGGGATGCGGACAATCCCAGCCGCCTCTACTACTCTCAGGCGCCGGGCGACACGCGGACGCTGGAAAACTGGGCGAGCGCGGAGGAGAGCGAAAACGCGGGCGGAGGCCATGTTGAAATCGGCGCGGATTCCGACCCGATTACGGGACTCTTTGCGCTGAGCAATCAGCTCCTGATTTTTAAACGCGACTCGGTTTACCGCCTGCTGGGCGACCGCCCAAGCAACTACCGGATTCTGCCGGTCAGCGGTTCGGTGCAGCTGCCTTTGCACACGGCCTGCGCGCGCAGCGGCGACGTAGTGTACTTCATGACCGGCGTGGGGATGTATTACTTCGACGGCCAGACGGTTTGCCGAAAAGCGGACGCGGAGAAGGCGGCGGAGTTTTTAAAAAGCGCCGATCTGACTGTCTGCGATGCGGCGGCCTGCCGGGACAAGCTCTACTTTGCCGTAACGGAAAGCGCAGGTTCCGGCGCAAACGACGCAGTGCTGGTGTACGACCTGTCAAGGGGAACGTATATGGTACGCAGGGGATTTCTTGCGCGCGGGGTGTGCTCCTGCGGAGGATCGCTGTATCTCATCGACGGCGGCGGCTATGTCTGCCGCTTTGAGGAAGGCGAAACCTACGGGGGAACGCGCATCGACGCTTACTGGAAAACACCCATGACCGACCTCGATTCAAAAGCCGTGAGCAAACATCTGGAAGAGCTGTTTCTGCGCGGCACAGGCGGCATCCTCTCGCTGGAAGCGGTGACGGAAGGCGGAACGGTTTACGACGAACGGCTCATGCCTGGTTCCGGCGAAAACATCCTCGAACTGCGGCTCACAGGCGACGGGCGCGCCTTCCAGCTGGTGTTTCGAAACGTCAACGGTTCGCACTTTGCCATCGACGGCGGAGTGGAGCTGCTGATGGACATGCAGCGGCGGGTATTATAAGAAAGGAGCGGATGACCATGGCATATGAAAGCGCAGGCATGCAGGCGCTGTTTCCAGTCTATTTTTCGAGACTGGCGGAGCAGAACGCCTCGCGTGAGGATTACGATCTATCCGCGGCGCAGAACGAGGGTAACCTGAACCAGAACCTCGAAACGCTGTATCAGAAGCTGCTGGAGATCGAGGAATACCTTTCCTCGCAAACGTAACGAAAGGAGAACACATGGCAATCACAATCAGCAAAAAACAATCCTCTGTAAAGCCAACGAGCCTCTATGACCTTGGCTTAGGCAAGCTCAAAATCGGCTTTGACGACGCGGACACCTATGAAAGCTCGGACAGCTCGGGGTCAACTGCGAGCGACGAAGACGTCTTAAGCGCATATATCGACGAAATGTATACGCGCTACCAGCCGGAAGAAATCGAGTTCGACGAGCAGACGCAGGACGAACTGAGCGATTCCGTCGCGGCCTGGCTGCGGCCGAGCTACGACCAGGCAATCGCAAACCGTACCGCGCAGACGCAGGCCTACCGCGCGGAAACCGACGCGGACGCAATCGCGCGCGGCATGGGCGCGAGCACGTATGTTACGGACGTAAAGGAACGCCAAAACAGCGCTGAGGCAAGCGACATCGCTTCGCTCGAATCGGACTACGGCGCGACGCTGGCCAAATACGTGACCGAAGGGCTGGAAACGCAGAACGAGCAGAAGCTCGAAACCGCTTCCTACAATGCCGAACAGCGGAAAAACGCTTATGATATGGCATACGCGGCGGCGGTGCAGCTTTTTGCGTATTACAAAAAGAGCGGCGGCGGGTCAAGCGGGAAGTCGACAAAAAAAGTGGCGTCAACCACGAGCGAAAACTGCGCGGAATTTCTCAACCAGCTCACAAAAGCCGAACGCGCGGAAGTCTACGCGGGTTCGACGACGGCGGGCAAGCAGTACCGTGCGGAAATTCTCGCTTCGGTCGGGTATTCGGGATATCTGCAGCTGCAGAGCCGGTACCCGAGCACCCCGTAACGCGCGGCAGCGAAAAACGGCTCGGCGGAATTATCCGCCGGGCCGTTTTTTCAGCAGGTACGCAGGCAAAATGAAAACGGCGCGTTGGTCAAACCGGCCGAATCCAGATCAAGCGGGCTTGATCGTGGCGCGCAATACGCAACCTTTGATCAGGAACCTGTCAGGCGGGGTTGATGCGGCGTAACAAATGCTATATACTCTCTTTGTGCCACAAATAACAAAAACATACGGAGGGGTAACACATGCTGTCCGAGCTGCATTTGGTTTGGAACCCGGTAGCGGGCAACGGAGCCGCGCTCACTGCTTACGAGGTTGTTACGCGCGAACTGGCGAATCGGGGAATTCCATTTTCTTCTTCCAAGAGCGAATACCCCGGCCACGCAATTGAACTCACCAAGCAAGCCGTTGCGGACGGCGCAAAGAAAGTTATTTCTCTGGGCGGCGATGGGACGATCCGCGAGGTTGCGAGCGGGCTGATGCATACGGATGTGCCGCTCGGCATCATCTCCTGCGGAACCGGCAACGACATCGTGCGCCCGCTGAAAATACCCAAAGACCCCATACAGGCGCTGAATCTTGCCCTGGACGGCGAAGCGCGGCATATGGACGCGGCGATGGCAAACGACCTGCTCTACTTCAACGTTGCGGGGTTTGGATTCGACGTGGATGTGCTGCACTATGTGGAAATCTACAAAAAGAAAATGAAGAACGGCTCGCTGGCATATCTGCGCGGACTGATTGCGGCGATTGCCAACCTCCAGAGCCGGAAGACCAAGATCACCTGGCCGGGCGGCGAAATGGAAGCGGACGTGCTGATCATTGCTGCGGGCAACGGCACGCACTTTGGCGGCGGCATGATGGTGACGCCCAAGGCCGATCCGTTCGACGGACTGCTCGATATGTGCATCATCCACGGCGTGAAAAAGCGTGACGCGCTGACGCTTCTGCCGAAGTTTTTGAAAGGGCAGCACCTCGACACCAAGTTCGTAACCTACTTTACCGCAACCGAACTCTGCGCCGAATGCGAGCCTTCCTCGCTGTTGGATGTGGATGGCGACGTGCTGCCCGGAACCCCGGTAACCTTCCGCGTTCTGCCGCAGGCCATCTGGGTAATTACCCCCCGGTAAGGCATGCTCCGCTCTCGCGGTACACAGAAAGTTTGCTTTACAGCATCCGCGAGGGCTGATAGACTGGAGCATAAAATAGAGGGAAAAACATTCATGGCAACACAGCAAAACGCCGCGAGGCAGTATTCGCAGTCCAGCGCCCCAAGAGCGGGGGATTCGCGGCGAAGAAAAAAGAAGAAGAAAAAAAACAACACGCTTTTATTCTCGGTGCTCGCTCTCGTGCTGCTTGGCGCGGCGGCGCTGACGTATCAGTTTATCTTTAACCAGCAGGAAGCCACCGAGGAAATGGAGATTACGCCGATTTCCTCGAGTTCGACCTATATCAACACCGGCGACGGCCTGCTGTATCAAACCGACGGACAGATTCATTTTTACCACCTGACGGACAGTAAAAAGAACTATACCTACGGCACGGGCGCTTCGGACATCCGCATGTCCGGCAGCGAAAGCATGACGGTTGTGTTCAATGAAGCGCAGCTTCAGGTGGTCGGAGAGAAAACGCCGCTGACGTTTACCGGTTTCATCCGCGAGGTGGAATGCGGCGTCAAGCACCTTGCTGTTCTGCGGGAAGCGGAAGACGGCACGGAGAGCGTGCTGATTATCACCAAAGACGGCGAACAGATCGAAGATCTCTCGTTTGAGGATCAATACATCGTCGATTTCGGCTTCTACACGGCGAAAAACGAGATGCTCTGGATCGAAACGCTCAACGTCAACACAGGAACGCCTACGACGACGATTTCCACCTACGATTTTGTCCAGCAGGAGATCACCGGGTTAATCCACGTGCAAAGCCAGCTGGTCGATCAGATTTATATCACCACCGACAGCATGTTCGTGGTAGCAACCAACCAGATTATCCGCTATACGCACGAAGGCAATAAGGAAATCTACCGTACGACGATTTACGGCTACAAGGCGGTCGACTTTTCGGATGCGTCCGGTACGCCGACGTTTTTGCTGACCACGCGCGGCGGCGATTTCCACACCGTAAAAATTATGACGCTGGAGGAAGGCTCCGAGGCCAACCCTGTTGAAACGACGCTGCAGCTGCCGACCGAAGGCGTGGCGGCGTTCATCATGGGCAGCAGGCTGGAAGTCGTCTCTCGCGAAAACCTCTATACCTATTCGCTCAAAGGCAAACTCACCGCCACCGCGGCATTTGAACAGGCGGTGGACGAGGCGGTCAAACTCACGGATACCAAGCTGCTGCTTTCGAGCAACGGCATGTATTACCTTGGTAACGCGGAGTAAACGCGCGGCGATCGGGAAGGTGAAACAGTGAACTTTATCGATATCGCAATTTTGCTGGTGCTGGGAATCACGATCCTGGGCGGACTTTACCGCGGGTTCGTGAGCACCGTGTATAATTTTGGCGCAACCGTCATTTCTCTGATCGTCGGGCGAATCTGCATCCCGCTGGTTTCCAGCCTGGTCAAAGGCAACGCGGATCTGTTCAACATGATGCTCTACTATACGGAAGGCTCGGAATACGTTGCCATTACGGATGTGGAACTGACGCGCACGTCCATTGCCAGCATCTCTTCCGAACAGCTCCATACCGTGCTGCAAAACGCGGATATGCCTCTGCCGATGGACCGCTGCGTCATCAAAAACATCGCGGCCGAAGCGTTTCGCGACAGCGGGGTTACCACGCTTGGCGACTATTTCAACCAGACCATCGTATGCGTGGTCATCAACATCCTTGCGCTGCTGCTGATCTTTGTAATCGTGCGCCTCATTCTCGGCTTCGTCGTCCGCGGACTGGAATACGGTCGCGGCGGTTTTCCGGTGCTCACGCGCGGGGACGGCATCATTGGCGCGGGGCTTGGGCTGATCCACGGCGTGCTGATGGTGTTTGTGATTTTTCTGCTCGTGCCGGTCATGCTCACGGTTCTGCCGAAGCTGTATGAATTCTTAAGCGAGTCGTTTTTCGGCGAATTCTTTTATCAGGCCAATATCCTGCTCTCGATCATCCCTGCAACGTAACGCAGCAACGTGGAACAAGAAACGAATTGAAAACTGCGGCGAATCAGCCGCTGAATCAAGCAATATAGTTACCGCTTGTCCGGCGGAAAAACTGATGCCGGGCGGGCAGAGCGAATCGGGGGAAAGGCGGTCGAGTACAAGGTGCGTTTTTTACGGAAGTGGCTGATTCCCATTATTGCAGGGGTGATGCTCCTGTGTTTGGTCGCCGCGTTTTTTCCGCTTTCCGCAAGGGAGGAAACACGCGCAAAGGACGATTTGACGCAGCTGATGGATGCCGCGTTTACTCGTATCGAAGCGGCGCAGTATTCCGCCGACCCGGTCGTTGCCGCCGAGCAGGCGGGGCTTTTAAGCAAAGCCCGCGCGGTCGTGCGCTTTTTGGAGCATGACGACACGCTGCTGGCAACGGATGCGCTCGCGGCGCTCTGCACGCAGCTCAACATTGGCCAAATCGACGTTGCCAATGCGGAAGGCACGCTGATCGCCTCCTCGGATGCTGCCAGCATCGGCACCGCGCCCGGCACGCAGGAAGGCTTTGCTTGGATACTGGGCACGCTGGAAGACCCCGCCGCGGAGCTCCAGCAAACCGGCGAGGCCGACAGGAGCATTTTATACTGCTGCCTGCCCCGCGCCGATATCGAAGGGTTTGTGCTCCTGACGCAGGACGATACGATTGTGGACGACGCGCTGGCGCTTTCGAGCGTGGACGCGCTGATTGCGGATCTGCCCTACGGCGGCGATTTGTTGTTCCAGGCGGAGAAAAGCGGTGCGGACGGATTCTTTACCGAGGCCGGCAGCCTGTGCCTGAGAAAGACCGCAAACGACGTAACCCTGATTGCCGCGCGCGAAAACGCTGTTGTTTACAATGCACGAAACGTAGCCTTGATCGCGGTTGCGGCGCTGCTGCTCTGCGTGATGATCTGCGTGATCAGCGCATACCTGCTGCATATTGAATTGATCACGGTTGTGGATGAGGGTGAATCCGCAGAGGAAGCGAATTCCGAACCCGACGAAGCGGAAGCGCTCGAAATGGAAAGGAATTTCCTCTATGCCGCGCCGGAGGAAACAACGCCGCGCAGCAGGCGCGAGAAGCGCCGCATGCGCCCTGAGACACACGCGGAGGAACTTCCCGAAGAAGAAGTCCTGCCGGAGGAAGAAGCGCGTCAGGAGCACGAGAGAGCCGTTGAGAACGCGCCGCGCCAGATTGGACGCAAGCGCCAGAAGCCAAAGGGGAAGGATCCCGGCGAACCGGGCGGCGACGAAGACCCATTTGATACCATAGTAGATTAAATCAAATCGTAAAAAACAAACCGCTCTTTGATCCGTATTGGAATCAGAGGGCGGTTTTTTATTCGGTACGTCATGGCGTTTCCGGTGAAGCAACCGGGGGTAAGACCAGTAAACGGACTTACACGCGCTTAACCTTGCGGCACCAGCCGGATGACGACGGTGTAGTCGGCGGCAACGGACTGCACTAGCGGCAAAAAGAGCTGCTGCACCTGGGACATTGCCGCGGCGTCGGCTTTCGCCAGCATATCCGCCGTTTCAAGTTCGGCGCGCATGGCGTCCTGAATGCTCTGCTCCAGCAAGCCCATCTGCTCGTTGGTCAGCTTGATTTCGCCAAAGGCAAAGAGCGCTTTTTGCGTTTCTTCGTATTCGGTTTTATCTACGTCCACGGTCACATAGGAAAGTCCGGCGCGGGGGATCGTAATCGTCACGGTTTTCTGCTCGTTATCAACGGCGATGTCGCTTTCCGCGAGGTTGGAGAGGTCGACCGTGTAGACGCCCGTACCGTAGGAACGGATCATCTGACTCTTTTCAAACAGCGCGAGGTTTGCCAGCGCCTGACTGACGCGGCTGGTCACCGTTACGTCCTGCTCCAGCACGACAAAATCGCTTTTCTCGCGCGATTCGCCGAGGATGGCGTTGGAAAAATCGAAACTGCTGTAGCCCATCGTATCGTCCGGCAGCAGGGCGGAGAGCGACTCGGGCGCTTCAATGTTTAGATCGTACTGGAGAAAGTTCCGCAGTTTTGCGTACAGAATCAGCAGCGCAATCACGAGGATCAAAAACAGGACAAGCCGGAACAGCCAGCGAACGGTGCGGCTTTTCATGCGTCGGCGCGGCGGCTCGCCCGCGGCGGGGGGTGGAATCGAGCGCGTTTTTTTCACGCGCTCCGCTTCCGCAAGTAGCTGCGCAGAGCGGGACTCGTCTTTTAGCGCCTCGGCGTTTGGGCGGTCATGCTGTTCCATTAAAACCATGCGCCTCCTTTTTTTCCGCGCGCGCGGATGGTACTGATATAATTTTAGTATACGGATGCGGCTTGCCGCCTGTCAACCAACGGCGTTCATTGGCACAGCGTGTTTGCCTTGCGTTCACGATTATTGAGTAGTTTTCATGTTTATACGAAAAAGATGCGCCCATATTGACAGGCGGTATTGGGAGGAATAAACTAATCTGCAATTGTATGCAGAAAAAGCGCATAATTGCATCATTTTTCTGCTTTTCACCTTGACACCGTATTTAGGGTGCTGTTATAATAAACCGCATATTGATTGTATACAAGCATGCACGCATGCCGAAAGGAAGGGAACAATGAGCAAAATCGTTTTTGACGATCACACCAACTTGCTGCGCGAAAATTACTATGAGTACGAAGTACAGGATGTGCCGGAAGCGAATCTGTTCCCGGAAATTTTCACGTTCGACGAAATTCCCAAAATCGCGTTCAACCAGCGGCTCGTTCCCATGCGCATGCCGAAGGATATCTGGATTACGGACACGACCTTTCGCGACGGGCAGCAGTCCCGCGCGCCGTTTACGAGCGCGCAGATCCTTAAGCTTTACGATTTAATGCACGATCTCGGCGGCCCGCACGGGCTGGTTCGGCAGTGTGAGTTCTTCGTATACAGCCCGCAGGATCGCCAGGCGTTGGAGATGTGCCGCACACGCGGTTACCGCTTCCCGGAGATCACAACCTGGATTCGTGCTACGGAGTCCGACTTCAACCTCGTCAAGGAGCTGAAAATTCGCGAAACGGGTATCCTCGTTTCCTGCTCGGACTATCATATTTTCAAAAAGATGAACCTCTCGCGCTCGCAGGCGATGGAGAAGTACCTTAGTGTCGTCAAGATGGCGCTGGATCGCGGTATTACACCCCGCTGCCACTTTGAGGATATCACCCGCGCGGACTTTTACGGCTTTGTGGTTCCGTTTGCGCATGCGCTGCAGCGCCTCTCGGAAGAGAGCGGAATCCCCATCAAGATTCGCTGCTGCGACACGCTGGGACTCGGCGTTTCGTATCCCGGCGCGAGCTTGCCCAGAAGCGTTCCGGGCATCATCTACGGCTTAAGGCATTACGCCAACGTGCCCAGTTCGCTCATCGAATGGCACGGCCACAACGACTTTTACAAGGGCGTTTCCAACGCCGCCGCCGCGTGGCTTTACGGCGCTTCCGCCGTCAACTGCTCGCTGCTTGGCATTGGCGAGCGCACCGGCAACTGCCCGCTCGAAGGCATGGTCATGGAATACTGCTCGCTGCGCGGGCGCACGGACGGTATGAACCTTGCGGTGCTGACCGAGATTGCCGAGTACTTTGAAAAAGACATCGGTTACGAAATTCCGCCGCAGACGCCGTTTATGGGCCGCGACTTCTGCTCGACCCGCGCAGGCATCCATGCGGACGGGCTGCTAAAGGACGAGCGTATTTACAGCATTTTCGACACGGGCGCAATCCTCAACCGCAAGTCCGAGGTCATGATTGACGCGCACAGCGGCGCTGCCGGCATCGCCTTCTGGCTCAACAACCATATGGGCATGGACGTCGATAAAAAGAGCCCGCTGGTTGCCGCCATCAAGGAGCGCGTGGATGTGCTTTACGAAGCCTGCCGCACGACCGTGATGAGCAATGAGGAACTCGAAGCCATCGCCGCCGACGAAATCGCCAAAGCGAAATAACGCTTTTCATAACAAAAAAAATGCCCGCGCATGCGGGCATTTTTTGTTGCTCAAGACTTATGCGGCTTTGACTTTTGTCCAGGCGTCCGAAAAGACGGAGACAAAGTCGCCGAGGTCGTGATAGATCTGGCAGCGGTCGAGGACTTCCTGCGGCGGGTTGAAGGTCGGATCGTCGATATATTCCGACCCCATGAGTTCGAGCGCCGCGGCGTTGGGGGTGGAGTAGCCGATGTAGTCCGAGTTCTGCGCGGCGACTTCCGCTCCGCAGAGGAAGTTGATGAACTGCTCCGCTTCCGTTTTATGCGAGGCGGTCTTGGGGATGATCATGTTGTCGAACCAGACGTTGCTGCCCTCGGTGGGTACGACGTACGCAAGGTCCGGGTTTTCGGAGATGCAGTAGACCGCGTCTCCCGAATACACAACGCCCATGGCCGCGCTGCCGTTGATGAGCTCCATTTTGATGTCGTCCGTCAGGTACGCTCGAACGAGCGGCTTTTGGGCAATCAGCGCCTCTTGTGCGGCGAGGATATCCGCACTTTCGCGGGTGTTGATGTCCTTGCCGAGCATCTTTAAGGTAACGCCAATGGTATCGCGCATGCTGTCATACATCAGGATTTCGCCGGAATACTGTTCGTCCCAGAGGGCTGTCCAACTCTCAATAGGCTCCGTTACCATAGTGGTGTTATAGAGGATGCCGACCGTACCCCACATATACGGGATGCTGTAGGTGTTGTCCGGATCGAAAGAAAGGTCTAAAAAGCGCGGGTCGATGTTGCTGATATTCGGGATGTTGTCCTTGTTGATTTCATAGAGCAGGTCTTCCGAAATCAGCTTTTCGATGACATAATCCGAGGGGAAGCAAATGTCGTAAATACAGTCCGGCGAGGAGAGTTTGACGAGCATTTCCTCATTGCTGGTCATGGTCGTATACTTGACCGAAATGCCGGTTTCCTCTTCAAACTGCTGGAGCAGCGCGGGGTCGATATAATCGCCCCAGTTGAGCACGTTCAGCGTTACCTTTGCGCTGCCGCCGCCGCAGGCGAAAAAGGAAAGGGACAGCGCAAGAACCAGCGCCAGGCACATCAGTTTTTTCGCAATTCTCATTAGGTAGTTCCTCCTTTGGTTGACCGTTATTGTGTTCCGGTCAGTCTTTATTATCGTTTCAGGGCAAGCTTGTTTTATCTATTTTAGTTCGGCAAACGCTACCGTTTCAGGCCGACTTTGCGGTTCTGTATCTCCGCGTTTTTCTCCTCGCGGATACCGCGGAGGTTGACAATCAGCAGCAGCGTGACCACCGGCACAAAGATGATGGTGGAGAGCGCGGGGTTTACGCCGCGCCGCGCGGTAGCGTAGATATACATCGAAAGGTTGTCCACGCCGTTGCCCGCAAAGAAGCTGATCACGAAGTCGTCGATACTCAGCGTAAACGCGAGGATTAGTCCGGAGACGATGCCGGGCATGATGTCCGGGATAACCACCTTCTGAATGGCCTGCATCGGCGTACAGCCGAGGTCGAGCGCCGCTTCGTAGAACATGTCGGAACTTTGCCTGAGCTTCGGCATGACCGAGAAAATCACGTACGGCAGGTTGAAGGTGATATGCGCGATGATCAGCCGCGTATACCCGTCCTTGAGGCCGACGAACAGGAACAGCAGCATCAGCGAGATGCCGGTGACGAGGTCGGGGTTGACCATCGGCAGCTGCGAGATATTTTCATACACCACGCGGTATTTGCGCTTCATGGCGTGCAGGCCGATGGCGGCGTACGTGCCAAGCACCGTGGCGACGATCGAGGAGATGGCCGCGACCGACAGCGTGACGATGAGCGCGTCCGTAATCTCCGGTGTGCGGAATAGATCCGCGTACCAGTTGAACGTAAAACCCGTCCAGTTGCCAAGGGTCTTGCTCTGGTTGAACGAAAAGACGATCAAAATCAAAATCGGCGCGTAGAGGAACACCAGCATCAGGCCCAGATACGTGCCCGCAAAGAACTTTTTGAGACGGTTTACCATAGCCTTCCGCCTCCTTCATCCGTTGCTCCGCGTTCGGCCTTTTTCATAAACGTCATGGAGATCAGCACGAACACGAGCAGAATCACCGAAAGCGCGCTGCCCGCATTCCAGGACTGTTCGGTGATGAACTTCATGTAGATCAAGTCGCCGTAGAGCATCGTCTTTCCGCCGCCCAGCAGCTGGGAGATGGCGAACGTCGTCGTGGAAGGAATAAACACCATGGTGACGCCCGAGATGATGCCCGGCATGGAGAGCGGCAGCACGACCTTTGTAAACGTCACGGTCGGGTTTGCGCCAAGGTCGCTCGCCGCTTCGATATAGCTCTTGTCGAGCTTGATGAGCGTGGTATAGATCGGCAGGATCATGAACGGTAAAAAGTTATATACCATGCCCAGCAGAACTGCCGCCTCTGTATAGAGAATATTGGTAAACGCGCCGAGCAGCACTTTCCAGGCGTAGGTACGAAGCAAAAAGTTCATCCACATCGGCACCACGAAAAACACGGAAAGCAGCGCTGCAACGGACTTGTTCATCCGCGAGAGCAGGTACGCCACCGGATACCCCAGCAGCAGGCACAGGACGGTTGTATACAGCGCAAAACGAATGGAGTCGAGCAGAACACGGATATTGTCCCAGCTGGCCGCGGCAACGATGGTTTCAATCGAGGCGGCGCCGTCGCTCGTGAACGCATAGTAAAGGATGAGCAGCATGGGCGAAAGGATGAACACCGCCATCCAAACGATATACGGCGAGGCAAACAGGCTCCGCTTCATCTGGAAGCCGTGCATGCCGGATTTTGTTTTTTTATTGTTACGCATGAATTTCATTTCGTGTCCTCGTGCGTGAAACGCAGTTTTTGTTCCCTTGCGGAAAGATTTGGCTTTAGACTATGCCGCGTCGTTTGCGCTCACCGCAATCTTATCCGCATCCACTGCAAGGCCGATTTCCTCACCGGGTTCCATATAATCGCTCGAATAGGCGATCCAGTCCTCTTCGTCGCAGGTAACGGTGACTTCGTAATGCGTGCCCAGGAACATGCAGGCCTTTACAAAGCCCGTCACTTCACTGTCCTGCGGGGCGATCAGGTGCACGTCTCCCGGAACGATGGCAACGAGCACGTCGTCCTTGGTTTCAAACGTTTCGAGCGCTTTGCAGGCAAAGCGGTGGCCGCAGAATTCGACTTCCTCGTCGTCCGGATAGGCGACCGCGTCAAAGAGGTTGGTCTGCTTGGTTTTTTTCATCACGTGGATGGCGTCCGGCGGAATGGAAATGCCGATTGTTTCGCCGCGCTCGACGTAATCTGTGGTTTGAATGACCCACTCGTAGCCGCCGCAGTCCACGTCCACTTCGTAATGCACGCCCATGAACACGACGGAGACGACTTTGCCGCTCACGCGCGCCTTGTCCGCGGGGATGATGTCGATATCCTCCGGGCGGACGACGACGTCCACCTCGGTATTCTTGCCGAAGCCTTTGTCCACGCACTCGTATACCACGCCGTTCATGCGGACCTTGTAGTCCTGCAGCATGATGCCGGGGAGGATGTTGCTCTCTCCGATAAAGTCCGCCACAAACGGGTTCTTCGGCTCGTTGTAGACGTCCGTCGGGGAGCCGATCTGCTGGATGACGCCGTCCTTGAGCACAACGATGGTATCGCTCATGGTCAGCGCTTCTTCCTGATCGTGGGTGACGTAGATAAATGTAATGCCAAGGCGCTGCTGCATGTTCTTGAGCTCCACCTGCATTTCCTTGCGTAGCTTGAGGTCGAGCGCGCCCAGCGGCTCGTCCAGCAGAAGCACCTGCGGTTCGTTGACGAGCGCGCGCGCAATGGCGACCCGCTGCTGCTGACCGCCGGAGAGCTGCTCGACAAAGCGCCCGCCGTAGCCTTTGAGGTTGACGAGTTCGAGCATGTCCTCGACCTTTTTCTTGATCGTCTCGCGGTCGACGCCGCGAATCTTCAAGCCGAAGGCGATGTTGTCAAACACGTTCAGGTGCGGAAACAACGCGTACTTCTGAAAGACCGTATTGACCTTGCGCTTGTAGGGCGGAACGGTGGCAATGTCCACACCGTCCATTTCGATTCTGCCTTCGTCCGGCATGATGAAGCCCGCGATGAGCCGGAGCATGGTGGTTTTGCCGCAGCCGGAAGGTCCGAGCAGGGTTAAAAACTCCCCGTCCTTGATATAGAGATCGACATGCGAAAGCGCGACGTCTCCGCCGTACGCTTTGGAAACGTCGATGAGCTCGATTAAGTGTTTGTCCTTCATAAGTCTCTCCTTAAAAAAGCCGGGCGGCGCACTTGAAAATCAAACGCACGCCTCGATTCAAACGGGGTAACGCTGGGGATATGGGCTAAAAACTTGGCGGCGTGCTGACCCATAGAACGCGCGCTTCGATTTTTCCCGGATTCGTCAGGTAGTGCAGCCTAGTCGGACGGAAATAGAAAGTTCCGCCCTTTTTTATGCGGTATTTCTTTTCGCCGAGCACCAGCAGCACGCTGCCGCTGAGCACATACCCGAATTCCTCGCCTTCGTGGGGGTCGTCTTCCGTGCCTTTGACCCCGGCGGGGATTGTGACGAGGATGGGCTCAAGCGCGTTTTTCTGGGCGTTGGTGACCAGCCACTGAATGGTGTAGCCGTCCGCTTCTTCCTTAACAAACATGTCGTCCGCGCCGTAAACCACCGTCTCTTCGGCGGTTTCGCGGAAAAAGGAGCCGACGTCCGTTCCCAGCGCTTCGAGGATATCCATGAGCGTCGCGATGGAGGGGGAAGTCAAATCCCGTTCCAGCTGCGAGATAAAGCCCTTGGTCAGCTCGGTGCGTGCGGCCAGTTCTTCCTGCGTCAAGCCGCGCTGCTGGCGCAGCTGTTTGATCCTGACGCCGATCTCCATGAAGAATACCACCTCTAAACTTTGAGTTTACAGTCACTAAACGGAATTAAACCAAATCGCGGGAAAAAAGTCAATGAAATTTTCTTTGATTCTTGCTGTGAAAGGCAAAATATTGCAGGACGCTTCCGTGCAAACGGAAGCGAAAGCTGCGCGTTTGGCAGTGCGAGCGCTTGTCGCATAGGCGGTTACCATGGTAAAATAAGCCTGATAGAGAACAAACTATAGAGAAGCGGAACAAAAGAGGACCGGAATCTGTGAAAGGGGATGAACGAAATTATGAAAACAGGAATCGTCGTTTGCTTTCCCGGAACGGGTTACACCTGCAGGGAACGGCTGTTTTCGCTCTGCGCGGAGGCATACGAAGCGCGCGGATACGAAACCGTCAAGCTTGATTTTTCGCATATTCCGTTCAAGGAAATCGAAACGCTGGAAGAGGCGGTAGCCGTTGCAATGCGCGCGGTCAAACGTCAGCTCGACGGGGTGATTTTTAAAGAGTACGAAGACGTCGTCTGGATTTCCAAAAGCCTTGGAACCGTCTGCGCGGCGCTGGCGGAAAACGAGTTGATCGTTTTTCCGCGTCAGTTGTTTCTAACACCGGTGCCCGATACGCTCAAGGAAATCAGGCCGATTACGAACGTCATTGCGATGGTGCTTGGCACGGAGGACCGGTTCATCACCGGGGATGCGCTTGCGGAATATTGCGCGGACAGGGGATACCGCTACTGTTTGATCAACGGGGTTGGCCACAGCCTGAAGGACGATTCCGACCCCGAACGGACGGAGCGGATCAACGAGCAGATTGTGGCGCTCTGCGACTGAAAGAACGGCATAAACAAACAGCGCTCCGGATCAACCGGAGCGCTGTTTTATGCTGGATTCGTTCAGGAGTTGGCCAGAAAGTTCTGCAGGCGGGGCGAGCTTGGCGAACCAAAGATTTCCTCCGGCGTACCCTGCTCGGCAATGCGTCCTTCGGACATGAACAGCACGCGGCTCGATACCTGCCGCGCAAAGCCCATTTCGTGCGTGACCAGAATCATCGTGCGCCCGATGTCCGCAAGCCTGCGGATGGTGCCGAGCACCTCCGCGGAGAGTTCCGGGTCGAGCGCGCTGGTCGGTTCGTCAAAACAGAGGATTTCCGGGTTGAGCGCGAGCGCGCGTGCGATGGCGACGCGCTGCTGCTGCCCGCCGGAGAGCTGGTAGGGGTAAAAATCAGCCTTATCGCTCAAACCGACTTCCGCGAGCAGGGCGTTTGCGCCGCTGTCGATTTCCGCGAGGATTTCCTTCCGGCTTGTGCGCCAGTTCGGACGTTCTTTGGCGAGCAGGTGCATGGCGAGCGTAATATTCCTTTTGGCGGTGTACTGCGGAAAGAGGTTGAACGACTGGAACACCAGGCCGAAATGCAGCCGCTTGTGGCGGAGGTTTTGCTCGAGCTTGGTTGCGGGGTCGTTCGCGTCAAAGAGCGTTTCGCCGTTGACGAGGATGCGCCCGCCGTCCGGCTGCTCCAGAAAATTCAGGCAGCGCAGAAGCGTCGTCTTTCCGCTGCCGGACGAGCCGATGATGGAGACGACCTCGCCCTGACGGAGCGAAAAATCGATGCCGCCGAGCACTTCCGCCGTTCCGAAGCTCTTTGTTAAGTTTTGCACTTCCAATATATACTGCATACGCTTACACCTTAATATAGCCGAGCTTTTTTTCCAGGGAGTTGAAGGCGATGGTCAGCAGCCCGCAGAAGATCAAATAGAACGCACCGGAATAGAACAGCGGCCAAAGCAGCGCCTGCGTTTTAATGAACGCAGAGGCTTCCATAATCAGCTCGCGCACCGCGATGACCCGCGCAAGCGACGTATCCTTGACCAGCGTGATGACTTCGTTGCTCATGGCGGGCAAAATGCGTTTGATCACTTGCGGCAGCGTGATGCGGAAAAAGATCTGACCCTTTTTCAGCCCCAGCACCTGACCCGCTTCGCTCTGGCCTTTGGGTACGCTTTCGATGCCGCCGCGGTAGATTTCCGAAAAATAGGCGGCGTAGTTGATCACAAACGCGATCACCACCGCGCTGAGCCGGGGCAGGGAAGACGAGAAGCCGATCAAATCCGGCCCGTAGAATACGATGATCACCTGCAGCATCAGCGGGGTTCCGCGAATGACCCAGACGAACCCGCGAGAAAGCCAGCGCAGCGGCTTGAACCGGCTCATCGAGCAAAACGCGATGGGCAGGCCAAGCGGGATGGCGCAGAGCAGCGTGATGAGAAAGATCAGGAAGGTGACGCCGAAGCCTTCCAGCAGTTTTAGCGAGACCGTAATAAAAGTCGTCATTCTGGCGGTTCCTTTGTTCTTAATCGCGTGCGGTAGGCGGCGTACTGCCGTAAAACAGGATTGCGGGAGAGATCAAACTCTCCTTTATTGATTTTGAACCATGCGGTAAGCGGCGCATTGCCTTAAAACAGGATTGCGGGAGAGATCAGACTCTCCCGCAATCTTCAGTATACCCTGTGTCCGGTTTTTTTCAAACCGGTATTTTGCGTTTGGCTGATTATTTGATCAGCAGGTCGGTCAGGTCATACTTTTCGGCAAGGGCGGCAAGTGTGCCGTCCGCAAGGAGTTCGGCAAACACGGCGTTGAACTGTTCGGTCGCGGTGCTGCCAACGCGGAAACCAACGGCGTACTCTTCGTCCAGCATGTCGATGGGTGCGATCATCAAATCGCTGTAATCGGTGCCTTCGCCGGTCATGGCATTGGCCATGGTCAAATCGATGACGGCGGCGGCCGCTTTGCCGGTTTTCACTTCCAGCAGCGCGTCACTCTGCGCCTGTACTTCGGTGAATTCCGAATCCGCCAGGTTGGCCGCGATGGCGGCGGCTCCCGCACTGCCAGCTTCCGCAACAACCGCTTGTCCGCTCAGGCTTGCTGCGTCGATATACGTTGCGGCGTCCTCGGTGCGGATGACGACGACCTGCTGGTTCTTGAGGTACGAGGTCGTGAAGTCCATACTGGCGCGGCGTTCTTCGTTAACGGTCAGGCCGTTCCAGATGCAGTCGATCTTGTTGCCGGCGAGCTCCAGTTCTTTACTGTCCCAGTCAATGATGATGAATTCCGGCGTGAGTCCAAGCTTGGCGCAGACGGCTTCCGCAAATTCGGTGTCAAAGCCGACCAGTTTGCCGGTTTCGTCGTAGTAGTTCATGGGCGCGTATTCCGTAATGCCAATCACCAGCTTGCCAGAGGCTTGAATGTTGGCAAAGTCGTCGTCGGCAGCGGGGGCCTCTGTCGCTTCCGCGGCGGCTTCGGTTGCTTCGGCGGCGGGTTCGGTGGTCGCTGTGCAGGCAAAGGTGCCAAAGAGCATCAGGGCGGTGAGGATCAGGGCGATCCATTTTTTCGTGTTCATCATGGGTTTTTCCTCCTGTCAAAATTGTGGCTTCTTGATTCTTTAGCACTATAGCACTTTAGCACACAAAAGCGCAAGCATTATTTTTAAAATATATAATATATAATAAATCGACACAGGAACAATATAACAGACACAAACCATTGGATTTGTGAAGAAATAGAACAAAACATGTCGATACCGAAAAGTTTGATGCGCATCCATCGACGCAAGCAGAGCGCTATGCTATACTGAGCGGCGTTACAAGGAGGGATATCATGAAGAAAATCATAGCATCGGTGCTTGTCGTGATGGCATGTTTTACGCTTGCGCTCCCGACCGCCCTGGCCGTGGACGAAGGCGAAGAGCGCGTTACCATGGGCGCGGATCTGACCGATACGCAGCGGGAAGCGGTTTACGAGGACTTTGGCATTGAGGAGGGCAGCGTAACCGAACTCAGCGTGACCAACGACGAAGAGCGCGCCTATCTCGAAGGCCTGGTACCCGATGGAAAGATCGGCAGCGTGGCGCTTTCCTGCATCTATATCAAAACGCTTGCGGAAGGCTCAGGGCTTTCGATTGAGATACACAACATCAACTACTGCACGGAAGAGATGTATGCCAACGCCCTGACCACCGCGGGTATTTCGGATGCGGAAGTCATCGTGAGCGCGCCGTTCTCCGTTTCCGGCACGGGCGCACTGACCGGCGCGTATAAAGCGTATGAGGACATAACGGGAACCTCGCTTTCCTCGCTGGCAAAATCCGTCGGCGCGGAAGAACTGGTGGTGACCGGCGAGCTTGCGGAATACATCGGCAGCGAAGACGCGACCAAGATGATCAACGAGCTCAAGGGCATGCTGGACGTTACCCAGACCATGACCGATGATGAAGTGCGCGCGGAGATTAAAAAACTCGCCGACCTGTATCAGGTGTCGCTGACGGACTCGCAGATCGAGCAGGTGCTCAAACTTGTGCGCAGCCTCGAAGGGTTGGACGCGGACGAACTGCAGAACAAGCTCGTTGGCATCGCCAAAGCCGCCGAGACGGTCAATAAAACCGGCGAAGTGGCCAGCAAGGTATATGAAAACGTCAAAGGCTTCTTTGCCTCCGTCGGCAGCTTCTTTACGGATCTGTTCGGCAGCGGCAACTAACACACAAAATATTACTGAAATAAGCCAGAGAGTACCGCCAATCCGGCGGTATTCTCTGGTTAACGGGCGATTGATCTTGTGAAAACGAGAAGGATTCATAGTCCGCGCGAACCGTTCTCTTTAGGCGCAACTACCATATTTTGTGGGCGGGCGCAAAACTGTTTACAATATAACAACAAAATCCCGCGCGCCGGGTGCTATAATACCTAGTGGTATTTGTCTGCAGCGTTTGTGTTTTTGCGCCCGCTCGGCAGATATAGTTCCTGAGCAGATAAAAATCATCAAGCAGGAAATCATACAGGAATGCAAGGGGGAGGCTTACGCTCCCGCAGCTTGGAGGCAGCGGCATGGACTCAAGATATTCCAATCAAAACTACCCCAGTTCAAACAGAGGGTATTCCGGCAATCAAGGCTATCCGAAAAAGAAAAAGAAAAAAAAGAAATACCGTCTGCGCATCCAGCCGCGGTTTTACTTTTTGCTGGCCATATTCGTCGTGGTAATCGCGCTGATGATCGTTGCGGTCAAAGCGCTGACCGCTTCCGACGACGCCGAACCGCAGACGGCGGAGAGCACGGAGAAATCCGGCGGGTTCATCGCCGATCTGTTTAAAACGCCGACGCCTTCGCCGACGCCTTCTCCTTCGCCGACGCCGACGCCTTCGCCAACGCCGCCGTACGAGATTCCGCACGCGGTGGACAGCACGCAGCCGAGCGTTTACGGACTATCGACCGCCGTGGAAGTCGACGGCACAAAAGTGGACACCTATGAACGCGAGGAGAAGATCGAGTTCCTGCCGGACGAAACCTATACCAGCGTGCTGGGCATTACCACGTTCCGCGGCAATAACTACCGCGATGGCGCGAATTACGGTACCGCAAGCGTTCTTAACCAAAAACTAACCGAAGTATGGCAAGTAGACATCGGAGAACTACAAAAGGGTATTGGTTATGACGAAGGTACAATGTGGAGCGGGAGTGGATGGGTCGGCCAGCCTTTGATCGTTCAGTGGCCGGACAACATCAAGCAGCTGATGAACATGTACGACTGGGCCAAACAAAAGGAAGGCCTTGTCGAAGTCATCCTCGCGACCATGGACGGCAACGTCTATTTCCTCGATTTGGAAACGGGCGAACCCACGCGCGAAAAGCTCAACATCGGCATGCCGTTTAAGGGCGCCGGTTCGCTTGACCCGCGCGGATACCCCATTTTGTACCTTGGTTCGGGAGATATGTATGAAGACGATGCGGAAAAATCCCGCGCCATGGCGTATTCGCTGATCGACTTTACGCGTCTCTACGAATTCGGCAAGCAGAACGACGAATTCGCGCTGCGCGACTGGCACGCTTACGACAGCGCCCCGCTTGTTGACGCGGATACCGATACGCTGATCTATCCCGGCGAAAACGGCATCCTCTACACGATCAAGCTCAACACGACGTTTGACGAAACGACCGGCGAGCTCACGATGAACCCGACGCAGATCGTCAAGATGCGCTATGCCGCTTCGCGATCAACTTATCCGGCGAGTTCGGATAATAAATACTGGCTTGGCTACGAAACCAGCATTGCCACTCTCGGCGAATTCGGGTATCTCGGCACGAACGACGGGTTTTTGCAGTGCATCAACCTCAATACGATGTCCCTTGTCTGGGCGCAGGACATCAAGGACGATACGAACGGGTCGCCCGTACTGGAGACGGACTTTGCCAATCGAACGGCGTATATCTACATTGGCTCTTCTTTGCATTTTACAGCTGATGCAGACAGAAAAGGGTCGGTTTCACTCTATAAGATTAACGCCATTACCGGCGAAATCGTCTGGGAGCACTCGGAGAATGTTAATACTAAACCAAGTGTATCTGGTGGCATCCAGGCTACCGCGCTGCTGGGAGAGCAGAACATCTCCGATCTTGTAATTATTCCGTTTGCGCGGACGCCAAATGAGGATGATGGCGTTGTGCTGGCACTGGACAAGATGACAGGCGAAGTGCGCTGGACGTTCGTTATGGAGAAATATACATGGTCGTCGCCCGTTGCGGTGTACGATGCAAACGGCAACGCCTACATCGTCGTCTGCGAGGGCAGCGATACAGGCGGGAAGATTTACCTGCTCGACGGCGAAACAGGAACGGTTTTAAGCACCTTTGATTCCGAAAAGAATATTGAAGCTTCCCCCGCGGTATATGGCAACATGATCGTCGTCGGCACGCGCGGCATGAAGATTTGGGGCGTTAAGATCAGCTGAACCTTTGAAACGGCCTTTGCCCCGGCGGAAAGCAATTGGCTTTCTGCCGGGGTGAAACACATTCCGCAAGCTGAATTTGAAATTTACGTTTAATTATCGTACAATAACAGTATCTGAAAGAGACATCGCTTGATTCCACTGCGCCGCACTGGCCAAGATTTGATTGTCGTATAATAACAGTACCTGAAAGAGACATCGCTGATTCCACTGCGCCGCACTGGCCAAAATTTGATTGTCGTATAATAACAGTACCTGAAAGAGACATCGCTTGATTCCACTGCGCCGCACTGACCTCAATTTGATTGTCGTACAATAACAGTATCTTAAAAAAGACATCGCTTGATTCCACTGCACCGCAACGGCCTTAAACGGCCAATTCTACTCAAAAGGAGGGAGAACGGTGGCAAAACGACGCAAGAAAAAACGCTTTCGCATGCAGCCGCGATTCTTTCTCGTCATGGTCGCGATACTGGGCGCGGTTATCCTCGTTCTGCTGTTGATCAAAAAGGTAGGCAGCGACAGCGAAGAAGCCCTGCTGGCAACGCCTGTGCCAACCGCGACGCTCGCGCCGACCGCTACTCCAAAGCCCGCCTTGCCGGAGGACGTCACTGTGACGCGCGACGACAGCGCAAACCCGAGCACCTATGGCTTTTCCGGGACGATTTCGTACAACGGCAACGACGTAACGAGCTTTTCGCGAGAAAACGTGATTTCTTTTGGCAGGAATATCGAATACACAACGATTCCGGGCATACTGACGTTTGGCGGCAACAGCTACCGTGATACGTTTACCTACGGCACGGCGTCCATTTCGGAAAAACGCCTCCGCCAGCAGTGGGCAAAGACTATCGGCGCGCTGGACACATGGTCCGGCACGGGCTGGACGGGGCAGCCGCTGATTGTGCAGTGGCCGGCGGAAACCGTCGCGGTAATGAACGTGGCGCAAAGCTATAAGGACGCGGGAACGGCGCTGACGGAAGTGATTTACCCGGCCATGGACGGCAACATCTATTTCCTCGATCTGGAAACCGGCGCCGCCACGCGGGATCCGATTAACACCGGCATCGTGCAGAAAGGCACCGCCTGCGTCGACCCGCGCGGATACCCGCTGCTCTTCGTTGGTCAGGGTATTGCAGACACGAATGAGGAAGGCAATTACTCCGCTTACGTGCGCGTGTATTCGCTGATCTCCGGCGAGGAGATCCATCGATTCGGAGGATTCGACTATTTCAGCCGCCGCTCCTGGCAGGCTTACGACGGCAGCCCGATCATCTCCAACGATACCATCGTCTACGCCGGGGAAAACGGCGTGCTGTATACCTCCAAGCTCAACGCGGTATTCGACGTTGCGGCGGGTACGGTTTCCATCGACCCTGAGCGGCTGGTCAAGATGCGCTACGAAGGCACGGGGTATTCCCGCAGCGACGCGGCGGGTGCGCGCTGGTTTGGCATGGAGAGCTCGGTTGCGGCGTTTCGGAACTACGCGTATATGACCGATAACGGCGGCAGGTTACTGTGCGTCGATCTCAACACCATGCAGATCAAGTTCGTTGTCGATCTGACCGACGAAACGGACAGCACCCCCGTGATTGAAGAGAGTTACGACGACAATACGATTTACCTCTATACCGGCTCGCAAGTGCGTTCCGGTAACGGCGACCTCGGCACAGGGTATGGCTACAGCTACATGCGCAAGATCAACGGACTGACCGGGTCGGTCGTTTGGGAGCAGAAATGGCCATGCTCCATTGGCGACGATAAAGCCAGCGGCGGAATCGTCGCAACCCCGCATGTCGGTAAAGGCCGGATTTCGGATCTCGTGATTTACTCCATCAGCCTCGCCGCGCAGTCCACCGGCACGAGCGCCGCCGCGGAAGCGACCGCTTCCCCCGAAACGACCGCGGAAGCCGAGACTGCGGAATCAACCGAAGCCACAATGCCCCAGCCGGACGCCAACGGCGCGTATACGCTTGGCGGGCGCATCGTGGCGCTGGATAAATCGACGGGCGCGGTGGTCTGGTCCGTTGAGCAGACAAACGACTACTGGTCGAGTCCTGTGGTGGTCTACGACGAGCAGGGCAAGGCGTATCTCATCCAGTGCGACCGCGGCGGGTATGTGACCCTTTACGACGCCAGCACTGGAGATGAGCTCAACACCATCGATCTGGGCAGCCGCATCGACTCGACCCCGGCGGTGTTCAACAACATGCTCGTGGTCGGCACACGCGGCAAGGGCGGCTCCGGCAAGACCCAGACGATCGTCTGCATTAAGATTAGCTAATTCTTCTTTTCTTTAGAAGAAAAGAAGCAAAAGAACCTCTTTGCTTAAGCATTGAGGTTCTTTGAATATATAAGTTCTTTTTGTTTCTTTTTCTTGGAAAGAAAAAGAAAAAGACAGAAAAACTCCTATTCCCCAATCGCGTTGGGATTGAGGAACGCAATCGCTTTGCCGAGAATGCGCACGGTTGAACCCGCGCGGAAGACCACCGGCGCATAGGCGGGATTCTCCGCCATGAGCACGATCTGCGTGTCGTTTTTATACACGCGCCTGAGCGTCAGCGCACCGTCGAGGTAAACGACCGCTACTTCGTGGCTGCGAACATCCTCGGTCATGCGGGCATAGACGATATCTCCGTCGTTGATGCTGAGCTTCTCCATGCTGTTGCCGGTAAAGCGGAGCGTAAAGTCACAGCGGATATTCTGGGGTACCTCGTCATAACAGGCGACGTTTTGCTCGTCCAGCAACGGGACGCCCTTAACGGCGCGGTAGAGGCGGGGTTTGACCACGGAGCTGGGCAGCGTGGTGATTTGGTTCGCCTTGGGAGAGGCGGAAGGGTAGGCGCGGCGGGTTTCCTCGTCGATGATCAGGTAATCGACCGTCACCTCGAAAAAATGCGCGAGTTTAATCAGCGTGGAGCGCTTGATGTTCTCCGTGCCTTTTTCGTAAAAATTGACGATGGTCATGTATGGAATGTTGGATAACCGCGCCAACTGCGAGCGGTTGATGCCCCGTTCGGCCATGAGGACGTCGAGTTTTTCGGTCATTGTCACGAAAATCACCCCGCACAACGCTGTATTTTTCGGTCTCACGCTTAAAAACTGTACGCCATAGCCCCATCATAACGAACCAAAACGCAAAACGCAAGAAAAATCTACCATACAGCGTATATTTTTTACCCTGAGTTTTGTGATGTTGTAAGACGATCGGGAACAAACGCGCATGAAGCGCTTGCCGGACTTCTACTAAAAGGCAAGCAAAGAAGGATGAAATGTAAATTTATAATCAACCGTGTTTCAGATATGCGTGTGAACTTGCAATTTGGCGAAATAAATGGTATGGTAACAAAAAACGGAGGCTGAACGATATGGGTAAATATGTGATCAAGACGAGCAAGCAGGGTCCTTATTTCGTACTGAAAGCAGCCAATGGCGAAGTCATCGGCACCTCGGAAACCTACTCCTCGGAAGCTGCCTGCAAGAACGGCATTGAAAGCGTAAAGAAGAACGCGCCCGACGCAAAGCTTGAAGATCAGACCGTTGAAGGCTGGAAGAACGCACCGAATCCCGTTTTTGAAGTTTATAAGGATAAAAAAGGTGAATTCCGTTTCCGTCTGCGCGCAAAGAACGGCGAGCCGATCCTCTCTTCCGAAGGGTACACGGCAAAGGCTTCTTGCCTTGGCGGAGTGGAGAGCGTAAAGAAGAACGCCGGTTCGGACGTCGATAAAGAATAATTCTCCGCGAAAAGGGCGTAAAAGAACGCTGGTTCGGACAAATATTAAGAATAATCTCCGCAAGGTTTCTTTTACCGGACTGTGTTGACCGGCGAGCGAACCTGCCACGCGGAATATCCGCCGCAGTGAGCGGCGCACCATGGAACCCATTCGCGATGCGGCGGCATATGAAAAGTATGCCGTCGCATTTCTAACACAAAGTCTTACCCGCGTTCATGGGAGGGACACGATGATAACGCTGCTTTCCAGATGGCTGATACGAGATTATAAATTGTTTACGGAGCCGCGAGTGCGGCTCTCTTACGGCGTGCTATGCGGCGCGGTCGGGATATTCTTTAACATCATTCTCTTTGTCGGCAAGATCATCGCGGGCACGCTTTCCGCTAGCATCGGCGTAACGGCGGATGCGTTCAACAACCTTTCCGACGCGGGCAGTTCGCTCATTTCGCTGGTTGGGTTCCGGCTCTCCAACAGCAAGCCGGATAAGGAGCATCCGTTCGGCCACGGCAGGTTTGAGTATATCGCGGGGCTGGCCGTCTCCATGGCGATTTTACTGATGGGGTTCGAGCTGGCGAAATCTTCCGTGGAAAAGATACTGAATCCTGAACCGGTGACGTTTTCGATTCTCACGGTATGCGTGCTCGGCGTATCGATTCTCGTCAAGTTTTATATGTATCTGTATAACCGCAGCGTCGGTAAAAAGATCGACTCTGCCACCATGCGCGCTACCGCTCTCGACAGCTTTTCGGACGTGGCGGCAACCAGCGTGGTGCTGATTTCCACCTTCGTTTCCAAATGGACGACCTTCCCGATCGACGGCTGGGCGGGGCTTGCTGTTGCGCTGTTCATTCTCTATACCGGCGTGATGGCGGCAAAGGAAACGATCAGCCCGCTGCTGGGTCAGCCGCCGGAAGAAGCGTTTGTTAAAAAAATCGAGCAGATCGTGATGGGAGATCCGGATATCGTTGGCGTGCATGATTTGGTTGTGCACGACTACGGCCCGGGGCGTGTGATGATTTCGCTCCACGCGGAAGTACCCGCGGAGGGGAATATGATCGCCCTGCACGACACGGTGGACAATCTGGAAAAGCTGCTCCGCGCGGAATGCGGCTGCGAAGCGGTGATCCATATGGATCCGGTTGCCCTGCATGATACGGAAACCAACCGCCTGCGCGCCGAGATGACCGCGCTGGTGCATGAACTGGACGAGCGCCTTACGGTGCACGACTTTCGGGTTGTGCCGGGGCATACGCACACGAACCTCGTGTTCGACGTTGTCGTTCCGTTCGGCTTTCCGCTTTCGGACGAAGAGGTGCGCAATACGATTTCCAATCGCGTGCTTGCGCTGGAAAAGAACTGCTATGCCGTTGTGCAGGTGGACAAAGCCAGCGTGACGAAAGAATAGCGGAATGAATTGGAATTTTACGGCGGCAGCCGTTCACAGATTCGAGTCATTCAGATCAATTGCAGGAGGAACGCCATGCTGACGAAATGGGGCAAAGCGCTCGACGCGACCAATATTTTGCCGGAATATCCCCGGCCGCAGTTTCAGCGGCAGAATTGCCAAATTCTCAACGGTGCATGGGAATACGCCTTTACCGCTTTGGGCGCGCAGACGCCGCCGCCGCGTTTTGAAGGGACGATTCTGGTTCCGTATTCGCCGGAGAGCGAGCTTTCCGGCGTCAAGCGGACGCTGACGCCAGGCGAGTGCCTCTGGTACCGGCGGTATGTGGAAACACCCGCCGGGTTCGACCCGAATCAGGAGGATTTGATTCTCCACTTCGGCGCGGTCGACCAATTTGCGGAACTGCGGGTCAACGGCATGTCCGTACTCAACCATGCGGGCGGGTATCTTCCGTTTTCGGCTGTGATAAGCGAGTTTTTTGCGCAGGGCAGCGTGGCGGAAGTGGTGGTTCGCGTCCGCGACGAGACGGATACCTCCTGCTGGTCGCGCGGCAAACAGAGCTCCGCTCCGGGCGGCATCTGGTATACGCCGCAGAGCGGCATCTGGCAGACGGTCTGGATGGAGCGGGTGCCAAAACGCCGCGTCGAGTCGCTCGCAATTACGCCGCTGTTCGACGAAAGCGCGGTCGAATTCCTGATTCTTACCAACTGCGGTGGCGCGGGGAGCATCCACATTGGTATGTCGGAAACGCCGTTTACGGACGGCATTCCGGTCAAAATCCCCATGCCGGAGTTCGCACCCTGGAGCCCGGAGCATCCCATGCTGTACGACTGCTCTATTACGATGGAGCGCGACCGCGTGGAGAGCTACTTTGGAATGCGCAAGTTCGCTGTCGAAAAGGACGCCGACGGCAAACCGCGGCTGTTTTTGAACAATAAGCCGTATTTTCACAACGGTGTGCTCGACCAGGGCTACTGGCCGGACGGTCTGTATACCGCGCCTTCCGACGAGGCGATGGTGTACGATATATCGCTGATGAAGTCCATGGGCTTCAACATGCTCCGAAAACACATTAAGATTGAACCGCTGCGATGGTATTACCACTGCGACCGGCTCGGTATGCTCGTTTGGCAGGATATGGTCAACGGCGGCGGGAAATACGGCACGTTCGCCATCGCTTCCCCGTTGGTACTGGGCAATTCGCATCCCGACAGCGACTATGCCTTTTTCGCGCGCGAAGAAGTGCGCGGCAGGGAAGCTTACGCGCGTGAACTGCGCGAAACCGTCAGGCATCTTTACAATGTGCCAAGCCTCGCCATGTGGGTTCCGTTCAACGAAGGCTGGGGTCAGTTTGACGCAAACCACGCCGTGGACGAGATCCGCGCGCTGGACAAAACGCGCACCGTCGACCACGCGAGCGGCTGGCACGATCAAAAGGGCGGGGACGTCAAGAGCCTGCATGTGTATTACAAGCCCTACCGCTTCGCGCCCGATGCGATGGGCAGAGCCGTGGTGCTTTCGGAATTCGGCGGATACAGCCGCCATATCCCGGAACACAGTTTCTGTCCAAAAGAGTTCGGCTACAAGCGCTGCAAAACGCCGGAAGCGCTGATGAAGGATTACGAACGCCTGTATGAGCGCGAAGTGATTTCGGCAAAAGTAAAAGGACTTTCCGCCGCGGTGTATACGCAGCTTTCGGACGTCGAGCAGGAGACGAACGGTTTTGTAACCTATGACCGCGAGGTGGTCAAATTCGATTTCGCCCGCGTGCGCGCGCTGAACGAAAAGTTGACGGGATTGGCACCCGAACCGGCGAAAACGCCGGAACCGGCTAAGGAATAGTTTCAATACACAGCTCTTGCTGGAAAGTCTTGAAACAAAGGCGGAGGTAGCAGTTTGAAACAGGAATCGAAAAATCAGCTGCAGAATACACCAATTGAAAATCCCGATGAGTTGAAGATCACGCTGGAAGAGAAGAAGAGGGGCTTTCGCAATATCCTTCTGCTGGGGCTGACCAGCCTGTTCATGGACGCTTCCACGGAGATGGTCTATCCGCTGATCCCGCTGTACCTGGTGACCGCGTTTGGGGCAACTCCCGCGCTGGTCGGCGTGATTGAGGGGATTGCGGAGAGTCTGGCGAGCCTTATGAAGGTGTTCTCCGGGTATCTGGGTGACCGATACAAGCGCAAGAAAGCGCTGACAATTGTTGGCTACAGCACGGCTCTGGTCTATAAAGTTGCGCTGATTCTCTCCGCCTCCTGGGCGGGCGTTCTGTTTGCGCGGATCATCGACCGCTTCGGCAAGGGCGTGCGCGTGGCGCCCAGAGATGCGTTGGTTTCCGAAAACGCGGTGCTGAGCAAGCAGGGAACGGCGTTTGGCCTGCATAAAGCGTTGGATATGGCGGGCAGCGCGATTGGCGTGCTCGCCGCGTATTTCATCATTCGCTCCGGATCTTCCGTTGTGGATTATCAGCGGGTGTTTCTCTACTCGCTGATTCCGGCGGTATGCGGGATGATTGTTCTGTCGTTCGTCCGCGAGAAAAAGCATGCCGCCGTCAAGAAGGCCGAAACGCATCCGCGCGTCTCATGGAAATCGCTGGATCTGCGGCTGAGGCTGTTTTTAATCACGGCGTTCGTGTTCAACCTCGGCAACTCCTCCAACACGTTTCTGCTGCTGCGCTCGTATGATGTTGGTTACGACGCGGTCAGCGTGATCGTTCTTTATCTGCTCTATAATATCGTGAGTTCGGCGCTGGCGCTGCCAATGGGGAAACTCTCCGACAAGATCGGTAAAAAGCGGCTGCTCGTTTACGGGTATCTTGCTTTTTCCCTGACCTACCTCGGTTTTGCTTTGGTGAAAAGCGGCGTTATGCTAATGCTGCTCTTTGCGCTCTACGGCGTGTATACCGCCATGACGGCAGGCGTCGAGCGCGCGCTGATTGCGGTGCTATCCCCGCCGGAGCATAAGGGAGCCGTACTGGGGCTGCATGGCACGCTGACCGGGATTGCGCTGCTGCCCGCCTCGGTGCTGGCGGGAGCGCTTTGGAACGCGGTTTCCGCGTCCGCGCCGTTTTTCCTCGGAGCCGCGCTGTCGTTTGTGGCGATGATTTCGATTGCTATAATTTTTCGGAGCGGCCGCCAACAATCGGTATAAACCGTACAAAACGCGTCGTTCACGCGCGGTGCACGGGTTGCCGGAATGAAAGCAGGCATTGTATAATAAAGCAGGTATATCGTGAATCCGCTGATCCTCATTAAGCGGATGAATCATTTTAACAGAGAATTCCAGTGCTGAACGCCGCGCCGAAAGGCCGGCAAGTATAGACATAAAGGCAGGTGAGTTGCTATGGAGCAAGTGATCAAACGGCACCGCAATATATGGGTGTTTTTAAAAGCTACCCTTGGCGGAATCGTCAGGCGGATCTTTCATTTTGAAAGCGAATGCGTTAACCCTGGAAAGGGTCCTTACTTGGTTCTGGCAAACCACAATACGGATCTCGACCCGGCGCTGATTGCGCTGAGCTTTCCGGATCATATGTACTTTGTGGCCAGCGAACACGTGTTCCGCAAAGGCTTCGTCTCGTGGCTGCTGCGGTACTGCTTCGGACCGATTTCCCGCATGAAGGGTACGACGGACGCATCCGCCGCGCTGAGCATATTACGCTCGATCAAGCAAAAGAACAACGTCTGCCTCTTTGCGGAAGGCAACCGTTCATTCAACGGCGTTACAGGCCCGATCTTCCCCGCAACGGGCAAGCTCGCCAAGGCGACTGGTGCGTCGCTGGTGACATTCCGCTTTGAGGGCGGATATTTGACCATGCCGCGCTGGGGGCGCTCGATCCGCAAGGGACGCATGGTCGGCAGATGCGTGCATATCTACTCGCCGGAAGAGCTCAAGGCCATGACGCCGGAAGAGGTCAACCGCCATATCTGCGAGGATATCTCCGAGGACGCGTTTGAGCGCCAGTGCATGGAGCCGCACCCGCACCATTTCCGCGGCAAAGGGCTTGCGGAAGGGTTGGAAAACGCGATCTATTTCTGCCCCAAGTGCGGGCGTCCCGGCACGCTGCACAGCAAAGACGACCGGTTCTTCTGTGACTGCGGACTGGATGTGCGTTTTACGGAAACAGGGTTTTTCGAAGGTAAAGAGGTTCCGTTTACAACCGTTCGGGACTGGGACAGATGGCAAAACGGTCGGCTCAAAGAATACATCGAATCCCTTAGGGAAGACGACATTGCGTTTTCGGATGAAAACGTCCGCTTAATCGGCGTTGAACTGGGGCATAAGAGCCGCCCACTGGAAACGGGAAAGCTGTTTATCAGCAAATCGGTCATCGGCGTTGGCGCAAGGAGCTTTCCGCTCGCAAAGGTGACCAGCATGGGCATGATGGGCACGTATAAAATCATGTTTTCAGTGGAAGGCGCGTCCTACGAACTGCGGACGGCAAAACAGATGTACTGCGGCAGAAAATACCTGACGTTTTTTCAAACGCTCTATCCTGGCCGCATGTAAAAAACGAAAGTATAACAGAGTAAATGAAAAACAGCATTCTGGTTCGATCCTTCAGCCGCCGGAGTACCGGCGGCTGATTTGCAGGCAAAGGAAGATTGATTTGATGTCTATTGAGAGAGCAAAGGATTTTTTCAAAAAACGCGGTATGGAACAGCGCGTTTGGGAGTTTGACACTTCTTCCGCAACGGTGGAAATGGCGGCGCAGACGCTGGACGTCCGCCCCGCCAGAATCGCAAAAACGCTGTCGTTCGCGCTGGGCGAAGGCTGCGTGCTGGTCGTTGCGGCCGGGGATGCGCGCATCGACAACGCCAAATTCAAGGAACAGTTCAAAACAAAAGCGAAAATGCTCGCCTTCGACGAGGTGGAGCGCCTGACCGGCAGCGCAGTTGGCGGTGTTTGCCCGTTTGCGCTGCCGCAGGGCGTGCCGGTGTACCTCGACGAGTCGCTCAAGCGCTTTTCTACCGTGTTTCCCGCCTGCGGCAGCGGAAACAGCGCTATCGAGCTGAAGAATGAAGAGCTCTATGCGCTGAGCGGCGCGGCGGGTTGGGTGGACGTCTGCAAGGACTGGGAGCCGGGCTGTGATCCGGAGTTCGACGATCTGCCAACGCCCGACCGGACGATGCCGAGCGACGGCGAGCTGACGCTGCGCATCCGGTCGGTTTCGTTTGCGGACGAAAAAACAGGGTATGTGCCGATGTACCGCTTCGATATCATCCGCCTCGTCGACGGCGCTTGCGTCGGGGCGACGGATTTGCGGTTGGGGTACGTGCGCAACACCTACTATGGCGGCAACATCGGTTACAGCGTGGAGGAACCGTTCCGCGGGCATGCCTATGCGCAAAAGGCCGTCCGGCTCGTGTTCGCAGTTGCGCGCGCGCACCGGATGCCATATGTCGTGATCACCTGTTCGGCGGCGAACGAAGCTTCCAGAAAGACGTTGGAGCATCTTGGCGGCGAGCAGCTGGAAACGCGCGTTCCCCCGAGCTACTGCGCGCTGTATCAGGAAGGCGTGCGCGATGTGAACTGCATCTACCGGTTCGATCTATAGTACGAAAACGAACAAAATCCTCACAATAATATAGCTGAGAAACGGCGATTTTTTGCAGCAAAAGACGGAACAATCCGTCTTTTTTGCTGCTGCAAGTGCTTCCATTTTCGAATTATCGGAAATATCAGGCAAAAAATCTGAGACAATATGGTTGGATACCCCACAGGAGTGAAATGCCCAACCCAAACGCATCCAATAGTCTCAGAAAAGCCGACGCGAAAAGGTTCGCCTGTCAAAATCTGTCTTTGATGAACGTTTCCGGTTTCGGGAAGCCGGAACGCGTTGAGCGGGGCGGCAGATGGAACTGACGCGTAACCTGCGCTATGGCATGGCGGGCGAGGACGTTGCGTGGCTCAAAGCGCGGCTGCTGGCGCTCGGCATGTATGGCGGGCAGGTGACAACGCTGACCAACGATCGGTTCGGCTCGCAAACCAAATGCGCGGTCAAAGCCTTTCAGGCGGAACAAGGCCTGCTTGCTGACGGTATCATGGGTCCGCTTACGTTCGCGGCGCTCAATGGCGCAACGGACGCGGCGGCGGCCGCAAGTTCGATCGACCGCGGCGAGATTCCGTCCAACATCGGGGACACGGCGGCAGGTTCGATAGCATCCGACCTTGCCCGCGTAAGCGAATCGCGCAAGGCGATCGTGCTGGACGCGCTCCAGTTTGCTTATGACCCAAAAGTTCCAGTGGAATTACCGCTGAGCCTGTATATCCGCGGCGGGAACCTCTACAACGCCGACCTCCTGCCAAACGTGATCACGCTGGCGCGGATCGCTTCCGGTGCGAGCCGCCAGCCGGAATACTACGACGGCGGGCGGCGGGAGATGATGGAGCGCGCGGTGCGGGCAAATCCCTCCATCACGGGCGCGGACTGCTCCGGCGGCGTTGTCGGGCTGCTTCGGCATGCGCGCGTGGCGTCCAAAGGGTTCGACCTCTCGGCGAACGGTTTTTTTGCGAGCGCGTCCTGCAAAAAAATCGAACAGAGCGCGCTGCTGCCCGCCGATTTTCTGCATAAAAACGGGCATATCGGGCTCTACGCGGGCGGCGGGTATGCCGTCGAGTGGATGGGCGGCGCGTACGGATGTCAGCTGACACGCCTGTCCGCAAGGCGCGGATGGAACTTTGTAACGGGCAGGCTGGACAAAAGCGGCGACTGGACGGGATTCCTGCAGCCGGATTATTACAAGTAAACAAAGGAGAAACACGATGCAGGAATGGGACGTTGTCGGCGTAATCGCCGCGCTGTTTGCGCTCTTTTCCGCGATGGTCGCGCCGATGATCAAGCTTACGCGCGCCATCACGCGGCTGACCACCATCATGGAAAATATGGAAAAGAGCGTTGGAGAACTGACCGTCAACAACCGCGGCGCGCACGAAAGAATCTGGCAGCACGAGCGGGAACAGGATAACCGCCTCTGCGACCATGAAACGCGTCTGCGGGTAATCGAGGACGACCGCTGAGCGCATTATTCAGGCGCTGCAGTAAAGAAAAAATTCAAACAAAAATTAAAGGAGAAAACACATGGAACAACTGCTGGATTACGGCATGCAGATCGCGGCAACGCTGCTCATTACGCTCATCGGCGTGCTGGGCACGTGGCTGACGGTGAAACTCGGCAAGAACACGAACCTGCAGAACATCAACGCCGCGCAGAAGGAAGTCATCCGCGCGGCAAAGATTACCGTTGGCGAGCTGCAGCAGACGCTGGTTGGCGAACTAAAAGCCGCCAGTGCCGACGGCAAGCTCAAAGCGGACGAAATTGAAGCGCTCAAGCAAAAACTGGTTGAAAAAACGCTGGAGAAGCTCTCTGCACCCGCGTATACGCTCCTGCAGAGCGCGGCGGTGGATATTCAGGCGCTGATCACCGGCGCGGGCGAAAGCTGGATCGACCAGATCAAGACGCAGTCCGCCGCGTAAAGCGCGGTATTTCGGAAAAAAGCCGCCCGTTCACTCGGGCGGCTTTTGGATTGAAGGCGGTTAAAATACTTTTTTGATGACGTCCGAAACGATTTCCTGTTCGCGGTAACAAACACTCAGGCAATAGCCGGGGAAGGCGGGGTAGGAGCGGAACCGGTAACCGGAACCGTTTTGCAGTTCGGCGCCCGATTCACGAGGTAAGATGCAAAAACTGCGCGGCGAAACGGAAAAGCCCTGTCCTTCGGCTTTGAGGTAACTCTCCTTGAGTGTCCAGATGAGAAAGAACATCGTCTGGGGATCATCCGATTCGGCCAGAAACCGCTGCTCGTCGGGGTGAAAAAAACGTTCGGCCACTCTGCTCCAGTTGATGGGGCGGACACGCTCCAGATCGACGCCCACCGTCTCGCCGGAAAGCGCAAGCACCGCGTAATCGCCCGCGTGCGTAATGTTGAACGGACGGTGATCGGTGAGAAAGGGCTTTCCGCGTTTGCCGTGCTCAAAATGCGCGTTGCGCGCGCGGTCGCCAAATGCGTCGTAGAGCAGCAGCCCGGCGGCAAGGCAGCGCAGCGCTTCTTTGGACGCGCCGTAAGAACGCACGCGCTTTTGCCGCTCCTCGTCGAGAAGCAGAATCAGCTCGTCCGCTCTGGGGGCAATTTGCCGGATATCGGCTGCGAATAACTCTACCAAACCAAGCTCCTTATTTGATCACACGTTTTGTCATCCATTTGCCGCTCTTATAGCGCGGCACAAACAGGCAGATGCGGACGGCCCAGTCGATAAACATGGCGTACCAAACGCCCGCAACGCCCAGGCCGAATCCAATGATCAGCACGTAGCTGAGACCTACGCGTACAAGCCACATGGAAGCCGAGGAGCAAATCATGGTATACCGCGCGTCGCCCGCCGCGCGCAGCGCGTTGGGGAAGGCAAACGCAAACGGCCAGATGGTCATATGCAGAATCGCCATGACCGGCATGACTCTGAGACAGGTTGCAACCGCGTCCGCACTCAGCGGAAACAGCGCTACGATCCATTTTGCGCCCAGCAGCATGGGTATGTTGGTCGTAAGCATGAAGGCGTAGGTAAAGAGCATCATCTTTTTGACGTAAGACTGCGCCTGCTCATAATCTCCCGCGCCGACGCACTGGCCGATGACCGTTACCATGGCGAGCCCCATGCCCATGCCGGGCACGATGACCAAACCGGATACGCTGTTGAGCACCGCGTTTGCGGCAATCGCGGCGGTGCCGAGCGTAGCAACGAGCGCCTGAACGATGATTTTGCCAAAGTTGAACATGCCGTTTTCGAACCCGTTCGGGATGCCGACGGCGAGAATGCTGCTGACGATGCGCTTTTCAAACTTGACTTTCCAAAACTCACGCAGATGGATGACGTTGGCGGGGTTGCGGATTTGAATCAAAATCAGAATCGCAGCCACCGCGCGGGAAATCAGCGTGGCCAGCCCTGCGCCGCGCACGCCCCAGTTGAGGCCGTAGATCAGCAGCGCGTTGATGCAGATGTTGATGACGTTCATAATCGCCGAGGCAATCAGAGATACGCGCGAGTTGCCCATGGATCGAAACAGCGCGGCGCACGCGTTATACACCGCGAGAAACGGAAACGAAAGCGACGTGAGCACCAGGTATGTCACGGCGCTCTGCGAAACATCCGCGCTGACCTTGCCAAAGAGGATCCGGATAAAGAAACCCGGCGCAATCAACAGAGTGGCGCTGATAACGAGCGCAAAAAGCAAGGCGATATAGAACAACTGCTTGGCGGCTCCGCGCGCGTTTTGCGCGTCCTGCCTGCCAAGATACTGCGCGCAAACAACAGCGCCGCCCGTGCAGAGCGCCGCGAGGATGCTGATGATGAGGTTGTTGAGCGTGTCCACCAGAGAAACGCCGGAGACAGCCGCCTCGCCAACCTTGGAAATCATGACCGTGGCGGCCATGCCGACGGTCATGGCGAGCAGCTGCTCGAGCATCAGCGGAATCATGAGCCGCCTGAGTTCGACGGGGGTGAACATCGGTCGTCGCGCGACCGCTACGTCTTCCATATGGTATAGCTGGCCGGATGCGCCAGCGCTTTCAAAAGATTTTTAAACAGAGAAACATTTTCTATATGGTATAGCTGAGCGAATACGCCAATGCTTTCAATAGATTTTTATTACAGAGAAACATTTTCTATATGGTATAACTGGCCGAATGTGCCAGCGCTTTCCATAGATTTTATTAATAAACAAAGGCAGTATAACCGCCTGCTGTTCAGCTGTACTGAAGGGGAGGCTAAAACTTATACGACTGCGAAACATCCAGAATGAATACCGTAGCGCCGCCGACGGTAACGGTCATCGGCATGGCGACGCTGTCGATGTTATGCGGAATCCCCGCCGCCGGAACGGTTACGATCTGACGGCGACTGGAATGCTCCTTGATGACGGCGAGCGTCTCATCCAGCCGTTCGGCCTCCACGCCGATCATGAGCGTGGTGTTGCCGCCGCGCAGGAATCCGCCCGTGCTGGCAATCCGCGTGACGCTGATGCTGCGCTCCACCAGCGCGTAAGTCAGCGCTTTCTGGTCGTCGTTTTGTACGATGGCAAACAGCAGTTTCATACTCATTCCTCCGGTCGAAGTTTGATGCGCCTGAAGCGGTCACGAACGATTCTCTGTTTAGTATACAATGATTCATGCGTTCCTGAAAAGCAGTTAAGTAAAAATCAGCAAACTGATACAACAAAAAAATATGTTTTAAAAGCGATTGAGCAAAAATCAGCAGCCTGATACAAAAACATGTTTCAAAAAGCGATTGAGCAAAAAGTCAGCAGCCGGAATAAAGAAAAACCTCGGCAATTTTTTTAGCCGAAGTATAAAAACTCGATATGCGTTTCGTCGTTGTCCATCCAGATAAAACCGGAAACGCCGTCTTCCGCGCAGACGCAGATGACCGTGAGCACGAAACTTTCTTCGTTGGAAACACCGTAAAGCGTGTTGCCGGAGGTGACGTTGTCGCTGTCGATAAACGCGGAAACAAGGATTGATTCCGGCGAAAAGAACCCCTGTTCGATCTGGATGGTGCCGTCCCCCAGCGAATCAATGGCAAGCGTCATTACGCCGTCGAACTGTTCGTCCATGATGGCTTCCGCGGCGGCCTTGGTATCGGGGTTGGTGCTGTCAACCTCGGAGAGGAACATCACCACCGGGTAGGTGCCGCTCCGGTCGGAAAACGCGCTGCCGGTACCCTGCGTTTCCGTTGGGGAAGGCGCGGGCGAAAGCGCGGCGGAAGGAGCGGGGGAGGGCGTCGGTGCGGCGGAGGGCGTTTCGCTTGGCGCAGGGAGCGTCGGCGAAGCGGTGACAAACGGCGAAGCAATTGCTGCTGATGCTGGCGCATTTTCGCGGAAGTCTGCCGGAGAGTGCAGCACCACGCAGGAAACCGCCGCCGCAAGAACCACCGCCAAGCTGTAGAAGAACCGCTTTGCGCGGATCAAGGCGGGTTTCCTTGCGGGCTGGGAAGCACAGTAATGCACGGTTCGCCTGCCGATGCGGGTAAACGCCGTCCCGCAAAAGATACAGTATTCGGCGGAGCCGGAAACGGGGGTTTTACAGCGGGGGCAGACCATAAACGGCTCCTTTCCGATTCGGTGCGAATTACTGGGGTAGATTCGGAACACAGGATCAATCGATACAGCATCATACCATGAACACGGCGTTTTCACCATTCTATTTGGCATTTCAGCAGTGAAATTCGCGGGGAATTCACAAACACGGCCAACCAAGCAGCAGAAATGCGCGGTTGCGCGCAAGCGTGGTTCCGCTCAACCGTTAATCGCTTGACGCAGCATCCAGACGGATGGTACACTACCCCTAGCGATATAAAGGAGTCAACGATTCGGAGCATGATCGATTTCTGACGGCAACTGAAACCCATCAGTTCGTGCATGACGCGTCTTCGCGGGGGAGCTATCCTTGCGGGCGCGCGGTTTGTTTGTTCATGCAACGGCGAAACCGGTTCTGCTCAAAGCACATGCTGCAGTCTCCTGCAATATGCCGGCTGGGAAGCGCCGTTTTCCGCGGCCTTTTTTTATGGCTGCGCACGCCGTACCGCGGCGAACTGATGGAGAGAGCGCCCCGCCGCGGCGCGTTCGGCTGTTCCTTTTCCTTTTCAACAAACGGGAGAATTTCATGAAGCAAATATTACCCTATCTGAAACCCTACCGCAGCCGGCTGATCATCGACGGCGCGTTGTTTTTTATTGCAACGATCTGTTCACTATTGATGCCGTATTTCATGAGCGATATCGTCAACGTCGGTATTAAAAACGGAGACATGTCCTATATCTACCGGCAGGGGGCTATCATGCTTGCGCTTGCCGGCGCGATGCTGCTCAGCGGCTGGGGCAGCACTAAAATCAACGCACGCATCTCCAGCGGGTTTGTTGCGGATCTGCAGAAGGGCATCTTTCAAAAAATCAACTCGCTGACGTTTGAGGAGTACGAAACCATCGGCACGAGCAGCATGCTCACGCGCTCCACGGACGACGTGTTTACGCTCAACGAAGCCTCCTACGGGCTGGTGTACGCCGTGGTCACCGTGCCGGTGCTGTTTATCGGCGGTTCCATTCTCGCGTTTATGAGCGACTGGCTGCTTGCGCTTGTGCTCGTTGTGCTGGCTCCGCTCGTGCTGTTCATCGTTTGGTTCGTCACCCGCAACCTTGGCTCGCTTTGGAAAAACGCGGACAAATTCATCGATATGCAGAACAAGGTCGTGCGCGAGCGCCTCGGCGGCATCCGCGTGATCCGCTCGTTCGACAAGGAAGAGTTTGAGCACGGCCGCGCGGCGCACGCAACGCGCGAAATGGCAAAAAACATCATCCGCGCCAACGTGCTCTCCAACATGATCAACCCGTTGTCGATGCTGCTTTTAAATCTTTCTACGGTCGTGATGCTCTATATCGGCGCGATACGGCTCCAGGTGGAACCGATGCTCACGGCGGGCGCGGTGATTGCGACGATTCAGTACGTGGCGCTCATTATGAACGGACTATTGATCATGAGCTGGACGTTCGCGTTCTGGCCGCACCTGAAGGTCTGCATTCAGCGCATTGCGGAAGTGCTCGCGCTCAAAGGCGTGGAAGTCCGCGCTTCCGAGGAGATTCGCCTGCAAGGAGATGTGGAACTCAAAGACGTCTCCTTCCGCTACGAAAACGCCGAATCGCCCGCGCTGTCGCATGTGAATATCCATGTGGAAAGCGGCAAGGTAGCCGCCATTATCGGCGGAACCGGCTGCGGAAAATCCACGGTGGCAAAACTGCTGCTGCGCTTCCACGCGCCGACCGGGGGTGCGATTTTACTCGGCGGCAGGGACTACGAAACCATTGCGCGGGAAACCATACGGGACAATATCGCCATTGCGCTGCAAAAGCCCGCCATCTTTCAGGGAACGATAGCGGAGAACCTGCGCATGGGAAATCCCGAAGCGACCGACGAGGAACTGGAGCGCGTCTGCCGGATCTGCCAGATTTACGATTTTGTGCTCGACCATCCGGAAGGGTTCGATTACAACCTCGCTCAGACCGGCGCCAACATCAGCGGCGGGCAGAAGCAGAGAATCAGCATCGCCCGCGCCATTTTGAAAGACGCGGCGGTTTACGTGTTTGACGACAGCTTTTCCGCGCTGGACTACCTGACCGAGAGCAAGCTCAGACGCGAGCTCAACGTGTTTTTACGCGGCAAAACGCAGCTGATCGTGACCCAGCGCGCGGCCACCGCCATGCGTTGCGACAAGATTTATGTGCTTGACCGCGGACAGGTCGTCGGCAGCGGCACGCACGGCGAACTCATGGACAACTGCCCGATTTACCGGGAAATCTACGTTTCCCAGCTCGGCGAACCTTCGGCGGAGAACGGAGGTGCAAAATGAGCGCAAACGAAACCAGAAAACAAAAAGCGGCAAAGTCCGAAGAGGAGCGCAAAGCCTCCCGCGAAAAGAGCAAAAAGACGCTGAAGCGCATTTTTTCGGAAGCACGCCCAATCCGCGGCTGGCTGACGCTTTCCGCGCTCGTGAGCATGCTCTCCGTGGCGATGGTGCTTATCGGCCCGGAACTGCTGGGCAAGCAAACGGACGTCCTCTACGAATACTGGGCAAACAACACGACCATCGACATGGCTTCGTTTATCAACCGCTGCCTTGTGCTGGCGGGCATCTACCTGCTCTCCGGTATCTGCGGGCTGGCGACCATGTTCATTATGAACAACGTGGTTTCCAAACTCTTTACCTGTGAACTGCGTATCCGCATGAGCGACAAAATCCGGCGGCTTGCGGTTAAGTTCGTGGACGATACGCCCAAAGGCGAAGTAATTTCCCGCATGACCAACGATGTTTCCGTGCTCGGCAACACCGTCCATACCGTATTGGATTTGACAATTTCCGGCATCATCAAACTCGTCGGCATCACGGTGATCGTATTTACGCTTCAGCCGCTGATGGCGCTGAGCGTGGTTGTGCTCGTGCCGCTGTCGCTGACGATCGCCTCGCTGATATCGCAGAAAAGCGAAAAGCATTTTGCGGACGGGCGCGAATCTATCGGCAAGATCTACGCGCTCAACGAGGAAGATTTTGCGGGTTTTGCCACGATCAAGGCGTTTCATCTGGAAGATCGTCAGAAGCGCGTGCACGAAACGCTGGTGGACGCCGCCAAAGGCCACCTCGAATCCGGCTACTACCTCTCCGGCATCGTCCAGCCGATTGTGGCGCTCACCAACAATCTTGCCTATATCGCGATTTGCCTGCTTGGCGGCGCGCTGGCCATCGCGGGGACGATCAACGTTGGCGATGTAGTTGCTTTTGTGCTCTACGCAAAGCTCTTTGCGGGTCCCCTGGAGAGCATTTCAAGCGGGCTTTCGACCATGCAGCATACGCTGGCTTCCGCCGGGCGCGTCTACGACCTGCTCGACCGGGAAGAGATGGTTCAGCCTGCTGATCGTCCGCTCCCGCAGGGCGGCGGGAACATCCGCTTTGAGCATGTGTCCTTCGCCTACGATCCGGCCAAGCCGCTGATACAGGACTTGAATATCGACGTGCGCCCCGGCCAGAAAGTAGCCATCGTCGGCCCTACCGGCGGGGGAAAGACGACCATCGTCAACCTTTTGATGCGGTTTTACGATGTGGATTCCGGACGCATCACCATTGACGGCGTGGACACCAAATCCATGGACCGGGCGGACTTGAGAACCATGTTTTCCATGGTTTTACAGGATACGTGGTTGTTTTCCGGTACGATTTATGAGAATATAGCCTATGGAAAAGCCGGAGCAACGCGCGAGGAAGTGCTGGAAGCGGCGCGCCGCGCGCATATCGACTTCTTTATCGAAACCCTGCCGGATGGCTACGAAACCGTGATCAACGAGGAATCGACCAACGTCAGCAGTGGGCAAAAGCAATTGCTGACCATTGCGCGGGCATACCTCGCCAACCGCAACATACTCATCCTCGACGAGGCAACCAGCAATGTGGACACCCGCACGGAGATACTGATCCAGCAGACGATGGATGAACTCATGCGCGCGAGGACGAGCTTCGTCATTGCGCACCGGCTATCGACCATCGTCAATGCGGATACGATCCTGGTGGTCAACGACGGTCAGATCGTTGAGCAGGGGACGCATATGGAACTGCTGGCAAAGAACGGTTTCTACGCAGAAATCTACAACAGCCAGTACGCGCTACTGAATTAAAAATAAAGAAAAAGTTCTTTTGCTTCTTTTCTTTTAAGAAAAGAAGAAGAAGGAGAACCCAAATGCTTCCCGGAATTGAACGCTTTTTGACGAAGAAGGCAAACTCAAACAGCTGCCCAGTAAGAAGACTGTGCGGGATATAACCTACGCCTTCCTCGCGGAGAAATTCGAGTTTGACCGCGACTATTCCGAGCATGAGGTCAATGCCATTCTCGCCAGCTGGCATACGTTTGGCGACTATGCCAGACTGCGCCGTGACTTGATTGACGAAGGCTGGCTTTTACGAACGCGCGACGGAAGCAAATATTGGAAGAATCCGCAAAAGAAGCAGGAGGAAGCATGACGACTCTGCCCCCAGGATATCGGGAAATACGCAAAATCGACTTGATGCGGAATAAAAAAGAAGCGCTGATCGTCAATGCGCTTGCATTGGGAATCACGGCGGCAATGATCGTGTTCGGGTTTGTTATCGGCCCACACAAGTTCCAGATTACGTTTGGCCTGGATTCGCTGTTGCTTTTTGGCGTAATGCTCATCGGAATCGTGTTTTACATGATTCTTCACGAACTCGTCCACGGCGCGTTTATGCAAGGGTTTTCCGGTGAGCGGCCGAAGTACGGGTTTACGGGCTTGTACGCGTATGCGGGGAGCACGGCGTTGTTTGGAAGAAGACAGTACCTGATTATTGCGTTCGCGCCCGTCGTGCTGCTGGGCATTGCGCTGGCGGTGCTCAACATTGCGTTTTACGAAACCGCGTTCTGGGTGGTGTATCTGGTGCAGGTGGTCAATGTCTCCGGTGCGGCGGGGGATATCTACGTTGGCTGCGTGATCAGCCGGGCGAACAACACGGTATTGATCCGCGACACGGGAACGGATATGACGATGTTCTCGGCAAGATAATCCAAATAATAAAAGAGGGCGCAACTAAACGATGCGCCCTCTTTTTTATGTTTGTTACTCGATATCGGAATCGGCGGCGGTGGGGTCGCCCGCACGGACGGTTTCTCCGGCATTTTTCCGCTTGGCTTCCTGATCGGCGGCGGCCTTCTTGCGGTCATCGTCAAACATGGCGCGGAGCTGTTTATCGAGCTTTTGCGCAAGTTCAGGGTTGTCCTTTAAAAACAGCCGCGTGTTCTCGCGTCCCTGCGCTATGCGCATGTCGCCATAGGCATACCAGGCGCCGCTCTTGATGACGAGCTTTTTATCCACGGCCATATCGAGGATGGAGCCTTCCTTGGAGATGCCCTCGCCGTAGATCATGTCGAATTCCGCGCTCTTAAAAGGCGGTGCGACTTTGTTTTTGACCACCTTGACGCGCGTGCGGTTGCCGACGATATCGGTGCCGTTTTTCAGCGCGTCGATGCGGCGCACGTCCAGACGGATGGATGCATAAAACTTGAGCGCTTTGCCGCCAGGTGTGGTTTCGGGGTTGCCGAACATGACGCCGACTTTTTCGCGCAGCTGGTTGATAAAGATGACGATCGTGTTGGACTTATTGATCGCGCCGGTGAGCTTGCGCAGTGCCTGGCTCATGAGGCGTGCCTGAAGGCCGACATGCGCGTCGCCCATGTCGCCTTCAATTTCCGCCTTGGGAACCAGCGCGGCAACGGAGTCGATAACGACCACGTCGATGGCGCCGCTGCGGACGAGCGCTTCCGTAATCTCCAGCGCCTGCTCGCCGGTATCCGGCTGGGAGACATACAGATCGTCCACCTTGACGCCAAGCGCTTCGGCATAGACCGGGTCGAGCGCGTGTTCCGCGTCGATAAACGCGGCCGTTCCGCCAACCTTTTGCGCTTCTGCAACGATATGCAGCGCGATGGTGGTTTTACCGGAGGATTCCGGCCCGAAGATTTCGACGACTCTGCCGCGCGGAATGCCGCCGACGCCGAGCGCGATATCCAGCGGCAGGCATCCCGTGGAGACGGTGGCCACCGGCACGCGGGCGCCCGCGTCCCCAAGTTTCATGATTGCGCCTTTGCCGAACTGCTTTTCGATTTGTCCCAGGGCGATTTCCAACGCTTTTTCTTTTTCGACCATCATGATAATCCTTCCAATCTTGAGCTGTTGTATCGTTACAGATAAATTGTTCCGTTCAGAAACACGGAATCATTTGCGCTTCGGCTGAAGACGGTTTCAAGCAGGGCATGAAAACAAATGATCGCATCCGTTATGGCTATTATAGCACGCGTTTGATGGGTTCGTACAGTGATTTCTGCATCGAAATCCGCTGATTCTGCGCGTTATTTGCTCAGTGCACGGCGGAGCAGGTCGAAGGCATTAAGAGAAGCGAGTTCGCGGATGCGCGCGCGCTCGCCATGGAGGGAAACGCGCTTGACTTCGACGCCGTTTGCGTTTGCCAGCGCGATATAGACCGTGCCGACCGGGTCCTCCGCCGTGCCGCCGTCAGGCCCAGCAAAGCCGGTGGTCGCGAGCGCGTAGCTTGCGCCGGATGTTTTCAGCATGCCCTCCGCCATTTCACGAGCGCACGGCTCGCTGACCGGGCCAAAGGAGTCCAGCGTTTCCCGCCTGACCCCGAGACGGCGCATCTTCGCTTCGTTGGAATAGGCCACGCACCCTTCCAGCAAAAAGTTTGAGCATCCGGGAATGGCGACAAGTTCGCTGGCAACAAGCCCGCCTGTGCAGCTTTCCGCAACGGCGAGGGTGAGATGGTCGTCCGTAAGCATGCGTGCGCAGGTCTGCGGCAGGGATTCGCCCACGGTGGAATAGACCACGTCCCCCAAGCGGGCAACGATTTCGTCAATCATCGGACGCACGAGCGCTTCGCCCTCTTCGTCGTTCTGACACAGCGCGGTGACGCGGAGCGAGACTTCGCCTGTCTTGACGTAAGGCGCGACGGTCGGGTTGGTCTGGCTTTCGATGATGTCCCGGAGCTGATAAGTTGCGGTGGATTCGCCCATGCCGAAGATATGCAGCTCGCGCGAAAAGAGCTTTGCTCCGCTCATGCGCTCCAGATAAGGCATGACGTGGTTTTGAAACATGGGGAAGAGCTCGCGCGGCGGCCCCGGCAAAAGAACAGCGGTCTTGCCGCCCGCCGAAAGGATGCAGCCGGGCGCGGTGCCAAAGTCGTTGGGCACGATCACGGAGCCTTTGGGAAAGCTCGCCTGTTTATAGTTGTTGGGCGTCATGGGATAGCCGCGCGCGGCAAAGTACCTGGTGAGTTTTTCCACTTCCTCCGGCACGGGTTCCACGGTCATGCCGAACGCGGCGGCGACGGTTTCCTTTGTGAGGTCGTCGTCCGTCGGTCCAAGTCCGCCGGTAAAGACTACCACGTCAGAGCGTTCCACCGCCTGATGCACAACGGCGGTCAGACGTTTGACGTTGTCCCCGACGGTTGTATGGTAAAACACCTGAAATCCGAGCGGGGCGAGCCGCTGGGCGATGAACTGTGCGTCCGTATTGACGACCTGTCCCATGAGCAATTCCGTTCCGACGGAGACGATTTCCGCGATCATAGTGAATTCACATCCTTACTGACAGCCGCGCTGCGCGCGGTCTTAAAAATCTCAAATTATAAAATAAATCAGTCCCAATTGACGGCGTTTTTATTGGCAACGATATAATCGACCGCCGACCATATGGTGAAGACCGCCGCCGTGCACATAACCCCAAAATCAAACGCAAAGTTCCAGCGCGAGAAGATCGGGTTACCCAGCAGCGTCCAGAGGATGGCGATGACCTGAAGAGTGGATTTGAGCTTACCCAGCCAGTTTGCGGCGATGACCTTCCCGCTGCCCGCGGTGACGAGCCGGAAGCCGGAAACGATGATCTCGCGACCTACAAAGATGATGCAGAGGATGGGGTTGAGCATGCCGTTCCAGGTCATCATCACAAACGCCGAACAGAACAGGAGCTTATCGGCAATCGGATCCATCAGCTTGCCGAAGTTCGTAATCATGTTATATTTTCGGGCGATGTAACCATCGACGATATCCGTCATATCCGCCACAAAGAAGATGCCAGCCGCGAGGTAGTTCCACCACAAAAGCCAACCGTCAAACGAAAACGCGGCGACCATGAGCGGCACGAGAATCATACGAAATATCGTCAGCTGGTTTGGCAGGTTGAGCCCTCTCCGCTTTGGCGTGGAAGGTTCGGGCGGATTTGCGGGAACCGCCGGTTCCGGATTCGTCCGCGGCGCTTCCGCGATTTGTTGCTTTTGTTCTTCGGTTGTCATAGCGGTTCTCCGATCATGTCGTATTCGAGCGCTTCCGTCAGATTGACCTGCACATAGCTGCCAACCGCCGGGGGCGCGTCGGTGAAAAGGTAGATTCGCCCGTCCACATCCGGCGCTTCGGCATAGCTGCGGCCAAAGGCGCGCGTTCCATCGTAACCTTCTATCAAAACTTCAACCTGCTTTCCGATCCTCGCGCGATTGCGGGCGGCGGAGACGGTCTGCTGCGTCTGCATCAAAACGCTGAGCCGATGCTGCTTGACTTCCTCCGGCACCTGACCGGGCAAGGCCGCCGCGCGGGTTCCGTCCTCGGGAGAGAACGCAAACGCGCCGACGCGGTCGAACGGGTGATCCACGATGAAACGCCGCATGCGCTCGAACTGCTCGTCCGTTTCACCGGGGAAGCCAACCATAAGCGTCGTGCGCAGCATGAACTCCGGCGCATGCTCGGCAACATAGTCGAGTACGCGGAGGATATGCTTCTGATCGCCGCGCCGGTTCATCCGCTTGAGCAGTTCGTCTTCTGTGTGCTGCAGCGGCATGTCGAGGTAGGGGACGATCTTTTTGCTGTTTTGGAATCGGTCGATGAGTTCCGGCGTCACGGTGTCCGGGTAGGTATAGAGCACGCGGAGCCAGTGAAGGCCTTCGATTGCTTCGAGTTTTGTGAGCAGTTCCGGCAGCATGGGTTTGCCATAGCGGTCAATGCCGTAGCCGGAGGTATCCTGCGCAATCAGCGTCAGTTCGGTGACGCCGCCGTCAATCAGGCGCTTTGCCTCGTCCACCAGCGCTTCCAGCGGCTCGCTGACCAACCCGCCGCGAATCAGCGGAATGGCGCAGTAAGTGCAGCGGTTGTCGCAGCCGTCCGCAATGCGCAGATACGCGCTGTAGCTTGGCGTGGTCAAAATGCGCGCGGTCTGCGGCCCGCAGGTTTGCGCGTTCGAAACGGCGCCGAGCAGGCGCGGGAGTTTTTCGTATTCCCGAACGCCGAGCAGAATATCGATTTCCGGCATGGCTTCGGCCAGTTCCGTACGGTAGCGTTCGGAAAGGCAGCCGGTCACGATGAGCCGACCGCACCTGCCGCCCTGTTTATACCGCGCCATTTCGAGGATGGCGTCGATGGATTCCTGCTTGGCGGATTCGATGAACCCGCAGGTGTTGACAATCAGGACTTCCGCTTCTGCGGGATCGTTGGTAATCGTATGCCCCGCGCCGACGAGCAGGCCGAGCATGCGTTCGGTATCCACCTGATTTTTTGCGCATCCGAGCGAGATGACTCCGATTACCGCCATAGTTCGCTCCTTGCGATGGTTTTCGCCTTTACAGCGGCGTGCTGATTCCTGTTCAATCTGATTTACTGCCCCTTATTTATCTCTGTAAAAATCCCCGATGGGTGCGTGGTCGGTCACGGGGAGATCGGCAAACGGCGTATCGTCGCCAAATATTTCGCGATACTGCGCTTGTTTGATAATTACGTCGCGGGGTTTACTGCCGACCAGGCGTGTGACATAGCCTTTTTGTTCCATGGTGTCGATCAGCCGGGACGCGCGGGAGTACCCGACGCGGAGCCGCCTCTGAATCATGGACGTGCTGGCCTGCCCGTATTCGAGGATGACGCGAACGGCGGGGCCGAGCAGCTCGTCGTCCTGCTTGCCTTCGCCGAATACGCCGCCGACTGCGCCGGTCTTTTCGGCATGGGACAAGTCTTCGATGATTTGTTCACTGAAGGTCGGGCGCAGGGATTTGCTGCGGAAATGAGCCATGACGCGCTCCACCTCGTCGTCTGCGACATACGCGCCCTGCAGACGGACGGGTTTGTTCGCCCCGTCGGGATGGAAGAGCATATCGCCGTGGCCGAGCAGCTTTTCCGCGCCGCTCATATCGAGGATGATGCGGCTGTTGACTGCGCTGCTCACCGCAAAGGCGATCCGCGAAGGGATGTTCGATTTGATCAGTCCCGTAATGACCGTTGCGTCCGGGCGCTGGGTGGCGAGGATCAGGTGCACGCCCGCCGCGCGGCCAAGCTGCGCGATGCGGCAGATGCAGTCTTCCACTTCGTCCGGCGCAAGCATCATGAGGTCGGCCAACTCGTCGATAATCACCACGATGCGCGGCAGACACTTGGACTTGTCGTCCATCCGCTCGTTGTAGCGCTCCAAATTTTTTGCGCCGACTTCGGAGAAAGTTTTATAACGGTCGTCCATCTCCTTGACGGCCATACGGAGGGCGTTGGCGGCTTTTTTATTCTCCGTCACAACCGGCATCATCAAATGCGGAAGAGAGCCGTAAACAGTCATCTCGACCTTCTTGGGGTCGATGAGGATGAACCGCAGATCGGCTGGCGAACTTTTGTAGATCATCGAAATGATGATATCGTTGATGCAGACGCTCTTGCCGGAACCCGTCGCGCCTGCGATGAGCAGATGCGGCATGCGGGTTAAGTCCGCAACAATGATCTTTCCGCTGGCTTCGCGCCCCAGCGCCATGGTCACCGGCGACGTGCTGGAACGGAACTCTCTGCTTTCGACGATGTCGCGCAGAACCACGAGCGCGCTCCGCTTGTTGGGGATTTCGATGCCGATGGCGTTTTTGCCGGGAATCGGCGCTTCCATGCGCAGGCGCGGCGCGGAAAGTGCCATAGTGATATCGCCCTGCAGTGCCGTGATGCGCGAAATGCGCACGCCCGGCGCGGGCTGAATTTCCAGACGCGTCAGCGCGGGGCCGACGGCGATATTTGTTACCTGCGCGCCGATATGGAAGCTCGCGAGCGTTTCAATTAAGATGCGTGCCTTCTCTTCGGGCGAGTCGCTTTCGTCCTCTTTGACGACGTTGGCCTTTTCCAGCAGGTCGAGCTTGGGCGGCAGATACGCCGCGTCCGAAACAATGGCTTCCGGCTGCGATTTCTGCTTGGAGGCTGCGGGGATGGGCTGCTGTTTGACGCCCGGCTGACGCGCGGGACCGACGGGTTTTTCCTGCGGCTTCGGAACTTGCGTGCCAAAAAGCGGAGTGGGATCCGGCAGACGGATCGGCGTGGGAGGTTCGCTTTTCTTTACGGGCGCCGTTCTGACGGGCAGATCGCCGCTGGGTTCAAAGTCCAGATCGTCCGCATAACCGGGGCGGATGACTTCCAGCTCCTTGCGCTTGGGCGGCAGGCCGTCCTTGTTGTGAAAACCGCCGGAGAAGTCCTTGAGCTCGGGCTGCACTTCGGCTGGTTTACCGCGCTTCTTTTTGCCGGTTGATTTTTGTTCTTCCGGAGCGGGCAAAGACGCACGCTTGGAAACGGGAGGAAGCGCTTTTTCTTCATCCAGCGTCAGTGTGAACATCGATTTTTTACCGTCCGTACGCGGTTCCAGCGCGGTTTCACTCGTATTTTCCCTGGCGCTGGCAACGGAAGCCTTGAGCTTTTTGCCAGCGTCGAGGATGGAAAAACCGGTTATGGCGATTATGCAGATCAAAATCATAGAAATCGAGAGGATATACGCCAGCATCTCGCCGCCGAGCAGCAGGAGCGGGTAGCTCAGAACCGCGCCGATAAAACCGCCGCCCATATGTGCGGTCTGGCCGACGCTGAACGCCTCGTTGATATAGTCCATGTACAAAACGCCATCGAACGCCGTGCCGCGGATGGTCTGCAGCAGCGTGACCAGCGAGAGGATGCCAAGCAGCAGGTACCAGCCGGTGCCGTTGAGGCGCTCGTTGGAACTGCCGCGGATATAGATGACGCCAACGCCGATAAGGATCACCGGCAACGCGTAGGAAATCACGCCGAACAGGCCGAACATGGCCTTGCCGAGCATTTCGCCAAGATACCCCGCCGCGGAGAAAAAGAGATACGCCGCCGTGAGAATTCCCCCGGCGATGAGCAGCACGCCGGATACTTCCGACGCGCGTTTATCGCGCTCGCGATTCTTCGCGCGCGTTTCGGCAGCCTTCTTGCCGCTTGTGACTGCAGTTTCGTTTCTAGAAGCCAAAGAGCCCCTCAACCTTTCCGGAACCAAGTTCCAAGTCATAATCGATTGTGTGGTAAAAATCCGTTCGCCGGTTGCGTTTGCGCTGAAAAAACGGGGTAGTGTCGTTTCGGGCGGCGGTTTGAACGCTGCTTGAGCGTCCGTCATCCCCAAACGCGCCGGATGCGCCGACGGACAAACTCCCCAATTTATTCGTATATTATACAACATGTTGCGGTTTACTGCAACGCGGGGCACGATAACGGGCAATAACCGCAAAAAAAACGGTTTCTTGCTGAGCTGCACCCCAAAATATTATTTTCCGCTCCTGACGAACAAACGGCGGGTAACTTGTCATGCGGGGACGAATGCGGTATACTTTTTTCACGAAGCAAACGATTCTGTAGTCGGCGGTGCAGCCGAACGGCGATTGCGCGGCCGGATCGTCAACACGGCGCGCAGATACGTAGTTCCGCCCGTCCGCAGGGCTTACGGCATACACAAGCATTGGGAGTAACGAAAAATCGGTATGGAAATCGTCATTCTGGACGCGTATTCCTTTAACCCCGGCGATATCGGCTGGGAGATGTTCGAAGAACTGGGCCACGTAACGGCATTTGACCTGACGCTGCCGGAGCAGATCATTGAGCGCATCCAAATTGCGGACGCGGTGTTCACCAACCGCTGCCGGTTGGGCGAAGCGGAGTTTTCCGCGTCCCCCAAGCTCAAATTTCTCGGCCTTGTCGCGACAGGGTACGATAAAATCGATCTGGCTGCCGCGCGCAGGCACAATATTGCCGTCTGCAACGTTCCGGGCTATTCCACGGCGGCGGTTGCGCAGCAGGTGTTTGCGCTACTGCTGGACTTGACCAACCGCGCAAGATCGTTTGACGGTGAAGTACGCAAAGACCGCTGGAAACAGACGCCGGGAGACTGTGTTTGGGACTACCCGCTGCTTTGCCTCGACGGCAAGACGTTTGGCGTCATCGGCACGGGCGAAATCGGACGGGCGGCGGCGAGGATTGCGCGCGCGTTCGGCATGCGCGTGCTGGGCTACAGCCGCTCCCGGCGGGAAGGGTTCGAAGGCGAATACGTTTCGCTGGACGAACTGCTGCGCCAAAGCGACGTGATCTCCCTGCACTGTCCGGCCAACGCGGAAACCATCGGCATGATAGACCGCGGCGCCATCGAAAAGATGAAGCCGGGCGCAATCCTGATCAACACCGCACGCGGCGCGCTCGTCAACACGCGCGACCTCGTGGAGGCGCTGAACTCCAGCAGGCTCTATGCCGCTGGTCTCGATGTTGCCGAAGGGGAGCCGCTGACGGGGGACGATTTGCTGCTCACGGCAAAAAACTGCTTGGTCACGCCGCATATCGGCTGGGCGCCGCTGGAGATGCGAACCAATCTGGCGCATCTGGCGGCAAATAATCTCAGGGCGTTTTTAAACGGAACCGCGCTTAACCGCGTGGACTTGGAGGGTTGAAAGTGAACAAGCAAATGCAATGGGTTCGAACGGCGGCCTGCGTTGCCGCTGCGCTGGCGCTGGCGCTGGCATGTACGGCCTGCAAAGCGGAGGACGACATCACGCCGGGGCCGACCGCACAGCCGGATCAGCCGGACGTTTACGTCAACAACGAACTGGTTGCCGACGAGCATACCATAGCGGTAGTCGGCAGCGGCGTTGTGATTGCCGCGCCGGATTTTTCCACCATCACCATCGTTGTGCAGGGGTCGGGGGCGACATCCGAAGAGGCGGCGCTCAAGTGCGAAGAGCTCGTGCAACAGGTCAACGAAATCGCCGCAGCGCAGAACGTACTGCCAAAGGATATCACCGCTACGGGCGCAACGCTCAGCACGCACCAGCGTGAAAGCGACGGCGCGATTACAGGTTATGTCGCAACCGATACGATCACCATTACGCTCACCGACGTCAGCCAGGTCAATATTGTGCTCTCGCCGATCATCGACGCGGGCATTACGGAATCCTACGAGGCGACCTACAGCCTGACGGACGCTTCCGCAGCCTATGCTGAAGCGCTTGCCGCCGCTATGGCGGACGCGTACGAAAAGGCTTCCGCCATCGCCGAAGCGGGGGATGTAACGCTTGGCTCCATCGCTTCCGTCGTGGAAACGCCGGGCGAGGATCAGCTCGTCGGCGTAGCGTTCGAAAGCAGTGCGATCGCGGTTTCCGCGCAGGTGTCGGTAGTGTACGTCATCACGGAAACGCCGGCCATACCGTAAAACAATCGAATAAACGAAGGCGGCGGGGAAACCCGCCGCTTGTTTGTTCTTCGTAAAAATCAATTAACCTTCGGTTTCTCGAAAGGGAACCATCTGCTCTTTCTAAAAATCAATCGCTAAAATCCATCATCATTCGGTTTTTCGAAAGAGAACTGTCTGTTCTTTTAAGGAAATCTTTTCCACTTTATAGCCGAAGGGAAGGAGCTCTTTTTTATAATTCAGAAACGAGTGGTCGATGGAAAAGCCGAGGATCTGCTGGATTTCGGCAAACGTCAGCTTGATTTGCGGTTCCGACTTTCCGCGGAACTGTTCCCATAACGGATCGTATTTGCTCATGCGTGCCTCCGTTTCTTTGAATAGGTCAGTCTTCATACGGCTCCATCACGCGGACGAGCGGAAGCGGCTTTGTCTGAGCAGTATAGCGCGACTGGAAGTCTTCCAGCGAATGCACTTCCGTTTCCGTGCCGGAAACACCGATCACCGCGCGCGTGGTAAAACTATACGCGTTGCTGCCGCCGACGATCAAATGATCGTAGAGCTGCACGCCGACGCTTGACAGCGCCGCCTTGACCAGCTCCGTTGCGTCCGCGTCCTCCTGGGAGGGCGTGGGATCGCCGGAAGGGTGGTTGTGGATCAACAACACGCCGTGCGCGCGCCTGAGCAAGGCAACTTCCGCGATGCTGCGCGGGTAGATCTGCGCCTCGGTCAGCGTGCCGCGCTGGAGCGATTCGCAGGACTGGACGACTTTCTTTGCGTTCAGACAAACGGCAATCACGGTTTCGTACGTACTCAGCGCAAGCAGCGCAACCGCGTATCTTGCGGCGGCGGCGGGCGTGCTGAGGCGGATGTTCCCGTGCGTGTCCTCGGTTCTTCGCAGCAGCAGCCTGTGGAACAGATCCCCTTGCATGCGCAGAAAAACAGCCGCGCTTTCGCCGATGCCTTCCACCATGGTCAGCTGGTCGATCTCCGCGGTCACAACGCCTTCGAGCGTACCGAAACGATCCAGCAGCGCATGGGACAGCGCGTTGGTGTCCTTGCGCGGGATGGCATACGTCAACAGCAGCTCCAGAAACTGATGATCCAAAAACGTTTCCGCGCCGCTCTTTTTGTATTGTTCGCGAATTCTCTCGCGATGTCCGTTATGGATGGAATCCGGCATGATGACTTCTCCCAATTGCTCTTATAGTATAGAGGATTCCGCAAATCATGTCAAAAGATACCCAAGCGTGAATTGTTTGCAACACTCCATGGTATTTTCGTTGGGGCACTTGTAAAAAGCGGGGGATGCGGGTAGAATATCACTATATTTCACTATGGGGTTCTATGCGTTGCCAGGCGAACCGCTGACGCCGCACAGACGCGGAATCGGCCGGAAACGGCGCGGGGTAGTATGCAAAGCTCGCTCGATCGAAGCCGCCTTTTTGCGGCGGAAACGCTGTACGCCCTCGGCGTCGGCCCGGCGGATCGGGTGCTGGTTGCCTTCTCCGGCGGGGCGGACTCCACGGCGATGCTGCTTCGGTTCAACGAACTGCTTGCCGAAGGGAAGATTGCGGGGCTTTCTGCCGCGCATCTGCACCACGGCATCCGCGGCCAGAGCGCAAACGACGATCTGGCGTTTTGCGTCGCTCTCTGCAATCAGCTCGGCGTTCCCGTTTTAACCGAACGAGCCGACGCGCCCGCCTATGCGCGCGAAAAAAAGCAAACGCTCGAACAGGCGGCAAGGGAACTTCGATACGCGTTTCTGGAGCGCGCGAGGCTCCATTTTCAAGCGGACGTTGTCGCCGTTGCCCACCATAGAGGCGACCAGGCGGAAACGGTGCTCATGCACCTCCTGCGCGGGTGCGGGCTTGCCGGACTGGCCGGCATGCGTGCCAGAACGGGCAGGATTATCCGGCCGATGCTCGATTCGACGCGCGCAGAGATTCTGGCGTATCTGGCGGAGCGGGATCAGGCGTTTTGCGAGGACGAAACGAACGCGCAAAACGATGCGTTTCGCAGCCGCATCCGAAACGAACTGCTTCCGGTACTGGAAACCTACCAGCCGAACGTGACGGAAGCGCTCTGTAAAACCGCCGCGTTTAGCGCGGAAGACGAAGATTATCTGCTGCTTTTATCGGAACAGGCCGAGGAAACGATTCTCCACGGCGATGGGCTGAACCGAAAAAAGCTTTCGTTATTACCCATACCGCTCAAAACACGAATCGTCAAACGGCGCATTCTGGCGCTGAACGGGGACGTTTCGGAAGCGGATATCCGGCGCGTACTGGCGCTGGCGGAAGCCAGAACCGGCACCGCCATCGAGCTTTCCGGCGGGTTTTGCGCCTGGACGAGCGCTGTCGGCTTACAATTCGGCGTTTATCCCGCGTCCGTTGCGTTTGAAACGCCGTTCGTCCGCGAAGGAACGACGAGTACGCCGCTTGGCACGTTCCTGTCCGAACGGGTCGAAGCATACGCCGAACCGGCGGACGCAAACGAAGCGTATCTGGACGCGGATGCGCTGCCTGAAGAGTTGGTCGTCCGCACAAGGCGAACCGGCGACCGGTTCTGGCCGCTCGGCGCACCGGGAGCAAAAAAGCTCAATGATGTGCTGATCGACAAAAAGATTCCGCGCGAGCAACGGGATATCCCGCTGGTCTGCGCGGGAAACGAAGTGCTTTTTGCGGCGGGTCTCGCGGTTTCCGAACGCGCGAAGATCCTGCCGGAAACAAAAACGATACTGCATATTACGTTTACAGGGGGTAAGGTCTCTTGAGAGGAAAAATCATGCGGGACGATATCGCGAAGGTGCTTCTTTCCGAAGAGGAAATTCGCCAGCGCATCGCGGAGCTGGGCGAGCAGCTCTCCAAAGACTATGAACACGCCGAAGGCGACGTGGTGCTGCTCTGCATCCTCAAAGGCGCGGTCGTATTTTTTTCCGATTTGGCGCGCGCCATGCGCATCCCCATGCAGATGGAGTTCATGGGCATCAGCAGCTACGGCACCGAGCAGAAAACCTCCGGCATCGTGCGAATCACAAAGGATTTGGACACGTCGATTGCCGGAAAGCACGTGATCATTGCCGAAGACATCATGGACAGCGGGCTGACGCTGCTGCACCTGACCAAGCTGCTTTCCAGCCGGAGCCCCGCCTCGCTCAAAGTCTGCTGCCTGCTCGATAAGCCCGAACGCAGGGAGTGCGACATCACGCCCGACTACTGCGGTTTTATCATCCCCAACGAATTCGTGGTCGGCTACGGATTGGACTACGAGGGGTTTTACAGGAACGTCCCGTTCGTCGGTGTTCTGAAATCCTCGGTGTATACCGAGTAGGAAGCAATACGCCGCGGATATGCGGCAAACGGCACGGCGCAATCAGAAGGCGCTCTGCCGCCGGTCAATGCGCGGCGCGCGCGGGGTTTTGCCCGTCCGCCGCAGATGGAGGACAATTGTTTGAATAAAAAAGTCATGACGGCCGTCATATGGGTTCTGCTCTTTGCGGCAATTATCTACATGGTTTCGGGGATGAACCTGACGACCAAAGAGCCGGATGAATTGGATTACAACACCGACTTTCTGCAGTTGGTGACCAATACGGAAACCGCCGATACATCTTCTGCCAAGACCATCAAAGCGATTCAGGTCAACCAGCGCGAGGTCTACGGCCTCTATGGCGACAGCGCTTCAACCGCAAAGGATCTGCCAAAGAAGGCGGAATTCTATGTGGTGATTCCGTCCGAGTCGACCTTCCGCGCGGACATGGCCGCCATTGTTTACGCTGCAAATCCCGACCAGTTCACCAGTGTGGACGAGGTTTCCAGCGCGGACTATTCGTTTGCCTACGAGTCGAAAATCGTGGAAGAGTCGATCTGGGCGATCGTTCTGCCGTACCTTCTGATCTTTGGCGCGTTCGGCGTGTTCTACTTCTTTATGATGCGCTCGCAGGGCGGCGGCAAGCAGATGACGAACTTTGGCAAATCCCGCGCGCGCCTGCAAACGGGGGACAAGCTGCACGTGACCTTTGCGGACGTTGCCGGCGCCGATGAAGAAAAAGAAGAGCTGCGGGAGATTGTCGAATTCATGCGAAACCCCGCGCGCTTCAACGCCATTGGCGCGCGCATTCCCAAGGGCGTTCTGCTCGTGGGCCCTCCGGGCACAGGCAAAACGCTGCTGGCAAAAGCCGTCGCGGGCGAGGCGAAGGTTCCGTTCTTCTCGATCTCCGGTTCGGACTTTGTGGAAATGTTCGTCGGCGTTGGCGCATCCCGTGTGCGCGATCTGTTCCAGACCGCCAAGCGCGCGACCCCGTCGGTCATCTTCATTGACGAAATCGACGCGGTCGGCCGTCACCGTGGCGCGGGCATGGGCGGCGGGCACGACGAGCGCGAACAGACGCTCAACCAGCTGCTCGTGGAAATGGACGGTTTTGCGCCCAACGAAGGCATTATCGTGATCGCGGCGACCAACCGCGCGGATATCCTCGACCCGGCGCTGCTGCGTCCCGGCCGGTTTGACAGGCAGATTATGGTTGGATACCCGGACGTCAAGGGGCGCGAAGAAATCCTGATGGTTCACGCGCGCAACAAACCGCTCGCGCCGGAAGTGCAGCTCTCCGTTCTGGCAAAGCGCACGCCCGGCTTTACGGGCGCCGACCTCGAAAACGTGCTCAACGAATCGGCCATTCTCACTGCGCGCGCCGGCAAAAAGGCCATCGGCATGGTGGAACTCGAAGAAGCCATCACCCGTGTGCAGATGGGGCCGGAAAAGCGCAGCCGCGTGATTACGGAAAGCGACAAGCGCATCACGGCCTACCACGAGGCGGGGCATGCAATCGTTGCCATCCAGCTCGAAGGGTGCGACCCTGTACACGAAGTCTCCATCGTCCCGCGCGGCATGGCGGCAGGCTATACGATGTCGCTGCCCAAAGAAGACATGATGCACATTACGAAAAACAAACTCCTCGACCGCATCGCCATGGCGCTGGGCGGGCGCGTTGCCGAACTGCTGAAGTTCAACGACGTCTCCACCGGCGCGTACAACGACCTGCAGCGCTCGAGCGAAATTGCGCATAAAATGGTCACCGAATACGGCATGAGCGATTCCGTCGGCCCGATTTTCCTCGGCGGACAGGAAGAAGTCTTCATCGCCAAGGACTGGGGACACCAGCGGAACTATTCCGAGTCGCTCGCCGCCAAAGTGGACGACGAAGTGCGCAAAATTCTCGACGAGCAGTTTGAGCGCGCCAAAGCGGTCATCAGCGCGGATATGGGCGCGCTGGATCGCGTGGCGACCGTGCTCATCGAATACGAGCGCATCTCCGGCGAGGAGTTTGCAGCGATTCTCCGGGGAGAAGACCCCGCCGCCGTGATGGGCAAGCCCAAGAAGAAAACGCCTGTCAAGCGCGCACCCAAAGCCCCCAAGACGGAAACCGAACAGGGCGGCATGCCGAACAACGCGGTTCCCAGCGGCAGCGAAGCGTAAAATCACAAAACAAATCGCATGGTACAACAAACGGGGCGGCCAAGCCGCCCCGTTTTCAGGTAGACAGGGATTGGAATTTTTCATGACGGAATCAAACGCGCAAACAAACACACAAAAAACGAAAACACAACCGTTCGACCTGCACTTGCACAGCGTCTGTTCCGACGGAACGGATACGCCCGCGGGCGTTATCGAGCGCGCTTACAAGGCGGGCGTCACGCTTGCCGCGCTCTCGGATCACGACTGCGTAACTGGCGTACCGGAAGCGCTCGCCGCGGGAAAACGGCTGGGAGTAAGGGTGCTGCCCGCGCTGGAGATGGACTGCGAATGGACACACGAACTGCATATTCTGGGGCTGGACGTGGATATCGATGAATCCGGCCTGCGTTCCGCGCTGGAAACCGCGCGCAAGCGCCGCGTGATAAGAAACAACGAGATCATCCGCCGTCTCAAGCTGGCAGGGATTGAGATAGAGCCGTATCTGAATCGGGAAGTGGATGTGACCACGCGGTTGCATCTCGCCCTTGCGCTGGTGCAGGGCGGTTTTGCCGGATCCGCACGTGAGGCGTTTACGCGTTATCTGAACCGCGGCAAGCCGGGATATTTCACCGTGGAACGCTTCTCGCCGGAACAGGTCATCGGCCTGATCCTCGGCGCGGGCGGCGTGCCCGTTTGGGCGCATCCCATGCACGGCAACCCCGACCCGCATAAGCTCTCTGCGCTGCTACGCGGTTACGGGCTGATGGGGCTGGAAGCATTCCATCCGTCCGTCAGCGAAGGCGAGGGCGCGCTGCTGGTAAGCATTGCGCGTCAGAGCGGGATGCTCGTAACCTGCGGCAGCGATTACCACGGCGCTAACCGCACGGATGTGGTTCCTGGCGAGACCTGGCGCAGGTGCGCCATGCTGGAGGAAGCGCGCGCGTTCTTCGAAGCGAGGCCGGCAAGAGAGTAGGGGTTCTTAGGGGTATTACCCCTGAGCGGGGATTGGGGCGGAGCCCCAAAGAAGAACCATTCGAGGGCGCTGCCCTCGAGCTACGAGATTATTCGAGGGCGCTGCCCTCGAGCTCCTGAATGATTCGAGGACTCTGCCCTCGAGCTCCCGCTAAAGGGATTTTCATCCCTTTGAGAACCCAATATCAAAACTATATAAAATTACCGGTGCGAAGGCCGGGAATCTATGATATAATATGTTACAAACATATACCCGCACTCGCAGGCGGCGTTTTTTATGGCTTAAATCGGCCAAACAAGCGCAAATAATCCTGCCGGATCGGGTATATTGTGTTGAGAAGTACTCTTGGGTCTGCTATAATGTGGTTACAAGGGTCACAGCCGAATTTTTGGAGCGAAAAGGGGAGAGGCTATGTACACCGGATCGGGGATAATCAAGATATTTGCCGGGCAGACGGGCAAAACATTCGCCAAGAAAATGTGCGCGTATCTGGGGACGCAGCTTGGCGACGCGGAGACCATCAGATTCAGCGAAGGGAATATCTTCGTCCGTGTCAACGAGTCCATCCGTGATAAGGATGTGTATATCGTTCAGCCGATCGGCCGCGCGCCGAATGACGAATTTGTGGAACTGCTGTTCTGGATCGACGCGTTCAAGCGCGCCAGCGCAAACTCCGTAACCGCCATCATTCCTTATTTTTCCTACGCCAAGGGCGATAAAAAGGACGAACCCCGCGTTTCCATCCGCGCCCGCGTCTGCGCGGACTGCATCGAAGTTGCGGGCGTTGACCGGATTATCACAATGGATCTGCACGCGCCGCAGGTGCAGGGCTTCTTTAAAAAGCCCGTCGACCACCTCTACGCAAAAGCGCTGCTTTGCGAATACATCCGACGTTCGGGCATCGTGGGGGACGACCTCATCGTTGTTTCGCCGGACGCGGGTTCCGCCAAGCGCGCGCGGGAATACGCTACCGAACTCAACTGCCCCGTGGCCATCGGCGACAAAATGCGCATTGGTCACGACGAAAAAGCCAAAGTGCTCGAAATCATCGGCGACGTCAAGGACAAGACCTGCCTGGTCATCGACGACTTCTCCATCTCCGGCGGTACGCTGGTGGACGTCAGCTACGCGCTGATGGACAAAGGTGCAAAGCGCGTGTTCGCCGCTCTGTCCCATAATGTGCTGGGCGAAGAGGGCATTAAAAAGATCGACGCCAGCCCCATCGAGTTCCTTGTTTCAACCGATACGCTGGAGTGCCCGTACGCGTATCTTTCGCCCAAGATCCGCTTCGTCTCCGCAGCTCCGATGTTTGCGCAGGCGGTCAAGATTATCCACGACCGCGCGCCGATGAGCACCATGTTCGAGCAGCGCGTAAGCAAACGCTTGCTGGATATGAGCTGTTCCGAACAGCAGACGCTGCTGTAAGCGGACTACCGATCAAGCAACGGCGTACTGCCCAAAGCAAGTCGAAAAAAAGACTGTGTTTTGGAATGTATTCAGAAAAACCAATGCATGCTGCGGAGGCCTCAAACGGCTTCCGCTTCTGCATTATATTGAGAAAATAAGCGAAAACGGGCGCTTTTTCGATATGTTGGCAACAGCGCGGCAAGAAGGAAACAGGACAGCGGATCGTTGCATAAAATGAACTGTTTCCGGCTAAAAATTTTATGGTTGACAGCCCGTATGCATTGTGGTATTATACGAGTTTTTGTTGACAGTCGCCAAAATGGAATGATATACTATACTTTGTATGAGACCGAAATGAGGCGAAAGGAGCCGAACCGGTGTTTCAGATTGGCGACATGGTCTGCTATCCCATGCACGGCGTCGGGATAGTGGAATCAATTGAAGAACAGAGCGTCCTGGGCGAAACCGCAAAGTACTATATGCTGCGGTTTGTCATGGGGCGTATGTCCGCCATGGTTCCGGTCGAAACAGCGGATGCGGTTGGCTTGCGAAAGCTCGTCTGCGCGGGAGACTGCGAAAAAGTGATTGCGTTTCTTGCCGAAGAAGGCTGCTCTGACGAGAGTGAAAACTGGAATCAGCGTTACCGCGACAACCTGAACAAACTTCGCGTTGGTGATATCTTCGGGGTAGCGGACGTTGTAAAATGCCTGATCCGGCGGGACCGTGAAAAAGGTCTTTCGGCAGGCGAACGGAAAATGTACTTAACGGCGCGGCAAGTGCTCATTGCGGAGCTCTCCGCGTCCAGTGGGAAGGAGGAGAGCGAATTCCTGCCCCTGGTTGGGGGTTAAATCGAATGGGAAAGCGCCAATCACTGCATGCGGAAGGTACTCAGAATTTTGCTTGCTTTGGTCGGTATAGGCGTCGGGTGCGGAATCGTAGCATGGGTCTTGTACTCCATTAAATATCCGGGGTACGACTATGTGATGCGCTATACCACCATCCCTGCCGTGATAGCAGCCCTCTATGTGATCTTGGGTGTATTATTCGGAATCATTTTTTTTATTATCTCCCCAAAGATCATCGACGGCATTCACGGATTCTTTCGAAGGCTTGAAAAGCGCCTGACGGAAATGCCCGCGCTGGATATTTTATTCGGCGTGATCGGCATTATGATCGGGTTATTGTTTGCGTTCCTTTTGAGCCTGATCGTTCAGACCATCAACATCCCAGTCTTGCCGGAAATCATCACGATTCTGCTGTTTTTCATATGCGGGTACTACGGCGGGTATATCGGCGTTACCCGGCGCACGGAACTCATGGAAGGCGCAATTTCGCGCAAGAACCGTCTCTCCGGGTCACTCTCGCCGGACGGCGCGCGCCCGAAGGTGCTCGATACGAGCGTGATTATCGACGGACGCATCTGCGATATCTGCCGCACGGGAGTGATCGAAGGGAAGATCATCATTCCCGCGTTCGTACTCAAGGAGCTCAGGCATATTGCGGACAGCTCGGACGCCATGAAGCGCGCGCGCGGGCGCAGGGGGCTGGATATCCTGCACGCGATGCAGTGCGAGATGGAACAGCGCGTGTTGGTCGAGGAACGGGACTATGACGACGTGGACGAGGTGGATCTAAAGCTCCTGCGCCTTGCTTCGGACATGGGCGCTATCCTCGTGACCAACGACTACAACCTCAACAAAGTTGCCGCCGTGCAGAACATGCCGGTGCTCAACATCAACGAACTGGCCAACGCCCTCAGATCCGTGCTGCTGCCGGGCGAAGAGCTCTCTCTTGCCATCGTTAAGGAAGGCAAGGAAGCGGGGCAGGGCATCGGCTATCTGCCGGACGGGACGATGGTGATTGTTGAAAACGGCAAAAAGCGAATCGGCGAAACAGCGGATCTCGTCGTGACCAGCGCGCTGCAGACGTCCGCGGGAAGACTTGTATTTGCCAAGATGCGCAGCTAGCGCGTCACTTTGCTGAGCGCAGCCCTGCGCGTCCGCCGGAGATGCTTTTGCGGGCCGGGGTGCATGCATCCGCCTGGGCAAGAAACTCCTTGACACGGCTTTGCGCCGTCCTCTATAATACATAAGGTTCATATCATGCGGGCAAATGCCCGTATGCAGAATAGCTTTCCGCAGGGAGACCTGCGCGACTCAATACGAAACGAGGTGGAATCGATGTTTAGAACCTATCAGCCCAAAAAGCGTCAGCGGAGCAAGGTCCATGGCTTTCGTAAGCGCATGAAGACGGCGGATGGCCGCAATGTTCTCAAACGCAGACGCGCCAAAGGCCGCAAAGTTCTGAGCGCGTAACGGCTGTACCGTTGATCGAAACCGGAAACGAACGCACAAGCGCTTGCGGCGGGCATTTGCTTGCCGCATGTTTGTATTTGCGAATTGTAATGAAAAAGGAAGCGAATACGTGAAGCGCGCAGATTCTCTGAGGAGAAAAAAGGAGTTTCGGTATACTTACCGCGCGGGCAAGACTTGCGGCGGGCGGCTGCTTTCCATGGTGTATGCAAAGAACCACGGGGCGCCCCCGAAGATTGGATTTTCCGTCAGCAAAAAAATCGGCAACAGCGTCATGCGAAACCGCGTCAAGCGGAGACTCCGCGAAGCGCTGACTCCGCTGATTCCGTCCATTCGGGACGGCGCAAATATCATCTTCATCGCGCGGGAACCGGTGGTCGAAGCGCCGTTTCTCACCATTCGCGAGATGATGCGCTCTCAACTGGAGCGCGCGGGGCTGCTCAAAACCCAGGAAACGCGAGCAACCACCATATGAGAAAAGTCTTTGTAGCGATCATCCGGTTTTATCAAAAGAACATTTCTCCGCTGCTTCCGCCCAGCTGCCGGTTTCAGCCGACGTGCTCGCAATACGCCATCGAGGCGATTCAGAAGTACGGCGCGCTCAAAGGCGGCGCAATGGCATTCTGGCGGATCCTTCGCTGCAACCCGTTCAGCAAGGGCGGGTACGATCCGGTTCCCTGAACCCGGCGGCGGGCAGCCGCATTCGTTCTTACACTTTTAAAATTAAAAAATCAAAATTCACGTGAAAACGAGAGGAGGGCACCCCTTGCAAGGCGATTTCCCCCTGACTCAATGGGCATTCCTCGGAATGCGTTGGCTCTTTGAATCCCTGACGGGTGAAAACATCGTTTTAACCATCATATTGGCGACGCTGGTCATCCGCGCGCTGACGGTGTTTGGCGACATCCGTTCCAGGAAGTCTTCCATGAAGATGCAGGCAATTCAGCCGCAGCTGGACAAGATTCGTAAAAAATACGAAAAAGATCCGCAAAAACTCAATGCCGAACAACAAAAAGTCATGCGCGAGCAGGGCGTCAGCATGTTTGGCGGTTGCCTGCCAATGCTCATCACGCTGCCGCTGTTCTTTATCTTCATCGCCGCGTTCCGTCAATGGGGCAACGAGATGATGGTGCGGCTCATCCTCGCCCTTGAGGATAATACCGACACGGGGCTGCAGATGTTCCAGAGCTTCAAGTTCTTCTGGGTGCACAACGTCTGGATGCCGGATAACGGTCTCTCGCCGGTAATCGCAACGGCCAAGGAGTTCTTTGGCACCGCGAACGCCAAATTGCCGCAGCTATTGTACTTTACCGAGCATCCCGAAGCGCTGCAGAAGTTTGTAGACCTCGGCTTCTTCGTCAAGGACAGCGCGGGCGCTTACACGATGGCGACCATGACGGACGAGCTTGCCGCAACCTACAACGCGCTGGTTGCTCCGTGCGCGGAGCTCTACAACGGCTTGAACAACGGCTGGTTCATTTTCCCGATTCTCGCGGGCGGTACGACGTACCTTTCCACCTGGATTATGCAGCGTCAGCAGCCGCAGAACCCGACGACCGGCAGCACCAACAAACTCATGCAGTGGCTCATGCCGGTGATGTCGTTTGTGTTCTGCTTGCAGTACAACGCAAGTTTTGCTATTTACTGGACGTTCAGCAACATCTTCTCGCTGGGCACCTCCCTGCTGATCAATCGTTCGTTTGCCAAGCAGAAGGCGGCGCTTGAGGAGGCGCAGATCAAATGAGGAGCATGGAGTTTTCGGGACACAGCGTCGACGAAGCCATTTTTGTCGGTCTCACCGAGATGGGCGTGACCATTGACGAAGTGGAAATCGAAACGATTCAGTCCGAAACCAAAGGCTTGTTCGGCATTGGCGCAAAGTTGGCCGTAGTCCGGCTCACCGAGCGTGATGTCCCGCTGGTGATGGAGATGGAGCAGGTTTACCGCAAGGAAACCGAGTCCGCCGCCCGCCGGGACGTTCAGCCGAGACGGGACAGCCGCCCGCCGCGCAATGACCGCAGCGACCGGAACGACCGCGCCGCAAGACCGGAACGCGAAGGCGGCTATTCGCAGGCGCCGCGCGAACCGCGTTCCTATGATCACGCACCGGAACCCATCGTTGAGGAAACGTTTGACTACAGCGAAGAACTCGCCAAGAATACGCCCTGCGCGATGTTCCTGGGCGAACTGCTCAAAAAGATGAATGTTCCCGCGCCGGTTCTGGCTGCGGAAACGGAAAACGGACTGCGGCTCTGCATCGACGCGGAAACCATGGGGCTTTTAATCGGCCGCCGGGGTGAAACGCTGGACGCCATGCAGTATCTCGTTTCGCTGGTTGCCAATAAGGGCCGCAAGGACGACGGATACCTGCGTGTTACGCTCGATACCGAAGGATACCGCTCCCGCCGGGAAGAAACGCTCAAACGCTTGGCGCGAAAGAACGCTGTGCATGTCCGCCAGACGGGCCGCCCGGTCTCGATGGAACCCATGAACCCCTATGAACGGCGCATTCTCCACAGCGCGCTGCAGGGATTCTCGGGTGTGACCACCCACAGCGAGGGTGAAGAGCCGAACCGGCACGTAGTCATCGCTCCGGTGAAATAACAATTCATGCGAACGCCGCCGCCCTTAAAAGCGGCGGTCTCGCTTATTTTGGCAAGCAAAGCAGGCAGGGGCAGATCTCAGGCTGCAATGGAGAACAACGCATGCAAGATACGATTTACGCGCCAAGCTCGGCCATCGGCGGGGCGATTGCGGTCATCCGCATATCCGGCCCGGAGGCGGGGCGCGTTTCCGCGCTGCTCAGCCGCGATCCGGTTTCGCAGCCCAGAACGCTGCTGCACGTCAAACTATCGCACAACGGCGAACTGATCGACGAGTGCATGGCGGCGTATCTGCCCGCGCCGGGGACATATACCGGCGAGGACATGGTGGAACTGAATTGCCACGGCGGCATGCAAACCGTACAGCGTGCGCTGGGAGCGCTTGGCTCGCTGGGATTTCGACCGGCGGAAGCGGGGGAGTTTACCAAGCGTGCGTTCCTGAACGGCAAGATGGATCTTTCCGCCGCGGAAGCGGTGATGGACGTCATCAACGCGGACGCGGAACAGAGCTTGAAAGCGGCTCTGCTGCAGCTGCAGGGCAGCGTCCGGCGCGAAATCGAATCCGTCGAGTCGCTGCTGCTGGACGCGCTCTCGGGTATTGACGCGGCAATCGACTATCCCGACGAAGCGGAGGCGGATACGCTGCTCACTTTGCCGGAGTCGCTGGAGCAGGCAAAGCGCCGTGTGGAAACGCTGATTGCGGACTCCCGGCGCGGGCGCGTTTTGCGGGACGGGCTGCGCGTTGCCATCGTGGGCAGGCCGAACGTCGGCAAATCGTCGTTGATGAACGCGCTGCTCGGGATGGATCGCGCCATCGTGACCGCCGAGGCGGGGACGACGCGGGATTTGATCGACGAAAAAACCAGTTTTCAAGGCGTGCCGGTGCGGCTCATCGATACGGCGGGCATCCGCGAGGCGGACAGCGAGGCGGAGCGCATCGGAGTCGACCGCGCGCGGGAAGCGATTCAGACGGCGGACGTAGTCTGCGCAGTGCTGGACGCTTCCGCTGCGGTCACCGCCGAGGACGAAGTGCTGCTTCGTGAAACGGCGGGGATGACGAGGCTTGTGCTGCTAAACAAATGCGATCTCGCGCCGGAAAGCAATTCGTCAACACGGAACGCGCTTCGCGTCAGCGCAAAGACGGGCGAAGGGCTGACAGAACTGGAACGCGCAATCCTCACGCTGGCCGCGCCGGAACGCGGCGACGGCGCTTATATCACCAACGAGCGGCATATCCGCGCGCTGGAACGCGCGCTGGAGTCGCTGAACGACGCGCTGAGCGCTTTCGAACTCGACTGCGCGGCAACGGACGTGAAAAACGCCCTGCATTACCTCGGTTCCATTACGGGAACGGACGTGGACGCGAGCGTGATCGACCGCATCTTTGAGCGGTTCTGCGTCGGAAAATAGACTGTACTGTAAATCACCGCAAACAAACCGGGAGCAAACCGCATGAATGGAACCGTAACATTTCGGAGAGTATTGCCCGAAGAAGTCCCCGCGCTCGTCCGCCTGCGTCTCATCACACGGGAGGAGACGTACCGTGGCATCTATCCCGACGAGTGGATCGACGGGTTCGACTTTGCCGCATCCGAAGAACGCTTTGGCTGCATGGCGACCGACCCGAATCAAAATCTGTTTTTCATCGAGGTTGACGGCGAGACGGCCGGGTACCTTTGCTATGGCAGAGAACAGGAAACGACTATGCCGGAGAACTCGATCTGCATCAATATGCTCTATCTTTTACGATCGTTTCAGCGGCGGGGCATCGGCGCTCTTGCGTTGGAACAGGTACGCGGCTATTGCCGCTCCATCAGGCGCGACCGTTTCTATAACGGCTGCAATCAACATAACGAAAGCGCGCTGCGCTTTTACAGCGCCATGGGCGGGCGCGTGATCGCCGAGTACGACGGGCATGAAAACCGCGCGCTGGATCAAACGGTGTTTGAACACATCGTTCTGCCCAAATTAGATTGATTAGGAAAAAACAAAGAGCCGGGCGACCGGCTCTTTTTGTATCTTACCTTTGATTTGAGATTAACCGAAGATTCCCCTTTTGGGTATAAACGCGGAGTCGAAGTGCTCCAGAATGCCGCCGTAGGTCTCTGCGGCGTAGATCGCCTTGGTGGTGAGCTCCGTGACCGGCTCCTTTTCGAGCGGGGTGATTGCGTGCAGCACTAGATAATACGAAGGTTCGCGCTCGGGGATATAGTCGTTTTCGCCGATGGCAAATCCCATCGATTTGGCGTTTTCCGCAAACAGCGCCCTGCCGTTGGAACTGGGAAAGTAAAAATGCAGGTTGACGCGGCGGAATGCCTTGCTGTCGTCTCCGCGGTCGCGCAGCGCCTGGATATACTGCTCGTTATCGACGGACTGACGCTTTGCGTTATCCGGCACGAGCAGGCGGTAGTAGGTCTGGCGGTTCGGCTCCTCGGCCTTAAAGCATTCGAGCTTGAGCTCGTCCTCTTCCGTGCAGTATGCCATGAGCGGGACGAGCAGGCGCGCGTCCGAGGTGTAAAAGTAATACCGCCGCTGCGCCGCGATGTCGATCCAGCCGACGAACGCGCACTTCACGCCCAGAATCTTCAAACACTCCTTGCTGACGCCGTCCAGCGCGCGCTGTTCGCGGGCGGTAAAGGACTGCGCTTCCGGCTTTTTGGCATAGCAGGAAACGTAGAGAAGAGTCGTAAAATCGCCGAGCGAATCAAACTCCTCCACGTAGTGCAAATCCACATGAAAGCGCGCCGGAAGCCCCTGCAATTCCCAGTCGTAGACGTACCACTCATTCATGGATCAATACCGCTTTGATGCGCCGGACGCCCGCGCTCGACGCCTCCTCCTTTTTGATCTCGAAACGGCCAAGTTCTCCGGTATGGCTCGCGTGCGGGCCGCCGCAGATTTCGCAGCTGACGCCTTCCACGGTATATACCTTGACCTTGGAGCCGTATTTGCTTTCGAATAATCCGATCGCGCCGCCCGCTTTCGCTTCCTCCACGGTCATTTCGGCGCAGACGACGGGAATATCCTTCTGAATCGCGTCGTTGACGAACGCTTCCACGGCGGAGAGTTCTTCCGGTGTGAGCTTGCGCGGGAAGCTGAAATCGAAACGCAACCGCTCGGCGGTGATGTTGCTGCCCTTCTGGGCAACGCCGTCGTCCTGGAGGATGTGCCGCAGCCCCGCTTGCAAGAGGTGGGTAGCGGTGTGCAGACGCGCGGTTTCTTCCGTATGGTCGGCAAGACCACCCTGAAAACGCTGTTCCGCGCCCGCGTGGGAGAGCTCCTGATGCGCCTTGAACGCTTCCGAAAAGCCATCGAGGTCGACACGGAGTCCGCGCTCCTGCGCGAGTTCCTGCGTCAGTTCGATGGGGAAGCCGTAGGTATCATAAAGATGGAACGCGGAAACGCCGTCGATGACGGTTCCCTCGAGCGTGGAAGTCAGACGTTCGAACTCGCGAATGCCCTTCTTGAGCGCATGCTCGAAGCGCTGTTCTTCCTTGGTGAGCTCGTCCATGATCTTGTCACGGTTATCCAGCAATTCGCGGTAGAAATCGCCGTACTGCGCGATGACTGCTTCGGAAATGGCCGAGAGGCTGCCGTCCGGAATGCCCAGCTGCATGGCAAAGCGGATCGCGCGCCGGATCAGCCTGCGCAGGATGTACCCCTGATCCACATTGCTCGGCGTAATGCCGCGCTGGTCGCCCAGCATGAACGTTGCGCACCGGATATGGTCGGCAATGATGCGGAACATCCGAGTCACTTCTTCGCTCTCGGCGTACTGTTTGCCGGAGAGCTTCGAAATCGCCTTGATGATGCCGGAGAATGCGTCCGTATCATACACGCTTTTAACGCCCTGCAATGTGGCAACCGTGCGGTCGAGTCCCATGCCGGTATCGACGTTCTTCTGTTCGAGTGGGATGAACTTGCCTTCCGCAGTTTTCTGGTATTCCATAAAGACGTTGTTCCAGATTTCAAGGTATTTGCCGCAGTCGCAGCCCGCTTTGCAGTCAAGGCCGCATGGCGATTTGCCGGTGTCGTAGAAGATCTCGGTATCCGGGCCGCAGGGGCCGGTCTGACCCGCGGGACCCCACCAATTGTTTTTCTTGGGCAGGTACACGATATGGCTCGGGTCAACGCCGTTGAAAACCCAGCAGTCGTGAGCCACGGTATCGCGCGGGGCGTTTTCGTCGCCTTCAAAGCAGGTGAAATACAGGAGGTTCGGGTCGATGCCGAGCCATTCCTTGCCTGTCAGGAACTCCCAGGAAAACGCGATGGATTCCTTTTTAAAGTAGTCGCCGAGCGACCAGTTGCCGAGCATCTCAAAGAATGTGCAATGCGAGGAATCGCCAACTTCGTCGATATCGCCAGTACGAACGCACTTTTGAACGTCCACCAGGCGCGTTCCTTCGGGATGCTTTGCTCCCATTAAATAAGGAACGAGCGGGTGCATGCCGGCCGTGGTAAACAGCACGGTCGGATCGTTTTCCGGTATCAGGGAGGCGGACGGAATCACAGCATGCCCCTTGGACACAAAGAAGTCTAAATACAGTTGCCGAAGCTCTTTGCTGGTCATGGATTTCATATCAAAAAACGCTGCTCCTTGCGGTAAAATTTCCTATATAGAATACCGCATGGCAACTCGCTTTGTCAACGCGCCGTCATACTGCGCTGAAATTGGATGTTCGACGAGAAATTGCGAGCCGGTCGCAGGCACAATGCAGTTTGTTTTGACGCAGCGATGGCGCTAAGGAAAAAAGTTCGAAAAGCGCAAAAAAAGCGCTTGCTTTTTCGTTTCACAGGAAGTAAAATAATCAGGCACTCTTTCAAAGAGCGCTGGCAAGTGGATCAAGAATTCATCTGATTTTTCAAGAGAACAGCAAAAAGATTTCAAGAAAACATCAAAAAACAGATTGACATTCCATCCTCCAATTGCTATACTATAAAAGCTGTCCCGCGAGAGAAACGAAAGCGGGAAAGCGGGCTAAAAGCGGGAGCGAAAGCGAGCGCCGGAAGCAGACGGCACCTTGAAAACTATATAGTGCAAGAAGCAAAAAACAAGCCAGTAATTCTGTGACGTGAAAACGAATAACAGAATGAATAACGCAACGAA
>JBDKRL010000002.1:0-244404 GCA_039683415.1 Clostridiaceae bacterium
CCGCACACCGTGATGCGGCTATGGTTGCCAAAGAAGTTATTTGATCAAAATTACGCACACCGTGATGCTGCAATGGTTGCCAAAATCATAATACAGCAGATGGACTTGGCTGCTCATCTTTACGATGAAGGATGGTTCCGTCCGGATGGATTTCCAGCCGCACGGCGGTCTGCGTCGTTGCGGGATAATTTTCAAACGCGCGGTTCTCGGTGCAGAGTACGTGCGGCACCCGCTCAAGCAGCATGTTCAGCACCTGCAGCGCCGGACGCTCTTTCTTGGGCGACTCCGCGTTTTCACACGAAATCACCGCGTAATCCGGCTTAAGGCGATCCAGCAACGTCTGCGTCATGGACTTATCGTCGCCATGATGCGGAACCTTTAGAATATCGCACCTTGCCCCGGGCGAACGCTCCCAGTACGCGGCGTAGGAATCGCCCGTCAACAGAACGGTTCTGCCCGCATACTGCAGACGCAGGCGCAGGCTGGAGATATTCCGTTCCTTGGAAACGGCGTAGAGGACATCGTCCGGCAAGGCTTGTCCGTGATAGAGCGCGTCAAACCGCTTCTTCTGGCGTCTGATCAGCGCGCTGTCCGGTAGATTGGGGAGCATGCTCAGCGTACTGGTCAGGCGCTCTCTTTTCCGGCTGACGCATTGACAAACGGTGCCGCAGGCGCGGGCGGCGGAGATGATGTCGCCGTAGAGGTTGAGCGCGTCGCACATGCCGATTACTGTTTTTTCTTCGGAAGCGGGCGCGTAGATCCAGGACGCGTTGTCCGGAGGAAGGTACACCGCGAGCAGCCGCTTGACCGGGATATGCCGCAGTACGGACAGCGTGCCGCCGATATGGTCAAAGTGCAGATGCGTCAGCACGAGCAGGTCGATATGATCGATGCGTTCCTGCATGAGGTGGTTGATCAGCGCGGTTCGCTTCGAGCCGCGGGTAAACTCGATATGCGGCCGTCCCGTGTCCACGAGCATCACGAAACCCGCCGCGTCGTCTCGAATCAAAATGGCGTCGCCATCGCCAACGTTCAAAAAGTCCAGCTTCAGCATGCCGCCTTTGTCCTCGCTTCCTTTCGGCGGTGCCGCCGGAGCAGGAGAAACGATACCGCGCCGCCGCTGATGAGGCCGACCGGCACCAGCATGGCAAAGAAGTATAAAAAGATGCGGAACTCTTCCTGTTCCGTGAGAAAAAACATCGTGATAAACGCTGCCAGCGCATAGACCGCCAGCCAGAGATAGGCAGCGGGCACAAGCCTGCGGTCGGGTAATAGAAAGAACATCGCGCAGCAGACCACCGTTCCCGCAAGGCCGGGCAGCACGCACTGCGCTATGTTTCTGAGCAGCACGCTTTGGCCTGCAAAGGCTGTTTCAAGCACGTCGATCAAATAAACGTAGGCCGCCGCGTAAATACCAAAGAAGAGCAGGCTCAGGCAGAAGGAATAGAGGAACATGGCGCTCTTGGGGCGGCCATCCTCGGTTAAAAACAGAATATTCCAAAACCGGTCCAGTTTTTGGCGCAGCGTCGCGCCGGTGGTGTTTGCCATGATTAGCCTCCGAAGAAGCAACCCGTGGGCTGGGTTCAGCCCACGGATTGCCGTTGATGCGTCTTAATAGATCAGGTGCTCGGCGCAAGGCTCCGCCAGTAAATCCAGTATGCTTTTACGTCCGGATAGAAGCTGTAGATATCCTCGAAGTCTGGGTTTTTGAGGTTGACTTCCTCGGCGGTGTAGGGCGTTTTGTCAAAGACAAAGTCGTCGCGGATCGACCACTTGCCAATCGCGTTGAATGCGCTGAGGCAGCCGCTCTGTCCGTCGTCTCCGCCGAGCATGTAGAGGATGAACAAACGCGCGCCCGCGGGGTTGTCGCAATCCTTGATCGGGTACACATAGTCGCAGGCTTTGAACGCGGTGTAGGGCTGCAGGCCGGTTACCCAGTTGATATGCAGGCCGTTGTTGACGTTGTCCAGCTTGCTGCCGGAACAGAGGCCGATCGTCGGACCGTTCAGGGATTCGTCAACCGCCGCAACCACCTGGTCGCCGTCGTCCAGTTCCGTAATCGTCATCTGTGTAAAGCGCCAGAAGAGTTCCACGCCGCCGTTGTTGTCCGGAAATTCCATGATGCCGGTGTTGTTGTTGAGCGCATCCATATAGGTGAATTCCAGAGGGGTTCCGTACTGCGTTTCATACTGTTCGGTAATCGCATCGCCATCCACGATCAGCTGCGCCCAAAGAGCGGCATAGGAAGCGCTCGTGATATCCTTCGTGTAGACCGTCCAGAACTGGTTGTTCTTGCCGGAAGCGTCGGTAAAGGAACGGGTCGTGGTGTCATATCCCTGTACGATATCCCACCAGCTGGTCAGCGGGCAGCCATCGGGATATGCCGTCGTGCTGTAGTACCAGGGGCTGTAGGTTGCGTATACCGGCATGCCGTATTTGAGCAGTTCAGGATCGACATGCGCGCAGACGCTGGCGGGGTAGTAGACGTCAAGGTAGTCATACTGAACCAGCTCGTAGAAGATTTCGCCGCTGTTGTCCTTGACCTGCAGCACGTCCGCGTTGACATTGCCCGTGTCGCTTTCGGTTTCAATGCGGTCGGCAACCGTGTCCGTGTCGGACTCGATATACTCAATGCGGTTTTCAAACTCCGGGTAGGATTTGACGAACTTCTTGACGGCGGTCTGCGCCGTTGTCGTTGTGGAATAAATGGTAATCGTGCCCGTTTCCAGTTTGGCGAGTTCATAGAGCTCGTCCATAGTCATGTTGTCGTAGTCCGGCCCTGCGGATTCTTCCGCTTCGGTGCCGCTCTGCGCAGCCGATTCATCCGTGGCTGCGGCGTCGTTCTTGGCGCAGCCGAAGACCGCGGTGACCGACAGGAGCAGCGCCAGAACCAGCAGGTAAGCAAGCATTCTCTTAGCTTTCATGAAATACTCTCCTCCTTGCGTATATGATTCGCTCGTGAGGGGAAGAGGCGGCAGCCGCTTTCCCCGGATACAAGCCGTGTTATTTAATTCTCTTTGCGCTGGCAACCTTGATCAGGCGGCCGGTGCTCTTGTTGTAAACGTTCATGCGCGAAGGATGCAGCACGGCGAATACCTTTTGGTTGATGTCGTATTCGTTCAGCCCGATCTGAATGGCAAGCAGCTCCGCTTTGCCGACGGTCAGGGTCACGAGCGTTTCGCTGCCGGCGGGCTGGCTTGCATAGACGGACGCCTGCGTGGTGTGGTCGCGGTGGCTGTCCTCCGTTTCAATTTCAATCGTCTCCGGGCGGATGCCGAGCACGCACGCAAATTCAACGTTTTCCGGGCACTCCTCGTCCGGCTTCATCTTTTCTTTTGCGAAGCGGTACTCGCCGAGTTCGCTCGTGACGCGGAGTTCCGTGCCGCTGAAAAATGCGGTGCCTTCGATAAAGTTAATGCGCGGATTGCCGATAAAGTCCGCCGCGGTGAGGTCGATGGGGTTCGTGTAGAGCTCCAGCGGCGTTGCAACCTGCAGGATTTCGCCTTCCTTGAACAGGGCAATCCGGGTGGACATGGTCAGCGCTTCCACCTGATCGTGGGTCACGTAGATGATTGTCGTGCCCATTTCGCGGTGCAGACGCTTGAGTTCGGCGCGCATGTCGATTCTCAAACGCGCGTCGAGGTTGGAAAGCGGCTCGTCCAACAGCAACAGCCGGGGGCTGGTTGCAATGGCGCGCGCAATGGCAACGCGCTGCTGCTGGCCGCCGGAGAGTTCGTTGGGATAGCGGTCCCGGTATTCCTCAATACGCATCTTATGCAGCGCGCTGAGCACGCGCTCCTCAATTTCGTGGCGCGGGAGGTGCTTGATCTTGAGCCCGAACGCCACGTTTTCGTAGGTGGTCATATGCGGCCACAGCGCATAGCTCTGGAACACAAGGTTCAGCTCGCGCTTGCTCGGCGCTTCGTAAAATGCTTCTTTGGCATCGATGATGACCTTGCCGTCGATGAGCATCGTACCGCCCTGCGGTTTCTCCAGGCCGGAGATGACGCGCAGCGTGGTGGTTTTGCCGCAGCCGGAGGGGCCGAGCAGCGTCATGAAGTCCCCGTCCTCAATGGTAAGGTTAATATCCCTGAGAACATGATTGCTGCCATAGTACTTATCGATATGCTGTAGTTCTATCTTACTCATTGCAGAAAACCCTTTCTATATTGCTGATGCCGCTGCGGGAAGTACTCAACCCCAACTCTTGCCGATATCAGCGCCGAAGAAATTCGCAACGCGATAGCAGACAAGAATAAACAGCAGGATGACAATCGCGATTGCGTCCGCGCACTGCGGCATGATGCTCTTGGAATACTCGAAAGCAAGGTACGAGAGCGTGTAGTTTGCGGGTGTCATGAGGATCGCGATGAGATCCAGCTCCTTGGCAATGCTGATAAAGACCAGCATAAAGCCGGAGATGAATCCGTTTTTCGCCAGCGGTATGACGATGCTTCTGATGCGCCGCCAGAAACTGGCTCCCGCAATATCCGCGGCCTCCTCCAGCTCAACGCTGATCTGCATCATGTTTGCCGAACCGGACCTGCTGGCAAACGGGAAGTGCTTCACCACCGAGGTCAGCAGAATCAGTGCGAATGTTCCATAAAGCGAGGGGATGATCCCGCCGAGGCGCGGCTGTGAGAACATGGCAAAGTAAATCGCCGCAAACGCAACGCCGGGCATCAGATAGGGAATAAAGACGAGCTGTTCGGTCAGCTTGCCGTACCATTTTCCGCGTCCGCGCGAGGAGATATAGCCAAAGAACTGGCCGCAGAACGCGGTGATGATGGAAGCGATGATCGAGAGTTTTACGGTGTTCAGCAGCGCCCGCGCAAATTCCGTGTTGCGGAAAATCCCGTTATAGGCATAGGACTCCAGCGGGGCTTTGTCCAATGTGCCGATCCAGGCGTAGAGCGAGAGGTTACTGAGCCCGTAACCGCCGCCGGTGTAGATTTGGAAACTCTCCATGACCAGAACGAACGTCGGCATGACCATGGCGGCAAAGAGGAACAACGCGATCAAAATCAGCAGGATGTATTTTGAGCGGCCAATGTGCATGAGGTTGCTCCGCGTTCCCTTGCCGCCGATGGTGGCATAGGACTTTCGGACGCCTACCAGCTTCTGGTTGGCAAAGATCGTGCCGCTTGCCAGCAGGATCATGAGGATGCTCATCGCGTAGCCCACGCCTTTCGGGCTGTCGTTGATGAACTCCTTCATGCGCGTGGCGAGCACGTAATAGCTGATGCGGTTGCCGAGGTTCGCGGCGACGCCGTAGGAGCCGATGGATTTCGAAATCGTCATGATCGCGGCAGAGAGGATGGCGGGCAGAACGAGCGGAAGCGTGATGCTCTTGAGAATCTGTATCTTGTTTGCGCCCTGAATCTCGCCCATCTCCTCCAGTTCGGAGTTGATGGAGCGCAGCGAACCGGAGACCATGATATAGGCAAACGCGTAGTAGTGCATGCTCATCACGCAGATGATCGCAAACGGCCCGTATGCCAGCCAGTCCGGAATGGTGATGCCCATGCCGGTCAAAAGGCCCAGACTGCCGGACGTGCTGTTTCGGAATACCGCCAGCCACGAGAGCGCCTTGCACCACGAGGGTATCATGTAAGGGATGATAATCAGCATGCCGAGCAGTTTTTTACCCGGGATGTCGGTGCGAACCATCAGCCAGGCCATCAGTGCGCCGAGCGGCACCGAGATGACCGTGACAAACAGGCCGATCGTCAGCGAGTGCAGCAGCGGTTCCCAGAGAATCGCCTCCGTCAAGGGGCTGACGAGCAGATATTTCCAATAAAACAGGGTGAAATCACCGATGTTCGCGCCGTCGATATTGCGCAGTTCGGCTTTTGCCACGGTGAACGTCGTGCCAATCATGGTCAAAAGCGGGATGACGATCAGGCAAAAGAGCAGAACGATGCTGAACAGAACGATTATATTGAACGGATTGCCGATAACGTTAAGAGCTTGATTTTTCAGGCGCACCCAAGAAAACGCCTGCTTTGTTTTTGGTGGTTTTCCTATAGGCATAGTAACACTCCAATCCAAGTTGTCCGTTTCCCGCAGGGTCTTTGCGATCAGATGCTTTGATAGTTGGACGGTAACACTCCAATCCAAGTTGTCCGTTTCCCGCAGGGCCTTTGCGATCAGATACTTTGACAGATTGATCGTGACACTCCAATCCAAGTTGTCCGTTTCCCGCAGGTACCAACGATTGATATTCGATAAGCAGCATCTGTCACTGGCAGTTCAGAGTGATTGTTTGCCGCTTTGGGCTGATTGATCAAACGGAGCGATGCAAAACCATACACCGAGAACTGTAAATATTGATGGGAAGGAAGTTCCGTCCGGCGGAAACGAGGCTGCGGATATACCGGCAGCGCAAATTTTCGCAAACGTTTACGTAAATAGTATAGCAATTGCGATTTTGGATGTCAAGGTGTAATTTCCCTCTACACAACGGTGCATCCGCGCCGTCTGCCGCCGTAAACAGCGGGTATTTTGCGCGCATACACCGTGCGCTTTCGGGAGCGGTCGGGCGGCGAACGGTTACTTGCGCTCTTCCTTTAAAATGCGGTAGACCTCGTAGATATCCGTTACTTCGTAGTCCGGCGCAAAGTCGCCTTTTTGCCCGCGGTCCTTCACCGGAGTGAGCATCGAGTTGATCTTGAACACGCGCCCGTACCCCATTTTACGCGGGCCGACCACGTCCCGTGAGAGCGTGTCGCCAACAAAGGCGCACTCTTCCGCTTTCAACCTGCCCTGGCAAAGCGCAACCTGAAAGATATACGGATGCGGCTTGCGGTAGCCGACGATGCTGGAGAGCGTGACGTCGTCAAAATACTGCCTGATTCCATACTGTTCGAGTGTTTCGAACACCTGAAACAAACTGGCGGTATTGCTCACCGCGGCGACGTACAGGCCGAGTTCTTTGAGGCCTTTGAGCATTTCCGCGGCGTTTTTGCGCAGCGAGCGGTCAAAATAGGTGACCTCCCACATATGTGCAATCTCTTCGCTGACCGCGATGAGCTTCTGCCGGTCGACCGGAACCTTGGCAAAGCCGTAATCCGCCCAGATCTGCTCCGGTTTGAGCTCCATGAGCGTGACTTCCGCTTCGTCTTTGTAACGCAGAATTTCCGGATACACCAGGTCCCATAGTTCGGTTTCGCCGTACGGCACTTCAATTCCGTGTTTTTGAAGAATCGCGTAGAGCGCCTGGGCAGTGCGCTTACTGTTGGAGTCGTCGAAGTAGAGATCCTCCAGCGTTCCGCCCATGTCAAACATGACGCCTTTGATCATATCTTCACATCCTTTCCTTGATATCAAACTTATTTGTGAGCCGGAACCATTCCGGCGTGGGTTCGATTTGTTCAGGCAACATACAAATTGCAAACGTTTGCGTAATCGGCCTAAAGAAGAGCCGCTGAACATAAGCGGCAGTCTGGCTGGCTGCGTACCGACCGACGGGGCGGGAAAAAGGCGGGGAAAACGGTTTTGCCGTTAGGCGTAGAACTCCTTTTGATAAGCGAGCATGTCCTCGCGCGTGCCAAGGTAAGGGCCGGGGGTCTCCATTTTGAGTGAAACGAGCGCGGCGGCGCGCCGGAGCGATTCGGGTATGCCGCTGTGCAGCCGCTCGCCGAGATAGCAGGCAAACGTGGTGTCGCCGCGACCGGTGCGGCCGGTGAGATTCCGCGCTTTGAGCGGAGAAGTGTAAATTTTTCCTCCGTCGTACACGAGTACTTCGGTGTTATGCGTAATCATCACCTCTTTGGCGCCCCACTGGTGGAGCATTCGCGCGGCTTCCGCGCGGTCGGTGGTGCCGGTCATAACCTCGGCTTCGGCGGCGTCCGTCTTTAAAAAGGAGACAAGCGGCAAAAGATCGCGCTTTTCCGCCCAGTCCTGCATGATCATATGCCGGTCCGGTTTGACGCAGCGCAGCATGCACTGGACGTCCACTGCCAGCGCGCCGATCTTTGCGGCGGCTTCGATCACATCCGCGCCGATATCGCCGCGCACAAGCCCCGCAATGTGGCAGATGGCGGCGTCAAGCCCGGCAAGCTCTGCGGGCTGGTAGGCGTCAATGCTCGTGGTGCAGCGGCAGTCCCGGCGCTCGCGGTCGGGGGAAAGATAGGTATTCTCCATGCGGGTGCTCTCGGCGGAGTCCAGCGGCAAAATCGCAATCGGCCTGCAGAGGCGGTATGCTTCGGCCAGATCGACGGAATCCGCGTTTCGCTTGACGAGCACCGCCGAGCGGTTGCCCATCGCCGCGGAAGCATAACCGGAGAACAGCGCCGCGCCGCCGTACGCATAAGCGACCGTGCTGTCGTAATCCGTGTTTTTGTCGAGGCAGACCTGGCCGATGATCAGTGTGTCGAACCGCATATCATTGCTTCGCTTTCCTGTATGATGGGGTCGCTGTCCGGACACCAGAGGCGCATGCGGCCGCTTTGTATGGCGCTTTTCACCTCGAACGAGTCGCGGGGGGCGTCTTCAAACAGCACCGCCGCGCGGCCTTCGTCCCCTGGACGGTGTGCGTCCGACCCGCAGACGCGGATCAGGCGCGGGTGTTCCTTTGCCAGCTGAAGCGCAAGTTCGTTGCGGTTTTTCTGGCGCGGGTTGCAGTTGACCACTTCCAGGCCGTGCACGCTGTTGTAATAGACTACATCGCAGTCGCGGAAGGGGTGCGCGTGGATGATTAAGATCCGATCGCCGTAGTTACGGAAGAACGACGCGTGATCCGTGCGGTAGAGGTAGGGGTTGTCACGCAGAAAAGCCTCGTCGATGCCGTAGAGCAGATAGTCGCTGTCGTTTTCGGGAAAGCGGAGCTCCGCGCCGAGGGCGACGGTAAAGCCGATTTCGTCTCCGGCGCGCTTTGCTTCTTCGTAGCCAAAGAGAAAACGCGTCATGCACTCCTGCCAGTCGTCGCGGCAGTTCTGCAGGGAGATATAGGTTTCGTGCAAGTGGTCGGTCACCACAAAGCCGTCGTAACCGCAGTCTTTGTAGGTGCGCACGAGATCCGGCGCGCTGACGATACCGCATTTGCTGGTTTCGGCGGTGTGAATATGCAGGTCAAATTTTGCGTAGCGTTTTCCATCGATTGTCGTCATGAATCTTGTTGTCTCGTTTCAGAAGTTTCGATATATATTGGGTACTCCTGCCGGATACCGCGGCGGAAAGAGCGAATCACTATTTCGGTTACCCCTGCCGGATGTCGCGGCAGGAAGAGCGTATAATCAGCGTCGGCATGAGTATCCTGTGGGAGTAGCCGGAGGTTTCGTCGGTGATCTTCTCAAGCAGGATATCCACCGCGGCGGTCGCCATCGTTTTCTTGGGCTGCTCGATCGTAGTCAGCCGGATACGCGGCAAGTCCGCGTAGAGGATGTTGTCAAAGCCCATCAGCGACACGTCCTCCGGAATGCGGATGCCCGCTTCTTCGGCCGCGGCAAACACGCCGAGCGCGAGGGAGTCCGTTGCCGCGAAAATTGCCGTGTAAGGAAAGGGGGACGTGAAAATTTGTTTCGCCATCTGGCTGCCGGCCTGTACGCTGCTCAGCGGGTACGTGCTGTTGAAGATATTCGGTTCAATCCCCAGTTCCTTGCAGGCGTCAAAGTACCCTTCCGCGCGGAGCTGGTGGGTAACGCTGCCCTTGCGCTGGCCGAAATAGAGAATGTTTCTGTGCCCAAGGGAGTAAAGGTACTCCGTTCCCATATGCGTGCCGCGGTAGTTATCGACCGAGACATAGCTTTCCGGCAGGTCGCGCAGGTTTTCGCTGACAAACACCGTCGGCACTTTGGAAATCAGGGGCTTGAGGTTGTTGTACGACTCGGCGTTGGAAGGCACGAGGATGATGCCGTCCACCTGGCGGCTCACGAGCAGTTCAAACACATTGCGCTCGAGGTTCAAATCGTGCGAGGAGTTGCAGAGCATGAGGTTGTAGCCGTGCTCGCGCGCGCGCATTTCGATATGATACGCCATTTCGGACATGAACGGGTTGTCGATATTGGCAACGATCAGGCCGAGCAGTTTTGTCTCCTTCATGACCATGGAGCGCGCAACATAGTTGGCGGTATACCCCATGTCGCGGCAGATTTTCAGCACGCGTTCGCGTGTTTCCTCGCCGATCTCGGTGCTGCCGGAAAGCGCGCGGGAAACGGTCGCGTACGACACGTTGGCAACCTTTGCGATGTCTTTGATGGTGACACTTTTCACCGGAGAGCCCCCGCTTTCGACAAAAATACTGGCACACGACGGGTCAAAATCGCGGTGTAAACGTTTCCGCCGTAAGCTGATAGTACTATGCGGAAAACAATTTGTCAATGTTCATTCTTTTGCGTGAAATCCCGGTCTGCCACGAAATATCGGCGTTGTTTGAAACTGCGGAACCCTTGTATTGACAAAAAAATCCAGATCGTTTAGAATCAAGCTGAAGTAAATGCGCAAACGTTTACGAGCTTTGATCGATAAACGGATGTTTTCTGCTGGAAAGGCGGGTCTAGCATGATCGACGTCGTCCTGTTCGATATCGGCGGAACGATTCATACCGTAACCAATAACGAAGCGCTGCGAACCGCGTTTGCCAGAAGGCTGCGCGAGCGGCTGGCCGACTATGGAATTCTGCTCGAAGGCGACGATAAGCAGATCGGGCTCAGGCTGCACGAAAACGCGGAAGAGTATAAGCACTATTCCGAACAGATTCTCGGCGAGTTGCCGCAAGCGCGCATTTGGAACGAGTTTTACCTCAAAGATTATCATATCGGCGAGGAGCGCCTCGGGCCGATTGCCGAGGAACTGAGCTTTCTCTATGATTACGAGCGCGTGCGCAACATGCGCCGCCCGCACCTGATCGAAACGTTTGAATCGCTCAAAAACATGGGCATGCGCATGGGCATCATCAGCAACATCATCTCCACTTCGTTCGTGCCGCACATCCTCAACGAATACGGAATTGCAAAATATATGGAGTGCGTCGTGCTTTCCAGCGAGGCGGGCGTTCGCAAACCCAATCCCGCCATCTTCGACATCGCGCTGAACCAGCTCGGCGCACGGCGCGAAAACACCGCTTATGTCGGGGATACGCTCTCGCGGGACGTGCTGGGGGCAAGAAACGCAAACCTGGGGCTGATGATTTTGATCAACAACCCCGCTATTGCGCATCGGGACGCGGGGCTGAAAGAAAAAGGCGTCGAGCCGGACGTTCGGATTTCCGAATTTACCGAGATACCGGGCGTAATCGCCTCGTTCAACGAAGCGCATCCGTAAACGCTGACGCGTTCCAGCATTCATTGGGTGTAACATCAGTAAAAACAGTACTTCTTCTATTATAAATACGTTAGGGAAAAACAAGGAGGCAATTGGGCATGATCGACACCATTTTTTTTGACATTGGCAATACGCTGCGCGTCGTGGTCAAGGACAAAGCGTTCTCCGACGCGGCCGAGCAGGAGATGATGCGTCTTGTCGGCGCAACGGAGTCCTACGAAGCATTCTTCGAAAAGCTCAACACGCGCTGGAACACGTATCGCAAAGCCGCGAAAAACGGGCACCTCGACGCTTCCGAAATGGAACTCTGGTCCCAGCACCTCCTGCCGGATTACCCGATCGATATAATCTGCGCCGTGGCGGGTAAGCTTACGCGCCTCTGGCGGGATCATGACGGGCGGCGCGTGGCGCGCCCGGACGTGAAGCGCACGCTGATCGAGCTCGACAGGCGCGGCTACACCATGGGCATTATCGCCAACACGATCACCGAAACGGAGATTCCGGACTGGATGGTCGAGGACGGCGTTGCGCGGTATTTCAAAACGGTCATACTCTCCTCCAAAGTGCGCCTGCGCAAGCCCGACCCGGAAATCTACCGTCTGGCCTGCCGCGCCATCGGCAAACCGCCGGAACAGTGCGCCTATATTGGCGATAATCCCGTGCGCGACGTGCAGGGCACGCGCGAGGCGGGCTTTGCGCTCATGGTGCGCATCGACGAGCCGGACACGCTCGCCAAGGAGCCGCAGGAACTCAAGCAGAACGCGGATTATACGATCACTGAGATTTCGGAACTGTTGAATATCTTCCCGCCGCTGAACGCTTGAACTGAGGAGAACCGGGATGGAACAAACTGCGAAACGAGAATTTGACGCAATATTCTACGATCTGGGCGGCACGCTGCGACTGGTCGAGCGCGATGCGGCTTTTGAAGCGCGCGCAAGAAAGCGCATAGCAGAACTCTGCGGCGAAACGGGCGATCCGGACGAATTCTGCAAATTTTTGGACTACCGCTACGAAGGCTACCGCAAATGGTGCTTTGAAACCATGAAGGAAGCGCCCGAATGGGAACTATGGACGCGCTGGCTTACGCCGGAGTACCCTCGTGAACTGATCGTGAAGAACGCCGTCGAGCTTACGATTGAATTCCGCAACAAGGATGGCCGCCGCGTGGTAGCCGAAAACGGCGCGCAGTCGATTCGCGATTTATACGCCAACGGCTACAAGCTCGGCATCATCTCGAACCTCGTCACGTCCAAGGAGATCCCGGACTGGCTGGAGCACGACGACCTGGCCAAATATTTCGGCGCGGTGCTGCTCTCCTGCGTGGAGGGCATCCGCAAACCCGATCCTCGTCTGAGCCAGATGGCCTGCGAGCGGCTGGGTGTGGAACCCTCCCGCTGCGTCTACATCGGGGACAATCTCAAGCGGGATATCGAGGGAACGAAGATGGCTGGTTTTGGCATGTTCATCCTTTACACCACGCCGGAGAAACTCAAGAAGGAAAAGATTACGGACGAAAACCGCCCCGACGCGATTATCTTCGACTTTGCGGAACTCAAAGACCTCTTCCCGAAGTACCCGGCGTTGGCGGCAGACCGCATCCGGAGGGTTTGACGCATGGAACAAAACATTCGCGCCATTTTTCTCGACCTCGGCGGAACGTTCCGCGTTGTAGAGGACAATCTTCCTTATAAAACCGCCGCGCGCAAACGCATCGCGGAGCTTTGCGGCACCCAGCTGGAAGCGGAAGCGTTCCATTCCCTGATTGAGAAGCGCTACGACATCTACCGCGACTGGGCGCTGAAGTACATGTGCGAAGCGCCGGAAGAGATGCTCTGGACGCGCTGGCTCACGCCGGAATGCGATCACGCGCTCTTAACGCGCAACGCCGTGGAACTCACCTACGAACTGCGCAAAGCCAAAGGCGAGCGGGTCGTGGTAAAAAACGGAATCGAAACCGTAAAGGAATTGGTTGCGCGCGGGTACAAGGTCGGGGTCATCAGCGATTTGATCGGTACGATTGAGATTGACGAGTGGCTTGACCGCGACGGGCTGCGCCCGTATTTCTGCACCGTTCAGCAGTCGTCGGTTACGATGCTCAGAAAGCCGCACCCCGCCATATATTTCCACGCGCTCAAAGAATCCGGCGTTCGTCCCGAGGAGAGCGTGTTTATTGGCGACAATCTGGAGCGGGATATCATCGGCGCCAAGGCAAGTAACTTCGGCGCGACCATCGCCGTGGAATATCCCGGCGCAAAGAAACTGAAATTGACGGGCGAGAACAGGCCGGACGGCATCATCAGGAGCTTTGACCAGCTGCTGGACGTTTTTCCGCAGCCGCCTGTAATGAACCTTGGCGCAATGGAGCAAAGGAGCGTGGAATAAAGTGAAGCAGCAGGATGGTATCGGCGGCGAAGCGCTGGCAAAAGCCGTTGAACGCGCTTACGATCTGGGGCAGATCGACTATTCGCTGGAGCCGCTCAATTTTGAAGACGAATCCGGCAAGCCGGTCGGTGTTGTGCGCGCGGGCGACAGCGTCATCTTCTGCTGCCGCCGGGGCGAGCGCGAAATTGAGCTGACGGACGCGTTTGCCGACCCCGCGTTTACAGGCTTCGACCGCAAAAAGATCGACCCGCTGACGTTTGTCATCCTCACGATGTACAACGAAAAATACACCTACCTGCCGGTGGCGTTCGCGCCGAGCCGCGTGAGCGGCACGCTGGCGGAAACGCTCAGCGCCGCGGGGCTGAGACAGCTGCACTGCGCCGAAAGCGAAAAGTACGCGCATGTGACGTTCTTCCTCAACGGCGGTAACGGCGGCGCGTTTGCCGGGGAAGAGGACGTTTGCATCCCGTCGCCCAAGGGCGTCTCGTTCGACACCGTGCCCGCGCTGAGTCTGCCGGAAGTCGCGGTCAAAGTCGCGGACGGCATTCAATCTGGCTATGACTTCATCGTGACCAACTTTGCCAACGGCGACGTGATCGGCCACACGAGCAACAACGCCGCCAAGGTGGAAACCGCGCGCGTTGTGGACAAGTACCTTGGCGAAACCATTGCCAGAGCGAAAGCCGCCGGGTATACGACCCTGATTACCGCCGACCACGGCAATCTGGAGCGGATGATCACGCCGGACGGCAAGCCGGACGTTGCGCATACCGAAAACCTCGTTGCGTTCATCCTTGTGCCGCCGGAAGGAAACGCGCCCGCCATTGGAAGAAACTCGTTTGACCCCAACCGCTCGGACGGCGCGCTCTGCGACGTCGCGCCGACGGTGCTTGCGGCGCTTGGCGTTTCCCAACCCGCCGACATGCTTGGCAAACCACAATTCCAGCCGGAAAAACCGGGCAAAGTATTGCTGATCATTCTGGACGGCTGGGGCATGGGGGCCGAGGACGAAACCAACCCGATTTTCCTTGCCGAGACGCCGGTATGGGACGATCTGCTGAAGAATTACCCTGTGCGTTATCTCCGCGCTTCCGGCGAAGCCGTCGGCCTCGAAAGCGGCAAGGCGGGCAACTCCGAAGCGGGGCATTTGAATATCGGCGCGGGGCGCGTGGTTCCGCAGGATGACGTCCGGCTGGAAAACGCCATGCAGGACGGTTCGTTCGGCGAAAACCCTGTGTTCGTCTCCGCAGTCGAGCAGGCAAAGCAAAACGGCAAGGCCGTGCATCTGTTCGCGCTTTTGACCAAAAAGTCCTCCCACGGGTCGATCGACTATCCGCTGGAGCTGCTGGGTCTTTGCAAGCGGATGGAGATGGACAACGTGTTTGTGCATATCATCTTCGACGGGCGTTCCACGCCTCCGGGCAGCGCGCCGGAACTGCTGCGCGAGCTGGAAGAAACCATGCGGCAAATCGGCGTCGGCACAATCGTTTCCGGCGTTGGCCGCGGCATCGCGCTGGATCGGGACAAGAACTGGGCGAAAGTCAAAAAAGCATACGATTCCCTGACGGCAGGCACGGGCGCGCGGTACCGCTGAGCGCCCGAACGACGCCGAAACGAACGGTTCCTGCGTTTGATTTTTTTACGCGCAAGAGCAAAACGAAAGTGAGGAGTTTCAGATGATTCAGGTTGGCATTATCGGCGCGGGCCGTATCGGTCAGGTACACATGAAGAGCGTTGTTTCCGGCGTGCCGAACGCGGTGATCCGCTCGCTAGCCGATCCCATGATCAGCGCTCCGGCGGAGCAGATGGCAAAGAGCTTCGGCATTTCGCATATCTGCGCCGATTATCACGAAATTCTGGACGATCCCGCCATAGACGCGGTGCTGATTTGCTCGCCGACGGACAGCCACGCGAGAATTTCCGTCGAGGCGATTCACGCGGGCAAGTACGTGTTCTGCGAAAAACCCGTCGATCACGAACTCGCAAAGATCGATCTGGTGGAAGAAGCGCTGAAGTCGTCGCCAAAGAAGCTGAAATACCAGGTCGGCTTCAACCGCAGGTATGACCATAATTTCCGCGTGCTTCGCCAGGCGGTGCTCGATGGAAAAATCGGGGACGTGCAGTTTATCCGCGTGAGTTCGCGCGATCCGCAGCCGCCGCACGCGGGCTTTATCGCGTCTTCCGGCGGACTGTTTCTGGACATGATGATCCACGATCTGGATATGATCCGCTACCTCTCCGGCAGCGAAGTGGAAGAGGTCTATGCGCTGGGCGCGGTGCTGATCGATCCCGCCATCGGAGCTGCGGGGGACGTGGACACCGCTACGGTTTCCGCGCGCATGAAAAACGGCGCGCTCGCGCTGATCGACAACTCGCGCAAGGCGGTCTACGGCTACGACCAGCGCGCCGAGGTGTTCGGCTCGAAAGGCTGCGTACAGAACGCCAACGATTTGCCTTCGACGATGGTACTTTCCACGGTGGACGGCATCACCGCCGAAAAACCGCTCTGGTTCTTTCTGGAACGGTACATGGCGTCCTATCAGGCGGAAGTGCGCGCGTTTATCGACAGCATTGAGCAGGACACCGAACCGGAAGTCGGCATTTCAGACGGGCGCAGGACGATTCAAATTGCGCTGGCCTGCAAAAAGTCGCTTGATGAGCACCGCCCGGTGCGCATCGACGAAATCTGACGGCACTTACTAAATATGAAACATACATAAACCTCTGCTCCGGCAGCGAACAGAAGCGGAACGGCAGGACGGCAAACGGTCACGAGGCGCAACGGTGAAGGTTGATCGATTGAACGACATGGAGCAAATTATCCTCAAACACGGCACGATATCGCTGGACGATCTGTGCCGCTGTTTTCATGTCTCCATGAGCACCGTGCGCAGGGATGTTGCCGAGCTGATCCGGCGCAAGCGCATTCAAAAGACCTATGGCGGCGTGATTCGCGGCGCGCTTTCGGCATCAGGCGATCCGTCTGCATCCTGGGACACGCAGCCGCTCACAGCGGGGAAACAGACCGGGTTTCTGGCGGCGTCTCTGGTGCAGGAAGGAATGAGCGTGTTTCTGGACTCCGGCGCAGAGGCGCTGGAGCTGATACCTTATCTTGCGGAAAAACGAAACATCACGGTGATCTCCAACAGCCTCATGGTGCTCAAGGAAGCGGCACGCTATCACACGCTCAACGTGATTTCGCTCGGCGGAATCTACAACTGCGGGACGGCGTCGTTTTCCGGGCAGGCTGCGCTGGACGAACTGGCAAAGATGTCCATCGATCTGGTGTTTTTAACCGCGGACGGGGTGACGCTCGAACGCGGGCTGACCAGCGCCAACTATACGGAGATCGAAGTCAAAAAGAACGTGGCCAAGTGGAACCGCGACCTGGTGCTGCTGGCGGACGATTCTGTTTTTGGCCACACCGCGCTGATTACGTTCTGCGAAATCGGCCGTCTTTTTGCAATCGTCTGTGATACGCCGCTGCCAAGCGAGTTTGCGCGCGCAAACGCCCTGCACCGAATCCGCTTGCTGACGCCCGCCAACGCGGAGGAAGAAACCACGGTTGAACCGGTTTACGCGGTCAACCGCTGAGGATTCGTTCGGTCAAGGGCGGCGCGACCAAAGTAACCAACTTTCCATTGTTATCGATTAAACTGCAGCAGCCCCGCGGATCATTTCCACGGGACTGCTTTTTTACGCATATCGCGACTGCTTAGAGTTTGACTACAATATCCTGCAGAAGGTTTGCGCACATATCGCCTTTGTCGGAGGCATGATTCATGTGGCTGTAGATTTCGCGGTATTTGAGTATCTTTTTAAAATCGTCCGATGTGAACAGCTCCGCAATGGATTCGTGATACCGAACGTTCATCACGTTTTCCAGCTTTTTCACCTTTTTCGCTTCCGCGGCAACCTGCGCGCGGTTGTTGCGCAGATGGTTCACGCAGAGGAGCAGGCCTTCCGCCATTTGCAGCAGAATGCTCACCATCGACGCAAGGTTCTTGTCCGGCAGGATATCGTAGATATGCAGATCCTTCACCGTTGTCCAGGCATAGTCTGCAAGATCGTCGATGGACGTGGAGAGGCGGAAGAGGTCGTCCCGGTCGATGGGGGTGATAAACGTATGGTTGATCGCGTCGACCAGCTGATAATGAACCTGGTCAGCTTCCCGCTCCTTGGCTTTGACAAAGTCCCCGTTTTCCGTGGTGGGGTCATTGCAAAACACGCAAAGGGCGCGCACCGTGTCGCAGATGACCTGCGCCTGCTGGATTAAAATACTGTAAAAGTCGAGTGTTTCTTTGCGTTTCAACATCGTGGGGAACGCTCCTTTCAATCGAGTAGTCAGAAGGATGTATCAAAAAATATGCGAAAAGAGAATAAACAACAGCGCGCCCAGCGATCCAGCGATGGGGATTGTGATGAACCAGGAGAGCAGGATCCGCCCGGCGACATGCCACTTGACCGCCTTGTAGCGTTCCGCCGCTCCCACGCCCATAATGGAGGAGGAAACGATCTGGCTGGACGAAACCGGCGCGCCCAGCAGGGAAGAAACCAGAATGACCGTACCCGCCGTCATTTGGGAGGCAAAGGAGTCGATGGCCTGCACCTTGTAAATGCCGGTTCCCACGGTCTTGATGATCTTGAAACCGCCGAATGCGATGCCAAACGCCAGACACAGCGCCGCGCAGGCGATTGCCCAGAGAGGGATTACGCTCGTGGAACCGCCGTAAATACCGATCAGGATCATCACGATGCCGATGGTCTTCTGTGAATCGTTGAACGAGTGGTTGAACGCCAGAAAGCTCATATTGAACCATTGCGCATAGGTAAAGAACGTATGTGCGCGAAGACTGGCGTTCCGGGTGATAAATCGCAGCAGAACCAGAATGCAGAAACCGACGATAAAGCTGACAACCGGCGTAACAAAGATCATGAGTACGACCTTCGTCCAGAAATAGCTCCACGAGATGGCCTGACTGCTGAATGCCGCGAGCCCTGCGCCCACCACGCCGCCGATCAGCGCGTGGGAAGAAGAGGCGGGGATGGCGTATAACCACGTCACGAGGTTCCAGATGATGGCCGCCAGAATCCCGGCGGTGATGAAAGCCAGCGCGATGTTTTTCGTATTGGGGTCGGTGTAGTAACTCACTGAAACCAGTTTTTTAATCGTGTCCGATACGCTGGATCCCAATATTAAAATGGCAAACGGGGACAGCACTTCCACCACCGCGGCCCAAGCCAGCGCGGGGTACGGCCGCATGGAACGGCTCGCAATCAGCGTCGCCACCACGTTGCAGCCGTCGTGGAATCCGTTTACGTAGGTAAAGATGAACGTCAGGGCTACCAGGATCCAGAACGAGATAGGCATATGAGAGGGGATCACTCCATTCGCGCAAACGTTTACGGAAAGGGTTAAAAGAAAACCCCATAGGTTCCTATAAGGTAAAAGTATAATACCAGAGAACGTTCAAATAGTCAATGGAAACATGTTGGAGCGCGTATAAAAAGATTAGGCGCATATCGTATAAACTTCGCAGGCGGAAGCGAAAGTTACTTGTGCCGGCAGGAGCCCACTCATGCAGAGCGGCGAAATTTACGTTCAGGACGGCGGTACGCTTGGTTGATCCTGGCATATTGCGGGGTGATGATAGAGCATGATGCCGCGATCAGATTATCCTCGCCGCGCCCGTCGCTTACGCAAAAAACGTATTTTATATAGAAGAACCGTCATATCCGCGATGATCTGAAAGCAAAAGCGCTTTCTGCCCCGCTGCACAACAAAGCGGGACGCGGCGCCGCCTCAACATTTCGCATCCTCGAAAAACATATTTATTTATTGGTTGACATTAAAATAAATGTTTTATATAATACACCTATCCAATCGAGTTGATTTCGAAGTCCAATCGGAAATCAAGCAATCGCGAAATAAACTTCAATTGTCTGCAAACCATGCAGCGTACCCACCTAAATACTATTTATAGGAGGAGTTTTCATGAAACCGTCGAAAGTAATCGCATTGGTATGTGCCGTAGCGATGCTGCTCACGCTCTTTGGCTGCGCAGTTCCCGCAACAGACACAACCGCAGCCGCTGAGCCCGCAGCGGTCGAAAGCACCACCGCCGACAAGGAAATCGTCTACTACTATGTTGGCGTCAACAACAATCATCCCTACTGGTACGACGTCCATCAGGGCTTCGAGTATGCGGCAAAGCAGCTCGGCGTCACCGTGATTCGCACCGGCCCGGACGATTGGGATCCGCAGGGACAGGCTGCCGCGCTTGAGCAGGTCATTACGAAAAAGCCGGACGGCATCATCACGCCTGTGTTTGACGCGTCGCTTCTGCCCGGCCTGGATGCGGCCGCCGCGGCGGGAATCCCCGTTGTTGCGATCGAATCCACGATGGAAGGCGCAAACGTCGTTTCCTACATCGGCCTGGACAACTATGATTCCGGCGAAAAAACCGCCAAGAAGCTCATCGAATACGCTGGCGATACCGGCAAGGTCGTCGTCATGGGCAACTGGGGCGCCGCCAACACGGACGCGAAACTGAAGGGCTTTGAAGATTATCTGGCTGCGAACTCCACTTGGGAAGTCATTGCCAAACTCGACGACAAAGCCGTAACGGAAACCGCCATTGAGCAGGCCAAGACCGCATTCAACAACTATGCGGATATGACCGCCATCGTCGGCCTCGACTCCAGTTCCGGCGCGGGCATCGGTTCCGCTATGGAAGAGCTTGGCAAAGCGCCCGGCTCCATCACCGCGATCGTGCATGACCGCGAAGTGCTTACTCTCGAGTACATCAAGTCCGGTTATCTCAACTGCACGCTGATCAACAAGACTGCGTCTATGCCGTTCCTTGCTCTGCTCATCCTCAACGGTATCGTCAAAGACGGCATGCAGAACCTGCCGCTCTCCGGCGACAACGCGGCAGCCGGTGTTAACGCCGTGCCGGAAGTCTGCTACAATGGTACTGTCTTTATCACGAAGGACAACGTTGACAACTTCATGAGCGAAAACATGCCGCAGCAGGATTACGAGTTCTATCAATAAGTCATCGCTTGGATGGCTGCCCTCGAAGTTTGGCTTCGGGGGCAGCCATATTCTTATGTAAGGAGTTATTTCCATGCAGCAGAACGAGAACATACTGGAAGTGCGCGGCATTTCCAAGAGCTTTGGCGCGGTGCATGCGCTCAAGGACGTCAGCTTCCATATCCACCGGGGTGAAATTCATACCCTGCTTGGCGAAAACGGCGCGGGTAAATCCACGCTGATTAAGGTGCTCTCCGGCGAGCACGCGCCGGACAGCGGCACGATCCTGATCGACGGAGAACCGGTTAAAACCTTTCACCCGCTCTCTTCCCATGCCGCGGGCATTACGGTCGTTCATCAGGAGTTGTCCATTTTCGAAAACCTTACCGTATACGAAAACATCTTTCCGTACCGGGAAGCCAAACATAGATTGATCCCCAAAAAACAGTTGATCGAACAGGTGAAAAAGGCCGCTGCGCGCTTCGATCTGGATATCGATCCGGAAGCGAAAATGGGGGATTTGCGTCTCTCCGTTCAGCAGATGGTGGAAATTCTGCGCGCGCTGTCGGAAAACGCCAAGATCGTGCTGCTCGACGAACCAACGTCCGGGCTGAACACGCAGGAAACGCAGAATCTCATGCGGATTTTAAAGAAACTGCGCGACGACGGGATCACGATTATCTATATTTCCCACCGGATTTCGGAGATCATGGAGATATCCGACCGCGTGACCGTGCTGCGGGACGGCATGTACATCAACACGTTTGTCAATGACGCGAATCTGACCGAGAATATGCTCATCAGCAGCATGGTCGGGCGCGATTTTGAAAAGAGCATCTATTCCAAAAAGCGCTCGTCGGTGCCCGCGGATGCGGAGATCGTGTTCGACGCGCGGAATTTTACCAAAGGCAAAACCGTAGTGGGTGCGTCGCTTGGCGTACGGCACGGCGAGATTATGGGCGTGTTCGGGCTGGAAGGCTCCGGCACGTATGAGTTTTCGCGCATGATGTTCGGCCTGCACAGCAAGGAAAGCGGGCAGGTGTTTTTTGAAGGCAGAGAGATCAAGCACATTACGCCCACGGCGATGATCGGCGAAGGCATCATCTTTTTAAACAACAACCGCAAGGATGCCGGGCTGCTGTTCAGCATGCCGATCGTAGACAACATGGCCATCCCCGTGATCGACCGGCTCACAAAAGGCGCTTTGCTCTCACGCCGGGCGATGGAAGAATATACGCTCCGGTATGTCAAGCAGTTTTCCATCGTTCTGAATTCGATATACGATAAGCCGAGCAGTCTCTCCGGCGGAAACCAGCAGAAGGTGATGCTCTCGGTCTGCCTCGGCACGAAGCCGAAATTCCTGATCGTCAACGAACCGACGCGCGGCATAGACGTCGGCGCAAAACTGGAGATTCTCAGCCTGCTCAACGAGATCGTCAGAAACGGCGTTTCCGTTCTGTGCTTCAGTTCGGATCTGCCGGAACTCATCACGCTCTCCGACCGGATTGCCGTGATGAACACGGGCAGGATTGCCGGCGTGATCGACTGCGACGATATCAGCGAAAACAGCGTCATGCAGCTGGCTGCCGTGGATGTTGTGGAAAAAGGAGCCTGAACGACAATGGAAACCATCAACACGAAACATGTTCTGCACAGAAAACTCAAAATCGGCGAATACACTATTCTCTTTTTGATCGCCGCGCTGTTTCTGCTCCTGACGCTGACTTCGGATACGTTTTGCACCTATAACAACCTTTACTCGCTGCTTTACGGCGTGTCCATACAGTTCTTCGCGGTCATCGGGTTTACGCTTTTGATCATCATGGGGGAAATCGACCTTGCGGTTGGTTCCATGTACGGTCTTTCCGGCACACTGGTCGGCTTTTGCATGACGGTGTGGAAATGGAAGCTGCTGCCTTCGTCGATTCTCGTTTTGATCCTTTGCGCGGCGTTCGGCTGGTGCATCGGCGCGCTGGTGACGCGCTTTAAGCTCAATTCCATGATGGTGACGCTCGGCTCGCTTTCGTTTGTTTCCGGCGTAAACGCGGTGGTGTTCAACAGCTTTACCGCCGTGACCTACAACGCGGAGTACCGCGCGCTGGCAAAGTTCAAGCTCGGCGGCATTCACTGGACGATTCTCGCGATGGTGGCCGTCGTGATCATTCTGGAATTTCTGCTCAAGAAGACTCCCGTATTCAAAAAGTACTACTATATCGGAAACGGCCCGGAGACCGCGCGCCTCTACGGCGTCAAGTCGGACCGTTTTAAGCGCATTGCGTTCACGGCCAGCGCGCTGACGGCGGCCATCGGCGGGATTATCGCAACCTCGCGCATCACGCACTCGGATGTTTTAACCGGCAGCGGGCTGGAATTTACGTTGATTACGGGGCTTGTCGTTGCGGGCGCTTCGCTCGCGGGCGGAAGGGGCGGTATCCTCAAAGCGGCGCTTGGCATGATCTTTATCGCCATGCTCGCCAACGGAATGACCATTTACCGCATTGACCCGTTCATCCAGCAGGTCATGCAGGGTATCGTGCTGATTGTCGCCGTCTTTCTGGACGTGCGCATGAACAGCAAGAAGGCGTAGGAGGGCGGGAACATGTTGAAACGCGCATATCTATCGTTTAAAAAACAGGACAGCTTCTTCGGCGTGCTCGCGTCGGCGGCGTTCTTCCTCGTGCTGGCGGTGTTCAGCCCGTATTTCTTCCAGGCAAACAACCTGCTTTCCATGCAGGCGCTGATCGCGCCGCGCGCGATTATGGCAATCGGCATGATGCTTGTGGTCATCATCGGCATGTTCGATCTTTCGGTCGGCTCGGTGATGGGTCTTGCGGGAATCCTCTGCGGCTTTTTGCTGAGCCAGGGCGTCGCCGTACCGCTGGCGATTCTACTCAGCGTCGGCGTCGGCGCGCTCATCGGGCTCATCAACGGCGTGCTCGTGGCAATCTGCAATATCATCCCGCTGATTGCGACCATCGGAACCATGTATATCTTCCGGGGTTTTTGCGAAATGATCATGACCAGCAACCTCGCCATGTCGCTGCGCGGATTTCCGCAGAGCTTTCTCAACTTTGGCAGCATGACGTTCCTTGGCGTGTACCCGATGCTCTGGATCATGATTGCGCTTCTGGTGGCAACGGAATTTGTGCTGAAGCATACCTATTTTGGGCGGCAGCTGTATTACATCGGCGGCAATCCGTCCAGCGCCCGCTCGCTCGGCTTCAACGTCAAAGGCGCGACCATCGTCTGCTTTGTCATCAGCGGGACGCTGGCGGCGCTTGCGGGCGTTCTTTCCATCGCGCGGTTCCAGTCGGCCAGCCGATATCTGGGGCAGGGGTTGCAGATGGATATCCTGATTGCCTGCATCATCGGCGGTGGTTCTCTGATGGGCGGTAAGGGGGATATGAAAGGGGCGTTCTTTGGAACGGCGTTTGTCGCGCTGCTCGAAAACGCGTTCAACTTATTCGAAATCAACTCGCTGTTCAAGAGCGTGGTTGTCGGCGCGGCGCTGATTCTCGTGGTGCTCTTTGACGGATACGTGCACCTGAAGAAGATGCGCGAGCTCGGGAAAGTATAGTTAATTTCATAATCAAGCCGCAGCGTTTGCTGAGGAATGACGATTTCCGTGTGGAAACCGTCATTTTTCCCCCTTTCGCCGCGCAAAACGGAAGCATATAATGAGAGCAGCGGGCGCTAGAGCAGATTGATACGGCGCGGATACCGAATGGGTTCGAAAGGGAAGGTTCAAGATCTGCCATGGAGATTACAAACAGTTCGGAATGCATAGCCCGGCTCCGGTCGGTTTACAACATGCTCAGCCCGAAAGCGGCGATGGTTGCCGACTATATTTTTGCGCACGCGGAGGAAGTCATTACCATAAGCATAACGGAGCTTGCGCTGAAAGCGGGCGTCAGCCAGTTTTCGGTGGTCAACTGCGTCAAGACGGCCGGGTACAAAGGGTATTCGGACTTCAAGGTCGCTCTCGCGCTTGGCATGAACCAGTCCAAAACACTCTTGCTTGGCGACAACAGCGATTCCGACAACCCCTACGATATCTTAATCCACACGATGCGCAGGAAGTCCCAGAGCCTGTTGGATACGCTCGTGCTCATCAGCGAAAGCGCATTTTGCCGCGCGGTGGAGCTGGTTATGTCAGCCCGGCGCATCGAGCTTTATGGCATTGGATCCTCTTCGCACGCCGCGGAATACCTGGAATTCCACCTGCGCAGGATGGGCTACAACACCGCCTTTTACCGTGACCCGAACTATCAGGTAATGAGCGCGGCGGTGCTTGGGCCAAACGATCTGGCGTTCGGGTTTTCCACTTCCGGCGAAACCAGAAGCGTTGTGGACGCGATTCACAATGCCCGGCAAAACGGCTGCGCAACCGTCGCCGTCACGAGTTTTGCCGAGTCGAGTTTGGTCAAGCAGGCTGACTGCGTGCTGCTGACCACATACAGCAATCCGGAATTCTTCCGCGCAACCAACAATTCGGTGCCCGAGCAGGTTTCCGTCGTTTCCGCCATGGTGCTCGCCATTGCGCACAGCAACAAGGAACACGCAATCGAAAACCTTGCCCGCACCACGGATATCGTGGAAGAAGCGGGACAAGACAGTACCGAGGAATAAAAAAGAACAAATGAAAACAGAAACACCGCCTCTCTTCTCTCTACAAGTAGGAGAAACGGGGCGGTGCTTTTTCAGGGGAAAATTCTCGCTTATCTTGCCTGATAAACCGCGAGCGCATTGTCGTGGAAGATGGCCTGCGCCATCGTTTGATCCCCGTCCAGCGCATTGAGCAGATTGTTGAGCTGCTCGTAAATAATAAAGGTATAGCCTGCTTCTTCAGCGGGGTATTTATGGTTGCTCCAGGAAAAATTCTCGCGGCAGAGATTGACGTAGCTGCGGTTGACCCATTCGCGCCTGCCGTGCCAGAGCATGATCGGCATATCGGTGCCAAAGAGAATCCGCCGGTGGTCCAGATGGTCGAGCGCGAGCCGGTAAACCTTCGGGTTGATAACGGCTGCGGTATCGAAATAGACTCGGTGGATATCGTTTCCCAGCATGTCGAGCGCTTCTTCGAAGAACTCATGGCAAAAGCACCGCCCGAAGTGCGCAATCACAAGCCGAACGTTGGGATAGTTGTTGATAATTTCGCGGATTTCGCGGATGTTCCCTTCCGCGGGGAGCCTGCCTGCGCGCGGCAGATGCATTAAAACGGCGGTCTTAAGCCGATCCGCCAGTGCAAACTGCTCGTGCGGCATGAAGTCGAATATGCTGATGTCCGCGCCTTTGATGCTGCTGGCCATATACGGATACGGCTTGAAGCCGGAGAAATGTCCGGCTTGGAACGCCTGTTCGAGATATTCAACGGAGTATTCCGGACGGTTGGTGAACAAGCCGCGTTCGCCACGGGAAGTGACGATGGAATCGATGTACTGGTTGTTGCCAACCGTGTCAGCGTTCTTGAGCGGCCAGGGCAGGCAGACAAATTTGACGCTTTGATCCGGCAGCAGGGCGGAGACGTACGCCTGCGCGTCATCGTAGGGCATGAGCATGCCGCTTTCCAGCGCCCAATCCTCAGCGATTTCCTGCGGGGTGATGTTTTTTACGTGTTCGGGGAGGTTAAAGTGTGCGTGCGCGTCCACAATCTGACCCGGCAGGCGGCCTTTGATGTGTTCGAGGTAAAACTGTTCGTCCAGCGCGGTTTTTCTAAAATATTCGTACATAGCAAACACTTTCAAATAAATTATATATTGATAGAAGTAATATAATATAAAAATATTATATCACAAAGCCGAAAGAAGTCAATTCTTCCGGCTGAAATTCCGGAACATTTGTTGAATCGTCGTTTTGACCGTTTATCCTTCCGGAGCGGCAAAAGCGGCTTTGCGCAGGAGCGCGGCGAGAGTATATTTGGCTTTCATAGGGTAAAAGAGCTGGCGGGTACGCGCGGTACGGCTGGCAAATGAAATGCTGGCGGGAAGGAATGACGGGATACTGGTATATTATTCACAATACAAGTATTGACGATTCTCGCCGCCGCGTTCTACAATGAGATCGGGCTGCATGCATGTTTCGGCGGGCAGCTGATCGGCTCAAACGGAGTGAGTGTTAGATGGAAGGGAACCGCTTGATCGATTTCGATTATTCCATTGATGAACATCCGACTATATGGGAGAACGTTGCGGTCACTTCGTTGTCCAAATTAAATAACGCTTCATTCACCACAGGGAGACCGTGAAAACGAGCCATGTGGTTTTTTATACCTTGTAATCCAAGTGCCAAAAGGAGAGATCCGCATTGCAAAAAAGCCCCTCTAAAATCAATAGCACAGAGCCTGAAACATTATCGCAAAAAATCCAATCGGGGGGCGGTTGGTTTTGCGTTGTCTTGATTTCCGCGCTTGTCTCGGCATGCACTTTTATAGCGCTGAGCGGCGAGCATTCGGAACAAACCAGCGAAATTGGGCAAGTATTATCCGCGTTTGTATCGCGCATCGGGATTGGACCCTGGGTTGGGAATTATCTACAGAATATCAGCGGAAAACAGATCGTTCTCACCTTCCTGGTTTTTGCTGTGCTTCTCTTCATTGGGATAAACTTGATCTACGGAAAAACGAAATTCTTTCGCTTTTGCTGCCGCAAACGCTATATCATCGCGTTGCTTGTCCTCTTGTTCTGCGTGCTGTTGAAGCTGAACGGCACGAGCCTTTACAAATGGAGCAGCTTTCTCAAAGGCGCCGAGCAGTACAAACCGATTCTGGGAAGTGCAAAAGGAATCCGCAGCGACGAATGGGCCGTTTGGTCGGCCTTTGCGATTTCGCAAGGCTATGAGGGGTGGCCCGCCGTCAGTCAGGCAATTGCCGGCGGCAATGTCAGCACGCTGTGGATCAGCGTTGGCGGCATACCGGCATTAAACCCGGCGCTTCTTTTTAAACCGCTGTACTGGGGTTTCCTATTGCTGGGTACGGCAAGAGGGTTCAGCTTTTTATGGACGATGCGCTTTTTACTGCTTTTCCTTGTCTCGTTTGAGTTGGCGATGCGGTATACAAAGAAAAACGCATGGCTGAGTTTTGGCGCAGCGATGGTAATCACGTTTGCGCCATATGTGCAGTGGTGGTACAGCCAAAGCGTGGCGGAGGTTTTAATCTTCAGTCAGGCGATGCTGCTGTGTCTTGATGCTTATGTCAACAGCAACAGCAGAAAAAAGCGAATTTTGCTTGCGGTGCTGCTGGCCTACTGCATTGGTTGTTATGTCATGATTGCTTATATTTCCTGGCTGATTTCCACGTTTTATATCGTCCTTGCCATCGCCATCGTCATTTTGGTCTGTAACCGCAAACAACTGCATAAAGCCGATATCCCAACACTCCTTCTGCCTGCGGGAATCGTTGTTGCTTATATACTAGTCGTTGCATGTTCCGACATGGCGACTCTCAATGCAATCCGTAACAGCGTGTACCCAGGGAACCGCCTTGCAACAGGCGGTGGGCTTTTTGATACGCCAAGTTATTTTACCGGGCTGTATGCTCTGCTTCTGCCGTTCATCGAAGCGCCGATTCTCAATTCCTGTGAATTGTCCTGCTTTCTGACGTTCGCTCCCGCAGGCTTGATATTGGCGTGCTACTCTGCCATTAAAACGAAAAAGAAGGACGCCTTATCCATTGCGCTGATCGCGGTGGAACTGGCTTGTTTGTATTTTCTGATTGTGGGAGTTCCGGCAGTCGTCGCCAAGGCGACGTTGCTGTCTCAATGCAGCCGCATGAATATTGCTTTAGGGCTGGCAGACTGCATCCTGCTGTTTCGCAATCTTTCCAGCAGCAAAGGAATGCCGTTGCTGTTGGTTCTGGCCAGTGCGCTGATCAGCACTGCTTGCAATATGATCCCGATACTATGCTTTTACCAGGTCGGCAAAGTGACGCTGACCGTACTTATCGTCCTGTATTTGACCATATTCTATTTACTGTATCGCCAACAGGATGAAAAAGCCGTACATAAACGCATCCTGATTTTCTCGCTTTCCTGTGTCATGCTCGCGGCGGGTGCGTTTGTCAACCCGATTCAGCAGGGGATCAGCTGCGTTACGGAAACCAACCTGGTAAAAACGCTTGTATCGATCGAAAACACACCCGGCGATCTCTATCTGGTGGAAGGCAATTGGCCTGTTACCAACGCCCCATTGCTCGCCGGCAAAGCCTGCCTTGACTCGACCCAGGCCTATCCGGACCCGGACAAGTGGGAAGCAGTGGATCCAGCCGGGCAGTATGCGGACGTCTACAACAGGTTCTGCCACATATCGCTGAATCTTGTGGAACAGGAAACGAGCTTTACCAAACAAAAGGAAGATCTGATCAGCATCAATTTTTGCATCGATGATTTAAAGAAATACGACATCAGCTACTTAATCACCACAAAAGAATACTCCGTCTGCAGCAGTTGCCAATTCACTTTTGTTTGCGCGGCCGACGAATGGAACGTGTATCAGATTACGTATCCCGCAGAAACGCCCTGAACGAACCCTTATTTTCTGGTACGAATATTCCGACTGGTTCGGTTCGCCCCCACAAAACAGACAGCGCATTATCCTCCAAACCGCCCGAGCAAGGCGGTTTTTTTGCAGCGGAAGATGGATTTAAACGGCATAGATCGCTTTGGAAAAGAGCGCCAGCGCAGCAAGAACAGCTTCCTTTGTTTTTCAACGTGCTGTCGCACAGCATACGCTTGTGCTCGAAAACCGTGGTATTGAATACCGCCCGAAGCTTGATGCGGGCAAACACTATTTTCAAGCGAGCCCGTCGGTCAGCACCTTTTCGGTGTATGATTTGCGATCTATTGCGCATTTACATTCCGCGTCGTTCCTGCCAAAATCTAAAATCCGGATTCGTCCGGCAAATCGAGCCTTAAAAGCAGTGTAAATTCATGCTTGACAAACGATACACCCACTGGTATAAGTATAGTGTTCAGTAAGCAAACAACATTACGTAACAAAATAATACAACAAGGTATTCTATGCTTTCTGTCAATGTCGACCAACAAGGAAACCTATATGGCAAATGGCTGATTCGTCCCGGACTCTGGGCGATTACGAATCGGTGGCAGAATTTCATGTACCTGCTGGTTGGCGTTGATCGCGCGGCGCTGATCGACTCCGGCAGCGGGGGAGGAAATATCCGCAGTTTTGTGGAAGGCATCACAAAGAGGCCTGTGATGGTGATCAACACGCACGGACACTTCGACCATACCGGAGGAAACGGCTGCTGGCCGGAAGTCTGGATGGCGGAAGAGGCTTTTGCGGACTGCAGGCATACGTTCGAGCCTGTTCAGGAACGCCTGGCGGCCGAGAAGCCCTACCCGGATTATCAAATGCACGCGCTGCACGCGGGCGACAGGATCGATCTTGGCAATCATGAGCTGGAGATTCTCTCGATTCCGGCGCACCACGCGGGAAGCATTGCAATTATCGATCGAACGAACCGGATTCTTTTTACGGGGGATGAATTCGAAAGCGGGCAGGTGCTGATGCTCAAGAGTCGAACGGAACCGGCGTTTCTGCCAACGGTCGCGCGCCATCAAGCCAATATTCAAAAGCTGAAATCGCGCCGGAGTGACTACGACTTCATCTGCCCCGCGCATAACGGCTGCATGCTGAATCCCGAACCGTATCTGGACGATTTCATCGCGCTGGATCAGCAGATTCTGGATGGCGTCGCCGTAGCCAAGACCGATACGGCCGGGTTCGGCTTTCCACCCGATCCAGTCGGCAGCGGTTCCGTCTTTGGCATGTTTGGCAAACAGGTGCGCGTTGAACACGGTCTGGCATCCATCGTTTATATCGACAGCTGATCATTGATGCACGAGTACGGCATATGGCGCTTCCACTGCGCAGCCGGGACACATAATTCCAGCAAGTCGTCTTCGTCTCCGTTTCTGTTTCATTCCTGTTTTTCTTTTCCCCAATTCCACTATATCCCCGGCAGGAACGGCCTGCTAGAATATAAATCAAATATGGAGGAGAAACCAATGAAAAAAATTCTTGCGCTTACTCTGGTTTTAGTGCTCAGTTTTTCGTTGTTCGCCTGCAAGGCAACGGAAACCGCCACGGAAAGCACCGAACCCGCCGCAACCGAAGCCGCGGCCGAAGCAGCCGCTACGGAAGCTCCTGCGGAAGCGACGGCAGCCGCGCTCGCACCTGCAACTGCGGGCGTCTGCTGGTATAACTTTGCCGACACGTTCATCTCCAGCGCGCGCCAGACCCTGGAAGACGCGGCAGCCGGCAGCGACTGGCTGACCCTTTCTTCCGCGGACAGCGCTTTCGACGTCCCGACACAGGCCAACAACGTCAACCTCTTTTTAACGCAGGATGTTGATTACCTTCTCGTGAACAACCTGGACACCGCCGGTGTTGCCACTCTCATTCAGCAGGCAAAGGACGCCGGAACCACGCTGATCTTCCTCAACACCAACACGCCCACCGATGAAGAGTTTGCCCTGTACGACAACGTCTGGTTCATCTCTTCGCTGGCGGATCAGTCCGGCACGATCATGGGCAACTATGCCGCGGAGTATTGGCAGGCGCATCCCGAAGCGGACCGCAACGGCAACGGCATGATGGATTATGTGATGCTGATCGGGTTCGAATGGCATTATGACTCCACGGCGCGCCGTGATTACGCCATCGCGGCGGTCGAAGGCGCGGGCATTACGACCAACAAGGTATATGAAGCCGTCTGTAACTACAGCCGCGCGGACGCGATGAACACCATGCAGTCGGTTCTCACTTCGAACTCGGACGATATTGAAGCCGTGTTTGCCGCCAACGACGATATGGCGCTCGGCGCGATTGAAGCCATGAAAGCGGCGGGCTGGTTTGACGACGACGGCCCGACGATCCCCGTTGTGAGCGTTGACGCGACCGCCGTTGGCTGCGAAGCGCTCCAGGAAGGCACGCTGCTTGGCACCGCGCTGAACAATCCTGTCACCCTTGGCAACCTTGCCTATCGGCTGATGTTCTGCCTCCAGTCCGGTCTGGAAGTAAACGCCGAAAACCTTGCGTATGACGCGAGCTTCAAAGTGGAAGGCCACCGGATCTGGATCGACTATATCCCGATCGACGCCACCAACATCGCCGACGCAACGTATTAATCGCAAGCAGAGCTGCCGGCGGCCTGTGATATGGCCGCCGGCGCTCGGATGATCCGGACAGGCAAACAAAGGAGAGCAGCATGGAGCATTCCAATGTCATTCTTGAAATGAAACATATCAGCAAGCAGTTTCCCGGGGTGAAGGCACTTGACGATGTTTCCCTGCGCGTACGCGCCGGAACCGTTCATGCCGTCATGGGCGAAAACGGCGCAGGCAAATCGACGCTGATGAAGTGCGCATTTGGTATTTACCGGCCGGATGCGGGAGAAATAATCATGAACGGAGAACCGGTTCATTTTGTTGATACGCGCGATGCGATCGACCGGGGGATCTCCATGATCCATCAGGAACTGCAAGTCGTGCGGAGCCGAAATGTAATGGAAAACGTATGGCTCGGCCGGATTCCGTATAAAAAAACACTTGGCATAAAATGGGTCGATAAAAAGACCATGTATATAAATACCGTCAAATTGTTCGAGGGGCTCGGGATCGAGATCGATCCGAAAACCGCGCTGGCGCGCCTCTCTGTTTCATTTTGCCAGTTGATTGAAATTGCGCGTGCGATCTCCTGCGACGCCCGCGTCATCATCATGGACGAGCCGACCTCGTCGCTTTCCGAGAACGAGGCGGAACTGCTGTTTAAAATCATCCGGCAGCTGACCAGCCAGGGCGTAGCGATCATCTATATTTCGCACAAGATCGAAGAGATCCTGCAGATTGCCGACGAAGTGACCATCATGCGCGACGGCATGTGTGTCGGCTCCTGGCCGGCAAGCGAGCTCGACAACGGCAAAATCATCAACCGCATGGTCGGCCGCGAAATGACGAACCGTTTTCCGAAAAGGGATTACCAGCCGGGCGATGTGCATTTGAAGGTGGAGCACCTCACTTCGAGCAACCCGAAATCCTTTCGCGACGTCAGCTTTACGGTGCGCAAGGGCGAAATCTTTGGCATAGGCGGGCTGATCGGCGCGCAGAGAACCGAGATGGTGGAGTCGATCTTCGGCCTGCGCGGGGTCAGCGCGGGAACGGTGAGCAAGGACGGAAAGGTTCTCCGCATCACCTGCCCGCAGGACGCGATTAAAAACGGCTTTGCGCTTTTAACCGAAGAGCGGCGCGAAACCGGCATCATCCCGATGCTTTCCATCGTCGAAAACACCGTGATTGCAAACCAGACGATCAACCGCAAGCGCTATACCGGCGGGACGCTCTTTTTAAAAAAGAAGAAGCGCAATGAAGATACGCAGAGATTCATAGAAGCGCTTTCGGTCAAAACCCCGAGCATTCTGACGCAGATCAAGTACCTTTCCGGCGGCAACCAGCAGAAGGTCGTGCTTGCGCGCTGGCTGCTGACCGAGCCGGATATTCTGATACTGGACGAGCCGACGCGCGGAATTGATATTGGCGCAAAGTATGAAATTTACTCTCTGCTGGTCGAAATGGCAAAACAGGGCAAAAGCGTTATCATCGTCTGCTCGGAAATGCCGGAACTCATCGGCATGTCCGACCGCGTGATGGTGATGTGCGAAGGGCGCGTGTCCGGCATTTTGGAAGGCGATCAGATTCATGATCAGTCGATCATGCATCTTGCCAGTTCTTACGCGAACAATGAAGGAGAATACGAGAATGAAAGCAAAAAGTAAGTTCGACCTGAGACTCTTTCTGATGAACAATGCGATCTACGGCATTATGCTCGTCATGATTGCGCTGGTCGTGGTGATTAAGCCGTCGTTTTTCTCGCTGCGGGTGCTGCGCGATATTTTAATGCAAAGCTCCGTTCGCATTGTCGTTGCGCTGGGATGCATGTTCGTTATCATCTCCGGCTCCGCCGACCTTTCCGGCGGACGAATGGTTGGCTTGACGGCCGTCATTGCAGGTACGCTTGCCGAACAGAGTTCCTATTACCTGAAATATTACGCGAATCTGCCTGAACTGCCCGCTTTTGTGCCGCTTCTTGTTGCGGTGCTGGTTGGCGCGGTGTTCGGACTGTTTAACGGCCTTGTCGTTTCAAAACTCAAAGTACCGGCGTTTCTGGCCACGTTGGGCACGGCGATGCTCGCATTTGGCATTTCGAACCTCTATATGGATGCCGAGCCGAACAATTCGCAGCCGCTCGGCAGCTTTACGGATGGTTTTAAGGCGCTCGGGTCGGGGTCGTTTCACGATATTCCCTATATTTTGTTGATCGCGGTTGCCTGCGTTGCGATTGTTTGGATTCTTCAGAATAAGACCATATTGGGCAAAGAAATCTTTGCCGTCGGCGGCAATATGGAAGCGGCAAAGGTTTCCGGCATCAACGTGCTCAAAATCCAGCTCTTTACGTTTGCGATTGCGGGCGCTCTTTACGGCATGGGCGGATGTTTGGAGGCCGCGCGCACAGGCAGCGGCACCGCTTCCTACGGAACCGGGTACGAACTGGACGCCATCGCCGCGTGCATCATCGGCGGGTGCTCCGCGGGTGGCGGAATCGGCGGGGTAGGCGGCGTCGTAGCGGGTGTGATCATCTTCAACATCATGAGCTACGGGCTGACGTTCATCGGGCTGAGCCCGTACTGGCAGTACGTGGCCAAGGGAATCATCATCATCGCCGCTGTGGCGATCGATGTAAGAAAGTATGCAAAGAAGAACTAGGCGGTGGTAAACAATGTCCTTTTTTGACGGTGTCATCTATTCCGAGGCGCTGCAGATCGATACACGGCTGGGCATCATCCTGCCGCAAGACAGCAGGAACGCCCGCTTGGACGCGCCTTGTTACGACGATAAACATACGCTGGCGGGAAAAACGCTGCTCCTGCTGCACGGGCTGACGGACAACGCGGCGGCCTGGTGGATGCGGACTTCCATCATTCGCTATGCGGAACGTTACGGCATTGCGGTCGTCATGCCGCAGGCGGAGAAAAGTTTTTACCGGGATATGGTGTATGGGGACGCCTTTTTTACCTATGTAACGGAAGAACTGCCAGAGCTCTGCTCAGGGATGTTTCAAATGTCGTTTGCGCCGGACGATCTGATGATCGCCGGGCTTTCCATGGGCGGGTATGGCGCGCTCAAATGCGCGCTGACGTATCCGGAACGGTACATTGCCTGCGGCGCGTTTTCAAGCGTGGCCGATATCAGGCAGATGGCGGTTGACGTTGCCGCTCACCCGCCAACGCGCGGTTTTGACGCGACGTTCAAGGCGATCTTCGGCGATCCGGCGTCCATACCGGACGATTGCGACCTGTTCCGTCTGGCGGAGCGCAACTGCAAAAGCCTGGAACGGCTGCGCGTGTACATGACGTGCGGAAGGCAGGATGGTTTATATGAGGCAAACACCAGACTGGCTGCGCGGCTGAACGCCAGCATGTCAAGCAGAGTTTTGTTTGAAGAGTGGAACGGAACGCACGAATGGGGATTTTGGGACGAGTCGATCAAGCGGATGCTAAGCTGGGTTGAGTAAATGAAAACCCGCCTGCACAGCGAAACATGCTGTACAGGCGGGTTCGTTTCTGCGGCTGTTTTTCCGAATACTCGCGTTGCATCCGCTGCGGTTTACTTGATGTGCTTCAACTGCAATACGCTGTTCTTGCATTTATGCGGACGGGCTGACTATAATAAAGTAATCAAAGTTTGTTTGCAATCGAAAGAGGACGTATGATTGAAGACAACCAAAATATCAGAGCGGCAATTCCCAAAGAACTGAAAATCAAAAACAGACGAACGGTGCTTTCAGCGTTTCTCAATGGCGAAGCGAGCACCGCCATTGAAGTTTCCGATGCTACCGGAATCAGCCGGCAAACCGTGCAGAAGAGCATTGAGCATTTCCTTGCCAGCGAGCTGCTGGTTCCGATTGGAAAGGGCGTTTCCGGCGCGATGGGCGGAAAACGGCCGGAACTCTATATACTCAACCCGGAAAAATACCTGCTCGCCATTCAAAACCGGACGGGGGGCTATGTTTTTTCGCTGACCGATCTGGCCGGGCGCATCATTAAAAACAAGCACTGCGTCTGGGCAAACTGCAAAACCCCGGAAGATATCTACCAGTCGATGCGGGAGAATACAAAAGTTTTCCTCACCGAATTCGAAGAGGAGCATCTTTTTGGCGTCTGCTATTCGCTTGGCGGCGTGATCGATCATAAAACCGGAAGAATTCGTTACAACCTTGCCTATATCATAGAATCCTCGCAGGAGGAGCTTGACTACAACAGACTGATCGGCCTGTTTCCAACGGCGAAATATGCTATTGTGGAAAACGATGCCCGCGTTGCGGCGTTTGCCGCGCTCAAGGGCTACGCAAACCGGTTTGCGGATACGCAGGCGATTACTGTTTTTGTGGGCGTTGGCATTGCGGGCGGCTTCTTCAGCGAAGGGGAGATGTTCTTCGGCTGTCATTCGCTGGCGGGCGAAATCGGGCATATCGTGATAGATCCGTCCGATCCGGAGCTATGCAAATGCGGCAACCACGGCTGTCTGGAACGGCTCATCAGCATTCAGCGGATTCGAGGGCAGCTCGCAAAGGACCCGGTGCGCTATCAAACAAGCGCGCTCGGCGGCAAGCCGCTTGACCAGATTGAATATCCGGACGTGTTCGAAGCCTCGGAGGCGGGCGACGCGCTTTGCCGGGAGGTATCGGAATTCATGGCCACCTGCGTTGCCGCCGCGCTGAAGAGCATTTTTGTCGTCTTTGACCCGCAGATTATCATCTTTCAAGGATATTTTTCGTTTGCGGATTCCTACTTTAAACAGGCGCTGCTGGATTCGATTCGTTCGTTTCTCTACTATCCGCCCGATTCTCGGCTGGAATTGATTTTTGATAAGCGCAGTTGGGCCGAAGTGGAAACAGTTGGTTCCGTGGCGGCGCTGACGACCAAGATTCTTGCAGACGAAAGTTTATTCAGCTGAAAGCGAAAAAACGAAAGCATGTTCGGCAGCGGACAAAGCAAGTTCGTTCAGCAACGAACAAAGCAAGCTCGTTCAGCAGCGGACAAAGGATGAAAGCTTGACAGGCTGAAGGCGGAAGGACGAAGCGAAAGCCGCAGTCCCTGGTCTCGATCCTTCGAAGTCCGCCCTCAAGCGTTGAACTGTGTCTGACCTCCGGAACGGGGAACAAGCCGGCAATGCGTTATCAACAAAAGCTCGCGAAGTGGTTCATTTCGCGGGCTTTTTTGGAATATTCTGCTTACCGCCTGCTTTATGATGCGATATTGGCTCGGCGGGCGCGGAAGGGCGCGAAAACCCTGTTTGTTCGGTATGTGGGAACTGTCATTTTACATTTACGAACAAACCGATTGAAATCCGCTTTTCGGTAGTGTTATGATAAATGCGTTGAGAGCAAGTACTTCTCTGCCGTGTCTGGTGAAAACAACATGACAAAACAAGACTCCGCACATGTGAAATCGATCGAGCGCGCGCTTCTTCTCGTGGAGGCGCTTTCCGGCGAGCCGCGCGAGCATTCGCTCACCGAACTTTCCAACGAACTCGGCTGGCCAAAGAGCACCGTTCACGGTGTTCTTTCGACGCTGGTGCAGTACCGTTACGTGGAGCAGTCCGAGGAAACGGGGCGTTATCGACTCGGTGTTCGCTTTTTCGAACTCGGCGTCAAGGTCGGCCGCATGTGGGACATCCGCTCCATCGCGATGCCGTATATGCAGAAGCTCAACGCGGAACTGGGCGAAATGGTGCAGCTCTGCACGGAGGACCGCGGCGAGATCCTCTATCTCGAAAAGCTGGACTCCACGCACCTCATCCGCATCGTCTCCGAAATTGGCGGGCGGCTGCCGCTCCATTGCACCGGGTTAGGCAAGGCCATGCTGGCGTTTATGCCGCAGGCCAGAATCAAGCAGATCATTCGGGAGCACGGGCTCGTTGCTTATACGCAAAACACCATTACACACCCTGCCGCGCTGGAAAAGGAACTGGAAACGATTCGCGAGCAGGGATACGCCATCGACAACGGCGAAATCATGCTGGGACTTTGCTGCGTTGCCGCCCCGATCTTTGACGGCAAGGGACAGGTCAAGTACGCCCTGAGCATCTCCGGCATGCAGAATAATTTTGACGGCGCAAAGCTGGAACGCATGAAAAACCGCGTGGTAGAAGCCGCGGCGGCCATCACCAAAACGCTCAAGAGCACTTATATATAAGCGCTGTCCCCAAAGCGTCCCGGCTGTGGGCGCAAGCACCTGCGGTATTAAGAAAATGCAACTAATTTTTTAATCATATACTGTTCCAAGGGAGGATTCAAACAATGGAAAAACGACCGGAAATTGCAAAGTCCATTCAAACCGGAACGTTTCAAACGAACTATCACGATGTTGGCAGCGGCTTCCCGTTGATCATGCTGCATGGCTCTGGCCCCGGCGTATCCGCCTGGGCAAACTGGAACAAACTGTTTCCGCTGCTTTCCGGCGGCCACCATATCTACGCGCCGGATCTCGTCGGCTTTGGGTATTCGGACCGTCCGGCGGGTATGAAGTACAGCATGGACGTTTGGGTAAAGCAGACGGTCGATTTTATGGATGCGCTGCAGATTGAGCAGGCGGATATCATCGGCAATTCCTTTGGCGGCGCGCTGGCGCTGGCACTCGCCATCCTCAAGCCGGAGCGCGTTCGCAAACTCGTACTGATGGGCAGCATGGGCGTTACCTTCCCGCTGACATACGGCCTCGACCGCGTCTGGGGCTATCAGCCGTCGCTGGAGAACATGCAGGAGCTCATCGGCATCTTTGCCTACAACCGCAAGATGATGCCGCCGGAGCTTGCGAAAGGCCGTTACGAAGGCAGTATTCAGCCCGGTTTTCAGGAGAGCTTCTCTTCCATGTTCCCGGAACCGCGCCAGGACGGCGTAGAGGCCATGGCGCAGTTTGAAATCTACCTCAAGGAAGTCCGCCACCAGACGCTGATCGTCCATGGCCGCGAGGATCGGGTCATTCCACTTTCCACGTCCATGAAGCTCATCCAACTTCTGGAAAACGCGCAGCTGCATGTGTTCGGCAAGTGCGGACACTGGACGCAGATTGAGCGCACGCAGGAATTCGCGGCGATCGTACACAGCTTTTTAACGATCGACCCGCCCTACGCAAAAGTATGAGGGCTAACGATGTTTCTGCGGGCGATCGATCCTCCCTGCAAAACGGCAAGTATACGAAAGAGATTCTTGCGCGCTGCGCAGACAGGCTGGAGCAGGCGGAACGCACGCGCATCGCCATCGCTCCGCTCACACTGGACTATCCGGATCTGACGCCGGACGACGCTTACGCCATTCAGCTGCTGCGCGTTGAAAAGCTCGTCGCCCGTGGGGCGGTCGTCTCCGGCAAGAAGATCGGGCTGACCTCGCCGGGCATGCAAAAGCTTCTCGGCGTCGGCGAGCCGGACTATGGACATCTCTTTACCAGTATGGACCGCAGCGGCGACGTGGAAGCCGATCAACTGATGCAGCCCAAGATCGAAGCCGAAATCGCCTTCCTCCTCGGCGCGGATCTGCCGGATCGGGACGTGAGCGCGGCGGATGTGCTGCAGGCGACGGAATCTGTCGCTGCCGCGTTTGAAATTGTCGACAGCCGCATTGCCGACTGGAAGATCAAACTCGCGGATACCATTGCGGACAACGCGTCCTCCGGACGCTATGTACTCGGCAAGCGCCGCGTTTCTCCCGAAGGGCTCGATCTTCGATCGGTTACCATGAAGGTTGAGCGGACAGGCGCGGGCGTCGTCAGCGAAGGCGTCGGCTCTGCCGTGATGGGCGATCCCGCCGTGTCCGTTGCATGGCTTGCCAACTGTCTGCGCCGCTACGGCGTTTTGCTCAAACGGGGTGAAATCATCCTCTCCGGCGCGTTCAGCGCGGCGCTGCCCGCTCATAAGGGGGATGAATTTATCGCAGCCTTCTCGTCTCTCGGTTCAGTTAGCGCACGCTTTATTTGATGTAACTTCGACAAACACAACGCAGCATTCCCGGTACGCAAGCCCCGGACAATCCCATAAAACAACCCCGCAGATCGGCGCCGGCAATCAGGCGCGGCGCTCCGGTTTATTTCTGATACGAAATTTTGCGTGAATGCTGATTCAATAGAGACCTCAGCGCAGAAAAAACCCTTAATTGAGGCAGGTGATACGATTGAATAACAGCTCTAATAAAGTCAAGGTCGCCGTGATCGGCCCCGGCAACATCGGGAGCGATCTGATGATGAAGATACTGCGCAGTCCCTATCTGGAGATGGCGCTGATGACCGGTATTGTGGAGTCCGAAGGCATTCGCCGTGCAGCCGCGCTTGGCATCCCCGTCTCCACCGAAGGCGTTGCGGCCGTTGTGCGCAATCCCGAAATCCGGATCGCGTTTGACGCAACCAGCGCCACCGCGCATGAAAAGTTTGACGCGCCGGCGCTGGCGCAGGCGGGCATTGTGGCCATCGACCTCACGCCCGCCGCCGTCGGTCCCTACTGTGTGCCTTGCGTCAACCTGGAAGATCTGAAATCCATGCCGAATCTCAACATGGTAACCTGCGGCGGGCAGGCAACCATTCCCATTGTGGACGCGGTTCGCCGCGTTGCGGGGGTGGAGTATGCCGAAATCGTCGCCGCCATCGCCTCCAAGAGCGCGGGTCCCGGAACACGCGCCAATATGGACGAGTTTACGGAAACGACGAGTCGCGCGCTTGCGGTTGTAGGCGGCGCGAAAACGGGCAAGGCCATCATCGTGCTCAATCCCGCCGAACCACCGATCAACATGACGGATACGGTTTTGATGCGTGTTTCGGATGCGAGCGTGCCTTTTGAAACCATTCGCGATTCCATTCTGCGCGCGGTGGAGCTGGTGCAGGCGTACGTGCCGGGCTACCGTCTCCGCGTACCGCCGCAGATGGAAGGCGACAAGGTCAGCGTCGTCGTACAGGTGCAGGGTCAGGGTGATTTTCTGCCCACCTATGCGGGCAATCTCGACATCATCAACGCCGCGGCGATCGCGGCTGCCGAAACCATTGCGCAAGAGCTGCTGAAAGGGGGAGACGTGAAATGAGCGAGCAAACGAAGCTGACAATCGTGGACTCCACCCTGCGGGACGGCAGCCACGCCGTGCGGCACAGCTTTACGCAGGAGCAGACGCGGTTGATTGCAGGCCTGCTCGACAACTGCGGTGTACCCATTATCGAGGTCAGCCACGGCGACGGGCTGGGCGGTTCGAGCTATACCTATGGTTTTTCAAAGGAAGACCCGTTTTCGCTGATCTCCGCCGCGGCGGATTCGGTGAAGCGCGCCAGGATCGCGGTTCTGCTGCTGCCCGGAATCGGTACCATTGCCGATTTGACCCGCGCAAAAGACAACGGCGCGTCGGTCGTCCGCGTTGCCACCCACGTGACCGAGGCGGATATCAGCGCGCAGCACATCGGCGCGGCAAAGTCGCTGGGCATGATGGCGGTCGGGTTTTTGATGATGACGCATATGCTCGACCCCGAAGGCATTGCCGAACAGGCGAAAAAAATGGAGTCCTATGGCGCGGATTATATCAACCTTGCGGATTCCGCAGGCGCGCTACTGCCGGAGCAGGTCAAAGCGCGTGTGCAGGCCGTCCGTGCGGCGGTGAGCATTCCGGTCGGATTCCACGCCCATAACAACCTCAGCCTAGCGGTTGCGAACTCACTTGCCGCTATCGAAGCGGGAGCAGGCTATATCGACGCGACGCTGCGCGGGCTCGGCGCCGGAGCGGGCAACACGCAAATCGAGGTGCTCACCGGCGTGCTCCAGCGAAAGGGAATTGAAACGGGACTGGATTTTTACGGATTGATCGACGCTTCTGAGCAGGCCGTCGCTCCCATTATGCGGCGCCCGCAGGTCGTGGACGGCGGTTCGCTCATGCTTGGCTACGCGGGCGTTTACTCCAGCTTTTTACTGCATGTCTACGCCGCCGCGCAAAAATTTGCGCTCGAACCGCGCGATATCCTCGTGGAACTCGGCAAGCGCAAGATGGTTGGCGGGCAGGAAGATTTAATTATCGACGTTGCCTACGGCCTCAAGCAGGCGCAGGGAGCTTGATATGGAAGCGCGGATGGGAAACGATTCTGCCGTCAAGGAGATGACGGTGCTGGCGGAGGAACACGCGAGACCTGCCTTTCATATCTTGCTGCATACGGGCGAAACGTTCCCCTGCCGGGCGGACGAAAGCGTGTTTTCCGCTATGCGGCGTGCTAACGTGGGCGGCATCAAAAGCGGCTGCCAGGGCGGCGGCTGCGGAATTTGCAAAATGCGCGTTCACCGCGGAAGCGTCTGCGCCTTTCAGCCCATGAGCCGCGCGCACGTGACGCGGCAGGAACAGAGCGAAAACACAGTGCTGCTCTGCTGCGTTTATCCGCAGAGCGATCTCGTTCTTGCCCCCGCAGATGGGAATCGGGATGAATTTCAGGCAGACAGCCTGTGAAATTTGGCCTTTGAGCGGCCACTGAATAAAGAAAAGGAGAGATAATCACCATGGCACTCAATCAAACCCTGCGCCCGGGACTGATTCAGCTGCGCGTGCTGGATCTTGACAAAACGCTGGACTTCTACAAGAACATTCTGGGTCTCGACGAGGTTGCCCGCACTGCGGACGGGCGCGTTTGCCTCAAAACGTACGACGAGTTCGACCATCATTCCGTGACCCTTCGCCTTGCGGATGAAGCCGGACTGGATTTCGTCGCTTTCAAGGTGGATTCGGAAGAGACGCTCGATCGGATGGCAAAGGAAACCGAAGCCTTTGGCTATCCCGTTACGGAAGTCCCCGCCAACTCCGATCAGCCGGGCTACGGCCGCCGCATCCGTTTTAAAATTTCGACCGGGCATATTTTTGAGCTCTACGCAACCGTAGCGCTCGCGGAAAAAGGCCCCGGCCTGCGCAACCCGGATATCTGGAACGAGCAGCCGCGCGGCATGAGCGTCATCCGCCTTGACCACTTCCTGCTCTACGGCCCGAACATTGCCGAAGCCGAGCGGTTCTGCACACAGGTGCTCAAGATGTACGTGCCGGAAGTCTGCAACCTGCCCGACGGCAGCCGGCTTGCTTCCTGGATCACCGGCAACAACAAGCCGCACGACCTTGCGTTTGTGGAATACCCCAAGCCCGGCAAGATCCATCATGTCGGCTTCCTGCTGCAGGATTGGAACCACGTTGGCCAGGTTGCCGACCTGATCGCCATCAACCGCCTCAAAAAGGATATCGGGCCAACGCGCCATGCCATTACGCGCGGACAAACCATCTACTTCTGGGAACCCTCCGGCAACCGTATCGAGGTGTATGCGGGCGGCTATACCGCTTCGCCGGACAATCCCCAGCGCGTTTGGGACGCCGACCATCTCGGTCGCGGGCTGTTCTACTACGAAGGCGAGATGATTCCGAGCTTTTTGGAGATCGTGACCTGAGAAGAGGCACCTTTTCGGCGGAATGCTCCAGCGTCTTTCAAGACGCCCGCCGGATCATATCCTCCGAACAAGTACGAATCAGCACTGTCCGGCAGGTGAATAACCCGAAAAACGGATAATAAAAAGAGCCTGCTGTCTGGACTGGGCAGCCCCCCTGATATTGGGCATAGAAAGAAAGAAGCCTCCTATCGTAAGTAAAACGATGGGAGGCTTTTGCATAGCCAATACTATCCATGAAACAGAACAGGCATGCACCCTGCTCTTAATGGCTCAATGGAACTATTTACCACGAGGCGCTGTCTGATAGCATGACGGATCTCCTGAACGAGTGTCTTTATCGTTCGGGTTTTCTTTGTTTAGGCTTTGCAGAACTGGAGAACCGCTTACTCGGTGCAGTTTGCTTTTCCATACGCGGCGGCCTTGGCTGCTTGACTGTTTTTACGAATACCTGCATCGGCCAGCGTGATTCCCGCACGGGAATTTTCAAGCCGGTCAGCTTCTCGATTGCGCGCAGGTTGTCAACATGATCGATGTTGCAAAAGCTGATGGCCGTACCGCCAAGACCCGCCCGGCCGGTACGTCCGATGCGGTGGATGTAGGTTTCCGCTACGTCCGGCAAGTCGTAGTTGACCACATGAGACAGTTCGGGGATGTCGATTCCTCTGGCCGCGATGTCTGTTGCCACAAGGATCTGCACGCGCCCGTCGCGGAAACTATTGAGCGCTTCCTGCCGGGCGGTTTGCGTTTTGTCACCATGGATGGCGCGAGCAACAAATCCATCCTGAGAAAGTTTCTGTACGACGCGGTCGGCGCCGTGCTTGGTATTGGTAAACACAAGCGCATTCTTGATGTCCTCGGTGTGGAACAATTCCGCAAGAAGGAGCGTCTTGTTCTGCTTGTCTATCATATAGACTCTCTGATCAATGCTTTCTACAGCGCGCGTGACAGGATCGACCTTAATCATCACGGGGTTTTTCAGCAGCGTTTGAGCAAGCGTTTCAATCTCGGATGGCATGGTTGCGCTAAACAGCATGGTTTGACGCTGCGCCGGCAACAGCTTGATCGTTTTTTTGACATCGTGAATAAAGCCCATATCAAGCATTCGATCCGCCTCATCCAGAACGAATATCTCAACCCCATCAAGGTGGATATAGCCCTGGTTGATCAGGTCGTTGAGCCGTCCGGGCGTCGCAATCAAAACGTCTATCCCTCTGGTGAGCGCTTCTACCTGCGGATTTTGCGACACGCCGCCGAAAACCACGCCGGAGTGCAGATGGAGACGCCTGCCAAAATACCGGAACGTTTCATAGATCTGTATGGCAAGCTCGCGTGTCGGCGTTAAAATAAGCGCTCGAATATGATTGCTTCGTTCCTTGCTCAGCCGCTGCAGGATCGGCAGGGCAAATGCGGCCGTTTTCCCGCTGCCTGTTTGCGCGCATCCAATGATGTCGCGTCCGCGCAACAGGACGGGAATTGCTTCCACCTGAATCGGCGAGGGCTCTGTATAACCGGCTTCCGCTACCGCTTGCATCAGCGGCGGGATGAGTTCCATATCGTTGAAAGGCATAGTTTCTCTTTTCTTGTGTTGCAAATTTTCGTATTGTCAGCATGTCTGCGTACTTTACATCAACTTAAGCAGTATAACATATTCCACTGAAAAGAAGATTATTTCTTGTTTTTGGTGGGGATGGAGGGGCTCGAACCCGATTTGGGCGATACTTGCACGCGAATGATGGATACTTATTTGCTAAAAAAGCGCCTAGTTACGGGCTTCTTGATATCAGGCTTCTTGCCCGCGAACTCGTAATTCGCGCTCTTTAGCACGCAAGTGGGCTATAAAGTGGGTTTTGGTACAGAGCTGAAAATTGCATCGAATTTCTGTTTTACATAACTCGCCGCCAGTTCGTCCTCGCCTATGATTGCCTGCCCATATACGCCCTCGGTGACCATGTTCATCGCATGCCGACGCGGCGACGCTTCAATCCCTCCGGCATTTCTTTGTTGATACTGACGAACTTGTGACGCCAGCCGTAGGGTGTGACGTTCGTCGAGATGCCGGTGTATTTACAGAACGTCCTCCATCCGCGCGTTACAGCCTGCTGTTTGGTGTGCTGGCCATCGTATTTCGGGAAAATCCAAGGAGAGATGATACCGGACTTCTTTTGGTAGATGCGCTGCTGCTCAAGGATGCTTTGTTCATACTCACCAAGCCTGATGGAGCAGCGGGAGCGCGGAAGGATACCGAAGGACGTTCTGGCGCTCATGGCAGGCAAGAGTCTCTCCATGCTGCCGGATGGAGACAGTTGATGCAGCACGAAGAAGCGGAACAGGCAGCGCTGTTCGAATGGGCGGCGTACAAGGCAGGCCAATGGCCGGAGCTGGCGTTCATGTTCCACATTCCGAACGGTGGACTGCGGAACAAAGCCACGGCGCGGTAGAAAGTGATGGAGTGAAGCGGGGCATACCGACGACTTACTACTGGTAAGGAATGGGAATAACACTGGGCGATTCGTTGCGGCGGAGTATCGCTTGAACAAGCAGGTAATGGCTTGCCGCTGCACGAAACGTTACTGAAAAAAACGTGAGTCTTGTTCTAGGGAGACAAGATCCCACTCAGATTGCGCTGAAAGCCGTTTGCAAACGCGCAGGACAGCCTAAACCAATGGTGACGTGGAACTATTGGTGCGAAGCGAAATAAGCTATCTCGCCCGCTCTGCGACGATATGAAACTGTGCTGCATATGAGGCAAAGAAACGTGACTGACTGGGAATGCACCCTGTCTGTTGCAAGCAGCAGAACGGCCTGAATTCAAAGGAAATATTTCTAGAACAACATTGAGCGGCCGCACGTTTGCTGATGCTATTAGTGAGATGTTTTACGTACGGTGAATTGGTTATAAAGACGTATCGGTTGATAGTTGCAGAGTCGTCAAAGTAGAGAGAAAGGATTGTGGCTTAAGCGTTTTTGCTATAAACAGATTCAACAAAATACAAGCCCCCACGGTCAAGCGAAACCAATAGAGAGCTACTGCGACCAGGGGCCTTCCCTCTTCCAAGTGTGCGCCGTGAAAAAGAGGGTGGCGCAAATACTCGACTCTAGGGCAAAGCTGAATGCGACCGTTAAAACACGGAAAACCCGCATAAACTGTGTGTTTTTCTAAGCTGCCAAGCACGAATATTGGAAAGAAATATCGGGGGTTTTGCGGGGTCCAACGTTTTTCGAAGGAATAGATTATGACTAAAAAAAGCATATTGATTGAAATGGTGTCTGCGGTTTTGAACCGCAAAAAAGCCATGATAAGCCAATAAAGAGTTATTAGCACGAATAAATATCATGTGCGGTGAGGATGGTTGCTTCTTGCAAAAAAGCACTGCATTTTTGTTTTCATCGATCTACTATTAAAGGTTCATTTTTCTGCGCTGGAAATCGGAATCCCACACCTATGTATCAATTCACATTGCTTGCGGGTCAGCGGGACACGGTCGGAATTCTCCGCGCCGGTATCCGCGTTTTCTACAATGAGCGTCTGCGCGTTTTCCAGCAGGACCAGCGCATGCCATTCGCCCCGCTCGACAACGGTAAGCTGTCCCACAAGCAGGCGCGTTGGGCAAAGGTTGGCAGGCGCGCCGCCAAATCCCGCTGTAACGAGAAAACCGCTGCCCTGGAGGAGCACAAACGCCTCGTCCGTTTCCCGGTGGCGGCCAATCATCGTGACGGCGGCGGGGCTGTTGACTTCCGCGTCGAAGCCGTTCGCGGCGATGAGCCAGCCGCCGGAAGGGAAGCGTTTTTCATACCCTTTGGAAAAAATCGGAAGCGTCTTCATCATCATTCTCCTTATAAATACTGCGCCATGCAGAGCGAATCAGGAGGGCCTTCATCACTTTCTTATAAATAATGCGCCAAGCAGAGCGAATCAAGAGGGCCTTCACAGCCTTCCTCCCTTAAGAGAACGCGCCATATCCATCGTTGAAAAATCCTCCAGCGGAAGAGGAACGGGTTGTCCCGTGAGCTGGCTTTTGTATATGGCCAGCACGAGTTCCAGCGCGTTTCGACCTGCGCGCGCGTCGATGTTCGGCGCGCGTTTTTGTTTCAGCGCGTCGATCATGTCCGCGTAGAGCAGCCGGTGGCCGTTGCCGTACACGTTTTCCGTTTGCTCCAGTAAGCCGCGCGCAGCTTCGTCGCCCGCACGCTCGTCGGCAAACCGCCATACTCCGATCTGGTTGGCGGATGTGCCGCATAGTCTTGCCAGCCCGCGTTCACCAAACAGCGTCAGCGTTTCTTCCAGATTGCCGCCATAAGCGTTTACCGTGCCTTCCACGGAAGCAATCACGCCGGAACCGAAACGTATGAGCGCCAGACCCGCATCCTCCGCTTCCAGGTAATCGTGCTGAGCGCGCCGCGTCATGCCCATGACCTCGCGCGCATTTCCGCCAAGCATCCAGCTCAGCAGATCGATGCCGTGGATACTCTGGTTCATGAGCGCTCCGCCGTCCTGCGCCCAGGTTCCGCGCCAGGGCGACTGCTCATAGTAAGCGCGGTTGCGGTTCCAGCGGACGCAGACGCCCGCATGGGAGAGTTCTCCGAACCGGCCGGATTCGAGCGCGCCGCGCAGGTGAACGACCGCCTCATTGAAGCGGTTTTGATGGCAGGTGCAAACGGGAATACCGGATGCGCTCGAACGGCGGACGAGCTCGTCCGCATCCGCCATGGAAAGCGCAACCGGCTTTTCAACAATGGCCGGTATGCCGCGCGCGATGCATTCCAGCGCGATGGCGGCATGTGAGCCGCTTGGCGTGGCAACGGCCGCGAGCGCAGGGCGCGTTTGATCCAGCATGACGCGGTAATCCGTGTAGACGGGAATGCGGTGCTCGCTTAGCCCGGCTTTTTCCAGAAGGTTTTCTGCATTGCGGGGGTTGATGTCGCAGACGGCGAGAATGTTCAGCTGATTTGCGGCGGCGGCGCGGAGGTGGTTGACGGCGATGCGCCCGCAGCCAATGAGTACGTAGTCCATGAGTTCTCCCAAAGTAAATTCACGTATATTCTTTAGTTGATATGGTCTATAGATGAATCACTGTGCCGCCCGCCGCCATTTCCCGCTGAAGGGAAGGGATTGCGATGCAGTGCACGTCTCCGCCGCCAGCAAGCGCCGCGGCAATGCCGGCAGCCTCGCCTGTTTCGGCGGCAACGGGGATGACGCGGGTGACTTCCCAGGCTTCCGCGTCGGCGCAGCTGACGGCTCTGCCGACGGTGAGCAGGTTGTCATACCCCGGGACCGTGAGCGTGCGATATGGCACTTCAAAGGGAACGCCAGCCTTGCGCCAGTCCCCGCAGCAGCCGATGGAATCTTCAAAACGAACGCCGCTGTCGGCGTAGGCCAGCGCGTAATCGCCTTTTATCATGCGCGCGGTGCGTAACTGCGGCATGCCGGGAAAACCGGTAAACGCAAACTCTTTCGGATTGCGCGCCTGCAGCTGCCGCAGCGCTTCCGCGCGCCCGCGCAAAACAAAGGCAGTGATCTCTTCCGCGCGCGTTCCGGAAACAAGCGGCATGTCATTCGGCTGGGTTTCCCCCTTGCAGTCGCCCCACATGAACATTTTAACCGCCTTGAACACATCGCGTGATTCGGCGGCTTCCGCGATGGACGCTTCGTCCGTATAATACCCCCAATAGCAGAGGTAATTGGTTCCGTTTTGCGTCGGCGCTCCTGCAAGATGCGCGGCAAACGCGTCGCCCGTTGCGTCAACCACCGTTTTTGCGGCATACGCCGTCCGTCCGCTACGGTTATCCAGCAGCAGATAGCGGATGTGGCCGTCTTGCGAAACTACGCCGCCAAGCGACGTATCCAGCAGCAAATCGACGCCCGCACCGAGCACGGCGCCATCCAGCGCGGCGGCAAACGCGGGGGCGTTGAACGTTGTGCGGTAGCGCCCGCCTTCCGGCGCGGTGACGGCGGGTTTTTGCTTCCAGCGCTCCGGCAGGTTATTGTAGCTGTCCCGAATCGAGAGCCAAAGCAGCTCCTCGGCTAAGCCGCCGATGAGCTTTTTACCCAATCCGTCGCAGAGCGGCAGATAGATGGCGATGTGCCCGAGCGTTGCCAGCCCGCCCAGCAGGACGGATTTTTCAGCCAGCAGTGTTTTTAGCCCGCGCCGCGCGCCCGCAATGGCCGCCGCCGCGCCCGCAACGCCGCCGCCGACCACGACGAGGTCGTAGGTTTCGTTCACCGGGATTTGCTCGGTATGGGTGATGGTCTTCATAAACAATCTCCTGAAATAGCTGTATAAACAGACGGTAGAAATACGACATTTTCCATCTGTTCCGACACTAAACGCATTAAACCAGCTCTTCGGAAAGGATGATGTCGGTTTTCTTTCTGAGCAGCGGTTTTTTCCAAAGATCTGCGCGGAAGAACGCAAGCCCTACAAAGATGGAGCCAAACACCGCCGCGGCGCTGCCAAGCGCGATGCCGGGGAAGCCAAGGCCTGCCGTTTTGGAGATCAGATAGGCCAGCGGCACACGCAGAATCAGCGCGGCGCAGAGCCCGCTGAGCATGGTGGCGAAGGTGTGCCCGGAGCCGGTCATCAGCGCGTTGATCGAATAGGAAAACGGCATCAGCAGATAGCAGATGCTGTAGAGCCGTAAAAACGGAACCGCAACGGCGGTCAGCTCCGGCGAGGCGGAAAACACCGCCAGAAACGCGTGCGGAAACAGCTGAACCAGCGCAAAGATCAGCGCACCGACCGCGAGCGTCAGTTTGAGTCCCGTGTAAAACGTCTTCTTTGCGCGCGCGATCAGCCCCGCGCCAAGATTCTGGCCGCACATGGCGGAGATGGAGACGTTGACTGCCGAAAACGGCAGCGTCGCGATGTTGTTGATTTTTGAAACGATGCCGGAAGCCGTCGCCGCCAGCAGGCCGTAACTGTTGGAAAGGCCGCTGATGGCCAGAAACGACAGCGCAACGATCGTCCGCTGCAGCGCGTAGGGAAATCCCAAACGAAACAGCTGCCCCGCTTTCTCCCGGTGGATGCGGAAGCTCCTGAAACGAAAATCAAACGAAAACCTGCGCTTCCGCAGAAACAGGATCGAGACGATTACGCTCACCAGCTGCGAAAACACGGTTGCCACGGCAGCGCCCGCAGCCCCGAGGCCGAATCCTCCGACCAACAGCAGGTCGAGCGCAATATTGACGCCGCAGGCGACGCCTACGAATACGAGCGGGTGCCGCGAGTCGCCGAGCGCCTGCAGAGCCGCGGCAATGCCGTTATAAAGAAAAACGAACAGCGTACCGGAAAGGCAGATGTCGAGATACGCTTTGCAGGCCGCGCGCGCTTCCATCGGGACGTCGAGCGCGCGGATGCACCATTCGTCGATGGCGAGCATCAGCGCGGTAAACGCAAGCGCGAGCAGAACGAACACCGTAAAGATCGTCTGGATGGTCTCGCTCAGGTCGTTTTTGTCCTTTGCTCCGGCGTACTGGGCGATGAGCACCGTTCCGCCGCCCGCGAGGCCGGAAACGCACGAGGTCAGGATATTCGTCACCTGGCTGCCCTGCGTTACCGCCGTCACCTCCGCCATATCGCAGAAAAAGGAAACGATAATCGTATCGGCAATGCCGTAAAACGCCTGCAGAAAATACGAAAGCAGCAGCGGCATGGAGAAACGAATCAACTCCCTGCCGATGCTGCCTTGCGTGAGATCCCGCCTGAGCGTTTCCATAGTGAACCTACTTTCGAGGCATTGCCCGCTACTCTTGTGGACGAGACGGTTTGGCTGTTTCTGCGAACTCCGATTAATAAGCAGGAGATTTGAACTTCTGACTTTCGCCGTTCAGCCTCTTTCGGGGTTCGGCCCGCGGCATTCGAACAGCGTAACGGGTTCGTTCGCTTTGATGACAAACGGCCTGCTCGCGGCGGGTACAAAAAACTGCCCGCCCGCCGAAAACGGAAGCGCCGTCTCTTCGCAGCACAGTACGCCGCTGCCGGAGAGCGCGAAGAGCCCAAAGAACACCCCGTCCGGCACAAACCGGGCGGAAGCTGCGATTTCATGCCGAAACAGCGAAAAACAGGGCGTATCGCAGTATCCGACGAGCCGGCAAGATTGCGCGCCTTGCACCGATTCGAGCGGTTTTTGCGGCAGAAACCAGCGGAAAATCGCTTCCCTGCGCGATACGGGTTCGTAATTGAAGCACTCGAACATCGTTTCAAATCCGAGGCCTTGATGACAGAGCATATCCGGTACGCTTAAGCCCCTTGGCGTGGTTCGCTCGGTGCGGATGGAATAATCCGTCGGTTCCTGCACCTCGATGAGAAAACACCCCGCGCCGATCGCGTGCGGAACGCCGCCTTCGATGAGGATCGTTTGTCCGGGCTTGACGGCAAAACGGTGCAGCATACCGAGCATCTGCGGGATATTCTGCTCAAAAAAGACCTGCTCCCAGCGCGCGCGCGTAACGCCTTCGCGAAAACCGAGATACACACAGGACTTTTCGCCGCCGATCTCCCGGCCACCCAGAATACTCCAGCACTCGGTTTTGCCATAGTCGGAGTGAAAGAGCAGTTTTGCGGCCGCTTTATCGGGGTGCACCTGAATGGTCAGCCGTTCGGCCGCGTCGATCATCTTAAGCAGTACGCCCGGCGTTGCGCCGGCCGCGCGGAGATGCCGCTCGCCAAGCGCGCGCGCGGGGTCGGAGGCGATCAATGCGGCAAGCGACAGATCCGACCCGGCAAGGAAGCTCAGCCCTTCGGAGGGGAACGCTTCGCGCCCGGCGTTTCGCGCGGCGACGACGGAGAGGATCCATTCTTCGGGGAAATGCTCGTCGGGCGCATCTGGTTGTCCGTGCAGCGCGTCGATCCGGCTCCCGCCGGTGTAGGTGCGCCAGGCGCGCGCGGGGTCGAGCGCCAGCGGGGCGTCAAGGCTGACTGGTTCCATGGTCAAACGCGGTTGCCCTGTTCGTCAAAGCCTGCCATGATGCCCGTTGCGATATGCGAAGTGTCGAGACGCTTGAGCCCTTCCTCGCCCTGGTAAAAATCGATCCACATATAGTGCAGGCGTTTGCCTTCCTGCACCTCAACGCCGTGCATTGCGCCCAGCGGAATATACATAAGCATATTGCCCGGCATCGGGACGGGCTCGAAATCGATCAGCACATCCATATCGTTTTCCGGGAAACTGAAAAAGAACTGGTCGAGCATCGGGTGGTCGTGGGATTTGACGGTATCATAACCGTAGGTTTCGACCGAACCCATGCAAAAGCGCGGAATATGGCGCTGCTCCACCATGACGCGGCTGATGGTTTTGTCGCTCTTGTTGCGGTCGCGGTACTGCTTGGAAGTCGAATAAAGGTTTTCGTAAGGGAAAACGGTTCCATATTCCTCAAGCAGCGTATTGTCGCCTTCCTTGATTTCCCAGCGGATTTCGAGAAGCTGCGCGCCGGTTTTGCTCTTGAGCACAACACCCAGCTCAGGATCGGGAATGAATACTACGCGTTCGCTGTACGGGTATTCTTTTGCGCCGGTAAGGAACACGACTTCGCCTGCGGTCAGAACGAAGATGCGGTAGCATCCGCCGGGGTTGAGCGAAATGGCGTCCCCTGCGGAAATGGTGTGGTGCACCGGCGTCGCGCCGGGGATGCAGTCGGTCAAGAGCGCGAGAGACTGGGTTTTCAGGTTTGCGGTGTCAACGATGACGCGGGGTACTTCTCTGGACATGAAACAGTTCCTCCTGATTCGTTGTTCTTTTTTATTCGCGCAAAACGCGCGCCTGTTAGGCAAAAGCGCGGCGCTGCTTCATTCGGATGCCGCCGCAAGCGCGGCTGTTTTTTGATTGCCTGCGGCTTGGGTCGCTTATTCGCATGCCGCCGGAAGATCGGTTTGCTGATCGGCTTCCGGGTTGACCGCGCGGACGCGCTCGACCACCAGCTCGCGGAAAGGCTCCGAGAGCATTGCAAAAAACGCCGTAAAACCCGTCACGCGGACGACGAGGTCTGGGTACTTATAAGGATCCTTGTGCGCTTCGAGAATCTTGCGCGCATCAATGATGTTGATGTTGAGCAGCGTGTTACCGCTCTCCAGAATCGCTTTGATCATGGCGGCCATCTTATCCACGCCTTCCGGATCGTTGGCGATGCCGGGGTCAAGCTCCAACTGAACGGGCGCGGTGTTGCCAAAGTTCGGCTGGATAGCCGCAATGGCGTTGCACATGGCTGTGACCGCGCCGTCCTTGCGGAAACCGCCGTTGGGGTTTGCGCCGTGATTGATGGGCTCAAAGGCTTTTCTGCCGTTTGGAGTCGCCCCCAGGGCTTTTCCGAAGAGAATGGTGTTTGACCAGCTGAAAAAGCCGGGAATGAAATTGACGTTTTTTTCACGGTACTGTCCGACCAAGTCGCGGACAAGCGCGGCATAAAGCTTGGAGACGCGAACCGCCCACCGGTCGCCCAGCGTGTCCCCGCCGCCGTAACGGGGGGATTTGTCGAGCATCTGGCGAACATATTCGCCGTCCGGCCCGGAGAAGTTCTCCTCCAGGTGACGCCGGAGCGCGGCATAATCCAGGCGGTGTTCGAGGTCGATCCTCTGCTCGCAGGCGGCGAAGCTGTCCGCTACGACCGCGAGGCCGCTGCCGTCGACGCACATATTGTAGTAGTTCGCGCCGCCGTCGGTGATGTTGAGCCCTTTTTCGATCAGTCCGTGCTGGAAGAGGTTGAGGATCAGTTCCGGCTGGGACTCGGTTTGATGCGCCAGATGGTGCATAATGCCCGCGCCGGTGGCGTCCACGGCGATTTTGAGGTGCTTTTGAAAAGAACGGAACAGCCGCTCCGCGCTTAGCGCTTCGGTTTGGTCGTCCATCATATCGAAAAAAGCAACTTCAAACACCTTGGCAAGGTTGATTTTGACCGTGTCGTTCATGGTGTACTCCATGCCGGGGATGCACATCCAGTGGCACCCGGCGGCAACGCGCCTGCGCGCAAGCTCCAGCGGATAACCGCAGCGCATAAAGCCTTTGACCAGCGCGCTGTCCGAGGAGTAACGCGGCCAACCCTGTTTGTTTTTAAAGAGGTATTCGACGGATGTGCGGTAGAAGTCGGGGTCGATCCCGTCGTGAACGCGAACGGTCAGGTTGCAGGCGAGGTTAATCTTGTCCGCCGCTTCCAGCGCCAGATACGACAGCCGGCAGGTTTTATCGTGTCCGTCGACGGGGTCGGGGCCGGAGAGCTGGAAATAACGGCTGTCCTGCAGGAACATGCAGGCGAGATAGAAAACGGCTTCGTCATCGGTCAAACGACCCGCGGCAACGTCGGCTTCATAAAAACGGTTGAACATGTCCTCCAGCTGCCCGCCCGCGCTGCCGCGGTTATAGGTGCGGCTGAGCATGGAAAACCAGCAGGACCACTGGAGCGCTTCGCGGAAGGTTTCCGGCTTACCAGCAGCGATTTTTCTGTCGATTTCGGCAATGGCATGGAGGTTTTCGGCAAGCTGACGGTTCTGCTCCGTCTGCGCCATGGCTTCTATTTCGTCCGCTGCGCGCAGAACAAACGCGATAACCGCTTCCACAACGGCGATTTCGGAATCGTAAAACGCCGCGTGCGTTGCGTCATGCAGCGGCTTTTGAGCTTTGAGTTGTTCAAGGATTCCGCCCCAGCCAAGCGAAAGGCCGATTTCAAGATCCGGCGTAAAATGATGGCAGTTGTCAATGCCGGAAGTGATGTTGTAGCGATCAAAGATCGTCTGCAGCTCGGGGTAGGCGTAATAGGGGTTCCACTTTTTATCCTTTGGGCGGAGCCGTTCCAAAAAGAGGAAGCCCTTTGCCGCGAACGCGTCCAGCGGATCGCAGTATATCGGGTGTTCGCGAAGAACGCTCGTGTAGTTCTCCGTCCAGGCCGCATAGCCATAGATCGATCCGTTGGGGTGGTTCGGTTTGAGGGTATAGCAAAACGCGTCCTGCTCGATGAGGCCGTAATCGTCCTCATCCGCGCCGCCTGAACGTGCTTTTTCTTCCGTTTGGGCAACCTTGCGTTTGCGCAGAAGTGCAATCCGCTCGTCGAACGAAAACGTGCGGTTCGGTTCAAATTCATTTAAAAACGTGATCTGACTCACGAGGTTTCCTCCTTTGTGGTTATCGGACGCGTATGGAAAATCCGTCCGGAACGTGAAGCTGTTTTTGCAGCGCTTCCAGCGCGGCCGGCGTCAGCGGCTTTGCGCAGGAAAACGGATCCTTTGTTCCGAGCGCTTCGCTCTTAGAACCGCCCAGCGGGTTGAAGTTGAGCAGTTCATAGCACCGTAAATTGTTCAGCCGCTTGAGAAGATCGATATTTCCCTGCAGATCCTCCGCCGAATCGGTTGCCCCGGGGATCAGCGGCGTGCGCGCAATCAGCGGGATGCCGAGCGAATCGAGCTGCCTGATATTTTCCAGAACCGTGTCGTTTTTCACGCCTGTCCAGTCTTCGTGACGCGCGGACGACGAGAGCTTGAGGTCGAACATGACCAAATCCATTTCCTTTAATATTGGTCGCAGCGTTTCAAACGGCAGCAGAAGGTTCGTCTCCAGCGCGGTGTGGATACCCGCGGCGTGACAAGCGCGCGCTAACTCCGTTAAAAACGCGCCCTGCAGCGTGCTTTCCCCGCCGGAAAACGTGACTCCGCCGCCGGACTGCTCGTAATAGAGGCGATCCTGAACGATTTCGCCGAGCGCTTCCTTAACGGTATACGCCCGCCCGGACATCACCAGTGCGCCGGAAAAACAGTCATTTGCGCACTTCGCGCAGGAAATGCAGACGGATCTGTCGATGATATGCGCGCCTTCGCGCGTTTGATGCGCGCCTGTCGGGCAAACGGAAACACACCGTCCGCAGCCGATGCACTTGAGCGGGTAAAACATCAGCCTTGGTTTCTGCGGGATCGTTTCCGGGTTGTGGCACCAAGTGCAGCGCATGTTGCAGCCCTGAAAAAAGACGGTGGTGCGAATACCTGGGCCGTCGTTGAGGGAGAAGCGCTGTATGCCGGTGAGGATTCCTGTCGTCATGGTTCCATACTCCTGAGGGGATGCTTCGTATTCTGCACGGCAGACAGCAGCCCGCGGTACAATTTAAGAATAGGGCGCGGCAAGCCCGACCACAAGGCAAAAGCAAGGGTGAAAAATGACGGCGATATTTGTTTGTTGGGGGTTATTTCCAATGATATAATCAGGTGTCCGATCTGACGGGGAGGTATCTATGAGCCCGAAAAAAATCTATCTGTTGGTGGAGCCGAGCTTTATGATTCCGGTATGGTACTCCAAGAGCATCGACGGGTTAAAGCGGCGAGCATCGCACCAGAAAAAGCTAGTTTTGCATATCAACTCTGCGGATGAAATCGAGGAAAGCGACGTCCGAGCGGTCGCCATTGTCGGCACGAGCGACGACTGGACGCGCGGCGTGATCAAGCAGCTGCACGAACGCCATATCCGTCCGATTCTGATCGGCACCGTGCCGAATAAATTCGGCGAGGACGTCAGCGGCACGCGGTATTCGAGCAAGGAATCCATCGAAGCGATGATGGTTTACTTCTGCCACTATAACCGCCGCCGTATGGCGCTGGTCGGCATCAACGGCAACGCCAGCAACGATATGGATAAGCGGGACGCGTTTCTCACCACCGCGCAGGCGATGGATCTGCCGGTCAGCCAGAACGACGTGTTTTTTAAGGAACCGCTTTCGTATAATATGACGGAGCGGTTCCTCGATCATATGGACCGTTACGACGGCGTGATCTGCAGCAACGATTATATGGCGGCGTACATTATGGATTATGCGTCGCGAAACGGCGTCCGCGTGCCGGAGGATTTGTTCGTTGCTGGTCTGGGAGATATCATGCTCTGCCAATATACAACCCCGACACTGACAAGCGCAACGCGCTTCTATTTTGAAACGGGCGAACAGGTTTACGATATTTGGGAACAGCTCAACGAGAATTCAAACATTACTTCTATTGTAACGACCGTGCAGTGCCGCATCATCGTGCGCGGGAGCACGGGCTTTTCGCCGCTGCCGGAGCTGCCGGTCAGCTTCCGTACCGAGCTGGACGATCCCTGCGCAAAAGAGAGCGAAGCGCTCGCGGCAACCCGCGCCATCCGCGCGCTGGAGAACTGTCTGTCCCAATGCAATAAACTTGATATGGATATCGTCCGCGGTTTATTGAACAACGTCAACCTCGAAGCGCTCGCCGAGCAGCTCTATATCTCCGGCGGGACGGTTCGCTACCGGCTCAAGAAGATTTACGCCTCGGCGAACGTGAGCACCAAATCGGAATTCGTCGAGCTTTTCCGGCATTATATCCATGACGACGCGATCTTTGAGCGTTTTTCGCAGGAGTTTTAGTCTTTCTTTTGAAAAGTCGTTTATTTTATCGAAATTCATTTGTAAAGTCAATACAAAAAATCCATACGCATTTTAGCGACAGAATGCGCCTTGTCTTTCCTCAAGCGCGGAATGGATAATAGGAGCATGGAACGCACGCGGCAAAGACGTGCGGAATTGCATCTCATCAACTGTCAAATCAAAAAATTCTAGGGAGGAAGAGAACAAGTGAAAAAATCGATTAGTATTCTGCTCGCGCTTCTGATGTGCCTGGCTATGTTTGCAGGCTGCACAAAGGCCGAGGAACCGGCTGCCGTGGAAGCGACTGCAGAACCGGCTGCAACGGAGGAAGCTGCCGCTGTAACCGAAGCCCCGAAGGTGTATGACACGCCTGAACTCACCCTCAAGTTCCCGGAAATCAACGCCGATGCGGGCGATGTATGCGTTGCGGAACGTTACTTTGCCGATCTCGTCAAGGAACGCAGCAACGGCCGCATCGAAATTGACGTATTTGGCGGCGGCCAGCTTGGTACGGAAGCCGAAACGATGGAGCAGCTCCGGCTCGGCGTTGTGGACTTCATCCGCATCAATCCCGCAAACGCCGCAACCCGCGGCATCGAAGTTGCCGAGTACACGGCGCTGGGCCTGCCGTATCTTGTGCAGAGCATCCAGGGCGGCATCGACTTCCTCTACAGCGACAGCGGCAAAGCGATTGCGGACAAGGTTGCCGAAGTGACAAACGGCGAGATCGTCTCGCTGTATAACTACATCGTCACCACCCCGCGCCACATGTATACCAAGACCCTCGTAACCAACATCGACGAGATGAAGAAGCTCAAAATCCGCTCCGAGTCTTCGGACATCAAGGTGGATATGATCAACTGCTGGGCTTCCGCCACCCCGCTCGATATGAACGAAATCTACACGGCTCTGCAGACCGGCGTCATCGACGGCTGCGAGAACGCCTTCCATGGCTACTATGACAACGCCTGGTACGAAGTTGCGCCCTACTGCTTGCTGACTGGGCATTCCATCAACGCGAGCATCTTCCTGATGTCCGGCGTGACATGGAACAAGCTCACCGCCGACGAGCAGGTGATGGTTGTACAGGCCATGAACGAAGCCTGCGCCTATTTCCAGCAGATTCAGGAAGAGCACGAAGTAGAAGTAAAAACCCAGCTCACCGAAAAGGGCGTTACTTTTACGGAACCCACCGACCCGCAAGCCTGGCAGGATGCCTGCGCGCCGCTGTATGAAAAATACGCGGCCGGGCTGGAAGACTTTATTGCCGAAGTCAAATCCTACAAATAAGTCCGGCTGACCGGATTTCTCTCCTGCGGCCGGCGACACGACGCGCGCAGCGTTCGCGGCGCCGGCCGCGTCATTTCATCAAACGGTTATTCTTAGTGCGTTGATTCTCTAAAGCGCCGGTTTACGGCAAACGTATTCAACTGAATTATCCTGAAAAAAGGAGCCATCATGTTATGAAACGATTCCTCAACGGGCTGGATCGGGCGATGATGGGTACGGCGGACGGAATTTGCATCACGAGCCTTTTTTTAATGCTCTCGCTGGTGATGGTTGTCGTTATCGGGCGGTATTTCTTTAATTATACCCCCGCGTGGAGCGAGGAACTGGCGCTGTTTTTCATGACCTGGGTTGGTCTGTTCAGCTCCAGCATCGCCGAACACGAAAAGTCCCATATTCGTCTGTCGTTTCTCGACCGTTTCTACCCGCGCAAGCTCCGCCGTATCCTCGGAGTATTCCGCTATTATGTCAAAATCGGGTTTTTTACAATGATGACGTATTACGGCATTCAGCTTTTTATGACAACGAAGCAAAAATACGGCGCAATCCCGTTTTCCTATAAATGGGCGTTTCTCCCCGGCGTGCTCACCGGCGCGTTTTGCCTGATCTTTTTACTCTTGCGGATACGCTCGGAGATGACCGACCGGTACGAAGTCGTAAAGGAGGATCTGTTCGAATGACGGAAACAACGATTGCGATCATCATTCTGCTTGGCTCCTTTATCGCCATGCTGCTCATTGGCATCGAGATTACGTATTCGCTGGGGCTCTCGGCAATCTTTACGTGCCTGTTCCTCGGCATCAATCCGCTGGTGCTGTTCCAGACCATATTCGGCAAAATGGCGAACTATTCGCTGCTTGCGGTTCCGTTTTTTATGCTCATGGGTGAATTCATGTCTGTCAGCGGCGTTTCGAGCAAGCTCGTCAAACTCGCGGATTCCCTGGTCGGCTGGATGCCGGGCGGACTGGCGATGGTCAACTGCGTGGACTCCATGTTCTTTGGCGGCATCTCCGGCAGCGCGGTTGCGGATGTTGCGTCGCTTGGGCCGATCGTTATCCCTATGATGGAAGAACAGGGTTACGACAAGGACTTTGCAACGGCTCTGACCATGACCAGCTCCATTCAGGGCATTATCATTCCGCCAAGCCACAACATGGTGGTATTTGCCGTGACGGCGGGCGGGCTTTCGATTGCGGCGCTCTATATGGGCGGCATCCTCTCGGGGATTTTGCTCGGCGTTTCCCTGATGGTGTACTGCTACATCGTTGCGAAAAAACGCCACTATCCCAAGAACGACAAGTTTTCCATCAAGATTCTGCTGCGCGCGTTCTGGCAGGCGAAATGGGGCATCGGCGCGATGCTCGTGGTGGTCGGCAGCGTGTTCTTCGGCTGGGCAACGGCAACGGAAGCGGCGGCGGCCGCGGCGGCTTACATGGCCATTGTCGGCATGGCGATTACACGGACGGTGAAATTCCGCGATCTGGGCGGCATTTTCAAACGCACGATCCGCACGATCGGCTCCATCCTGATTCTTGCCGCAACGGCAACGGCATTCAGCTGGGTTGTTACTTACCTGCGTCTGCCGCAACTCGTGACGGAAGGGCTGTTTTCCATTACGACCAACAAATACGTCATGCTGATCATCATCAACGTGATTCTGCTGGTGCTGGGGTGCTTCCTCAACATGTGGTCGATCATTCTGATTATGACGCCGATTTTGCTGCCCATCGTCACGTCCTTTGGCATGAACCCGGTGCAGTTTGGCATCATGATGATTCTCAACCTCGGCATCGGTCTTCTGACGCCGCCGGTTGGGCAGGTGCTCTTTGTTGGCAGCAGCATCTCCGGCGAGCCGATCGAAAAACTCACAAAGGCGCTGCTCCCGCAGATGGGCGTTATGGTTATCACACTGTTTATGATTACGTTTATCCCGGAAATAACGACTTACCTGCCGAGGTTATTCGGCTATATCAACTAATTAGCAAATAAATCACCGCCGCCCGGCATTCGGTTTTTTCGGGCGGCAAACAGAGGAAATATGTGCATGCGATATGGGTTTTGTACAGACACTGCAACTTTGACGCGCGGCGAAGTGGAATACTCGCTGGTGCGCCGCATCAAGGAAGCGGGGTTCGACTTTGTCGAATTCCCGCTGATGATGATCGACACGCTGCCGGATGCTGCGTTTGAGCGACTGCTTGCCGAGCTTCGATCACTCAAACTGGACTGCGACTGTGCTTGCAACTACTTTCCGGGCAGCATCAAGGTGGTCGGCCCCACGGCTGACAAAGAGGCGATCAACGCCTATCTGGAACACTCGATGGAGCGTGCCCGGCGCATGGGGACCAAAAAAATCGTATTCGGTAGCTGCCCTTCGCGCAATCTGCCGGAGGGCGTCAGCGAGGAAGACGGCTACCGGCAGCTGCTGGACGTGATCAACACCTGCATCATCCCCGCCTGCGAACGGTTCGGCATCTATGTCGTCATTGAGCCGATCCGCCGCCAGAGCGCGAATTTCATCGTGACCTTGAAGGACGGTCAAAAGCTCGTCAACCTGGCCGACGCGCCGGAGATCATGCTCCTGGCCGACTTGATGCATATGAACTGCAACGAAGAGGATCCGGCGGATCTGCACGCGGTGTTTCCGAGCCTTTGCCATGTGCACCTCTGCGAGCGTGACCGGGTTCTGCCGGAAGAGTCTTACAGCCCGTATCTTGCGGACTGCCTCAAGATACTCGTTGAAAGCGGCTATGACGGAACGATCTCTTTCGAAAGCAAAGACGCAGTTTCGCCGGACGGGCTGAGAAAAGCGCTGGACCTGCTGAAATCTATATTTAATCACGGAGACCACTCGGCGTAGAAAACGGCAAAAGCACGTTTACGGCAAAATAAATGGCCACCTGACCATCGAAAAAAGGAGTAAATCATCATGGAACCCATCAAAACAGCTATCATCGGCTGCGGACGCAACGCCTGGCAGCTCCATGCGCCGATCCTGGAGAAGCACCCGGATTTTAAGGTGACAGGCACATTCGATATTGTCCCCGAAGCGGCGCAGAAGCTTGCCGCGCACTTTGGCTGCAAAGCGTACGAAAGCCGCGAAGCGCTGCTTGCTTCGGACGTGGAATACGTCGTCGTCCTGACCGACAGCCATGTGCATACGGAAGTTGCCGCAGCCTGCCTCCGCGCGGGCAAGGACGTGCTTTTAACAAAACCCTGGGCGCTGGACACCGCGGACGCGGACTTCATCATCGGCGTTGCCAAAGAGAGCGGGAAGCATCTGATGCCGTTTTTACCGCAGAACTGGGGTTCGGACATGCATACGATCAAAGCGCTGTCCGAGTCTGGCGACATCGGCAAGGTTTATATGATTCGTCGCAGAGCGGCAACGTTCGGCAAGCGCTATGACTGGCAGATTTGGAAAAAGTTCGGCGGCGGCTATCTCAACAACTGGGGCCCGCACTTGATCGGCCAGCTGCTCGAACTGGTGGATGAACCGATTGCCACCGTGTATGCCGAAACCAAGCAGGTCATCATGGACGGCGACTGCGAGGACATATTCTTTGCGGTGCTCAAAACCGCAAGCGGCGTGCTCATCAACGTGGAGTTTGCCATCATGGTGGATCGGCTCCCGCATTGGATCGTCGAAGGCAGCAAAGGTACGGTGTTCATCACCGACGGCGACATCGAGATCCACCGCATCTCCTATCCCGGCCCGATTGACGCGGCGGCCTACCGCAGCAAAACGCAGGACGACGTGGAAGCCCATCCCCTCGAAGGGCAGTATAACGGCGACCGCTATACGATCTATACGCATATCGCGGACGTGGTGCGCGGCAACTGCGAGTATAAAATTTCTCTCGAATTCGCGCGCTACCTGACGGTGATTATGGACGCTATCCACAAATCCGCCGAAACCGGCAGTGTGGTGAAGCTCTGCCAATAAAGTTCTTCTCCCATCAACGATCTAACGGCAGGAGGGCGTTCCGGATACGGGGCGCCTTCCTGCTTGCAAAACACGTCGTCCGAAAGAAACGCAGTCGCGCCGGAATGCCGCCAAGCGGACGCAAAACACGTCAACATGAAAAAAGGCGCAAAATCCAAGCCGAAAATTTGCCTGTTCACACGCATGCAGGAACGGTATGATGAAGATGCGCCAGTCATACATCGGGCGCAAAAATTCAGCAATTTCCCGACGCTTTATTCACTCCATCAATTAAGAATAGGAAGTAAGCATATGCTGAAGCTGAGCTGTTTTGCGGACGAAATATCGCCCGATCTGCAAGTTCAACTGCGCGTGATGGCGCGCCTGGGCCTGAAGTACATGGATTTCCGCAGCGAAGGCGATTTATCCGTGCTGGAGATCGCCCCCGACCGGCTTCGGGAAATAAAAAAAACGCTGGACGGAGCGGGGGTAAAAGCTGCTTGCATCGGTTCGGCGGTGGGCAAAGTTCCGTTTGCCGAAGGACTCGCGCCCGCCATGCGCCAGCTCGAGAAAGCGGTGTTTGCCGCGCATACGTTTGAAACGGAGTTTGTGCGGGTGTTTACGTTTTTTCAAACGGGGGACAGCCCGGATGACCAGATTACAGAAGCGGCGGAACGGATGCGCGCGCTGGCGGAGTTCGCCGAAAACGAAGGCGTTATACTGGTTTCCGAAAACGAAAGCGACGTGCTCACGGATACTTCGCTGCGCTGCGAACGGCTGCTGGAACTGGTCAGTCACTCGAACCTGCGGGCGGCGTTCGACCCTTCCAACTTCCGCGGGGCAGGGGAACGACCGTTTGACGAGAGCTTTTTGCGGATGCGCCCGTACATTGCCTATGTGCATATCAAGGATTCAAAAAACGGTACGAATGAAAAGGTACTGCCCGGCGCGGGGGACGCGCAGATTCGTCAGCTGCTCGGCGCGTTCGATCGGTTGGGAGACTTGTTTCTCGCGCTGGAGCCGCATCTTGCGGTTGCGGGAAGGTTTCGGGGATTCTCTGGCGAAGAGGCGTTCTGTTCGGCGCATGCGGCGCTCACGGGTCTTCTCGATGAGATTGGCATTGCATATGAGTAACGGAGGGCAGGGCAGATGAAGCAATATCAAGTCGGCATTCTCGGCTGCGGGCGGAGCGCCTGGGAACTGCATGGATACCTGCTGCGGAACCATCCGCGTTTTGTCATTGCGGCGGCATACGACCGCGACCCCGCGCAGGCAGCAAGGTATGCGCAGGCGTTCGGCGCCCGCGCCTGCGATACGCTGGAGGAGTTTTTAAATTCCGGGGTGGATCTGGCGGTTATCCTGACCGCCTCCAGCGCGCATGCGGAGCTTGCCGTACAGTGCCTGGAACATAAAATTCACGCGTTCGTCACCAAACCTTGGGCGGTTTCGCTCGCCGAAGCGGACGCGATGATTGCCGCGGCGGAACAAAACGGCGTTCAGGTTTACGAAGTGCTCGCCCAGCAGTTTGAGGAAGATTTGCGCATTCTGCGCGAAATGACCGCTTCCGGCGCGGTTGGCAGCATTTACCGCGTTCGGAAAAGCGCTTCCACCTTTGGCGCGCGCAACGACTGGCAGACCCAAAAACGACTGGGCGGCGGTTATCTCAACAACTGGGGGCCGCATCTGTTTGGCCAGGCGGTGTCGCTGCTTGGCGAACATATTGTGGGCGTGACTGCCGAAACGCGGCAGATTATCAACGGCGGAGACGCGGAAGATATGTTCTGCGCGCGCCTCATCACACAGACTGGCACGATCATCGATGTAGAGTATAATATCATGACGGATGTTCTGCCGGACTGGGTGATTCAGGGCAGCGGCGGCACGATCGTCGTGCGCGACCATGTGATCGAACTTTACCGCGCGGAGCAGCCGGAAAGCCTGATTGAGGGCGTTTACCGCAACCGTGTGCGAGTCGAACTGGAGCGAACGCACTTTCATCCCGTCGACCGCGGCTTGATCTATCACGAACTGGCCGACGCGCTGGACGGGACAAAGCCTTACCGCGTATCCCCGCAGTTTTCGCGGCAGATCACGCAGATCATCGAGGCGGCGCGGCGTTCCGCCGAAACCGGAGAAAAAATTATTCTTTCCGAAAGGGACAAAACATGACGATACTCGTCTGCTGTAAGCAGGTGCCGGGCACCAACAAGGTGGAAGTGGACCCCGAAACGGGCGTGCTCAAACGCGCGGGGGTGGCGGCCAAACTGAACCCTTACGATTTATTTGCGCTGGAGACGGCGTTTACGCTGGCGGAGGAAACGGGAGGCACGGTCAAGACGCTGAGCATGGGGCCGCCGCAGGCGGAAGAAGCGCTCAAAGAAACGCTCTGGATGGGCGCGGAGGAAGCGGTGCTGCTCAGCGACCGGAAGTTCGCGGGCGCGGACGTTGCCGCAACGAGCTATGCGCTTGCGCTGGGCGCGCGGGAAATGGGCGCGTTCGATATCATCCTCTGCGGCAAGCAGACGACCGACGGGGACACCGCGCAGGTCGGGCCTGAGCTTGCGGAACGGCTGGGCATGGAGCACGCGGCAAACGTAACCAGAATCTGCGCTTTAGAAGAAGGCTCCGTCACCGTGACGATCGACCTCGACAGCGCGCTGCAGACGCAGAAGATGCGCCTGCCGTGCCTCTTGACCATCGATAAAGACGCGAACACGCCGCGCCTGCCCTCGTACCGACGAAAGAAATCGATGGACTTGCAAACGCGTGTGCGCGTGCTTGCCGCAGCCGATTTGCCGGACGCGGACGAAGCACGGCTGGGGCTGAAAGGCTCGCCAACGCAGGTGGTGCGCGTGTTTCCGCCGGAGGCGAACGCGGAGCGGCAAACGTTCGCCGGAACAGGCGTGGAGATGGCGGATCAATTGTATTGCATGCTGCGCGAGCAGAAGTTTGTTTGAGGGGCATTCATGGGTTTCATCATCAATCAGGATAAAATTACAAAAGAAATCGCAGAGCGGCTGCAGACGGTCTGCCCGTTTGGCGCGCTGGATTACGAAGACGGCGTGCTGAGTTTTAACGCCGCTTGCAAAAACTGCAAGCTCTGTGTCAAAAACGGGCCGAATGGCGCTATCACATGGAATGACGAAGCAAAACCCGCGCTGGACAAGTCGGCCTGGCGCGGCGTTGCCGTGTTTGCCGAGCGGCGGGAACACACCATCCACCCCGTTACGCTCGAACTGCTCGGTAAAGCAAAGGAGCTTGCTTGCGTGACCCGCGAGCCGGTGTATGCGCTCCTGATCGGCAGCGAAACGGAGGACATCGCGGGGGAACTGCTGCATTACGGCGCGGACAAGGTGTTTGTATACGACGATCCCGCGCTGGAGCGGTTCACCGTTTCGCCGTACACCGCGGCATTCTGTGACTTTATCGAGCGGGTCAAACCGTCTTCCATTCTCGTGGGGGCGACGAGCCTTGGCCGGTCGCTTGCGCCAAAGGTCGCGGCAAGGCAAAACGCCGGGCTGACGGCGGACTGCACGATACTCGGAATGAAGGAAAACACCGACCTCGTCCAGATTCGCCCCGCTTTTGGCGGCAACATCATGGCCGAAATCGTAACGCCCAACACGCGGCCGCAGTTCTGCACAGCGCGGTATAAAATCTTCTGCGCGCCGGAACGAGCGGAGCAGCCGCACGGAGAAATCGTGTCCATGCGCGTAACCGACGGTATGCGGCGCAGCGGAACGGAAGTGCTGCAGATCGAAGAAAAGCCGAAAGAGATCGACATTTCGGAAGCAGACGTCATCGTTGCCTGCGGCAGGGGATTTTCCAAACAGGCGGATCTGGAGATGGCAAAAGAGCTGGCAGCGCTTCTGCACGCGCAAATGGCGGGTACGCGCCCCATGATCGAATCCGGCTGGCTCAATCCCAGGCGGCAGATCGGGCTTTCCGGACGAACGGTTAAGCCCAAATTGCTTCTAGCGCTCGGGATTTCCGGTGCGGTGCAGTTCGCGGCGGGCATGAAAAGTGCCGAGCGAATCATTGCGATCAACAAAGACCCGAACGCGGCGATCTTTTCGGTTGCGCATGTCGGAATCATCGGCGATCTGTACGAGATTGTGCCGAACCTGATCGGGCACATCAAGGAGGGCGCGCGGAATGTTTAAAGCACTTACGCAGGAGGATGTCGGCTTTCTCATATCGGTCACCGCGCCGGAACGCGTACTCACCGGGGAAGCCATCGGCGAGGATTACAGTCACGACGAGTTGGGCGGCGTATCGAGCATGCCGGAAGTGCTCGTAAAGGTATTGAGCACGGAGGAAATCTCCGCGATCATGAAATACGCCAATGAGCAGATGATCCCCGTGGTCGTGCGCGGCAGCGGCACGGGACTGGTCGGCGCGGGCGTTGCGCTTTTCGGCGGAATCATGCTGGAAACGACCGGCATGAACCGAATCCTGGAGCTGGACGAAGAGAACCTGACCGTTACGGTGCAACCGGGCGTACTGCTGATGGATCTTGCGTCGTTCTGCGAAGAACACGATTTTCTCTACCCGCCGGATCCTGGGGAGAAAAGTGCGACCATCGGCGGGAACATCAGCACGAACGCGGGCGGGATGCGCGCGGTGAAATATGGTACGACGCGGGATTATGTCCGCGCGCTGACGGCGGTGCTGCCGACGGGCGAGGTGGTTTGCCTGGGCGGCAAGGTAGTCAAAAACAGCACGGGTTACGCGCTCAAAGACCTCCTGATCGGCTCGGAGGGCACACTCGCGGTGATCACGGAGGCGATACTCAAGCTCGTTCCGCTGCCGAAGGTGACGCTTTCGCTGCTCGTTCCGTTTCCATCGATACGGGAAGCGATAGAGACGGTGCCCAAGCTGATCAGGAGCCGCGCGTCGCTCACAGCGATCGAGTTTATGGAGCGAGGCACAATCCTTTTTTCGGAGGAATACCTCGGCAAACGCTTTCCGGACACGAAAGCGCCCGCCTATCTGCTGCTGACGGCGGACGGAAACGACCGCGCAACGGTCGAAGCGGAGCTGGACGGCGTGGCCGAGCTTTGCGTGCAAAACGGCGCGCCGGACGCGTACATTGTCGATACGGATGAGCGCAAGGCTTCCGTCTGGACGGCGCGGGGCGCGTTTCTGGAAGCGATTAAGGCTTCGACTACCGAGATGGACGAGTGCGATGTGGTCGTGCCGCGCGGCAGCATTGCGGACTTTGTATTATACACGCATGAAGTGGCGGAGAAACTGGGCGTGCGCATCCCTTCGTTCGGGCACGCGGGGGACGGCAACCTGCATGTTTACGTCTGCCGGGACGCGCTGAAGCAAGAGGACTGGGACCGTACATTGAAAGCGGCGTTTGACTTGTTTTATAAAAAGGCAAACGAACTCAACGGTCTCGTTTCCGGCGAGCACGGCATCGGGTACGCAAAGAAACCCTACATGGCGCAGGCCTGCGGGGAGGTTACAATTGAACTCATGCGGCAAATCAAAAAAGCCTTCGACCCCAACGGGATTCTCAACCCGGGGAAAGTGGTTTGAAATCCAATTTAGTACGGATTCCATTCTTGTAGAGTGAAGAGAAAATAAAGAGAACCACCATAACGGTGGTTCTCTTTTTGGTGGGGATGGAGGGGCTCGAACCCCCGACCTCTTCGATGTGAACGAAGCGCTCTGACCAACTGTGCTACATCCCCAAGCAAAAGATATTTTACCGCATTGGCAAGAGAATGGCAAGCCTTTATTTTCATTTCAGATACGTTTTGTCAGTGGACGGAAGGCTGGCTGCTCAGGAGAATGGCAAGCCTTTATTTTCATTTCGAATCCGTTTTGGCGGACGTTGTACCGGACGTTTTATCTGCGGGCGGCGAGCTGACGGCTGCGGCGCAAGACGCGTACAAAAAGCGTGGTTTACTCCAAAAAGTCTTGCCGTAACCCAAACAGCGCCGCCGTCAAAGTTGCGAAACGCATGCGCTGAGGCGTATAATAAACTAGTTTACCAAATATCGATGATCCGTACGGGGAGTAGAAAGCCAATGGCACATATCGACGAAGCAAAGCGCATCCACCTGATCGGCATCGGCGGGTGCAGCATGAACGGGCTCGCGCTCATCCTGCAGTCGCAGGGGCATATCGTGACCGGCTCCGACCGCGAGCGCACGGCGTTTATGGACGCGCTCGACAAAGAGGACATCCGCTACAGCGTCGGCCACACGGGCGAATATGTCGAAGGGGCGGATCTCGTGATCTACTCCGCCGCGATCAAGCCCGACAACCCTGAACGCGTGCTGGCGCGCGAAAAGGGCATTCCCGAACTGGAGCGCAGCGTGGCGCTGGGTCAGATCAGCGAGCGCTACGGCGAAGTGGTTGCCATTGCGGGTTGCCACGGCAAAACGACCATCACCTCCATGCTCGCCATCATCAACGATCTGGCAAAGACCGACGCGACCATCCATGTCGGCGGGTTTGTGGAATTCCTCGGCGGCGGCGTGCGCGTTGGCAGCATGGACTTGTTCGTGACCGAAGCCTGCGAATACGTCGAGAGCTTTTTGACGCTCAAACCGACCATCGCGCTGATCAACAACATCGACGACGACCATCTGGATTATTATAAGGATATCGACGCCATTGTCGAGGCGTTTGAAAAGTTCCTCGCGCTCCTGCCGGAGGACGGCGTGTTTGTGGCTTGCGCGGACGACGCCCGCGTGATGCGGCTTGCAAAGCAGTCCGATCTCAACGTCGTCACCTACGGGCTCACCGGCGGCGACTATACCGCAAGCAACATCGAATTCGACGCGCTGGGCAACGCGGGCTTTACCGTGCTGCACCTCGGCAAACCTCTGGGCAGCGTACAGCTCTCCGTTCCGGGCATGCATAACGTCGTCAACGCGCTGGGCTCGATTGCGGTTGCGGACCGGCTGAAGGTTCCGTTTGCCGTTTCGGCCAAGGCGCTGAACCAGTTCCGCAACACCAAGCGAAGATTCGAGTACTACGGCGAGCGCAACGGCGTCAAGGTGTTTCATGATTACGGCCACCACCCCAACGAAATCCGCGCGACGTTGGACGCCGCCAAGCGCGTGCCGCACAATCGCCTGATCTGCGTGTTCCAGTGCAACAGCTACACCCGCGCGCGCACGCTCTTTTGCGAACATGTGGTGTGTTTTCAGGATGCGGACATGGTGCTCGTGCCGGATATCTACCCCGGGCGCGAAAAGGACACCGGCATCGTCCACGCGCGGGATATGGTAGCCGCCATCAACCGCGAGAGCGACAACGCCGTGTATATCCCGACGTTCGAGGAGATTCGCCTGTATCTGGACGAGCATGCCGAGGAAGGCGACCTCGTGGTCACGGTAGGCTCCGGGGACGTGTATAAGCAGACACGCAAACTCCTGTAGCCGCAAGGTTCCTCCGTCCGGTTCCAATCGGTTTGATACAGTCACCTATAGGACATTCACTTTTCGGGGAGGAGCGATCGTATGCCGTCGTTCATTCAGGTCATGAAGGAATACCTGCCGGATAAGAGCGTGATGGACGTGCGCCCGCCGTTTGACGACGACCTGTCCCAGCCGTTGTTCGTCAAGGGCAACACCGTCGGCTGCCTCGTGCTGCACGGCATCGGCGGTACGCCCGCGAACGTCCGCGTCGTGGCGGACGCGCTCGTTCAAAAAGGCTACACCGTCCTGTCGCCTACGCTGCCGGGGCACGGCGAAACCGTCCGCGCGCAGAACCGCTCCACCGGGGCGGAATGGCTGAATTGCGCGAGGGAGTCTTACCAGCGTCTTAAGGACGAGGGGTGCGAGCAAATCTACGCGCTTGGGCTTTCGCTCGGCGGCATCCTCTGCGGCCTGCTGGCGGAAGAGGAGTGGCTGGACGGCCTTGCGCTCATCTGCGCGCCAATTCGGATGACGCGTTACCTCCGCACCGCGCGCGCCATGAGCTTCCTTCTGCCCGTTGTGCGGTATCCCGAAACGCGGGACGGTTCGACCGCCTGGGGCGACAACCTCTATAAACAGATGTACGGCGGGTTTTCCACTACGAAACTCGTCGATCTCGGCCGCCTGAGCCGCAGGCTCAAACGCAACCTCGCTAGAATCGTCTGCCCGACGCTGGTCGTTTCCGCCAAGTTTGACGACAAGGTCGATCCCGTGAGCGTAGAGATTTTCCGTAAGCGTGCGGTCAATGTCGAAAGCGCGGAGTATGTGCTGTTCGAAAACTCGCCGCATGGCTGCACCTATGGCCCGGAAAAGGAGCAGGTGGCGCAAACCTGCGCCGAATTCGTCGCCCGTTTGGTTGACAAGAAAGCGTCCGCTTCGGTATAATTCCTCTCGTGCGCCGCGCGAAATACAACAGAGGTTTGCGGCGGCTCGCCCGTTGGTTAGGATGGCGGGGGAGCGGGGAAAAGTGAATAGGGTAAAAGTGTGTCTCCGTAGCTCAGTAGGATAGAGCGTTCGCCTCCTAAGCGAAAGGTCGCGCGTTCGAATCGCGCCGGGGACGCCAAGGGAAAAGCCCGTAAACGAGGTGTTTGCGGGCTTTTGAATATGAAACTAAACACGCCTACTATCACAAAAAGAGTTTACTTGTAAGATGATTGCAATGTTTCCCCTTTTTTTTATTCTAGCTGTAATCAATGAACTGATTCTAGTCCAAAGTTGTCGTCTGCAAATTGTCAGGTTGATGAACGACTCAGCTACCCTTGCGTTGCTATGATACATTTAGTTTTAATTTTCTTCTTGCTCGGTTCAGTAAATAGCAAGCATACTGTCTTATTATTTTTGTGGCTTGGACGGCGATATTTTAATGGATGTCTTTTCGTGCTATTCCTCAAAACCGTGCTTTGGTGGTAAAAGGTGGTTGCTTTACTTTTGGGTTGGGGTAGATTGTTTAGGCAAAGTTGCTCTCTCCTGAAAAAAAGCAAACGATGTTTACATCGTATTGAAGTTATCTCCTTTTGAACATAAAAAGCTTGTTTTTGTGAGACGGGAATACTACAGCTAAATCCTCTGTTTTATTCGTTTATACTTTTCGATTTGGGTGGGGGAGAAGCTATCCTCATCAATCAGTTCTAGCGCTTGGAAGTAGCGTTGCTTACAATTGGTATAATTTGCAATTCGGCTTGCAACTATACTTTTTCCGAAAGGTAGCTTGAGCATGACTTCTATCTCCTTAGGCGAAAAATTCTCGATCATACTTTGATAGTAACCTACTGCAGCATGGGAAACTCCATATGGATTACCAACATAACATGTAGCTACCGCATACACGTATTCGTCTTTTGCAGAATCGGGTACTTGTGCCACGGAAATGATTTCATAGAGATTTCTTGCAAATGGTGGTTCATTATAGAAATTATCGAACGATTGATGTACACGTATTAAAGATGAACAGGCATTGCGCACTATAGAATGGCGCTCCGAGTCGGTAAGTAGGTTTAGCAACTCCATATGCTGGAAAAAAAGACGTGACGCTTTTGTCCGTTCTTCATCACCTTTTGAGACATATCTGCTGTGCTGATCTATCAGCGCTGATTCAATTTTACTATCAAATAACTTCTTTGCTTTCTGGCATATTGAAAGCGCATTGATTCGAGCATGTTCTTTGGATGCAGGGTCACAGTAAATACCATGCAACATAGGCATTAATAAAGAGCGTTGTGCAGGAAATGTGTTTTGTAGTTTTTCAGTCCAAGCTTCAATAGCATCCTCGCTAAGCCTGCTTGACTTCACAGTATCAATAAAGTCGGCAATTTGTATGCCCTGTAAAGTATAATCAGCACTAATACCATGCTTACAGCATCGACTTATGAAATTAATCAATTCACGGTCGTCGATTTGCGCGATACTGGGATGAGCTGAAGAAAAATTGTTACGAATATCACGACATTGATCAAGAAAGAAGAAACCATCCTCAGAAAGCAGATCTAATTTGTGGCATAGGTCGAGGAGTTCGGAATCCATTAGGTCGTTGAGGTCGTCGTCTTCAAATTTCTTATTTAGTAATTGTGCAACGTAACCTAAACCAAAACTTCTTACACGCGCCTTTAAATTTAAAATAACAGCATTCCACATGTAGTTGATAGCGCCATCAAAAAGTCCAACGGAAGTTGCCACACACATACGTGCAATTAGGCCGTCTCTCAATTCGAACGGGATTCGAGATATCTCACGTGGAAGCTCACGCCAAGCACTTTCAATTTCGGCATTGCTCGCGATTACCTCACGTGGCAACCCAAAAGAATTCAGGATATTGCCTATGCTTGGTAAGGTGCTGTCCATGATTTCGGGTAGATTGTGTTTTTTACTTGGAACTAGTTCTGTTTTCATTATGCTTACCCCCTTTACTAAAATTAGTATACAAAGCGAGCTAATCATAGCATCTATTCACATATATGACTAGTGACTCCACTTAAATAATCCTTCTCACAGTTAAATCTACTGTCTATGAATTTCCCCTGCTTTAGTTGCTATTAAGTAACATAATCGAGAATTTATGCAATAATTATTGAGAAAAGTTGGATATGACACCACACTTAAGCTACTATTTGCTCATTCAAGAACAAGCTGACAAAGATTAATCAGCTAAACAACTTGAGCATAGTATGATATAGTACGAAGTAGATGAATCAAGGAGTATAAATATCCCCATGACCCTCTCTCTCACCCTCCAAAATCTCACGCGCCGCGGCTTTGCGGCACGCGCGTTCGACACCGCCGCGGAAGCTGCGGAATACGTCGCCTCCACCATCCACGGCAAGACCGTCGGCATCGGCGGCAGTTTGACCGTGGAAGCTCTCGGCCTGTACGAACTGCTGACGCGGGACAACACCGTCTACTGGCACTGGCGCACGAACGACGCGGAAACCCGCAGGCAGGCGGCTTTAGCGCAGGTCTACCTCAGCTCCGCCAACGCCATCGCCGAGACGGGCGAAATCATCAATATTGACGGCGCGGGTAACCGCGTTGCCGCAACCCTCTACGGCCACGAGCGGGTGATCCTGATTGCGGGCGTCAACAAGATTGCGCCGGACGCCGAAAGCGCCCTCTGGCGCGCGCGGAATATCGCGGCTCCCCTCAACGCCAAACGCCTGAACAAGCAGACCCCCTGCGCGCTCTCAAAAGAGATGAAGTGCTACGACTGCTCCAGTCCCGACCGCATCTGCTGCGGGGTGGTGACCATGCTCCGCCCGCTCTACGGCAACGGCTCGACGGAGGTCGTGCTGATTGACGAAGCGCTGGGGTACTGAGGCGGGAGACCGCGCGTTCATGCAAAACGCCGGGGGACGGCATAACAAACAAAAGAAAGCCTCTTCGTGCAGGAAAGCGCACAAAGAGGCTTTTGCTTACGGCGATGCGGTGAACCGGGCAAGGTCAGGAAGGATTTGCGGTTCCGGCGCGAACGCGCGGAATCACGCGACGGGCTGAATGGTCAGCTCCGTGATGAGGTACTCGCCGCTGGCGGAGTCGAAGGAGACCATCGCGTACCCCTGCGCGCAGATGCGCAGCCGGTCGGTTCCGGCATAGATGCCAACGCAGTTTTCGTCTTCGTCCAGCACGGGTGTGCTGCCTTCGAGCGTGCGGTAGATGGCGCTTCCGTCCGGAATGACGACGTACTGCCCGCCCGCGTCGAGAATTCCGCTGGAGAAGAGCTCGACGTTGACGCGCGGAAGATCCCTGCTGCAGAGCGAGAGATAGTCCCCGTCGCTGAGGTTGAGCTGGCACATTTCGTGGACAGTCCCGGCCGCCATGAGGGTATGCGCGTTGCACCCGGTCAGCCCGACCAGCAGCAGTGCGCAAACGAGGACGATCAGCAAGCGCGACTTTTTCATAGGCGAATTCCTCTCTCATCTTAAATTTACTTACAACACGTTCTATTATAGCGGAATTACAGGCGTTTGGTGTATACTAGCCAAGGATATTCCGATTTTTTTTTGCAAATGCCTGTGCCGGGAACGGAAGCGTTATCTGCTTCGAATATTCCAGAACCATTTATACAGGGGGACGCCGCGTGAAACGAAAATTGAGTTTACTCCTCTGCCTGCTGCTTGCGATTGTGGCTTTTCCGTCTGCCGCGCGCGCGGATTCTCTTCCTCCGGGGCCGAAACCGCTGGAAATTTCGATTACCGGACTGGAAGGCGAAACCTATTACGTTGGCTTGCTTGGACACCTGCCCGATCTGGACGCGCCAGCGACCGAACAGGCGCTTGCCGATGCGCTGAAAAATGGCAGTGCGGAGGGCAACGAGGCGGTGCTGCAAGAGTTTGCGGCTTATCGGGATCCGGACGGGCTCGTTGCGCTGAATGCGGTGCAGGACTGCTCGGATTCACACTTCTTTGAGATTGACTACTTTCCATCAACCGAATTCAAGGTGCTGCTCTACTTCCCGACGACCGGTCATTTCGTCGTAAGTGACCGTATTTACACGGGAAAAACGATCAGTTCCTCCAGCCAGCTCGACGCCGCCCGCCTGGGGGTGACAGCGGAAAGCAGCGGCGCAACTGACTTTGATTTGGAGATCAAGATTGATTACGGCTCGATTATACTCGACTTTGTTGTGCGTCTTTTGGTGACGCTATTTGTCGAAATCGTAATTGCCCTGCTGTTTCGACTTCGGGAAAATCGCGTGCTGCGCTTTATCGTAATCGTCAATGTAGTCACGCAAGTCCTGCTGATGATTGTTCTTTTGATTGTGAGGTTCAGTGATGGCCGTTCTTCTGGATTGCTGTTGTACTTCGTTTTAGAGGTGGCTGTTTTTATAATTGAGGGGCTGCTCTATGAAGAGTTCCTGAATCGCCTCAGTACTGCGCCGATCCGGCGGTGGATACCTTGGGTGTATTCATTAGCAGCAAACGTTTCATCGTTTCTGCTCGGCTTATTTATTTACTTGGCTTTCTTATAAGCGATCTGCCGTTTACCAGCGGCGAAGAAACGTCGTTATAAACAAAGTAAGACGCCTCCCCACGCTCCGCAAACGGAGAACAGGGAGGCGTTTGTTTGCGCTGCGTTCCGCCGTACGGTTACTCCGCCAGCGCCTTGATCGCCTTGTAGCCCTTGAGGTCGGTATAGAGTTCCGCCTTGTAGGGGTTACGCTTGGTCTTGACGACCTTGTAGATCATGTACACCAGCACCGCGACGTTGACCGCCAGCGCGAGCGCGCCGAGCACGGTGTAGATCACGGGGTTATAGGAAGACTGCACCATCTGGATGCCCTGATCCTGGAAGGTCGTGAACGTCTGGGCGAACATGCACCAGATGGCCAGCGTCTGCGCGCGGTGCTGCAGCCATGCGCCCTTGCCGAGAGTGAAGGCGCAGAGCGTCGGCGCAAAGAGCAGCGCAAGACCCGCGTAGAACGAGTGCGTCGGGATGCAGTTGTAGGTGTAGGTGAAGTTCCAAATGTCGTAGGCGATGATCCAGAACCAGAGCATGTCCGGCCAGAGCATGTCGCGGCTGTTGTCGAACTTCGTCTTTTTGCGGATCACGATGCCGAGCCAGCCCGTGATGGTGATGATGTTGATCAGCCCCGCGGCGCCGTTGAAGAAGTTCCAGATGCCGCCGGCCACGCCCGTGACTTCGCCTTCGATGGCGCCGGAGAACGTGCCAAAGAACTGCGCGCCAACCTGGAAGTCGCGCACGCAGGCTTCGAGGATGTTGACCGCGAGGATCAGCGGCGGGAAGAACAGGGCGATCTTGTTGTCCGCAAGCCGCCAGGTGACTTCGCCGGTGAGCTTATCCTTTTTCTGGATATGCCGGATGCACCAAAAGCCGATGCAGCCCGCGGTGGAGGAGTAGACCTTCGCCAGGTGGAACCAGTCGGTGTAGGTTTTTTCCTTGAGCACGGTAAACCAGAGGACGGTGAGCACGGCGGGTAGAATCACAAAACTCAAAAACCCGGCCCATTTCCAGCGGCGCGCGAATTCGTTAAACGCAAACAGCGCCGCGAAAACCGCCAGCCAGATGCCCCAAACCACGATGGAGGAAACGCCTTCCTGAAATACAAACATGTTTTCCTCTCCCAATATCGCCGCTTATACCGGCGCGGCGCAGCCGAAAAGTGATGCCGTCAGACGAGCAAGGTCGGGCGCGGCAAGCGTGCGTCACGTGGTGCAACCACGAGACCACACGGCTATAGTATCGATCATACGGTACTGGATGTCAAGAAGGAAGATGGAAACAAGTAATACTGCTTACTCTAGGTTGATTGAGAATTTTTTGCTAGAATATCTTGTTTTAGTTAAAGACTCTTCGTACTCAACAAGAATTTTTCGAGTATGGTCACCTATAGATTCGTGCATATCATTTGTTCTAGGTTTGATACCACATCTTTTTATATCTTCAGAGTTGAAAAATCCAAATTCTGTAGAAGCATGGGTAAGCAATACTTCGAGCTCGGTTTGCTGTTGTTCATCGAGAATAACTTCAACTATATCGGCTAATAGTAATTCATAACAATTGAAGTGCCTGCTTATTTGGATTCTTGAGAAGTCACGACCCAAATACCGATAAGCTATTTTATCGAAATGAACAATCTGTGGCTTAATGAGCTCTTCGATGAATTCGCGCGAAAGATCGCTAAGCATCTCCCTGTTTTGTGTGCTATTAAATCTACGTATAAACCTTCTCAGATATTTAGCTTTTAGGTGAAGTCTGTAATCGTTTTTTGAAGTATTATCGACAGGTATGCCGGAATCGTCGCAGATGTGAAATTTTTCAGATAGATAGAGTCTTTCTGCATCGTTGAATTTGTACGCGCCACCTACCGGTTGAAACTTACGTGTACCTCTACTGTTCTTAACAAGAAGATATTTGTCGAAGATTTTTATCCTGTACAAATAAGCAAATGATATGCGAATATACTCATTTTTATTTAGAAACCGCCCTCGAAGCAAACCGCGGATATCTTTTTTCCAAGAGGTAGTATCGATGAGGTCTTGTATTCGATAAAGCGTGCGTTCGGACAAAAACGAGAGCATGATTAAGGATATTGCTCCAATTATCTGAAAATCTTTCAAAATGGAGATAATTGATAGTGCAAGAAAAAACATTGCAGAAATCAAATAAATAAGGAAAGATTCAACTATTTTTTTATTATACATAGACTCATCAATCCTTCTTTGGTTCATTACCAGTAACGTGTATACCTTCTCCAAACCACTCTCCGGTCAAGAGCCACAACTCATAAAACTCTGTCCATTCAATTGCCCATGGTATGTAGGATTGGGACAAAGGTACAAAATGACTCCAGTTATCTCTATGGTGAGATATACAAATTCGAACAAGTTCCCTTTTATACCATGCAATATATACCTTAGAAAAAGTATGTATTGCGACTAAGTCACTTTCGTCGATTTCAGGATGAAGAATGTAGATCCTTGGAGCATAAGATAGTTTCTGCTCAATATAAAGGGTGTATTTCCCATTGCGGATATCTAGTTCCACACAATATATATCGCGAGTTCTATGTATTTCTCTGCAAGTAGGCAGTGCCAACAAAGCATTGCGATTTTGGTAATATTGGTGCTCGTAAGGAGTCAAATCTCTTCTCCTCCAAAATATGTATGAGGACGATAATCTTGGTCGCTTGGTTTTGTTGTAACAGCTTGTTGTCTCGGGTCATATTTTAATCTTTCTTCCTTTGCCAACTGTCCGAAAGCAAGACCATATCTATGTAATGATACGTCACTTAAACCTTTGCCGAAAGCTTTTTCAAGGGATGAATTTAATCTTGCAGGACTATCTTCTATGAAATAACTAGGATCATCAATAATATCTCGTTGAGCGCATTCAACCCAACGCAAAAAGTGTTCTGCGTATCTTTCATCCTCATTCCATTTTTTCAAAAAGTTCTCTTGAGTATATGAAGGGTTGGATAAAAAGTATTCGCCGTTAGCATTGCGACCTATGAATCTAGCAAAACCACGCAGCATGTTTACTATCGCTGAATACACATCACTAGAGTCCATGGCATATTGCTGCGTACTATCGTAAGTTAATCCACAAAGGGTCGTAATAATAACCGAGTCAGGTTTAAACTCATCGCTTCGTTCGCTGTAATATATATCTCTGTGGCGCTTCAATATCTGAATAGCTTTTTGCAAAGGGGTTCTAATTGTTGGTAAACGCAACGTTTTAACATCAGTGGATGCATATAAACGCTTTTGCTGTTCATATGCTCTTTCGTAGTTCATTACCCTTTTGAACCACTCGATATACCCCTCAGGGTTGCTTGGGTCATAGTAGTACATTGAATCATCATTATACCGAGCAATTTCAATACAAGGTGCTTTGCCTAACTCGGGTTTGGCACAAGCGATATCCATATGGAATTGCGAATAATCGGCATACTGAATCCTAATACAGGGTTTTTTGTCCTCGATTTTCTTTTCGTATCGTCCATGATTTTCAAGTAGTTTCCTAATGGCTACTCTGAGGTTTGAAGCAGTCATAGATGGGGATTTTACTAGAACAACCAAATCCACATCATATTGACCTTCTTCTTGTATAGGCTTGACAACTGTTCCGAGTGCGAAAGAACCTTGCGGGTACATAACGAGATCCCATTCACTATTAGCTTCTCTAAGGTAGTCGCCAAGAGCACCGTAAGCCGTTTCTGCTTTTTCAAGCATTGTGTCAGTAATATTCAATTCTTCAGCAAAAGCATTGAATAGCATATTAAGTTTATACTCGCGATCCATACATCCTCCATACAAACAAGAATAATAAGTAAAAACACAAGAATATTATATACTACTCAGCGATTACACTCAAACAGTGTTTTTGTCGTTATATAGTTTTACCCCTCCCTCTCCTTCAACAACCCCTTAATCTCCGCCAGCTCCGCCTCCATATGGTGGAGGTGCTTCTGCATGTCGTCGATCTCCTGCTCGGCTTTGTAGTTGATGGCAAAGTCGATGATGGACTCGTGCTTATCCCGCGCGGCCTGACGATTCTGGCTCATCATGATGATGGGCGCTTGGAACGCGGCGATAAACGAGAGGATCAAATTGAGCAGGATAAACGGCTTGGGGTCGAAATGCGTCGTGATAAACGGCAGCACGTTGACCAGCACCCAAATGACCAAGAAGCTCGAAAAGATGATGATGAACGTCCAGCTGCCGCCAAACGCCGCAACTTTGTCCGCAACCCGGTCGGAACGGCGCGTTTTGACCTCGTACTCCTCGTCCAGCCGCGCGGTGACGCGCTTTTCGTAACTCTCCACCATGCGGTCGATGCGCGTAAGCTTCTCCTTGTTGAGTTCAATGCCAAACCCCTGAATGATGGACGCTTTTTCCGCACGGATTTTTTCCGTTTCTTTTTCCGTCAACATTTGGCTCACCTCGTCACACGAATTTTGTATATGCTCATTCTATCACTTTTTAACTTGCCGTAAACGTTTCTGCGCAAGCGGATTTGCGCCGAGTGGCTGTTTTTTTATGCGCGTATGGTATAATAAAAAACATACTTGGGCAAGTCCTGCCCCAAAAGAAAAAGGTGCAGGGCATAGCCCTGAACCTTTGCTCAGTAAATAAAACGCAGGGTTTCCAAAGGGATGAAGATCCCTTTGGCAGGAGCTCGAGGGCGGAGCCCTCGAAGAGGCTGTGATTAAAACGAGGGCGGAGCCCTCGAAGAGGCTTTGATTCAAACGAGGCGGAGCCCGCGAAGAGGCTTAATACCGTTCGTGTTCGAGCGTGTACGCGTCGGTGACGACGGGCTTGCCGTCCTTATCGACGAGGACGCAGAGGCCGCCCGCATAGCCCGCGGCATGGAACAGGTAGTTCACGCCGGTTTCACGGTCCACCCAGATTTCGTTAGCGGCACTGAATCCGCTTTCGTTGACGGTTTTGATAAATCGGTTGTCGTGCTTCATCAAAAACGCACCCCCTAAGAATAATGTTTCATTTCGAGCAGAGTATACCATACCCGCGCGGGGGAGCGCGAGCGGAAATCTCTGTAACAAAGCCGCCGCGGGGCGGGGGAGTCACCGTAGGATGGACGCGCGAATCAACAGCCGGCATGGTTTTTTAACGGCACGCAAGGCCGCGTTTGGAGGGAAATATGATTTACGAATTCAGCGATGCGCTCAAGCCGGTGGAACTGGCGCGGATTGACGAAACGCGCGTGACGGCGGGGCTGGTGACGCTGGCGGATTTGAAAAACAGCGACTATGCTAAGCTCGGCTTTTTTGAAGCCTGGCTGGAGGAGTGCGAAAAGTCGGAATCACGCTTCCGCTCAATGATCGAGGTGTCCGATGGATTCCTCTTCAGCCTGCTGGTCGTGCGCAGCATCTCCGGCAGCGGCTCGCGGGATAAAATCGGGCTGTTCGTCAAGAAAAACCTGCTACTGATCATCTCCGTCAAGGACGCGGACGGCAGTACCGAGCGCGCGTTTGAGGAAGCGATGCGCAGGCCGAGCCTTAGGAACGTCTCGTTGGAGCGCGTGATCTGCGCGTTCTTCGAGCGGCTCATCGTTCACGATACCAGTGTGCTGGAGACCTACGAAAACAAGATCGGCAAGCTCGAAGAGCAGATTGAAAAAGGCACAACGAACAAGGCCTTTAACGGGGATATTCTCGCACTGCGCAGAAAACTGCTGGTCGTGCGGCACTATTACGAGCAGATGCTCGACCTGATCGAAACCATGATCGAAAACGATCCGTGTATCTTCAGCGACGAAAACACCCGGCTCTTCCGCATCGTACGCGAAAAGGTGTCCCGTCTTTCCAACAATACGCAGCTCCTGCGGGACAGTCTCGTGCAGGTGCGCGAGGCGTATATGGCGGCGCTGGATTACAACGCAAACAGCATCATGAAGGTGTTCACGGTGGTGACCACCATCTTTATGCCGCTGACGCTGATTGTCGGCTGGTACGGCATGAACTTTCACTTTATGCCCGAACTCACCTGGGAATACGGCTATCTTGCCGTCATCATTTTGAGCGTGACTGTGGTCATCGCGAGCATCATCTTTTTCAAGAGGAAGAAGCTGCTGTAGCGTTCGAAGAACGCACGGATATGCCGTGCGAAACGGCGTTTTGCACTCTTTGCGTGGCAGGTTTACCCGAGCGCTCAGCACCGCGCGGCGGCGGGTTGCCTGCATTTTTGTGCCGGAACGCATGCTGCGCGGGCAAAAAGAACCGCACGGCGCAAATTTTACAGAAAACCGCTTGCAATATTTCCTGCATTGCTTCTATACTGAAGAGCTGTGTCTTCCTGTTGGCGCAAACGCGCGTCGTTTGCCGTCCTTTTCGCGCAAAAAAAGCACGCAGCAAACGGTACACAAATCGATAATAAGCGAAAACCGGCGGTATGATACATGCGGATGCAAGACGCGTGGAAAAAATGGCGGTATCTTGGCTACGATCGTGAAACGACCGCGCGTTACCGCGCGGAGTCGGATCGAGCCAACCTCCGCACGCTCAAACGCATCTGCCTGATCTCCCTTTTCATTACGGCGTTTCTGACGCTTTTCTACGGTTTTGTGCTGCGCGAATATGACAATATGGCGCTTTGTGCGTGCTCGTTTGTGTTTATGCTGGCCATCTGGGAGCATACGCGAACGAGGCTTAACGGCGCGCGCCAGAACAAGGCCGACGACGCGAATCTGCTGGTGCTGATCGTTTCCGTCGCTACTTACGCGCTGGGGATTTATTCCGGCGTCGTTACGCAAAAAGGCGAGCTGGCGGTGGTGATTATCTGGCTGTTTCTGCTGGTGCAGATCTGTTTCGATTTGCCGCCGCTGCAAAATGCGCTGACGGTTCTGCCGAGCGCGGGCGTGTTCATGGTTTTGACCTGTTTGATCAAGCCCGCGCCGAAATGCTATTACGATGTGGCTTACGCGGCCATCTCCGTGGCCATTGGACTCTATATTTCCCACCATCAAACGAGGCTTTCCCTCGACAACATCATCGCCAAGAGCTGCCTGACCGAGGCGAATTTTGCGCTGTATCATACCTGCACAACGGACGAACTCACGGGATTGAGCAACCGGCGCATGGTGTTTGAGCGGTTCGATTCCGTTTTTCAGCAGTGCGTCGAGCAGGGACGGGACATTGCCTGCGTCGTGCTGGATATTGACGATTATAAACAGTTTAACGATACCTACGGCCATCCTGAGGGCGATGCGCTGCTTAGAAGGATCGGCCAAACGCTCAGCGTGTACGGCGAAACGCGCGGCATCGATATCGGCCGCATCGGCGGGGAAGAATTCCTCGCGGTCTGGGCGGAAAACAGCGTTGAAAACTGCGAAAAGGTTGCCGAAGAACTACGTCAGGCCATTGAGGACATGCGGATTCCGCACAGAACCGCTTCCGACCACCCCATCGTGACCGTGAGCGTCGGCCTCTGCGCGCTGTCGCCCGCTGTTGCGAGAAGAGCTTATTTTTATGCGGACAAAGCGCTCTACCGCGCCAAAGACGCAGGCAAAAACTGCTCCTGCCGTTACGACGCGCAGACGGGGAGTTACACCCTCATTCCGCCCGGAGCAAGAAAGGCCTGCATCTAGCCGATGAATAGATATTTGGCATTTTGCCGCCTAACGGCGGTTTTTTTTGTTCTCACTTATTGCCGAGGAAATATTTTGTAATAGAAGACTACTTTTTCGGTTCGGTCAGCTGCGCTCTGGTGCCGCGCCGCGCGGGATCGCCGATGCGCTTGAAGAAGTCGTTGATCTGTTTATTGAAGAACAGCAGGATGATCGGGATGAGCATGAACAGGATGCGCCCGATCATGGAGTTGGCCAGCAGCACCACAACGCCCAGCCAGCGGTTGACGCCGGCCAGACGTCCGTAAACGGAACTCTCTGCGGTGTATCCGTGCAAAATGCCCTTTTGCGAGCCTTCGGGATAATAATCAATATCCACTTCCAGTGTGGAAACGCCGGTTGCGGCGTCCGTCTGCTTTTCAATGATGCGGCGCACCTGAACAATGCCGGTTGTATCCTTGTATAGCACGATATCGTCCACGTTGAGCAGGACGTATTCATCGACAACCTCGAAAAACGCGATGTCGTTGTAGCTGATGGAGGGTTCCATGGTGGTCGACTGGAAGATATAGGGGATATAACCCATGATGGACGTTTCCCGCTCCGGAGACGCATACGAAAACGCAAGCATGACCGCGTCCACGGCAAACATGATCAAAACCGCGATGACCACCACGGCGGAAACGAGCGAGGAGAGCAGGTTGCCGCGCTTCTTCGGCTGGTAGGATGCGGAGAGCTGCTGCGCCGCGCGTTGGATGGCGGGTACTTCCGATTCCGTCCGAACCACGAGTGTTGTGCCCGGTTCATGGTCGAGATCCGGCAGTTCGGCCAGCTCCGGCGCGTTGTAGAGGCGCGCAATCTGACTGCCTTTGAGCACGCAGACCAGCACGCAGACGAGCATGACGGCAATGTCCACATAGAGGTAAGCGCTCTTGTAAAACAGCGCACTCACGCGCATGATGCTGTCGCGGTCGGTCACCAGCGAGAAAAAGCCCAGCATGATCTGCAGCGCAAAGAGCAGAAACGCGCCGACCGAAAAGAGGCTGCGGGCGTTGCTGATTTCGCGTACGACCAGTGAGGCGGCCATTGCGAGAATCAGCAGCGATGCGCAGTTAAACGTCCCCACAAGGAACATGCTCACTAAATACCCCGGTATCAGCGGAAATTTCAAAAACGAACTCATCACTAGCGTCGTCAAAAAGCCGGCCGTGTTGATTACGAGCATGCCAAAGAGTTGTGCAAAGAGCTTGCCGAGCACCAATGTTACGACCCGGTATCCCTGATGGACGAGGCCGTACCAGCTGTTTTCGTACACTTCGGAAAATGTCGCCATTTGAAAGCGGGCGGTGAGATAGATCCAAACCATGACGTACGATACCGCGAGGTAGAGGAGCTCCGTGGTATGATAGCTTTGCTGAACGAGGAAACTCGCCTGATCACTCAGCACGCTCTTACTGAGCGTCTGCAGGATGAAATAAATAGAAAACGCAAGCATGCCCGCAAACGCGCCAAGTCCGATCAGCGCGCCAACGTTCTGCTTCCGCTCAAAATAGCCGTAACTGAGTTCTTCTTTAAAAAATTTCGTTCTGTAAATCATGGTTTCGTTCTTCGCACCTCCAGAAACGCCTCCAAAAGCGAAGGCCCCGGCGCACGGATGGAGCGGATCGGCACGTTCGCGTGTTCCAACGCCGCCCCAACCTGGGAAACGGTGCAGGCAATGGCGGGCTGCCCCTGTGCGTACAGCACCACTTCGTCGCTTTTTCTTACCGCGCGCACCCGCGGAAAAGCGCTCTGCACAACGGCGAGCGCGCGTTCCGGCGCGTCCGAAGTAATCCGCAGAAGCTGATGGTCGAACGCCTCGCAGAGCGAACCGACGGAGCCGTTTTGCACAATGCTTCCGTCCATCAGAAACGAAGCGTGCGTGCAGGCGCGCTGGATCAGTTCGCAGGAAGCATTGGTGATGACGACCGTCTTGCCCGCGGCGGTGAGTTCCCGCGTCAGCGCGGAAAACGGTTCGATCAGGGTTTCCGGAATTGTGATGCGGCTCATGTCCATGACCACGAGTTTTGCCGTGGAAGCGTAAGCCAGCAGCGCGGAAACCAGCGCATATTCGGCCGGGTTGAGCGAACGGATGTAGGTCAGCGCAAACGGGTACAGCCCCGTGCGCAGCAGCAGCCTGAGCCACTGCGCCTGCTTGACTTCGGGCTTGCCCGGCGCGTGCTCGGAAGCAAACATCAGGTATCCGAGCACGTGCATATGGTCGTAGAGCACGCGCTGGTCGTTGATATAGTACACGTGCGGCAGAATACGGCGCTTCTGGCGCATCATGCCGATCTCCAGTAGAGAGCAGCGGCCCTCTTCGTGCGGTTTGACATTGCCGATGATCTCCGCGAGGAGCTCCAGCTCAAAACTGTTGATGCCGACGATTCCGTGGCATTCGCCAACGGGGATGGTCAAATTCACATCGAAGAGCACCTTAAGGTACGAACCGTCCGGCTGCCGGAAGAGCTCCATGCTGGAGACGTTCTCCATGGTGACGGCGATACGCTCGCTGCCGGTCGGGGTAAAGGAACGCCGTTTCCGGCTGTCGCTTGCCTGCGCGGGCAGCGAAGAACCGGCGGACGGCTCTGCGCCCGTCGAGGAGCTGACGCTGTTTGGCTGCGTTCGTTTTGATTTCACGCTGTTATTCTGCCTCTGTCAACAAATATGAAAAAGCTGAAGGAAAACGCGGGGTACCGGTGACGGCATATCATTTGCGCCGTTACCAAATCTGCGGAAGTTTGATAACGAACAGCATCGTGCCGATCACGCGGTCCGGCGAGAGCAGCTCCGCGTCCGGATCGTTTTCCGGGTTGTCCCCTTTGGTGCGGTAGCGGACGCCGTCCTCGGTTTGCAGCACTTCGATGATGCGGTGGGTCACGACGGTGCCGTCCTCAAAACGGAAGGTCGTGATGGTTCCACTCGGGATGGCCGCCGGGTCGGCGGCTTCGTGTACGACGATATAACACCCGATAGGCAGCGTAGGAACCATACTGCCCGTTTCCACGGTAAAGAGCGTGTAGCCAAGCACCGTTGGCAGAGCGTTTTGCATTTTGGCGCGTACGCCGATAAACAGCATGACGCAGAGCGCCGCGATCAATAAATAGTACAGCGCGGTGGAGATGGCATGCCGCAGTTTCTGACCGGGGGTTTTATACTTTTCGCGACGCTTGAGGCGCTGCTTTTCGAGCGCTCCGGTTGTTCCGTAGCGTTCGGTCTCTTCCAGCAGCTGTTCGATTTCCGCGCGCGTGGCATAGCGCGAGGTGTGGGGCGACTGTTCCATTGGATATCCTCCGGAAGTACTTCGGGCTTGCGACTGAAGATCATGTTTATACACAGTATACAACAAATTCGGCTAAATGACCGCCTCGGGTTATGCGTCGTTCCGTATCAAAAGGGAAAACGGACGCATGACCCGAGGCAAAGGCGTTTTTTGTATGTTGCCGTAATCCAGGCGTTACCAGTCAATATCCCAAACCGCGTAAAGCTTAATCGCTTTTGCTTTGGTATTGTAGGTGCCGCCCAAGTCGTACTGCGGGTACGTTGCGCCTGCATACGTTGCCCAGCCGACCTGCACCCATCCGGGATAGGTAAAGATTCCTCCCTGCAGCGTGATGGTCGAGTTCTGCGGTACGTATTCGGAGAAGGTGTGGCTGCCAAGCACGGAATAATACGTGATTTTGACCGTCTTGACCGGCGTGGGTGTCGGCGTTGGCCTTGGCGTCGGCGTCGGGGTAGCTGTGGGCTTGGGCGTCGGCGTCGGAACAGCCGTTGGCGCAGGTGTGGGTGTCGTGGTCGGCGCGGCTGTCGGCGTTGCGGTGGGCGCGGTAGTCGGCGTTGCGGTTGGCGCGGGCGTCGGCGTTGCCACGGACGTGGGCGCGGGGGTCGGCGTCGGGGTGGCAGAAGTCGAAGTCGGCGTCGGCGTCGGCGTAACCGTGGGCGTCAGGGTCGCAGTGGGGGTAACGCTCGGCGTCGGAGTTGGCTCCGGCGTCGGGGTCGGTTCCGGCGTCGGGGTAGGCGTTGCGGTCGGCGCGCTGGTCGGCGTCGGGCTGGGGAGGTTCAGATCAACGCTGCCCGTGAGCGTAAAAGTCCGCGAGTAAGCGGCGATTGCGGCGGATGCCGGAATCAGCACGAGAAGCAGCACTGCAAGAAGGATCCATCTTTTTTTATTCACTGGCTTTTTCCTCCCCGCTACCTAGTTCGTTTGCTGGGCGACGACCGTCATGGTCAGGTGCAGCTGAAAGCCGCTGAAGGCTTCGTAATCGTACAGGTGCGGATCGCTCCAGGCCACTTCAAAATTGACTGTCTTGGTTTCGCCTGCGCTCTGCAGATCAGAATAGGTGCGCGTAAAGCCGTCGTTGACGGTTTCGCCGTTGAACAGCACGTTCAGTCCGTCCGGCCAAACGCCGTCGTGGCTGACGGAAAGGGTGACAACCGCTTCCACGGGGGTTTCGCAGCTGCGCCCGTCCAGAACGATGCTGTAGCCCTTGCTTTCGCCGGGCGCGAGGGTCGCGCTGCCAAGGCTCTGCGATTGGGAACTGCTCTCGTTGACATAAAACGTAAAGGATTTTGCGCTGATGGCGCCGCTTTGCAGGGAAATCGACTTTGTAAAGGCCGCCAGGCTGTCGTAGGAAAAAACAAGCGCAACGAGCGCCAGCAAAACGAGAGGTAAAATCCATTTCCACGCGCGTTTCATAGAATTCCCCCGTATCAAAGAGAAAACGCAGTTCTGTGCGAGTTCAAACAAATCTCTGGTAAAGAAAGTAAGGGGCAAACGAGTTGCCCCTTACCCCTCGGAGCCGAGGCTCCAGTTTTTTGCCTGGAACAGGATTTGTTACCGGCGCTTGAAGGACTTTACTTGATGGGCAAGGCAGCGCTGCTGAGACCAACCGCGTTGATGTTAACCTGAATGTAGGACGCTGCCAACGACATGTCGGCGTTGTCCAGAGCATTGGCTTCATCGTTCGCTTCGTAAGGCCAGGAGATGACAAACGTGACGATCGCGGTTTCACCCACGGCCAGTTTGTCGGAGCTGAGCAATACTTGCTTCGTGGTGGTGCTGGTAGCGCTGATCAGTTTGACTTCTCTGATGTCAAGCTGCAGCCGGTCAATCTGGTCTTTTCCCGCACCAAGAATGCTGATGTCCATATCCAGCTTGGTATCGACTTCGCCAGAGTTGGTAACTTCAACCTGGTACACTACCGAAGAGCCAGGGGCGACTTGAAGAGCTTCGGAGAAGCCATCGCTCGTGTTGCTTACGATATTGAACTTTTTGGCTGAGAGTGTGCCGGTGGTTTCGTCGAGCTGCTGGGTATAGGCGGCCATGGTGCCTGCAACAAGGCTGGTAACTACTGCGAGTACCAGAGCAACGGTGAGAATGAACTTTTTCATATTATTTTTCCCTCCATATTAATTGTGTGACTTAGCTCATGACTGTCGTAACGTCATACAACAAACCAAGTCCCGGAGGTTTGATCGTGTCGCATTGCTACGACAGATCAACAGATGGTATCTGGCTGCCGTGCACGGTTTCCCGTGTTTAGGCCCTTTAGCTTTGCGTCACCGCCTTTCGACGGTTTTGCCATGAGCACCTTAAGATGGCAACTGGCTGCCATGCGCGGTTTCCCACGTTTAGACCCTGTAGCTTTGCGTCGCCGCCTTTCGACGGGTTTGCGGGAGCATCTATGAGCAAGTTCACTTCTCACTAATGTATATAACATATACAAAACCGAAATGCAAGCAATATGTTACAAACACGAGGGAATCGACTGCGAAACGAAAAAGCATGATGTAACGACCCGATCTGCCCTGAAAGACTGATCTTTTCGGGTCATCGCCGCGTCTGACGCTCCGGTACGCGCATAACGCGTGGCGCGATTTGTATGCCTGCTGCCGTTTAGCGCCGAAATGCGAAACGCGGGATTGTGCGCGCAATGCGCAAGCGCATCGGCATTCGTCACTTCTTGCCGCGCGCGTCCTGCTATATCCGGGTTTTTCGTGCATTCGTCCATCAGGCGTGTTACGATGCAAATAGATTCCGCTCGTGATCCCATCAGGCATTTCTTTATCATCGGCAGGGGGAAATCCATCATGACACGCATACTGCTCACCGACGACGACGCTCGCATCCGAACCATCGTCCGCGAATATTCGCAGGCGGAGGACTGGACGTTTACGGAGGCCGGGGACGGGGAGGAAGCGCTACAAAAGTTTGCTTCCGGCTCGTTTTCGCTGATCGTACTGGATGTGATGATGCCAAAACTGGACGGCTGGGGCGTTCTCAAGCAGATCCGCAAAACCAGCACGGTTCCCGTCATTTTGCTGACGGCGCGAAATGAGGAATACGACCGCCTGCTCGGTTTCGAGCTGGGCGTTGACGACTATATCGGCAAGCCCTTCAGCCCGCGAGAACTCGTTGCCCGCATGAAAGCGCTGCTCAAGCGTTCCGGTACGGCGTCTCAGCAGACGGAAACGATTGTTTTCGGCGAGCTGCGGGTCGATCCCGCCGCGCACACGGCGCAGATTGGCGGCGAGCCGCTCAATTTGACGCCAAAGGAATTCGACTTGCTGGCCTTTTTCGTTTCGCGGCCGGAGATCGCGTTTACGCGGGATCAGCTGCTCAACCACGTTTGGGGGTACGACTTCTTTGGCGACGCGCGCACCGTGGATACGCATGTCAAGAGCCTGCGCGACAAGCTGGGCGCTTACCGCGACAGGATCGTGACCGTTTGGGGTACGGGTTACCGGTTTACGGGAGGCGAAACATGAGACGGGTATTTTTTATTAGTGCATGCAAACGGTTTGCCGGAGGCGAAAAATGAAGCGGCTGTTTTTTAAACTCATGCTCGCGTTTTTTGGTATGGCGGCGCTGACGATCGGGCTGATCTGGCTGGTGCAGGCCGTCATATTGAAGGACAGCTACCTCAACGAACGCGTCGCTTCTATCAATACGGCGACGGAGCAGGTGATACTCTCGACGGAGACGGATTACGCGGATCTGGAGGCGAGCCTGAACGTGAGCCTGCTTGCGGTGGACGAAAGCGGGGGCGTGTTGTATCAGTCCGAAGGGATGCCAATGCGCGGGCAGATCGTGAAAAAGATACCGGAGTTGATCGCCTCCGCGGGCGGCGGCGCGGAAACACTCCAAACAGAAACCGAGGAAGCGCGCTATGCACTGCTCAGCCGCGCGGTCGGCGGCGGATATCTGCTGATCGTATTCTCCCTGGTGGATGTGGCGGAAGCGTCCCGCGTGCTGCTGGAGCAGCTCTGGGTCATTACGGCGGTGCTGCTGGCGGCGGCAATGCTGCTTTCCGCGCTGTTGTCGCGGCTGTTTACGCGCCCGATCCTCAGGGTCACCACCGCGTCCAAGCAGATGGCGGCAGGGAACTACGGCGTACGGGTTCCGGTTACAACAAAAGATGAAATCGGCCAGCTCACCCGCGCGCTCAACGAACTGGGCGACGAGTTGGGCAAAGCGGAGAACCTCCGGCGCGAGCTGATCGCCAACGTTTCCCATGAGCTGCGCGCGCCGCTTACCATCATACAGGGCTACGCAGAGACCGTTCGGGACATCACCTGGCCGGACGAACAAAAGCGAACGTCCCAGCTGACCATGATCTCCGACGAGGCGGTGCGTCTCAGCGGCATGGTCAACGACATACTGGACTATTCTAAGCTGGAGTCGGGGGCGGAAACGGTTTCGCCCGCGCGTTTCGACGGCGGGGCGGCGCTATCCGAACTGATCGTCCGCTATGAAATCGAAGCGGGCAAAAAAGACGTTGCGCTGGAACTCACCGGCGCGGAAGTAGACCTGCTGTTTGACCCCGGCAAATTTGCGCAGGTGATGAATAACCTGCTGGGCAACGCCGTTCAGCACGCGAGCCGCCGCTCGATTGTGCGCGTGCGCTGCGAGCCTGCCGGGAGCGCAAGGCGGATTTCCGTTGAAAACGCGGGCGTGCCCATCCCGGCGGAAGAGCTGGAGCGCATCTGGGAGCGGTACCACCGCGCGCCGCAGACGGGCTCTGCGGGCAGTCTCGGCACCGGGCTGGGACTCGCGATCGTCAAGAGCATACTCGTTCAGCATGGCGTTTCCTATGGTGTGGAGAGCGACGAAAAGCGCACGGTATTTTGGTTTGAGACGATGCCGTTTGGCTCGGCGGAATAAGGCGGTTTATGCACAAAGGCTCCGGCATTCGCCGGAGCTTTTGTTCTACTTGAGCATTAATCGAACAGCTGGTGCTTGAAGTCGCTGAGACCCAGCCCCATATCCGCCGCGGCGTCTTTGAGCGTTGCGCCGGAAGGGTAATCGCTTGGCAGACTGAGCGTTGCATAGAGCGTTTCCAGCGGCAGGCCGAGCAAATCCGCCGTCTGCGAAAGGGTGTACGAGCCGCGCAGGTCGCTAGACGCGTAGCCGTTGATCGCGGTGTAGTCTTCTTCCTCTTCGGCAGCGCTTTCTTCGGACTCGGCGCCTTCGCCGCCGGATTCCGCGTTCTCCGCGGGGGTGCCCCAGGTTTCTCCCGCATACTTATTGGGCAGCAGCTGCATGTTGCCCGTGGCGGAGGCAATGCCGATAGGCGCAAAGAAGAGCAGCAGCGCAAGCAGCGTGGCAACGATCGGGTGGATGGATTTCTTCTTGGAGAATCCCGCCGCAATCGCGCCTCTTTGGGGGCAGACGGCAACGCACTCGTTGCAGTTGATGCATTCCATCGATGAAACGCGCCCGTTCTTTGCGTTCATGACGTCGATATTCATCGGGCAGGCGCGGCTGCACTTGCCGCAGTGGATGCAGGCGCTTTCATTCACGCGAACCGCATACGGGCTTGCCTGACCGATCAGGCCATAGAGCGCGCCCGCCGGGCAGAGATACTTGCAGAAGAACCTGTCGTATACCAGCGAACCAAGCAGCGTGACCAGCAGTACGAGAAAGCCGACGAGGTAGGTGGACAATAGCGCGTTAAAGTCCGCAAGGTGTCCCAGGGCGTTGAACGGGTCATACGGCGTAATCCACAGTTCGCCTGTGATCCAGGCCATGGCGACGGTGACTGCGAGAACCACGTATTTAAGGTAACGCAGAACCGCGTCCAGCTTTTTCGGCATGACAGGGCGCTTTTTAAAAAGCTTTGCACCGAGTTTTCCAAAGAATTCCTGCAGGCCGCCGAATGCGCAGATCTGTCCGCAGAAGGAACGCCGCAGCACGAGCGCGAGAACGACCGTGGAGCCAAAGAGTACGAAGGTGCCGACCACGATGCGCTTGAGGAATGTTCCAACCGCGACGAGCGACAGCATGGATTCCAACCCGCCATAGGGGCAGAGCGCGTGGATGGAAGGGGCGACGTACCCAAGCGCGTGCAGCGCAGTTGCCGAGAGAACAAAGGCCAGCAAACTCGCGAGAATCGTCCAGCGGAGCACGCGGGAAGCGAGCAGCAGCCGCTTGTCTTTTTGATCCGGTTTCTCCGGGCGAGCGGGACTGGATTCGGGGATGGCGTTCATAGGGTTGATTCCTCCTTATACAAGCTTGATTTTTGGTTACAGGCGGTTCTGGAATGCCCGGAGATGGTTCTCCGAAGCGCGCATGAGACTTTCGAACACCGTACGCACGTCGTCCGGCAGGTCTTCGGCCAGGAACGTTTCATACATGGCGATGTTGTTCACTTCCGCGCCCACACCCGCCTGGTAGGATTCCGTCAGGCTCGATACGGCCAGCGTGTGCGCCGCGCCGTCGTCCACCGGGGCTGTCAGGCCATACGCGGCAAACAAGGGCAGAAGCGAATCGATATGCGTCTGTTCGGCTTTGATGATGTTGGTAAACGGGCGCACGCTGCCGAAATCGGCGATGATCTGCTCGTACTCCGCATGCGCAAGGTATTCGTCCTGCAGGGCGTACGTAAGCATATCCGCAACGGTCAACTCGGCGTCGCTCAGCGCGCCTTCCGCACCGTAGCCGGTGAGGGACAGGGAGAGCTGGGCTTCCGTAAGCGCTTCGCTTGCAATGCCGTCGGTCGCGCCATCGTAAGCGGGGTCGCAGCTGTCGCTGCCGGCACCCTGCGCGCCGCTGCCGCCGCGATAGCCGACGTCCTCGGTCGTTTCCCCCTCGGCGACGAACGCGCCGTTGCCGCCCGTGCCGTTTGGCTCATTGCGGTTGTAGCCATAGGCTTCCGCGCTTTGTTCGGTTTCGGTCGGCACGCTTGTGCTGACTGCAGCATCCTGTGCCTGTACGGCTGCGCAGCCGAGCATGGTCAGCGCCGCAAGAGCGAGCGCGAGAACGACAAAAAACCGTTTTACAGTGGATGATTGAAACATGGTTGTTGACCTCCTTATGGCCGAATCGTTTGTATGCTTTGATTATCCGGCAAAGATGTGATGAAATCGTGATAGCTTTTTTAGAATTTGGCAGAGATTCATAAACGAAAAGCAAACAAAAACCGCCCCTTGCGAGGCGGTTCATTCGTTCGATTTGGAAGAGGGGAAAGGAAATTGAGCGCGCGTTACGCGCCCTTTGCGGCTTTGAGCCGGATCAGCTCGTCGCCGAGTTCGGTGACGCTGAGCACGGTGCCGGAAACGGGGATTTCCGATTCCAGCATAGCGCCAAAGCGCGTAATCTGCGGCGGGCGGATGTTAGTGGTTGCGAGTTTCTCGGCGTGCAGAAAGACTTCGTGGCTTGGGCCGTCCATGAGCACGTGCTTGCGGGACATGACGATGGTTCGCTCGGAATACTCGGTTACCAGCGGCATATGGTGGGTGACAAAGATCACGGTGTGCCCTTCGGCGTTCAGCCGCTTGGCAATATCCATGATCTGGTAGCAGCCTTTGTAGTCCTGTCCGCTGGTCGGCTCGTCGAGAATGATGATTCCCGCGCCGATTACGATGACGGAAGAGATGACAACCTTCGCGCGGTCGCCCTTGCTCAACGCGGGCGGGAACTCATCCACCATGGCGGCAAGATCGACCGATTCCAGCGTCTCCATCACGCGGCACTTGATCTCGTCCTCGGGGACTTTTGCATTGCGGAGCCCGAAGGCGACTTCGTCGAACACCGTGTTGGCAAAGAGCTGGCGGTCGGGGTTCTGAAGCACAAAGCCGATCTGACGCGAGATGGCGGCAACGCCGAGCGTACGCGTGTCTACGCCGTTGATATAGATTGAGCCTTCAGTGGGGGTTAAAAGCCCCGTGATGTTTTTGAGAAGTGTGGATTTGCCCGCGCCGTTCTGGCCGATAATCGCGACAAACTCCCCTTCGTGAATCTCGATATTGATGTGTTCGAGCGCGGTGGAGCCGGTGCCATACGTATAGCTGAGATCGTCCACCTTCAAAACGATGTTGTCTTTCATTTCTTCGCCTCCCCGCGGTACCAGCCGGTGACCGCGTCAAACGCGTCCTGCATCAGAATGGGTTTTGCGCCGATCTCCTGCCCGCGCTCGCGCAGGTACACCGCGAGCTCCGAGACCTGCGGCGGGCGGATGCTGCAGGAACGCATGAGTTCCGCGTTGTTGAAGATCACATGCGGCTCGTCGAACGCCACGACGCGCCCTTCCTTGAGCACAAGCACCTTATCGGCAAACTCCGCGATTTCCTCGCTCTTATGCGTGGCGAGCACGATGGTCATATCCTCTTTTTCGCGCAGTTCGCGGATGACTTCGAACACGTCCCTCGTGCCGACGGGGTCGAGCTGGCTGGTTGGTTCGTCCAGTACGAGGATCGACGGGGTCATGGCGAGGTTGGTTGCGATGGCGAGACGCTGCTTCTGCCCGCCGGAGAGCGCGGTCGGCGGTTGGTCGATATACTCCTGCAACCCTACGATGTCCAGCGCCCAGTCGATGCGCCTGAGCACTTCGTCCTTCGGAATGCAGAGGTTTTCCGCGCCGAATGCGACTTCGTTGCGAACGGAGGTGGTAAAGAGCTGCGCTTCCGGATCGTCCAGCACCATGCCGATTTTGTCGGCCAGGTCTGTGAAGCTGCAGTTTTGCGTATCATAGCCCAGCGTCATTACGGTACCCTTCATGACGCCCTCGTGGTAATTCGGCACGGTGCCGTTGATGCACTGGCAAAATGTAGTTTTACCCGCGCCGTTTTCACCCATGACGGCAATGAACTCGCCCTTACGAATTTCAACGCTGACTTTTGTAAGCGCCCATTTCTTCGCGCGGGGATAATGATAAGAAACGTTATCATATCGAATAACGATGTCTTGCATGCCGCACCTCCCTGTAAAAATCATTTAGTCGGATCAGAGATTGCTAGAAAAGTGAGGGTCATTAAGCGATAACGACTGTCAGGAATGGAAAATCATATTGACGATGGACTGCGGTATCAAGGAGTTTGCAATGATCAAAAGTGTGCCAAGCGCGGCGGAAGCAACCAAATACGCCCAGTCGGACGGTTTCATTTGGATGCTTTCGATATAAGTGCGTTTTTTATAACAGCCGAATGCGCGGGTATCCATTGCCACGCCCATCTGCTGGGCGCGCCGCATGGCACCGATGACCATTGGAACAACGAGAGCGGGATACGCCAGGAACTTTTGCCATTTCTTGCCGTCTTCAAAAACGGTCATGCCGCGGAGTTTCTGGGCGTCCATGATCACGTGGATTTCCTCTTGGAACGTCGGAATGATGTTGAGGGAGGTAGTGGTCATATAGGCGATTTTATAGGGAAGGCCAAGATGCACCATCCCCAATGACATCTGGTTAATTGACGTCGTTTTAACGACCATTGGAAGAAGCAGTATCAACGAGAGGAAACGGATCGTCAGGAGGATGCCGAATTCCAATCCTTCCCACTTGAGCCCGTAGCCGGGCATGAAGCCGGACGTGAATGGAATCTGCAGGCCGAACATGAAATGCGCGGTAGAGTTGTCCCCATAAAAAAGAAGCTGCAGCACAATAATAAGGATCATGATGCTGAGCACGACTTTTGCAAAACCCCACCAGCTTTTCCAGGAAAGCTGGGCGAGGCTCCAAAGGATACTGAATATTGCGCACATCACGACGACAACGAAAATGCTCTGCACAATAAAAACAACGATGGAGAGGAAGAGAAGCGCAAAGATCTTGACGCGGGGATCCATCGTATGCAGATAGGATGTTCCCGGTTGGTAATCGACGAGTCCCATTGGCCGCCTCCTGCATGATTATGCATTATTTAAGTATACGTGCGCGTGGCACGGATGGTAGGGCGACAGATGCAAGAATATTGTATCGATGAGGAATCCGTTGACATTCTGACGAGTTGCCCCAAGTATATCCAAAAAAGTACCCATTGTAAACCGTGAACCGAATAATTGGGAATTTGTGCATATTTATCCCATTAGGCTTCCGGCGCATTGACAGAACGGGTGGTTTCGATATAATTTACTCGTCATATCCATTAAGAACGACAGCGTTTCGCCAGGAAACGAAGGCTGCTTGGTTTCGTTTGTATATTTATTCAGGCCATGTGCTTCTCCGCTTGCACGGCACAGGCCGCCAACTCCAACGCGCGATCTTGAAATACGCGACTTTGAGATAGATGAACCGACCGACACACCTTGAACAGCGAACCTTTGGGACATTCCGCCAGAATCGAAAGCGCACTTCTTCCGGTTATTTTCTCGTTTTCCTGCTTGACGGTCTGAACGGGGAAAGTTTCCCGTTAGGATAAATCAAAATCGAATTGGGAGGTAATCTAATGGCTAAGGGTAAAAAGACGTTTGGCAAGTTCCATCCTGCGGTCATCGCCGTGTACGCGGCCATCCTTGCTGCATCTGCACTGATTCCCAGTATTCCGGTGCTTGGTACCGGCGGCTCTTTCTCGGTCAGCACCGCGCTGATCCCTCTCGCGGGCGTATTCTTCGGACCGATCGCGGGCGCGCTGTGCGCGGCCATCGGCGGTTTCATCGGTCAGCTGATTGCACCCGCCACCGCAGTCATTGGTATTGCGACGTTCGTTGCTTCCATCATTGCGGCCTTTATTGCCGGCCTTCTCTGCGAAGAGAAGAAGTGGGGACCTCTGTCCGCTATCGGAATCGGCGTGGCATTTACGGCTCTTTGGTTCACGCATCCTGTTGGCCGTGAGTCCTGGCTCTTTGCGCTTGTGTTCTTTGGCTCCGGCCTTCTCACCTGCGTTCTTGGCTTCTTTTTCTGCAACCGTTGGCTGAAGAAGAGCAGTTTCGCTCTGAAAGCCATTGCAATCTTCATCGCCTGCTATGCCGGCATGATCTTCTCTGCTGCATATGTTGATTATGTTTGCCTCTTCCTGTACGGATTGACCTCCGAAATCTGGACGATGCTCATTGTGATTGCTCCGCTTGAGCGCGCGCTTTTTGCCGTAGGTTCGCTGGTTGTCGGCACGCCGCTGCTCATCGGCCTTCCGAAGATCGGCGTATTCATTGGCCCGCGCGACGAAGCGATGGACGTCGAACTCCCGATGCAGGAATAGTCTGTTCACAACCTGTAAACCAACACAGCCGCGCGGTAAATTTACGCCGCGCGGTGTTTTTGTTTTTGGAATCTGCTTTGCGTCGGGTCGGAAACAAGAATCCTTACAACTTATTTACATTCTCTCCCTGTCGCCGACCGTTTGCGTGGGTTACAATGAGCCATGGGGTGTAAAAACCACGCTATTGCTGTTCGGGGAAGGGGCGCTTTATGCGGCGAATTCTGGTTGTTGAGGACGACGAAGCGATCAACAAGCTCATCTGCATGAATCTGACGGTGGCGGGATACGAAACCGTCCCCGTTTACGACGGCGATTCGGCAAAGAACGCAATTGCGGGCGGGGAAGCCTTCGACCTCGCACTCCTGGACGTGATGCTGCCGCAGGCCGACGGCTTTACGCTGCTTGAGCCGCTCAAAGTGTGCGGCGTTCCCGCCATCTACCTTACGGCAAAAAACGATCTGGAAAGCAAGCTGCGCGGACTCAGGGAAGGCGCGGAGGATTATATCGTCAAACCCTTTGAAATTCTCGAACTGCTCGTCCGCGTGGAAAAAGTGCTCGCCCGTCACGGTGCCTGCGCGGATGTGATACCGCTTGGCGAAGTGGAAATTCACCCGCAGGAACACGTGGTTCTGCGCGGCGGCGAGGCGGTGCCGCTGACCCCGATTGAGTTTGAGCTGCTGCTGCTGTTTGCCAAAAACAAAAACATCGCGCTTTCCCGCGAACGGCTGCTTGGCGAGGTTTGGGGCGCGGGCTTTCTGGGCGAGAGCCGTACGGTGGACATCCATATTTCGCAGCTCCGCAAAAAAACGGGGCTGAACATCATCTCCGTCTCCAAAATCGGCTACCGGCTGGAGGGATAACGCATGAAGATTCGCCTCAGGCTTGCGCTGATTTCGATTGCGCTGATCGCCGCTTCTCTGAGCGTCTGCGGGGCGCTGCTGCTCAGCGCCGCGGCAAAGAGCAGCATCTCGTCGGCGGAAGAAAATGCGCGATCCGAACTTGCCTTGCTGGAAGCGTCGTATCAAAACGTTCTGCGGGATGTTTCCGACCCGGCGCTGAGCGAAACGACACAGCGCTCGCTGGCGCTGTATCTTTTCCGCCAGTACATCACGTCAGGATCGCAGTTTACGCTGATTCGAAACGGCGAAACGCTCTACAGCGGCTCCGGCTACGCACTGGATCAGCTGCTCGGCGGCTCTGCGGAAAAGACCGTTTCCATCGAAGGCAAACGGCTGTTCCTCGCGGCGGGCTGGGAGGTTACGGACGACGACAACACCTATCAAATCTTTTTACTGCGCGATATTTCAAGCGTTTACGAGTCGATTGCCGCGCTGACCTGGCGCTTTGCCGCCATCTGCGCCTGCGCGTTTGTGCTCAGCGCGGGCGTCATTATGTTCTGCACTTTCCGCGCGCTGCGCCCGCTCAAAACGCTCCAGCAGAGCGCGGCGAGCATGGCCGGCGGCGTGTACGACCGCAGAATCATAGTGCGCGGCACGGACGAAATCGCCGAGCTTGCCGCGAGCTTCAATCAAATGGCGGACGCGGTTTCCAGGCATATCAACACCGTCACGGCGGCTGCCGACGAGCAGAAACTCCTGCTCGGCGCGCTCACGCACGAGCTGAAAACGCCAATGACCAGCATCATCGGCTATTCGGAGACGCTGCAGCGCACCAAACTGACGAGCGCCCAGCGCGCGGAAGCCGTTTCGTATCTTCATACGGAGTGCGCGCGCCTCGAACGCCTCACGCAAAAAATGATGCAGCTCGTTTCCCTGACCGGCGGGGACGAAATTGCGCTTTCGCTCCAGCCCGCGCAGGCGCTGTTTGACCTATCGGAACCGACGCTGCGCGAGATCGCCGAGCGGCAGGGCGTTCTGCTGAAGCTCTCCTGTGGGAACGAAGCGTTCTGTATGGATCTGGATTTAATGGTCAGCGTGCTGATCAACCTTACGGACAACGCCATCTCCGCGGGCGCAAAAACGGTCGTAATCGAATCCACGCCGGGCGGCTTTACCGTGCGCGACGACGGCTGCGGCATCCCCAAAGCGCTGCTGGGGCGGGTGACCCAGCCGTTTTTCCGCGCGGATAAGGCGCGCGGGCGCGCAAAGGGCAATGCCGGGCTGGGCTTGGCGCTGGTGGAGCGGATTGCCAAACTGCACGACGCGCGTCTGCTCATCGTAAGCGAGGAAGGCAAGGGCACGACGGTGGCGATTTGCTTTGACGCGGCAGAACCGAAACAAGCGTAAAGCGCTTTTGACAACCGGACGGCTGAACATAGACTTACAAAACCATTACAACCCGCTGCGGACTTATAAACAGTTCCTGCGGTACGCTGATTCCAGCAGACCGGAAGGAGGTTTACTCTAATATGAAACAATACAAACAAGTCCTCGCCCTGATGCTGGCTTTCGCGCTGGCGGTTTCCCTATGCGCCTGTCAAAAAACGGGAAAAGCGGAAAACGGCGCGTCTCAGCTGCAGGTTGAAAAACTGTCTCTGGAGCAGCCGCAGGAAGCGGCGTCGCAGACAAGCGATTATGACCTGCCTGCGGGGAATTACATCTGGGATGAAACGCGGGTAGACGGCAACCTGCGCATCCATGCAGATGCGGCGGTCGAAACGCCGGAAGAAACGCTGGCGAAGGCTGACGTTACTGCAAACGGTTTTACGCAGGCGCAGATTTCAGGCTTGTTCAACAGCCTGTTCGCGGGGCAGAACGTTACGGCGACGATTGGCAATAACGTTCAAACCAAGGACGAAATCAAGGTTCAGCTCGACAAGATGAAGCAAGCGCTCGACGACGGAACCTACGCCGAATACGGCTTCACCCGGGAAGAATACGAAAGAGCCATAGAAGAACAGGAGCAGGCGTACCGCGACGCGCCCGTGTCGGACACAAGCGAGCAGACCGTTTCCGACGGAACGCTGCAGCAAACGGATCAAGGCGACGGCGCATTTTTTACGCTCAACGCGAAGTCTGAGCTTGGCAGCCAGTTCACCGTGAACTCGTACCCGGCGGATCATGCCTCGCAGCTGCAAAGCACGTGCAGTTATGCGCGAAACGGGGCGCCCGACTACAACATGACCGACGGCGTGGCATATTCCGAGGGGGATGTTCTGCCGGAGCAGGCGCAGGGGAGCCTGAACACGACTTATTTGGACGCAAAAGCACTCGCCGACGGGCTGCTCAGTGCGGCGGGTGTGGATAACGCGCTGCTTGCGGCTTATGTGGTGGATGACCGGCAGACGGGAGAGTCCGACGGGATCGTACAAAGCGCGAATCACTACGCATTTACCTTCCTTTATCAGCGTATCGTGTCCGGCGCGCCGGTTGCCGCGGACGTTTGGGAGGACAATACCGCAGACGGCATGCCATGGAACTATGAGCAGATCCAAATCACCGTGGATGACGGAGGAATCGCCTCGTTCTACTGGCGCGAGCCGCTTTCGCTGACGAGTGAAGCAAAGCAAGCCGGAACGCTGCTGACTTTCCCGCAGGCGCAGGAGATCTTCGAAACCATCGCGCCGATTGCGTATGGGGCGCAGACCACGTCGGCAAATCCCTCGCTCGACCGCGTGGAGATCGATTTGAGAGTTGCCCGCGTGCAGCTCTGCTTGCTGCGCGTCTGGGCGGACCCAAGCGCGGAAAAAACGGAAAAAACCGGCTCGCTGGTTCCGGCTTGGGTGTTTTACGGGGACGTTGTCAACCACGTGTTCTGGAAGGACGGCACCGCCTATGACGCGTATTATCGCCAGGGTATGAAAGGTGCGGGCGGCAGTGCATTTTGCAAGGGACCTACCATCGTGTTTGCCATTAACGCGCTGGACGGCAGCGTGATCGACCCCAGCGTCGGGTATTGAGGAGTATGGCTTTTATGGAATTGAGGAACATGGCCTTTATGGATAGGAAGAAAAACAAAACACTCCCAACGTTTTTCACTTGTTTGCTCGCGGTTGCGTTGTGCTTCGCCTTGACCGGCTGTAAAGACACCGAAGACGCACCCGCCGCGGTTAAGACGAATACCGAACTGCTCGTTGAGCAGGCGAGCGCTTCGGCAGAACCGGCCGACAGCCGCCCGCTTGCCGAGCAGATCGGCGCGCCGGAGCGGTACGCCGTGGAGCTCACAGGCGCGGGCGGGAAGCTGACCATCTCGATCGACGCGGCCGTAACCCTGCCGCAGGGAAACCTGCCGATTCTGAGCGTACAGGCGGCGGAGTTTTCGCAGGAGCAGGTGAGCAAAGTCTTTTCGACGCTCTGCGAGAACACGCCGATGTTCTTGAGCAGCGACGTGATGACCAAGAGCGAGGTGGAGGACGCGATTGCCGTACACGAGGAGAATTTAAAAGACGAGTCGCTCCAGCAGGTAGACCGTGATTTCGAAGAGCAGATGATTGCGGAACTGCAAAAAGCTTATCAGACCGCCCCGGAAACCAAAGAACGCACGCAGACGGACGGCACGCTGATGAAACGGATGGAGACGTTCGGCGGAACGCAGATCAGCTATTCCGCTCTGGACGCGCTCAGCGAGGACGGGCGTTATCAATTCAGCGTTCGGAACGATTCCGACGCAACGACGGCGCTCACCCAAACGACAAAGGAAAACGGCACGACGATATCTTGGAGCACGGCACCGGTGCGCAGAGCGGCAGATATGCTCTATCTCGACAACAGCGGCGTACAGGTGGAAAACTCGCTGCAGCTGACGCGACGCGTGGAGCGCGGGGACGCGGTTCCGGCGGAAGCCGACGGGCTGCAGCTGACGCCGGACGGTGCGTTCGCGGCTGCGGAACAACTGCTTGAACAACTGGGACTGTCCGGGGAGATGGCGGTGATGGACGTCTTCTGTTCGCCGGGATACTATTTGAATGGCTCGGGAAACGACGTCTGGTGCTACGCGGTGTACTGCACGCGCACCATCGGCGGCATTCCCTGCGCCAGCCTGCCGAACGTGCAGATTTCCACGGACGAGCGCACGCAGGCCGAGTGGGGCTATGAATCGCTCCAACTGACGGTAACGGACGACGGCATCAGCTTTTTCCAATGGTATTCGCCGCTCAGCGTAGTGAGAACCGAGAGCGAAAGCGCGGCGCTCAAGCCTTTTTCCGATATTGCCGAGATTGCCGAGAGCACGCTGCCGCTTGCATACGAAACGCATACCGCGCGGAGTTACATCGAAGCAACGGCCGTTGTAATCGACCGGGTGACGCTCTCGCTCCAGCGGATCTCCGACCAGTCGCAGTTCGACGGCGGGCTGCTCGTACCCGTTTGGAATTTTTACGGCAGCTATACGGACGATCGAATTCATGATGAAACGGAGACCATCTGCGGCACCATGCTCTCGATCAACGCCGTGGACGGCAGCGTCATCGACATCCGCGCGGGGTACTGAAACTCCGGCGTAGCGGCATATTCGTACCAAAAGAACGCAAAAAGCGGTCGAAAACAAAGAGACGCAAGTTTCTTTGCCGGATTGCTTGACAACAGGGTATTTCGTGATACACTGTATAAAAATTCAATATTGCCTTTGATAGAGGCGCGGTCGTCATCAGTACCCTTCGAACAGCGAAGGCGAAAGGGGCTGCCGCCGAAGCATCGAACGCACGGAGTTGTGCGCAGCGGTGCTGGGCTGCGGGAGAATATGTCGCAGACTGTCACGGAAGTGGAGAGCTGTCATTGGTCGGAAACGGGACAAGACCGTTTCAAGTACATCAAACACAGGCGTTTATGTATGACCGTGAGTTTTTCATTTTGAAAGATTCACGGTTTTTTATGTAAAAAATCGACAACGAGGAAGGTATTGGAACATGATGAAGAAGATGATCGTGTGCGTGCTCGCGGCCATGATGCTGTTTAGTTTTGCCGCATGCGGCGCAAAAACCGCCGAGAGCGAAACCACGGATGAAACCGCGGCCGTTGCCTCCGGCGTGGAGGACGGCGTACTGACCGTAGCCATGGAATGCGCCTACGCGCCCTATAACTGGACGCAGGCGGATGATTCCAACGGCGCGGTTGCGATTAAGGATTCCAACGAATTTGCCAACGGCTACGACGTGATGATGGCCCAAAAGCTCTGCGAAGCGAACGGCTGGGAGCTGGAGATCGTCCGCCTCGACTGGGATTCGCTGATTCCCGCCGTGCAGACCGGGCAGATCGACGCGGTCATCGCCGGTCAGTCCATGACGCCCGACCGTGCGGAACAGGTTGACTTCGCCGGCCCGTACCTCTACGCAACCATCGTCTGCGTGACGCTGAACAACAGCGCATACGCTTCCGCAAAGGGCATTTCCGAGCTTGCGGGCGCTACCTGCACAAGCCAGCTCGGCACTATCTGGTATGATACCTGCCTGCCGCAGATTACGGACGCCGATATTCAGCCTGCGTCGGAAACCGCCCCCGCGATGCTCATGGCGCTTGAAACCGGCACGGTCGACTTTGTCTGCACCGATATGCCAACGGCGCAGGGCGCGGTTTCCGTGTATCCGGACATGGTCATTTTGGACTTTGCCGGAAGCGGGGACGACTTTGCGGTGGAGGACAGCGACGTCAACATCGGCATTTCCGTGATGAAGGGCAACACCGTGCTCAAGGACGCGCTCAACTCGGTTCTCAGCACCATGACCGCTGACGACTTTAACGCCCTGATGGCGCAGGCGATCGCGATTCAGCCCATCGGCTGAGACGCGGGCGAAACAAAAAACGATACAACAGCAGTTCAGCGGAAAAGGCGCGCCGGTACAGGCACGCCTTACCGCACTTTAAGGGGGTGTGAGCCGGAATGGATAAGCTGACGCAACTTGGCAGCGATATCATCAAACTCTGGCAGAATTACGGCCTGATTTACCTCAACGGCATGTGGAAGACGTTTTCGCTGGCGCTGGTCTGCACCGTTGTGGGCTGCCTGATCGGGTTTTTATGCGGGATCCTGCAAACGATTCCGTATGCAAAGACCGACCATGTGCTCAAACGCGGGTTCCTCTGGCTGGTTCGCGCGGTCATCCGCGTGTATGTCGAGGTGTTTCGCGGCACTCCGATGATTCTGCAGGCGGTGTTCGTCTATTACGGGCTGCCGTATTTTACCAACAACACCATGCACTGGAGCAGCGTTTGGTTGGCAGCGTTCGTCGTCGTTTCCATCAATACCGGCGCATACATGGCGGAAACCGTGCGCGGCGGCATTCTCTCCGTCGATCCGGGGCAGACGGAAGGCGCAAAAGCCATCGGCATGACGCATGTGAAAACCATGCTGCATGTGATTCTGCCGCAGGCGCTGCGCAGCATCATGCCGCAGATCGGCAACAACTTCATCATCAACCTCAAGGATACCGCGGTGATGTTTATCATCGGCTACTCGGAGTTCTTTGCCACCCACAAAGCGGTCGTGGGCGCGACCTTCCTGTATTTCCCCTCGGCAACCATCGAGATGATTGGGTACCTGTTTATGACGCTGGTCAGTTCGAGCTTGCTCCGCTGGTGGGAAAAGAAGATGGACGGCAGCGCCAGCTACGATTTGGCAACCAAAGATACGCTCGCGCATACCAGCGGGATGGTGCGCTTCCGCACGGCCCATCACGGCGTGCAGCATAGAAAGGGGCGCTGAAGCATGAACGAAAATATTCTGCAGATCAGCCACCTCTCCAAGACGTTCGGCAAAAACGTCGTGCTCAGAGATATCGATTTTTCCGTCTCCAAAGGCGACGTCACGAGTATCATCGGCGTTTCCGGCTCCGGAAAATCGACGCTTTTGCGCTGCGTCAACCTGCTGGAAACGCCCACCGCGGGGGAGATCCTCTTTCACGGCAGCAGCATCCTGCAGCGGGGGTTCAATGTGCCCGCATACCGCGCGAAAGTCGGCATGGTGTTCCAGAGCTTCAACCTGTTTGCCAATATGACCGTGCTGGAAAACTGCGTCATCGGCCAAAAGACGGTGCTGCATAAAGACCGTTTCTCCGCGGAGGAAACAGCGAAAGCCTACCTCGACAAGGTCGGCATGGCGCCGTATATCAACGCCAAGCCGAGCCAGATTTCCGGCGGGCAGAAGCAGCGCGTCGCCATTGCGCGCGCGCTGGCCATGGAGCCGGAAGTGCTGCTCTTTGACGAGCCGACGTCCGCGCTCGATCCCCAGATGGTGGGCGAGGTGCTGGACGTGATGAAGACGCTGGTTTCCGATGGGCTGACCATGCTGGTCGTTACCCACGAGATGGCGTTTGCGCGCGACGTTTCGAACCGCACGGTCTTCATGAAGGACGGCATCATCTGGGAAGAAGGCGCGCCGGAGCAGATCTTCGGCAGTCCGCAGAAGCCGGAAACGCAGGAGTTCCTCTCGCGGTTTTTCGACCGTTAGGCCGGAATCCGTTAAACCGAATACCGAACCGATTGCCGGAACCGTACGCCAGCCAAAAAGCTGGCGGATGGCTCCGGTTTTTTTGATTTTTACGCGAAAGCACAGCCCAAATACCGTACGACAAAAAAACGAATATTCATGCGTTTTGCCGGCAAGCATATGCGTGCTCCCGCGCAGAAAGTCAGCCGTTTTTCGACAAAACGAGCGAAAATAACGATGGGTTTCCTTTGTATGCGGTCGGGCACACCGCGGTAAACGTACCGTCAAACGAGCAAAATGGATATCGTTTTTTGAAGGCGGAGCGTTTGCACGCAATCATTTATGGACGTTTTAAACTGTTTTCTTCTCGAAAGCAGGCGCATTCTGCAACGCGGATGGCGCCGAGCTTCGCAAGGAACCGCATGGTCATGGGCAAAATAAGGACAAATGTGTATTTTCGGTGAATCATTGTGTTGCATTTGACGGCACGCATGATTATAATTATGCATATGGAACAGTTTGCGTTTTCGACGCAAAAAACACAGGACACGAACAAAAATTAGGAGGAAAGAAATCGATGAAAAAGCTGGTAGCTATTCTGCTGGTACTCATGCTTGCGTTGTCGCTGGTTGCATGCGGCAAAACGAGCAGCTCGGCCAATGTCGTTAAGATCGGCATTTATGAACCCGCATCCGGTGATAACGGCGCGGGCGGCAAGCAGGAGACCCTTGGCATCGAGTATGCCCACTCCGTAGCCCCGACCGTCGAAATCGACGGCAAGACCTACGATGTTGAGCTCGTCAAAGTCGACAACGAGAGCTCGAACGACAAAGCCGCGTCCGCCGCAAGCACGCTTATCTCCGCTGGCGTCTCCGTGGTTCTCGGCTCTTACGGCTCGGGCGTGTCCATCGCCGCTTCGCCCACCTTCGAAGCAGCCGGCATCCCCTGCATCGGCATCACCTGCACCAACCCGCAGGTCACGGAAGGCAACAAGCACTATTTCCGTATCTGCTTCCTCGATCCTTTCCAGGGAACCGTTCTGGCGAACTATGCCTTCAGCACGCTGGGCGTCAAGACGGCGTACTGCCTGGCCAAGCTCGGCGACGATTACTCCGGCGGTCTTGTGAACTACTTTGTGGAAGCGTTTGAAGCGCTCGGCGGAACCTGCGTACAGGATACGTTCCCCGATGGCAACAGCGACTTCACGAGCTACATCAACAACGCCAAGAACGGCGGCTGTGAAGTGTTCTTCTCGCCGGTTTCCACCGAAGCCGCGCAGCTGATTATTAACCAGGCGGACGCGCAGACCCTCGGCATGCCGATTCTCGCGGGCGACACCTGGGATTCCAACGTCATTCTGCAGGCCGCCATGGGCAAGAATGTTGACGTAACAGTCACCACCTTCTATCCCGAGGGAGCGAACGCGGAATTTGACTCCGGCTTCAAAACCTGGGTCAACGCGGACGCGACGCAGCTTGCCAACAATGGCGGAGACGATACGGTTGCTGCCGTGACCGCCATGGGCTACGATGCGTACTTCTTTGCACTCGAAGCCATGAAGAAGGCCGCGAGCACCGATCCCGCCGCCATCATGGAAGCTCTCTGGAGCACCACCTATGACGGCGTGTCCGGCCCGATCGCGCTCGACCAGGTCAATGGCGACGCCATCCGCAACACCGCGTATGTCAAGCACTGCAACACCGAGACCGGCATGTGGGATGCTCTGCCTGCTGTCACCATCGGCTAACGAACCGTCTGTTTCCAGCGGCGGGGGTTTCAGCCCCCGCCGCGCTTTTCAAGTGGAGCACCTGCTCCGCGTACCCGGCCAACAAGGAATATGCCGCTCGAAAAGGGCATGTACGACGTGCCCTTTTCAGGCGGCATAAATGGAGGCAACGAAAATGCTTGCGTTTCTGCATGACAACCTTTCCTATATTCTTTCCGGCATATCGGTCGGCGGGCAGTATGCGCTGATTGCCATCGGCTACACGATGGTCTACGGCATATTGCGGCTGATCAATTTTGCGCATGGCGACGTGTTCATGTGCGCAGGGCTGATGATGGTCTACCTTTCGGCTTCGCTGCCGATGACGGTGGCGATTCCGCTGATGCTGCTGATGACGGTGGCGCTGGCGTTTCTCATCGAACGCGCGGCGTACAAACCGCTCAGAAGCGCGCCGCGTATGTCCGTTATGATCAGCGCCATCGGCGTATCCTACATGCTGCAAAACGCCGCGCTCTATTTTACCGGCGGCCTTGCCAAAGTATACCCGACCATCCCGTGGCTTTCGGACACGGTGGTCATCTGGGGCGCGACCACCAAGATGGTCACTGTGGTGACCCCGGTGCTGACGCTCGTGCTGGTCATCCTCTTGTCACTGTTGATCAAGTACACGAAAATCGGCATGGCCATGCGCGCGGTTTCCAAGGATTTTGAAACCAGCCGGCTCATGGGCATCCAGATCAACACCGTCATTTCGGTTACGTTTATCATAGGCTCGTTCCTCGCGGCGGTGGGTTCCATGCTGTATTTTACGAACTATGCCTCCGTCACCCCCGTCTCCGGCAGCATGCCGGGGCTCAAGTGCTTCGTGGCGGCGGTGTTCGGCGGCATCGGCAGCATTCCCGGCGCGGTGATTGGCGCGTTCATCATCGGCATTGCGGAAAACATCATCAAGGGCGGCAGTTCGATCTTCGGCTTTGGCGGGAGCGGCTGGACGACGTTTTCGGACGCGTTCACGTTTGCGCTTCTCATCATCATTTTAGTCGTCAAACCGACCGGCCTTCTTGGCGAAAAAGTAACGGATAAGGCATAAGGAGGGAGAAGCATGAAAAAGAAAAGCAAGCTGGAACTCTGGATCGCCTTTGGCGCAATTGCGCTGCTCTATATCGTCGTGCTCGTCCTTGAGCAGACGATGAACTCTTCGAACATCCTCTTTACGGTGCTGAAGAAAGGCGCCATCTACTCTCTGGTTGCCGTGTCCATGAACCTGCTCAACGGCTTTACCGGTCTCTTCTCGCTGGGGCAGGCGGGTTTCATGCTCATCGGCGCGTATACGTACTCCATCTTTACCATGCCGGTCGAGATTAAAATCACCGAGCAGGTGTATAAGTACTATCAATGCGCCATTCCGTTCGATACGGGCATCTTCGTTGGACTCGTTTGCGCGGGGCTCGCTGCGGCGTTGCTTGCAGCGCTCATCGGTCTGCCGGTGCTGCGCCTCAAGTCGGACTACCTGGCTATTGCCACGATCGGTTTTGCGGAGATCCTCCGCGCAATCTTCCAGTGGGATGTGCTCGGTCCGGTTACCAACGGCGCGAACGTCATGCGCCAATACCTTGATTTGACTGACGTGAAGATTCCGTTTACGGATATTCCGTTTCCGCCGACGCTGTATGTGTTTTTGATCTCAGGTCTCTGCATCGGGCTGATCGTGCTGCTCATCAACTCCTCCTACGGGCGCGCCTTTAAGGCCATTCGGGACGACGAAACCGCCGCCGAAGCCATGGGCATCAACCTCTTTAAGCACAAGGAAATGAGCTTTGTGATCAGTTCGTTCTTTGCCGGCGTTTCCGGCGCGCTGCTGGCGATGTATCAGTACACCGTGCAGGCCGCGCAGTTCAAGAGCGCCATGACGTATGAAATTCTCCTGATCGTGGTCATCGGCGGCATCGGCTCAGTTTCCGGCAGCTGCATTGCGAGCTTTCTCTATATCGCCGCTTCCGAGTGGTGGCTGCGCGGGCTGGACATGGGCAGATTCTTCGGCATCGACGCGCCGAACCTGTTCCGCTCCGGTTTCCGCCGGTTCGTGTTTTCGATCATCATCATGCTGATCGTGCTGTTCTTCTCCAAGGGACTGATGGGAGATAAGGAGATTTCCTTTGGCAGACTGCTGCAAAAGCGCGCCCGCAAGCCAAAATCGGCTAGCGCTGCGAAAGGAGGTGACGCCAATGCCTGAACAAGTATTGCGCCTCGAAAACGTAACCATGCAGTTTGGCGGCGTCGTTGCCGTCAACGACCTCTCGCTGGAAGTCAACCGCGGCGAAATCGTAGCCTTGATCGGGCCGAACGGCGCGGGCAAGACCACCGCGTTCAATTGCGTTACGGGTTTGTATGAGCCGACCAACGGCATTGTAACCTTCAACGGCAAAACGATCGTTTCCAACCACCCGCGCGGCAAGATGAAAAAGCTCTACGCGGGCGAACACGCAAAGCAGTATATCGGCGTTAGGACGGTCAGCCCCACGCCGGATCAAATCACCAAGCTCGGCATTGCGCGGACGTTCCAGAACATCCGGCTTTGGAAGAGCATGACGGTGTTTGAAAACGTGCTCACCGCCAAGCACATGCGCGCCAAGCAAAACGTGTTTACCGCCACTCTCCGCATTACCTATAAGGAAGAGCGCCGCATGCGCGAAGAAACGGCCGCGCTTTTGGAAGAGCAGAATCTGCTGCAGTATGCGGACGATCTCGCCGTGAGCCTGCCTTACGGACTTCAGCGGCGGCTGGAAATCGCACGTGCGCTGGCTACGGAGCCTTCGCTGCTGCTGCTGGACGAACCGGCAGCCGGCATGAACCCGCAGGAGACGCAGGAACTGGGCGAGTTCATCGTGCAGATCAAGAACAAATACGACCTGACGGTGTTTATGATTGAGCACCATATGGATCTGGTCATGCAGTTCTCCGACCGGATCTATGTGATCGACTTTGGCAAGATGATCAGTCACGGGACGCCCGCCGTTGTGCAGGCGGATCCGAAGGTCATCAACGCGTATCTGGGGGTGGGCGAATGAGCGAAACGATATTGAGCATCCGTGACCTCAAGGTCAACTACGGCGGCATTGAAGCCGTCAAGGGCATCAGCTTCGATGTGCCGAAAGGAAATATCGTAACCCTGATCGGCGCGAACGGCGCGGGCAAGAGCTCCACGCTGCGCGCCATTGCGGGGCTGGTGAAAACCAAGGGCGGCACAATCGAGTTCGAAGGCGAAAACATCACCGGCAAGGATACCACGACGATCGTGAAAAAAGGCATCACGCTGGTTCCCGAAGGACGGCGGATTTTCCCCGACCTGACGGTGCTGGAAAACCTCCGCGTCGGCGCTTATATGCGAAAAGACGATATCACGCCGGATATCAATTGGGTGTTCGAACTGTTTCCGCGCCTCAAGGAACGCTCCTGGCAGGCAGGCGGCACGCTCTCCGGCGGCGAACAGCAGATGCTCGCGGTCGGCAGGGCGCTGATGAGCCGTCCCAAGCTCATGATGATGGACGAACCTTCCCTGGGGCTCGCGCCGCTGATTGTGCGCGATATCTTCAGCATCATCAAGGAGATCAACAAGCGCGGGGTGACCATTCTGCTTATCGAGCAGAACGCGAACATGGCGCTCTCTACGGCGGACACGGGGTATGTCATGGAAACGGGGCGCATCACGCTGACCGGACCCGGCAAGGAACTGCTCGCCAACGAGGCGGTCAAAGCCGCGTATCTTGGCACCTGAGCAACCGCCGCACCCAAAAGCCGCTTTAATCCGGCGAAAAAACGCCATAGCGGTGGCGGGCGTGTTCCAAATTAAGACGATATAGAAACAGATTGGGCCGCCGGATTGCTTCGGCGGCTCTGTTTGTTGTATACTGAGTTGAAATTTGGAAAGGCGTTACAAAATGGAAAATGAAACCCTGCGCGGCTTACCCGCGATTCGAAAATTCATTGTGCGCGTGGTGCAAGGGGCGATCATTGGAGCGGGCGCGATTTTGCCGGGCATCTCCGGCGGTGTGCTCTGCGTTGCGTTTGGCATCTACCAGCCGATGATGGCGATTCTCGCCAAGCCGTTAAAGAATATCAAACAGTACTGGAGAATGTTCATCCCCATCCTGATTGGCTGGATTGCGGGTTTTCTGGGGCTGGCAAAGGTGATTGCCGACCTGCTCGCGGTCAACTCCGCGGTTGTGACGTCGCTCTTTATCGGCCTGATTGCAGGCACGTTCCCTTCGCTTTTTAAGGAAGGCGGAAAAAACGGGCGCACAAAGGGCATGTGGGTGGCGCTTGTGGTCAGCACAGCGGCGCTCTTAACGTTCTTCTATCTGCTCAAGTTCAGCACGCAGACAACGGTGACGCCTTCGTTTGGCTGGTATATCTTCTGCGGCGCGCTCTGGGGCATCAGCCTGATCGTCCCCGGCATGAGCTCGTCTTCCGTGCTGCTGCTGCTTGGGCTGTATCAGCCGATGTCCGCCGGTATTGCAGCGCTGGATCTCACCGTGCTCGTTCCGTTTGCCATCGGCATCATCGGCACGGTGGTGCTGCTTGCGCGGCTGGTCAGCTTTCTGTTTGAAAAGCGCTATGGTATCGCGTTCCACTGCGTGATCGGCTTTGTGATTGCGTCCACGATTCCGATTATACCGCTGTCATTCACGGGCTTTGGCGAAGCGGCGCTTTGCATTGTTGCCGCGGGCGCGGGGTTTGCGGGTTCGCTTTTAATGGACCGCTGGAGCGAAAAGCACCCGCCAAAAGAAGAGGAAGCCGCCGAACCCGCGGAGTAACGCCGAACGCGAATTTTTTCTGCCCGTCCGCAGACAAGCGGACGGGTTTTTTCTGTCTCTATGCGGCGGAAGTCTGAAAAAGCACGCTTTTGTGACTGCGCCGCTTGACAAAGCCGCCGCTTGTGATACGTTAAGAGCAGCAGTATCAAACTGCTGAGAATTGGAGGTTCTTTGCATATGAGCAAACAGACGATAACAAAGATTACCGCGCGCGAAATACTCGACTCGCGCGGCAACCCGACCATTGAGGCGGAGGTCACCACGAGCGGAGGCGTTACCGGGTGGGCTGCCGTTCCTTCCGGTGCGTCCACGGGCGCATACGAAGCGCTGGAACTGCGCGACGGCGACAAGGCGCGCTACCAGGGAAAGGGCGTGTTAAGAGCGGTAAAGAACGTCCGCGAAACGATTGCGCCCGCGCTGACGGGTATGGATGTCACCGGCCAGCGGGAAATCGACTCCGCCATGCTTACGCTCGACGGTACGCCGGATAAGTCCAGCCTCGGCGCAAACGGCATCCTCGCGGTATCGCTGGCCGCGGCCAATGCGGCGGCAAAGTCGCTGGAACTGCCGCTTTACCGCTACATCGGTGGCGCGAACGCGCACCTTTTGCCGGTGCCGATGATGAACGTGATCAACGGCGGCAAGCACGCGGACAACAATATCTCCAGCCAGGAATTTATGATTATGCCCGTCGGCGCGCCTTCGTTTGCGGAAGGGCTGCGCTGGGGCGCGGAAGTGTTCCACACGCTCAAAAGCATCCTCAAAAAGAAAGGCCTGAGCACGTCCGTCGGCGACGAAGGCGGGTTTGCCCCGAACCTCTCCGGCGAGGAGGAAGCGCTGGAAACCCTGTCGGAAGCCATCGCGCAGGCGGGGTACGAACCGGGGCGGGACTTCATGCTCGCCATAGATGCCGCTGCAACGGAGATGTTTGACGAAGCGAAAGCGGCGGGCAATTCCGGCAGCTATCTTTTCTGGAAGACCGGCGCGCTTAAAACAGCGGACGAGATGATCGCCTACTGGCAGTCGCTTTGCGAGAAATACCCCATTATCTCACTAGAGGACGGACTTGCCGAGGAAGACTGGGCGGGCTGGAAAAAACTCTGCAGGGTGTTGGGCGGAAAAGTGCAGCTCGTTGGCGACGACCTGCTGGTGACCAACACCCGCAGGCTTACGCGCTGCATCGAAGAGGGGTGCGCCAACAGCATCCTTATTAAAGTCAACCAGATCGGCACGCTGACCGAAACGCTGGACGCCATCGAGATGGCGCAGCGGGCGGGGTACACGGCTGTGACGTCCCATCGTTCCGGCGAAACGGAGGATACGACCATTGCGGATATCGCCGTGGCCACCAACTCCGGCCAGATCAAAACCGGCGCGCCTTCCCGCACCGACCGCGTGGCAAAGTACAACCGCCTCCTGCGCATTGAGGACGAACTGGGCGCAAGCGCGCGTTATGCGGGTAAGCAGGCGTTCGGAAGGATCGGCAGCAGCATTCGCTGAAATCATCAAAAAACAACTTAAACAGCGAGAGCCGCCCAAATGGCGGCTCTCGTTTTGCGTCGAAATGCGAAGCTGTGCAGGAAAAACAACTCTATCCCACGAACACGGGGTACGTATCCGCCAGCACATAGAAGCGCGCACCGTCCGGGATGGTTTCGCCCTTGTCGAGTGCGAGCGTGACGCTTTGGATCGTCCCATCCGCGTTGGCGGAAACGGATGTGTTTTTGGTGTAATACAGCGGGAGGGGATTTCCGCCGGAATCCGTTACCAGAATGCTGAACACATGCTCGTCTGAACCGAGCGCGCTTCCCGTAAAGCTGGCGGTGACGCTGCTTTCGCCAGCCGAAACCGATACGCTGCCAATTCCTTCCGGCGCGGAGGCTGTTTGGTAGGGCTTGAGCTCGACGCCGCCGCGCACGAACATCTGGCCTGTTTTGAATTCGCTCATGCCCATGAGCTTGAGCCCGATGCCGTAAAACTCGATCTGGTCGCAGTTGGCAACGGCTATGATCGTAGCACTGCCGTCAACCGCGCCGGTTTCATCGAGCGCGGCGCTGATGCGGTAGGAGGCAAACGGCATGTCCCACGAACCGATGAACTTGATTTTAAATCCGTCGTAGTTATACAGCGTCACAAGCCCGTCTTCGTAATGCAGCAGCAGCGGGTAGCGCGTGACGGCGCCGGGGTCGATGGCGGTGCTGCCGGTCTCGTCCAGGCGGCCTTCGACGACCCAGAAGAGCAGGTCGCCGTTTTCGGTTTCGTCCACCGCGCCCGCGAGATAATGCAGGGAATCGAACCCGATCTGGTTATAGGAAGGCAAAATATCCGGCGTGGGTACGGAGAGGCGGGCAAGCTCCAACACGCTCTGCGTACCGTCCCGCACAGCGGCTGAGTACGGATTTTCGGCGCCGGACGCGTCTTGAATTTGGAAGGTGAACGTCTGCTCGACAGTTCCGGCCGTTCTGCCGCCAAAGAACTTGAGTCCGAACCGGGAAAGGTTCGTTTTGTATGCTGCGCGGATGGTCACCGTGAGTAAGCCGTCAGCATCCGCGTTCCAGCGCTCCACGGGCACGATGTTGACGAACCGGTTCGTCGCGCCGACTTCCACGCGGTATCCCGCGTTGCCGTCGATCATGACTTGTACGCTGTTTCGGTCGAATGCGGAGAGCAAAGTGTCGCCGTTTTGACGCACCAACAGGCTCAGCGTCAGCGGCTCGTTGGCTTTTAGTTCGGCAGGCGGCGTGAGCTCCAGCGCGCCAAAGGAAGTGGTGTACACAAGAACAGCGCCGTCGGGCGGCATCTGTTCGCCCGAAGAATCGCATTTTAAGTCCGCCTTGCCTGCGGCGGTGAGCGGGTAGTCGTAAGGAACGAAGAACACCTCGCCGCTTTCGCCCGCGATATACACGCCGTCAAATCCCAGCGCGGGGGAGCCGTTTAAGTCGTTTCGCGCGTCGGTGATGCATTGATAGCTCCAGCGCAGCGTGCCGTCCGGGTTGACGCAGTAGAGCTTGCCTTCGCCGTTGCCAAAGTAGATGTTGTCGTTTCCGTCCACGGCGGGTGAGGAGCGGATGGGCTCGAGCGTATCGAACTCCCAAATGGATTTGCCGGTTTTGGGGTCGATGGCATAGAGCGTGCCGTCCGTGCTGGCCTGGACGATCGTTCCGTCGGAAAGCTGCGCGGGGCTGGAATAGATGTGGTCTTTCGTGCCGAACTTCCAGAGGAGTTTGCCGCTGTCCTGCGCAAACGCCCGAAGGTATCCGTCGAACCCGCCGACGAGTACGGCGCCTTTTTCGGACGTGCTGGTGAGCAGCGTCGTTGCCGCGACGGTGCCGAAACTGCCGGTCAGCCACTGGCGTTCGCCGTCCAGATCGTAACAGAAAACGTTTTTGAGGATCTGGTTGCAGGAAGCGAAGTAGAGCTTGCCCGTTTCGCTGTTGATCGAAGGCAGAGACCAGACCATCTCGTTGGAGAGGTAGATCGTGCTGCGTTCGCCCGTTTCGCGGTCGAGCGAATAGACGAGGTAGTTGTCGTTTGGCGCGAGCAGTGTTCCGTCCGGCAGGATGCCGATGTTGCCCTCGAACCAGTTGACGTTATAGGTTTCTATGCCGTATTCCGCTTCTACCTGCTCAACCGTATGCGCGGGGGATTTCCAGAGCACCTCACCCGTTTCGCGGTCGGCGCAGTAGACGTTTGCGTCCCCCGAACCAAAGTACACGCGTCCCTGGTCGTCCAGCAACGCGGAGGAATCGATGATTTCACCCGTTTTGATGCTCCATTTCACCGTACCGTCCGGCTTGAAGCAGTAAAATACCGTGTCTGCCGAGCCGATATAGCAGTTGCCCTCCGCGTCGACCACCGGCGAAGAGAAGATACCCTTTCCGGTGCGGTAGCTCCAGGGAGCAAGCGCGTCGTTTTCCGCCGGCGTAACGGGGCTTCTGCCGTTGTTGAGCTCGTTGGCGCGGAATTTTGCCCAGGGGCTCGACGGATCGAGAGGAAGGGAGTACGAAAAGATCCCGTCCGCATCGACAGGGGTCGTTTCGGCGGGTGATAAATCGTACTTGCCGAACGGCACGAACAGCACCACATATGCGACGGCGGCGGCCAGCATGAGCCCCGGCAGGATCAGCCATCCAACGCGGCGGCGGCGCTTCTTTTGAGCGGCGGTCAGGTTGCGTTTCATAAAACTTCCTTTCGAGCGATTGAATTTTCATCAGAACGGAGAAGAGCGGCTGCGTGTATGATGTGGAAACGATCAGGCCGAGAGCAAAAAGAATCAGTTTGAGGAACCGATTTGCTCCCGCCCGGCCTGCGTGCAGACACCGCGCAGCAGCATGGCGACCGCGCGCTGCTGAATGACAATAAAGTCTGCGGTGCTCATGCTGTCCCGTTCCAGCATCAAGCCTTCCATGCTGTAAGCGTAGAGCTTGCTGAACAAAACGTTGTCGATTGACTCTACAAACCCTTCGGCCTTTGCCGCGTCCAGCACCGCAAAGGTCTTTTCCCAGCCGGTTTCGAGCCAGCGGCTCAAGAGCTGATACGCCGCGGGGAAGCAATTTTTGAGTTCCTTCATGCGGTAATCCTTGAGCGGCAGTCGCGGTACCACGCAAAGCAGTCGTTCGAGCTTTTGCAGCGCGTTTTTAGAAGCGTCCGCGCGGATGGCGTCCTGATCGGCAGCCACAAGATCGAAATAGTAGAGCAGGGCTTTTTGCACCAAATCCTCTTTGGAGCGTACGAGCTCATACAGTGTTTTTTTGCTGATGGAGAGGCGGCTTGCCAGCTCGTCCATGGTGAACTTCGCCCCGCACTCCTGATAGAGCGCGAAGGTTTCCAGATAAAGCTGCTGTTCGCTTGTCATAGAATACTCCGTAAACTAGAATCGTATAATCAGTTTATTTCAGTATAACAAAACGACGGAGGATTGCAAGTGCTTAAAAAACGGCAGGCCTTTGTATTTGGATTGTATAAACCGATTTTTGATGAAAAAGTGCGATAAAATTCGCTTGACAGCCATGTTTGAATACGTAATAATATGTATATACCTGTTAGACAGGGTGATCATTTCTCAAACTCTACCAACTGGAGGCAAGCAGCTCTATGCTTGATCGAAACAGCCCCGTACCGCTATATGCGCAACTGGAGGACGTTCTCCGTGCAGGCATTCTCAACCACGAATGGGAAGTCAACACGCCGATCCCTTCGGAAGTCGAGTTGAGCAAAATCCACAACCTCAGCCGCATGACGGTTCGCTCCGTCATTACGCGCCTGGTCAACGAGGGTTTGCTCTACCGCGTACAGGGCAAAGGCACATTCGTTTCCGAACCCAAGATTGCGACGCGTTCGCTGGCTTACATGGGCATCCGCGAACAGCTCGAAATGATGGGCTACGAAACCACGACGCAGCTGATCAGCTTTGACGTGATCCGCGCGGACGCTTATCTTTCCGGCGTGTTTTCCATTCAGCCGGGCGAACCGATTCAGTACATTGAGCGTGTCCGCTCCGTCAACGACGACCCCATCAGTATCCACCGCTCCTATATTCCGCAAAAGCTCTGCCCGGCGCTGACGGATGAGTTTATGGAAACCGAACAACTCTGCGTGATCATGGAACGGCAGTACGGCCTGAAGACAGACAAGGTGTCCGAATCCCTCTCCGCCATCCTCGCCAGCGAGCGGGAAGCGGAAATGATGCTCGTAGAACCCCGGTGCCCGCTGATCATGCTGGAAGACATCAATAAAACGGCCGCGGGCGTTGTGTTCGAGTATAGCAAGGTGTTGTTCCGCGGGGACAAGATCAAGCTGCACTTCGAATTCTAAAAACAAACCCAGTACAACCAAAACCGACAAAAATGGGCGTTTCCGCCCAGTGTGTTTGCTGCACGCAAAAATGAAACAAAGGACCGAAACAACATGGACAATCTTTTTACCGGAATCCTCAGCGCCGCAAAGGCAACCCGAACTGCAGCCGCGGCAATCAATACCATCAACCATTCAACCACCATCGCGATTGTGCGCGCCGCCGAGCGTGCCAATCGGGATGTGATTCTTCAGCCGTCGACGGGAACCGTTGCGGCATACGGCGTGCAGGGCATGCTGGATATGATCAACGCCGCGCGGAGAAACGCCAGCGTGCGCGTTTCTCTCCATCTTGACCACTGCCGGGACGAAGCGCTGGCAAAGCGCTGCGTGGACGCGGGCTGGGACAGCGTAATGGTGGACTATTCCGCGCTGCCGTATGAAGAAAACGCAGAAAAGACCCGCGCCATGGTCGTTTACGCCCATACCCGCAATGTCACGGTGGAAGGCGAAATCGGTGTAATCGCAGGCGTGGAGGACGATATCCACAGCGAGCACTCGACGCTTGCCACGTTTGAGGACACCATGCGCTTTGTTTCGGAAACCGGCATCGACGCGGTCGCCCCCGCCATCGGCACCGCGCACGGCGTTTATAAAACCGCTCCTAAACTCAATTTTGAACTGGTCGAGCGCTTTGGCGGCGAGTCGATCCCGCTTGTGGTACATGGCGGCACGGGGCTTACCGCGGACGTGTTCCGGCGACTCATCCAGCTCGGCGCGGCCAAGATCAACATCTCCACCGCGCTCAAAAAAATCTATCTCGGCGCATCGAGAACACTGCTTGCGGACGAAAAGGCCGCGCCGGTCGAGTTCGATACCGCCGTGCGTAAAGCCTGCGAGGACGAAATGGTCCGCTATATCGCGCTGTTCGGCGGCGTGAGCGAAACGCTGTAAAAAACCGCGAAAGGAGGATTCCCAATATGGCAAAAGCGCCTTACGAATGCGAACTGCATTCCCATACCGTCTGCTCGGACGGAAACGACACGCCCTATGAGCTCATCGAAAACGCAGCCGCGCGCGGCATCCGCGTGCTGGCGCTGACGGATCACGACGTGATTCCGGCGGAGAGCGTCGTTTTGCCAAACGGCGAAACACGGGAAATCACCTCCTATGCTTCCGAACGGGGCGTCTGCTTGATTCGCGGGGTGGAATTCTCCTGCGAAACGTATGTGGAAGACGTGCACCTCGTCGGCCTCGGCTGCGACTGGACGGCGCCGGAACTCATCGAACAGGCGCGTCTGATCGTGGAAAGCAAGGAAGAAGCGTACGCCGAGACCATCCGCCGCCTGAACGAGCGCGGCTACACCATGACGCTGGACGAAGTGCTGACCGTGGGCGATCATAAAATCCCGCTGGCGGACTTGCAGAAAAAGCGGATTTTCGACGTGCTGGCGCAAAAAGGTTACGCAAAGGACTGGAGCGAGGCGAAACTGCTGGTGCGCGAGGACAAATACTTCGCCGTCAAACGGAAAAAGCCCAGCGTACTGGATATCATCGACATCGTCCACCGCGCGGGCGGAATCGCGATTCTTGCGCACCCGTACCTGATTGACGAAACCGTCCTTTGGCAGGGCGAAAAGGTGATGCGCTGGACGGTGCTGGATGCGCTGATCGAGCACGGCCTGGACGGCATGGAGGTAAGGTACACCTACGATAAAACCATCTGCAAGGACACCCGCCCGCGCGAAGTCATCTGGCAGGAAGTGCGCGACCGGATCGCGGGCAGGGTGTTTGCCTCCGGCGGGTCGGACTATCACAACGACTCGAAAAAGGGCGCGAAGAACCCGCGCGAACTCGGCGAATGCGGACTTACGATGGAAGAATTCCTTGCCATTCCTAAGCTATCCGCGCTGTATATTCCGTCGACGGGCAAAAACGCCTGACAGAGCAAAACGAATGACGCAATAATCGGCCATCCAAACGGAGGGATAACATGGAGAACTTTCAACTGCTGACGCCGACGGAGCTCGTGCTCCAGCCGGGCGCGGAAACTCTGATCGGACAGAAAGCGCTTGCGTTTGGCAGGCGCGCGCTGCTGGTGCATTACGGCGTGTCGTTTTTATACGAGTCCGGACTCTACGACCGCGTGACCGGTTCACTCAAAGCCGCCGGGGTCGATTTCTGGGAACTCAGCGGAGTGCAGCCCAACCCTTTGATCGGCCTTGCCAGAGAAGGCATTGCGCTGGCAAAGGAACACGGCGTTGAGCTGGTGCTTGGCATTGGCGGCGGCAGCGTGATCGATACGGTAAAAGCCGTTGCGGCCGGAGCAAAGTACGAAGGCGACGTTTGGGACCTCTACACCGGCAAAGCGGTCTGCACTTCCGCGCTGCCAACCGGCATCGTGATGACCGCCGCGAGCACGGGCAGCGAGGGCAGCAACGGCTCCGTGATGACCAATGAACTAACGCACGAAAAGCGGGACGTGATGAACGACTGCCTGCGGCCTGCGTTTGTGCTGATCAACCCCGAACTGACCTACACGCTCCCGCCGTTCCAAACGGCCTGCGGAGTTGCGGACATGATTTCGCATGTGATGGAGCGCTACTTTACTTCCAGCAAGGATACGCTGCTTTTAGACGAACTTTGCGAGGCGGCCATGCGCTCCATGATCGAACTCGGCAGACGCGTGATGAAAAACCCGTCCGACTACAACGCCCGCGCGGAGCTCATGGTGGCGTCCATCCTCGGGCATAACGGACTATTGGGCATCGGACGCAATCAGGACTGGAGCTGTCATGTGATGGGCGCGCCGATTTCCGGCGTATACAACGCGGTGCACGCGGCGACCCTCACGGCGCTGATTCCATCCTGGATGGAGTATGTACTACCCGTCGACCCCGCGCGTTTCGCCCGGTTTGCCAAAAACGTGATGGGAGCAGCCGACACAGGAGACGACGAGCAGACCGCGCAGGCGGGTGTTGCTGCACTGAAAGCCTTCTACAAGGAACTGGGCATGCCGCTGACGCTTTCCGCGCTCGGCGTGGAGACAAGCAGGTTTGGCGAACTGGCGCAGATGGCAATCGGCGGCGGCAAAATCGGCAGCATCCGACCCGTGGGCGCGGAAGAGATTGAAGAAATTCTAAATCTGGCGTACTGAGTACGGCAGAACGGGCGATGGAGGAGTCAATCGAGTATGGCGTTTGATCTTGTGCTCAGCGGCGGCATCATCCTCTCGGCGCACAACGGCTACGAACCGTTTATCGGTTCCGTCGCGGTGGAGGGCGAGCGCATCGCGCTGGTCAAGCCCGGCGCGATCGCCCGCTCGGAAGCGGTAAAATGGATCGACGCCGCGGGCAAGATCATCCTGCCCGGGTTCGTCAACGCGCATTGCCACGGGGATATGACGCTTGCGCGCGGACTGGGCGACGATCTCACCCTGTTCGAACAGATGCAGCGTTTTTCCGATACCAACTGGTTTTACTCCCTGATCAGCGACGACGACCGCTTTTACTCGCGCCAGCTGACCTATGCCGAGGCGCTGCTGAGCGGCACGACGTTCCTCTGCGAAAACATGTACTGGAGCCTTGGCGGACGGTCCGTTACCGCCATGGCGCAGACCGGCATCCGGGGCGCGCTCTGCGAGGATGTTCGGGCGGACTTTTCCAAGCCGGGAGAGTTCGTCAGCGACGAGTGGCTCAAGGCGTTTCGGGATCTGTGCCAGGTTACGGGGATTGTTCCGGTGCTTGGCAGCATCTCCGAGGAAGATTTTGACCCCGCGCTCGTGCGGCGCATCTGCGATAAAGCGAAATCGCTTGGCATACTGGAAACGCGGCACCTTGCGGAAAATGACTGGCGCGTTGCGATCGTAAAAGAAAAATTCGGCATGACGCCCGTCCGGTTTTTGCAGGCTGAGGGCGCGCTGCATCCTGGACTGATCGGTTCCCACGCGGTCTATGCGGACGAAGAGGAAGCGGAATTGCTCGCGCAACACGGCGTTTCCGTTGCCAACACGCCGCTGTGCGAAAGCAAGATTGCCGACGGCGTCGCGCCGGTTCCGCTCTATCTGCGGCACGGCGTCAACGTTTGCCTCGGCACGGACGGAGCCATGTGGAACAACTCCAACGACTTGTTCCGCGAGATGAAGGGCATGGCGCTGCTGCATACGGCGACTTCCGGCATTCGCAGCATTCGCGCAAGAGACGTGCTGAACATGGCGACCGTCAACGGTTACCGCGCGTTCGGGATTTCCGACGCGGGCACGCTGGAAGCGGGCAGCCGCGCAAACATCGTTCTTGTTGAAGCCACGAATGCGCATATGGCGCCGCTGCGGCTGGGAAAATACGAAAACATCGCCTCCGCGGTCGTATACTGCGCCACGGGGCGGGATGTGACGGACGTGTTCGTTGAAGGGCGGCATGTCGTGGAACACGGACAGCTCACAACGCTGGACGTTTCCGCGCTGGCAGCAAGGGTAACGGAAGCTTCCAACAAGATTGCGGAGGGATTGGAATGAGCGCGCTGGAACACTTGACGACACTTAACGATATCTGTCTGTACGTGGAGGATTTCGACGCCTGCCTGAAGTTCTATACAGAGAAGTTCGGCTTTCGCGTCAAGCGCCTGCAGCCGACGCCGGAGAATGCCAATTACGCGGAGTTCGACTTCCATGGCACGGCGGTGACCCTCTGGCAAATCGACGGCGTGCGCCCGCTGCTCAACGACGCGGTGCTGGGCGCGCTGGGGCATCACTTTATGCTCGCGGTCAAGGTGCAGTCGCCGGAATTGGTGGACGAAATCCACAAGGAACTCTCCGGCCGCGGCGTGGCGTGCGCAAAAGAGCCGGAAACCTATCCCTTTGGCGCGAGGAGCGCTTACTACTTTGATTATGAGAAGAACATCTGGGAAGTCTTCGCCTGGGTGGGCGGCGGCAACGGCCCGGGACTTTTATAAGGGCGGCGGGCTGCGCCCGTACCCCTAAAACGTTACAAGGCAGGATGAAGATCCTGTTTCAGCTGGAAGCCGAAACACAGATCAGAAATTCAAGAATATGAGCCGTCATATACGGTTTATATAGAACACAAAATAATGAAGGAGAGAAACGAACATGAAAAAGAGACTCATTGGTGTGTTGTTAGCCCTGCTGATGGTAGCCTCGCTGGTTGTTGGCTGCGCCAAGCAGGCAGACACCACGGATGCCGCGGAAACCGCAAGCGCCAGCGATGGCGCAGGCATCAAAGTTGCTGTCGTTGCGAACCAGAAGTTCGGCGATAACGGCCCGATGGACAACCTCAAAGCGGGCGTTGAGAGCATGGTCGAAAAACACGGCATCGAAGCCAAGTACCTAGAGTCCTCAGCCGAAACGTTCGAAGAGGATGTCCGCGCCATGGCGGAAGCTGGTTATAACCTGATTATCACCACCTTCCCATACATGAGCGAAGCCACCGTTACCGTCGCCCAGGAATACCCCGATACGATGTTCTGCGCCATCTATCAGTTCATCAACGTGGGCGACGCCTCCTATGCCAACATCTGGGATACCGAGTATCACGGTGAGGGCGCGTTCTATATCGCCGGCTGGCTTGCCGGCAAAGCGACCAAGAGCAACATCATCGGTTTCCATGTTGGCGGCGAAGAACCCAGCCCCAATGCCGAAGGCAACGCCTTTATGCGCGGTGCGCTGGCGGCCAACGCGGACGTAACGGTTGAATTCGCCTGCATCAACAGCTACGAAGACACCGCCACCACCTACGAATACACCATGGCGATGATCGACAAGGGCGCGGACGTCATCCAGGGCGATTCCGGCGGATCCAACGCGGGCATGGTTGACGCGGCCAAGGAAAAGGGCGGCGTTCTGGTCGGCAACGAAATTACAGACTTCTACGAAACCTACTCCGAGTTCAACGGCATCATCGGCATCGGCTTTGGCGCAAATGCCGTTCAGGCCATCGAAGCCTTCATCGCGGGCACCTATCCCGGCGGTGAACATGGCATCATGGATCTTGCCAACGGCGGTTACTATATGGATTGGGCGAGCTACGAGCGCTTTGCGGCCAGCGATTCCACCTTTGCCGCGGCGTATAAGGACAACCTCGACGAAGCCAAGTCCATGGCCGAAAAGATCATCTCCGGCGAAATGGCGATTGAATTCGACACCGAATTCCCGAACTTCGACCGCGTGAAAAACGGCTAAGATTACCTCCTAATACCCCTGACAAAGCGGTGCGGAGCGTTCAGAGCACGCTTCGCACCGCAACCCTGTTGTAAATCCAAAAATCGTATATAATGAATTTGAAACCGAACGGACCATGCGCGTCATGGCTGTTTTCATAAATTGAATGTCCCCATATGCGTTCGCGCGCCAGTCGGGTGCGCAGAATACGAGACCACAGAAAGGATGCATCAACCGTATGGACGAAAAGATCAATAAGGCTTCGGCTCCCACCGCCGCGAACGACGGCGTTTATCACCTCCAGCTCAAAAATGGTGACGTACCGCAATATGTCATTTTGCCTGGCGACCCGGGGCGCACGCTGCGCATTGCCAACAACTGGAACGACGTGCGCGAGGTGGCGCATTACCGCGAGTATAAAACTGTGACGGGTTCTTACGAGGGCATGTTTCAAGCCGCGACTTCCACTGGTATCGGCTGCCCGGGAGCGGAAATCTGCATCCACGAGCTCAACGTGCTCGGCGTGCATACGTGCGTCCGTGTCGGCACAACGGGCTGCATCGTGCCGGAATTCGATTTGGGCGATCTCATCATCCCCGTTGCGTGCATCCGAAAGGACGGCACGTCCAACACTTACATTGAGCCGGAGTTTCCGGCCTATGCCGACCCAGACGTGGTGAACGCGCTCGCGGAAGCCTGCGAAAACCTGGGGCTGCGGTACGGTTTCGGCCTGACTTATACGGTCGGCTCGTTCTACATCGGCCAGGGTCGTCCGCTCAGCGAGGACGGCGCAGGCTACTGGCCGTCGTTTGCCGAAAAGATCATCCCCGACCTGCAGACCGCGCGGGTGACGAATATCGAGATGGATACCGCAGGCCAGTTCGTGGTTGGTTACCTGCACGGCATGCGCATGGGCGCGGTGCTCAGCGTCATCTCCAACCGCTGCACGGACCGCTGGGGCGATAACGGCGGGGAAGCCAACGCCTGCAAAGCGGCCTGCGAGGCCATGCGGATTTTGAAAGCGCGCGACGACGCGGGCAGATCCCGCCTGCGCGTGCGCTGAACGCGGGGAAGAACCGCTATCTTGAAGAAACCAGCGGCAAAGGAACGGTGCTATGACATACGCAATTGAAATGCTCGATATCACCAAGCGATACCCCGGTGTTCTGGCCAACGACCATGTTTCTCTGACTGTTCTGGACGGGGAAATCCATGGCCTGATCGGTGAAAACGGCGCGGGGAAATCGACTATCATGAACGTGCTCTACGGCCTGGCAAAGCCGGACGAGGGCGTGATTAAAATCTTTGGCAAAGAAGTCAATATCCATTCGCCCGAAGAGGCGATCCGCCTCCAGATCGGCATGGTGCACCAGCACTTTATGCTCATGCCGAACCTCACGGTGCTGCAGAACATCATCCTCGGCCGCGTGCCAAAGAAGATGGGTCTGATCGACACGAAAAAAGCCGCCGCCGAAATCGGCGAAATCATGCGCTCCTACGATCTGGGCGTGGACTTAAACGCGCGGGTCAACCAGATTTCCGTGGGTCAGAAACAGCGCGTGGAGATCGTCAAAGCGCTGTACCGCGGCGCGCGGATCTTCGTGTTCGACGAGCCGACGGCGGTGCTGACCCCCAGCGAAATCGACAAGCTCATGGAGATTCTCCGCCGCCTGAAAGAGCAGGGCTGCTCGGTCGTGTTTATTACCCATAAGCTCAACGAGGTCATGCAGATTACGGACAACATCACCGTGATGCGAAAGGGCGTCGTTACAGGCCGGGTCGCCAAGGCGGATACCAACCCAAGCGAACTTTCGCTGCTCATGGTCGGGCGGGAAGTCGACCTCAATATCCGCGTGGCTCCCTATCAACCCGGCGCGGAGGTGCTGCGTCTGAACAACGTTTGCGCGCTGAGCAGGCGGGGTTTACCCGCGCTCAAGGGCGTGAGCCTGAGCGTGCACGAAGGCGAAATCGTCGGCATCGCGGGCGTGGAAGGCAACGGCCAGACCGAACTGGTGGACGTTATTGCCGGTATGTCACCGGTGCGCGGCGGGGAAATCCGCTTTCGCGGCAGGCGCATCGACCAATACTCCGTCCGCAGGCGGCGCGACCTCGGCATGAGCCATATCCCGGAAGACCGGCTGCAGGTCGGCGTGGCAAAAGCCTGCACTATTCGCGACAACCTCGTGCTCAACCGCTATTATCAAAAACCGTTCTGCCGCATGAGCGTCCTCGACGGACCCAAGCTGGCTGCGTTTGCCGAAACCCTCTGCCGGGAATATCAGGTCAAAACGCCGGACGCCTGCTACCGCCTTGGCACCCTTTCCGGCGGGAACATGCAAAAGGTGATCTTTGCGCGCGAGGCGGAGATGAACGCGGATCTCATGATCGCCGCCCAGCCGACGCGCGGCATCGACATCGGATCCATTGAATACATCCACAACGAAATCGGTAAGCTCCGTGACAGCGGAAAAGCTATCCTGCTCGTTTCGGCGGAACTGGAGGAAATCATGTCGCTCTCCGACCGCATTATCGTGCTCTACGAAGGCGAAGTGGTTGCGCAGTTTATGCGCGGCGAAGCGACGCGGCACGAAATCGGCATGTATATGCTCGGCTCAAAGAAGATGGAGCTTTCGGAGGACGCGTTATGAGAAAAGACGCTCAGCAACTATTCGAGCCGGACTGCGGCTGTGAAACCACCGCAAAAGGCTTCCGCGGGGAGCAGGCAAAGCGGCAGGTGCGCGAGGCGGCGAGCATCGTGCTCAAGCAGATCGCGCTGATTCTCTTTGCACTGCTGCTGGCAACGCTGTTTCTGGCGGTATCCAACTACGACCCGTTCGCCATTGTGGAAGGCATCTGGAACAGCCTGACCAAAGACATCGCGGGTACGATCCGCTGGTCGATCCCCCTGATTCTCGCGGGGCTCGCCATCTGCGTCACCTACAAGGCGGAAATCTACAACCTCGGCGTGGACGGTCAAATCCTCATCGGCGCCGCGGCGGCAACGGCGGTTGCGCTCGCGCTGCCGGAGATGCCGAACGCGCTCGCGCTTTGCATCATCTTTCTTTCGGCCATGCTGGGCGGTGCGCTGATGGCGCTGATTCCCGGCGCGCTCAAGGTGTTCTTCAATACGGATGAGGTCGTTTCCACGCTGCTGTTAAACTTCCTTGCGGAGTTCTTTCTGCTGTACCTGATCGTAGGCCCCATGCGCGATCCCGCCGCCGCCACGCGCTATAACGCCAGCGCGCTGCTGCCGGAGTTCACCTGGCTGCCGCGGTTCAAGGCGTTTGCGCCGTCCACGGCGAACGTGGGACTCTATATTGCGCTGGGCGTTGCGGCGCTGATGGTGTTTCTGTTTTACAAAACGCGGCTTGGCTACGAAATCCGCATCGTCGGCGCCAACGCCAACCTCGCGCGCTACGGCGGTATGAGTCCCAAGAAGATCACGATCACCGTCATGCTTATCAGCGGTGCGGTTGCGGGCATCATCGGGGCAATCGAGGTCTGCGCCGTCCAGCACAAGCTCATCTCCGGCTTCAATCCGGGGTTCGGGTTCGACGGCATCGTGATTTCGCTGTTGGCCAACAACAACCCCATCGGCGTGGTGTTTTCCGGGTTCTTCCTCGGCACGCTTTATAACGGCGGCATCAACATGGAGCGCTTTACGGACGTGCCTTCCGCGATTACGGATATCGTCATGGCGATTATCATCATCACGATTTCGGCCAAGCTCGCCTTCCCGCTGATCAAAAAGCGCTATCTGAACAAAGGCGGCAAGCATGCAAAACCCGACTTGCCGCAAAACGCGGGAAAGGAGCGTGTATAACATGGATATCCTCTTTAGCAGCACGGTGCTTGCCTCCATGCTCCGCATCGCGACTCCTTTGACCATCGCTTCTCTTGGGTGTTTGCTCTGCTACAAAACGGGCGTGCTGAATCTTGCGCTCGAAGGGATTATGCTCATCGGGGCGTTTGCGAGCGTTTCCGTTGTGATCTGGTCGGGCGGAAACGTCTGGCTCGGCTTATTGGGCGGAACCATCGCGGGCGGGCTCGTTTCGCTGGTGTTCGGCCTTGCGGTCGTCCGCTTTAAGGCAAACCACATCATCTCGAGCATCGCTATCAACATGCTGGGGCTGGGGCTGACGACGTATCTACTGCGCGCGCTGTTTGATACGCAAGGTCAGATTCGCCCCAAGATCATAGACAAGCTGCCGCAATGGAACATTCCGTTTCTCGAAAAAATACCCGTGGTCGGCAAAGCGCTCAGCGGCCAGAGCCCGATTACCTGGCTGGCGTTTGCGCTGGTGATCGCCTGCTTTATCCTGCTGTATAAAACGGAGTTCGGCCTCAACATCTGCGCCGTCGGCGAATCGGAAGACGCGGCGCGCACGGCGGGTATCTCGCCGGAGCGCATCCGCTGGCAGGTCATCATCATTGCGGGTTTGCTCTGCGGGCTAGCGGGCGGGTATATTTCGACCGTCACCGTTTCCGAATTTACGGAAAACATGATCAGTGGGCGCGGATTCACAGCGTTCACGGCGGTCGTGTTCGGCGGCGCGCACCCGGTCTTCGTGTGGCTGGTGACGCTGCTGCTGGGTTACGCGGACGCGGTCGGCATCCAAATCGAGCTGATCGGCACGGGAATCCCCTCGTCCATCGTCAAGATGTTCCCGTTCATCCTGGCGCTCGTGAGCCTGGTTATCGCCTCCGGCACGCAAAAGATCAAAAGCAAGGGCGGGCTGTCCCGCCGCGCGCTCCGCAGGCAGGCGGCAGCCGCAAAGCAAAAGCAGATATAACACATAGGCGCGTGAAAACAATAGATTTTATGATTTCGAAAGGAAGATTCACTATGGATCACAAACAGAACCTCAGCGGCGTATTCGCGCCGATTACGACGCCGTTTTTCGCAAACGGTGAAATCGATTACGAAGGCCTGAAGCGCAATATGGAGCGCTACGCCAAGAGCCCGCTCAAAGGCTACCTCGCCCTCGGCAGCAACGGCGAAAACAAGAGCATGCTCACGGAGGAGAAGCTCCGCGTACTGGAAATTATCGTAAACAACAAAGGCGCGCACCAGGTCGTCATGACCGGGTGCATCGCGGAGTCCACGTTTGAAACAATTTGCATCGCCAAAGAAGCCTGCGCCATCGGCACAGATTATGTGACCCTGCTCAGCCCGAACTATTTTAAAAAACAGATGACCGACGCGGCGTTGCTCAGGTACTTTACGGACGTGGCGGACAGCGTTTCAAAGCCCTGCCTTGCCTACTGCGCGCCGCAGTTCACGGGCGGCATTACGCTGAGCAACTCTCTGGTCAAGCAGCTTGCGGCGCACCCGAACATCGTTGGCATGAAGGACAGCTCCACCGGCAATATGGACGGCTACCTGATGGCCGCGCCCGCGGACTTCTGCGTGATGGCGGGTTCGGCAAACTTCTTTCTGAGCGCGCTCATCGGCGGCGCAACCGGCGGGGTGATCTCGCTGGCAAACGCGTTTCCGGAGATCACGGTCAAGCTCTACGACCTGTTCAAGGCGGGGGCGTACAGTGCCTGCTTTGCGCTCAACCGCGAGATTTTGCTGCTCAACGGCGCGGTCTCCGGCAAAGGCGGCGTCGCGGCGGTCAAGTACGCCATGGATCTGGCTGGCTTTGCGGGCGGATACCCGCGTTTGCCGCTGCTGCCGCTTGAGGAAGCGGACAAGGCTTCCATTCAGCGCGCGCTGAGCGAAAAAGGACTGATCTAGCAAACAACCTTGCGGAAGGGAATGAACGCAATGGACGTACAAAACGAACGTATGTGGATCGACGGTGAATTCTGCGATGCGGAAAACGGCGCAGCGCTGGATGTGTTTAATCCCGCGACGGGCGAGCGCATCGCAACGGTGCCCGCGGCCACGGCTCAGGATGTTCTCCGCGCCATCGACGCCGCGGATCAAGCGTTTGCCGGCTGGTCGCAAACCACGCCGTTCACCCGCGGCGCGCTATTGAGAAAAGCCTCGGAAGCCGTGCTGGAAAATTTGGAAGAGATCGCGGTTCTGATGACCAGCGAGCAGGGAAAACCGCTGGCGGAAGCGCGCGGAGAAGTGAAAAAAGGCGCGGAGATTCTGCGCTATTACGCCGAGGAAGGCGAGCGCGTCTGCGGACGGATTATCCCGAACGCGGAGGGAAACAACATCGAAAGCCGGGTCATCTACCAGCCAATCGGCGTAGCGGGGCTTCTTTCGCCCTGGAACTATCCCGTCGAACTCATGGCGTGGAAGGTTGCGGCTTCACTCGCCGCGGGGTGCACATTCGTGCTCAAGGTGCCGTCGGAAACGCCGCTTTCGCCGCTGGCGTTTGCGCGCGCCGTGCAGAAGGCGGGGTTTCCTGCGGGCGTAATCAACGTAGTCACCGGGCGCGGCAGCGAAATCGGCTCGGTTCTGACCGGCAGCGAAAAAGTAAAAAAGATCGCGTTCACTGGTTCCACCGCCGTGGGACGCACGATCATGGCGGAAAGCGTCGCGTCGCTGCGGCATCTTTCGCTCGAACTCGGCGGCAGTTTGCCCATGATCGTGACCAAACGTGCCAACCTGGACGCAGCAGCGACGGGCGCCGCGCGTAGGAGCTTTCGCAACATGGGGCAGATCTGCATCGCGGTCAACCGCATCTATGTGGAGCGGGAAGTTTACGAGCCGTTTCTGGCGCTGTTCCGGCAAAAAACGGAGCAACTCAAAATCGGCAACGGGTTGACCGACGACTGTGATTTGGGGCCGATGTGCACGAAAAAAGGCGTGGAAACCGCAAAAGCGCATATTCTGGACGCCGTTTCACGCGGCGCGCGCCTGATCACCGGCGGAAAGGCGCCGGAGGGCGCAACGTTCGAACGGGGCAATTTCTTTCTGCCCACCATCCTAGCCGACTGCAGCCATAGCATGCTTGTCATGCGGGAGGAAACGTTCGGCCCGGTTGTCGGCGTGATGCCGTTTGACACGCTGGATGAAGCGATTACGCTGGCCAACGACACGAAATACGGCCTTGCCGCCATTGCGTACACCGAAAGCCTTTCCGAGGCGCACCGGCTGTATACGGAGCTCCGCGCGGGCAACGTGGCGGTCAACAACGTGGACGCGGGGGTGATCAACGCGCCCTACGGCGGCTGGTACGACAGCGGGTTTGGCCACGAGCACGGGCCGGAGGGATTGTATGAATACCTCCAAGTCAAGCACGTCCGCATCAAAAGCGTTTAATACAGCCCATTGGAACGGGGGAGAAACGATATGCAAAAAGTAGTGGTGGCGCAGGCCACAAACGAACAGATACTTGGCCGCCTGCGCGAACGCGCGGAGGTCGTTGTGATATCCAATAACGACGCAAATGCGCTGCTGGCTGCCTGCAGAGACGCGGAATGCCTGCAGGTTGGCACCTGGGTCAAAATTACGGAAGCGTTTCTCGCCGAATGCCCCCGGCTCAAGGTCATCAGCCGCACGGGGGTCGGTGTGGACAACGTGGATGTGGAGGCCGCATCAAAGCGCGGCGTCCTCGTGCTCAATACGCCGCAGGCAAACACGCTCTCGGTTGCGGAGCACACGCTGGCGCTGATACTGGCGCTGGCAAAGCAGCTGATGGTGCTGGACGCGCATACGCGAGGAGGGGACTTCGAAATCCGCCGCAAGAACCTGCCGATAGATCTGGACGGCAAGACGCTCGGCCTGATCGGCTTTGGCAGCATTGGGCGCTTGTCCGCGCAAAAAGCCAACGCCGCGTTCAACATGCGGATTCTCGCGTTCGACCCGTTCGTGAAGCAGGCAGAGCCTTACGTGCATCTTGCGGCAAACTATGCCGAGGTGATTGTCAACAGTGACTTCGTTTCCATTCACCTGCCGCTCTTGCCGGAAACGCGGAACCTCTTTAACGCCGCGATGATTGCGCAGATGAAGAAAGGCGCGTTTTTAATCAACACGTCCCGCGGGGGCATCGTAGACGAACAAGCACTCGCGAGCGCTCTGGAGAGCGGTGCGCTTGGCGGCGCTGCGCTGGACGTGTTCGAAAGCGAACCGCCCAAGCCGGATTCCGCTTTGATGCGCGCGCCGAATTTGATACTGACTCCGCACGCCGCGGCGCTCACCAAAGAGTGCGTGCTGCGCGTGGCGGCGACCGCCGCGGAGGGGATAGCGGACTATCTCGACGGCAAACGCCCGCAGTTTATCTATAACGCAAAAGCGCTTGGCCTGTAAAATGTATCACGCAGTACGCGCAAAACAGATAGGACAAAAAGTGCGCTCGGCTTGTAACGGGAAAGCGATAGAAATTGAAGAAAAACCGCGGCGGTCTCGAATAAAAAAGACAGCCGCGGTTATTCTGCTTATCAGGCACGCAGACCTGCCATAAAAAACAAAAGCCGCCCGGTTGTGCCGGACGGATCGGGTGCAGCGCGTTATTCCGGCTGCGGTTTCGGCTTTTTTGCGCGCGGCGGTTTTTTCGCTTTGGAAGCGGAGTCCGCGCGGAACCGCGCAATCCGCTCGGCACGGTCAACGCGATCCTGTGCCTGCGCGATCAACAGATGATGCTGGGTGAGCACCTCGTTCATCTCCTCGATCAATACGGGGTCGCAAAGCGTCAGATGGTCGACAAACGCGCCGGGGTACATGAATTTTTTGTCGCCGTACGGCGCAGGAAAATGAACGCTCAGCACATCGTATGCCAGCTTGGTCACTTTGCCAACGCCAAACACCTTGTGTTCGACGGCGGCGTGTATCATATCCACGGGCAGGCTCCTTTCTGCTCTTAACTTCGTGTCAATTCAAGCGGGAAAGTCGAAAAAAATACAGCTGATCCGTCTTGGCAACAAGTCTCACGTTGCGCGAAACGGCAAGCTGCTTTGTACTAAATAAGTATACCATAAATCAGCCCCAAAAGATATGCAAAATCTCTCGCTGCAGGCAAAACTTCTCGTTCTGAGCAGAAAAGCGCATCTGTCATGCCGATTTGTCTGCGAATAGTACAAAATGACACGCAAAACTTTCCGCAACGACTTATTTTATACACGCATATGGGCTAGAATGATGAATAATAATCAGAATAGTGAGAGGCTGCCGTTATGTCTTACACGATTTTTACCGATTCTTCCGCGAATTTGACGAAAGAAACACTGGCGGCGTTGGATATACGCGTTGTCTCGCTGACCTATACGGTCGACGGGCAGGAACACCTTTGCTATGATCCGGAAACGGAGTTTGATGGCGACGCGTTCTATACCGCGCTGCGAAATCCCGCCTATCATGTGCGTACTTCCTTGATCAATGCCGACACGTTCCACAAAGTGTTTGAACAGGCGCTTTCGGAAGGGAACGACGTGCTCTATCTTGCGATGTCCTCCGGCATCAGTGGAACTTACCAGTCCGCGGTGACCGCCGCTGAGGCGCTGAGGCCGGTCTATCCGAACCGCAGGATCGAAGTAGTGGATACCCTTGCCGCGTCGCTTGGCGAAGGGCTGATGGTCTGCAGGGCTTCGCTGATGCGTCACGACGGAAAATCGATGGACGAAGTGATCGCTTGGGTGGAGGATGCAAGAAAAGCGGTTTGCCAACACTTTCTGGTGGACGACCTCATGTATCTCAGCCGCGGCGGCCGCATCAGCGGCACTTCCGCGCTGGTTGGCACCATGCTGCAGATTAAGCCCATTATGAAGTCGCAAAACGGAAAAATCGTGCTCAACGTGAAAGTGCCCGGCAGAAAAAAAGCACTGAAAACGCTGGCCGAGATATTTGATAAAACCGTGGTCGATCCGGAATCGCAAACCATCGGGATAGCGCATGGCGCATGCGAAAGCGACGCGCTGATACTGCGCGATCTGATTGCCGAAAAGCACCAGATTGAGGACTTTATGATCGTCTGCTACGAACCCGGCACCGGTGCGCATGTAGGCCCCGGTACCGTTGCGCTCTTTTTCTACGGCAAGGATGAAAAGCCGGACTCGTTTCCCACCGCGCTGCTTAAAAAACTCGACTTGGATTCCGGGCGCCTGCGCGCGTTTGTTACCGAAAAGATCAAACTCATCACGGGCGAAAAACCGGGCAAGTAAACGGAGCAACCCCGCAGTCGAGCCATACACCGATAAAAAACGAGCGTTCCAGAAGGAGCGCTCGTTTTTGTACATCGACAAGCCCTGTCGGGGCAAGGGGGGATTCGCAAATCCTCCTGATTTCAAATCAAATTCAGCGATTGATTCGCTGAATTTGCGAAAAAATGGCGCGGTAAGCGTCATTTAACCTGCAGTAAGACCCATCGATAAAGTCCGCAGGACTTTGTCGATGGGCTGAAAAAACGAGCGTTCCCGAAGGAACGCTCGTTTGTTTGTACAGTTGGTTGAAACGGTTACTTTCTGAAGCAATCGCTGCAGTAAACGGGACGATCGCTGCGCGGTTCAAAGGGAACCTTGCAGGGTCTGCCGCAACCGGCGCAGATCGCATCGAACATCTGGCGGGATTCGCCGCCGCGGGAAGTCTGCTTGCGGGCCGTGCGGCAAGACTTGCAGCGCTGCGGTTCGTTCGAAAAGCCCTTCTCGGCGTAGAATTCCTGCTCGCTGGCAGTGAAGGTGAAGTTCTGGCCGCAGTCTTTGCAAACCAAAGTTTTGTCGCTGAACATGTTTGAAATACCTCTCTTATTTTTGTGTTGTATCCTAAAACAAGCGGATTGTTGAAAGCTACTGATCGTTGAATTCGATTGCTTAAAACAAGCTTCTTGTTTCAAGTGCTGGTGTTAGGTGCGCCGGGCAGATTGTTTTGCGTGAATATTGTCAGACAACGCAGACGTTGATCGCCCTGAGTTTTCGGCTGTCTTTGCGGTCGACTTCGATTTCAAATGAAACCTTTTGGCCCTCGGCTAAGCTTTTGTAACCTTCGCTCTGGATTGCCGTGAAGTGAACGAACACGTCGTCTCCGCCAGCGTCGTTGGAAATAAAGCCAAAACCTTTTTCCGAGTTAAACCATTTTACCGTACCATAGTTCATGTGGTACCTCCAAATTACGTATTGTAATCAAAAACACATGCTTCAAATCATCTAATAACGATGATCTGCAAACATGTGCGGTCAAAGCGATTATTTTGAATACAACCGTACTGTACCACACAACTTTCAGGATGTCAAATAATTCGTATTATTGGGTGAAAAAACCTGTTTTTTTAATGGAACGCGCGTATCGTTTAGGTGATTTCGGTTAATTGTGATACAATATCCCTATCAAGGTGGTGAACACAGATGACAAACGCGCTCAAAGAAGTTCTATGCAATAGTTTAATTCATATCGATATCGGAATCAAGCGTTTTTCCGGTAACGAGGAGTTATATGAAAAAAGTCTGCGCCAGTTCTTGCGCAATCCCTATTACGCAGCCATTCTCGCCGGGCTCAAAAGCGGAGACGTTCGGGGTGCCGAACGCGCCTCGCAGGATCTCAAAGCGCTTTCCTACAACCTTGGCATGGTGCGGCTGGCAAAATGCTGCGATGAATTATGTTCGGCCATCCGCGAAGGCAAGGGCCTGCCGGATTTTGCCGCGCAGGCGGATGAAGTTTCCGCCGTCTACGGCGTGATGGAACGATGCATGAAAAAGGCATTCCCGGAGGGGTAATCCGGGTTCGTTCCTTGGAAATATAGCTTGTTGTCCTTTACAAACGGGACGGCAGGCTTTTTTCGTTGAACGGTAACGTTCACAGCGCATCCTTGGGGATGCCGCACCAACGCGCGCCGAGCTTCGCGCAGAAAAAGGCCGCAAGCGAAAACCAGAGTATAACCCACAGCGGCGCAAGCAATATAAAGAGCTGGGGCAAAACAAGAAACAGAACCACCGGAAACGCGCAAACGGCGATCATCAGCAGCGCGCGCGGCAGCTTTGCCACGGCGGTGACAAACGCCGTTTTCACGAGCCGGGGCAGCGGCGTTTCCGCGCCGAACGGCAGCATGGCAAAGAGGAACACCGCACAGAGCAGCGCGCAGAGCAGAAAGAACATCAGAAAGCTGAGCGAGATCAGGCGCAGCGTGGAGTCCATGGCGGACACGATCTGCAAATCAAAGGTAAACACCGCCGCAAGCGCCAGCAGCACGACCCAGCAAAGCGAGGCGCGCCAGAACACAAGCTTAAATCGCTGAAAGAAGCCGCGGAGGGTTACCGGTTCGCCGTTGACGACGAACGCGCTCATCACGCCGGAGAGCGCGGTAAACGACGCGCCCGCGGTCAAAACGGGCAGCGCGCAAAGCAGAGCCGCCAGATTGAGCAAGGCAAAGTCGAACAGGTTTGCCAGAAACGACAGGATGGGGGAATCGGAACGAAACAGTTTTGGCATACTCTAGACCACTCCTCTTTCCAGCGCGAACGGCGGGCGCTTACGGTAGACCTGCAGCAGCACAAGCTGCGCAACAAACGTGACCGCCCACGATACGGGATATACCACATACAAACTGCTCAGCGTGCCGAAAAACGCATAAGCAAATGTAGTGCCGCACGCAAAGCGGGTTTTTTTCGTTAGTCAGTAAAACACCAAAAAGCCGCATACTTACAAGGTAAAACGGCACTTTCGACTAATGGACATTCCGCACGCAAAATGGGACTGAACAGACTACTAACGAAGCTTTTTCCGTTTGTTGTTTCGTAAGTCACGCCACATTTAAACATCATTCAAATTTCGTTTACATCGTCATTAAATGATGTTTGAACTACCGCTTTATATCTCTAATAGTTTGAGTAATTGAGCTTTTAATTAATGATCTTTGTTCAACACTTATCAATGAATGGACTTCCGCTTGATCAATATAAATAGTTAAAACATCGAAAAGCGCATTATCTATACTATAGAAGCTCGATTTCAGGTTTGCTATTACCACATCTGTCTCAGCCTGCGAAAGTTTCTTTTCAAGAAGTAATCTCCTGAATGAGGATAATACCCGTAGTAAATTCGACATGAACATTTCTATGTTTGCAAGATACTCGAACTCATAATTTGTATCAATACCGTCAGCCAATAGTATGGAAACGAGTGATCCCGTTGAATATGAATAATTTGAGTATTTCACATTTGATGCCGTGCTTAGTAGTTTTTGCAAATCTTGAAGCGCACTGCCTAGTATAAAATCACTTTCATCCTTATTCGAATCAGCTAGACTACTGCGCCTTTCTCCTTCACCGTTTAGAAGCCATTTTTGATTTACCCCAAATTCCATACAAATAAGCCTTATAAGCGTCTCTGAGGCGCTTTCTTTTGATGCTTCGAGTTTGCTTACATAGGATGGAGTAATTCCAAGCTTCTCCGCAAAAGCAGCTTGTGTAAGCCTTTTTTCCTTGCGTACATCTTTAATTCTAGATGCTATATTTTCCATACTGATACCTCAATCTTGCAATATCTCATATTATCTTGTTGACAATGTGAGTGGCTCACTTTATAATGTGATTATGGACACAGACTATTTTATCTGTGTCTACCGAAAAAAGCAATGATTATTGGGAGGGCGTCATGGAAACTCTTGGTAGCAGAATAAAAAGCGTACGCCTTTCGGCGGGAATGACGCAGTATGACTTTAGCCAGAAACTTGGGGTTTCTCGTTCACATGTCTCAAAAATCGAAACGGATGCACTCCGTCCCTCAAACACTGTGATTAAAGTTGTATGCCTTGTGTTCAACGTTAATGAAGATTGGTTGAAAGACAATAATAGGTGATTTCAGTGACATGGATTTCCACTGAAAAAGCAGCCGAGGTGCTCGAAATCGGAGCACGAGCGGTTCAAATATCGAAAGAGAATTACACATACCGCTACGTCGATGGGAAAGGACGCGGCGGTAAGGTGCTACAGATCGCGCTTGAAAGCTTGCCACAGGCGGCGCAGGACAGGTATCACAATGTTCAGCGCAAGTATCGAGACTGCAATGAGTTCACAGGCACACAGCGCGAGGAAGCCAGCAGGAAAGCGCGTATCGTTGAGACATACAAACAAACCGAGCTTGCGCCGGATGCCTTTGTCGAGTGGTATAACGCCGAGGTTGAGCCGGACGCGCCAATCACGCGAAAGCAGCTGATGAACTGGCAAACTCGCTTTAAAAACGGCGAAATGGCTGATCTCCTTGACCTGCGCGGCGGTCATAACCGAGGGATGACTTCCATTCCAGACGAAGCGTGGGAACTCTTCTACAGCCTCTACATGACCCAGCAAAGGCGTTCAATAAAGCTCTGCTACGATCTCACGCTGATTGAGCATCCAGACATACCAAGCGTTGACGCTTTTGAACGCAGGATCAGGAAGATACCGAAGATTGCACTTGTCCGATATCGTGAGGGTGCACATGCCGCAGAAAACCTGCTACCCGCAATGGAACGTAGCAAGCTCGATATCGAATCAAACGATATTTGGTTCTCCGATCATCATTTGCTGGATGTTTTCGTACAAAGTCCAGATGGGCAGAAACCCATTCGCCCGTGGCTTACGGTCTTCTTCGACGCTCGTTCCAACCGTGTGATGTCGTACGTTTTACGTGCCGCCTCGCCTAGCTCTACGGCGGTCAAGAAGTGTTTCCGGCTCGGTGTGGAAGAACACGGAATCCCGCGCGAAGTCTATTTTGATAATGGCAAGGACTACCGCGCGAAGGACTTCGACCGCGACTATCCCATGTCGCTAGTCAAGCAGCTGAATTTCAACGTCATTTATGCCACTAAATATCACGGGCAAGCAAAGACGGTTGAACGCTTCTTCGGAACGCTGGAAAGCCGCTTCGGCAAGCGATTTGAAACCTACACAGGCCGCGATGCAAAAACACGTCCTGAGTGCATGAGAATCCCCGACAGCGAGGTTTTAAAGCTTGCTCCGACCTTCAAAGACTTTGAGCAGTATCTCGTTGATTACTTCCGCGAGTACAACAGTACACCAAGCAGAGGGCGCGATATGGGCATGAAATGCCCCAACGAAGTCTTTGCCGAGAACCTCAAAACACGGCATGTCATTCGCGATCACGATGCGCTGCGCCTGCTTTGCGGTAACTCTGATGAGCGTGTCGTGAACAAAGGCGGTATCTCAATTAAGAACAACACCTACTTCCATGACCTTCTTGTGCCGCATATCGGTGAGCACGTCATAGTGGTGTTTGACCCTGAGAACATCGACAAGGTTGCCGTCTTTGATATGAACTACAGCGCCATTTGCACGGCAAAAGCCCGTATACAGACGGCGTTCAGACGCACCACCGACGAAGATTACAACCGTGCTGTCAAAGAGAAGAAAGCGGCGCGGGCTGTGATGAAGCGGTACAAACCCGCTCGCGACCTCAGTATACACGAGATCATCGCTCGAAATCAGTTGCAGGAAAAGCAGTATGAAGAAACTGGCTTGCCGAGCGAGATAGAGCACCTCACGCCGATTGCCCAGCGAAATGCCGATGTTCTAAAGAAAACGGATACGACGGCATCCGGCAGAAAACGACCAAGCGGCGAAGACAGCGTTGCGGAAACGCTGCTCAACTACTATAGAAAACAAGCATAAGGAGGGAGCGCCATGTATCAGGAGACACGCCAAGCACTGACGGAGTTCATGACGGTCAGCGGTAAATCACAACGTCAGATTTCAAAGGAAACAGGATTGTCCACGTCGGTCATTTCGCAATTTCTGAACGCCACCTACACGGGCGATAATGCAGAGGTTGCGCGGGTAATCGAGCAGTATCTAACCATCGGTAAAGAGCGTTTAAACACTGTTTCAACGTCCTGTTTTTACCCTGATTTGTACAACACTCAGGCGGTTTTGTTCACCTGCAACTACGCCCATCGGCACAACGATGTGACCCTTGTGAGCGGTGATGCTGGGGCGGGAAAGACAACGGCGCTCAAGTATTACGCTGACAACAACGCTGGCGTGATCTTCGTAACCGCAAACGCCTGCACCACCTCCGCGACGGCAATCCTTTCGATGATTTGCGACAGTATCGGCAAGCACGTCCTCGGAAGGAAAGCGGCTCTTATGAACGCAATTGTTGATCAGCTGGCGGGTTCCAACAGGCTGATCATAATCGATGAAGCCGACCATCTTTCTTTCGACGCGCTACAGGCGATTCGAAACATCAACGATCTCGCCAACGTCGGTATCGTCCTCGCGGGAAATGACAAGATTTATCGGCAAATGCTCTCCGGCAAAAGAAGTTATGAATTTGACCAGCTGCGGACGCGAATCATCGTGCGTAAGCGCGTGATCAACGACTATACCGTCGATGAAATGAAAGCGGTGTTCCCCGGCGTAGACCAAGAGTGCCTGCGCTTCCTACATAAGCTAGCATGCTCCGAGAGCCTTAGAACGGCGAAAAAGCTGTTTGACGTTGCCGCTGAACTCGCCGTTGCTAAATCGCAAACGATAGGAATTAAGCACTTGCATGACATCCAGCGGCAGCTTTTCGAAGAGGTTTCTGCCTAGAATGCATGGCGCACAACTCATGTCAAAAATTTTTAACGCGCGTTAGCCGAAGGAGAAAGAACATGGCGCAGTCTATTGAGACATTGAAGAACAAGGCGATACGAGGCAGTATTTTAAGAGCACTGGTGCGGTTTCAGTTTCTACCGATCAGCAGCTTTCTCTTGCAAGTCGCGCTGATTGATCAATGCTCTGACATCATGCCGCACGCGCGGTATCTTCAAGATAAAGGATACATTCGCATTGACGATGTAAGCGGTCAGAACATCGTTGGCATAGATCATCTGATCAGCCTAACCGCTCATGGCATCGATCTGATAGAAGGAAGCATACCCGCCGATAGAGGCATAGCATTTTAGATTTGGAGGATGAAAAACTATGATCGAAAAGATGGACTGGATGGAACACGTAGAGGAGAGCGATTTTCCAGAATCTTATGGAAAAATTAATGAACTCATCGGGTTCGAAAACACGATGAAGCTTGTTCAAAACTTTAGCGGCGGCTATCTGTATGTTCCTAAAACGGATGCTCTTATACGAAACGTGCGCAACCGCGATATCTTAAAGCGATTTCAGAGCGGCACGACACCACAGCAGCTTAGTCAAATCTATGACCTCAGCGTCGTTCAGGTATATGAAATCATCAGCAAAGAAGAAGCCAAGCAAAGAGCCACGCCGCCGCCCAAGAGCGGAAAGTGACGTTTGAAGAACAGTCAAGACCACCCGTAAAACGGGTGGCTTGCTTTTGGCTATAAGCCCTTGGTGCCTACAAGCGTCTCAAGACGCTGCTTTCACGGTGTTCAAGCTTCCATGTATCATCTTGCATTTAGCCCCTAAAGGGGCTCTTTCGTTTTAAACGGGTCTGCGTACTCTTTCACACTTAGTTTGTCAATTGCTTGGTCGTGTTGTTCCTGTTCGCGGATATATTTTGCTATCGTAGCATCGTTTAATCCAACCGTGCTAACGTAGTAACCTTCCGACCAGAAATGCCTGTTGCCAAACTTGTATTTCAGATTCGCATGTGCATCAAACATCATCAGTGCACTTTTTCCCTTTATGTATCCCATAAAATTGGATATACTGATTTTTGGGGGAATACTGACCAGCATGTGTACATGATCCGGCATCAAATGGCCTTCGTGTATTTCGACGCCTTTGTACTCGCAAAGTTGCCTGAGTATTTTTCCGAGGCTTTCTCTGTATTGATTGTAAATGATCTTTCGTCTATACTTCGGAGTAAACACGATATGGTATTTGCACATCCATTTCGTGCGTGCTAAACTGTTTGCTTGTTTAGCCATGAAACCGCCTTTCTTACATGGTAGCTTGAACTCTTCCATTGTAAAAGAAAGGCGGTTTTATTGGTATAACCGCTGTCGCGCACCCGCATAGCGGGTGGGTTTTGTGTTTCTCCCGCTTCGCGGTCGAAACCGACTGAAGTCATTACGTAAAAGGGTGTCAGTTTTGCTGACACCCTTCAAATTTTTCGCCCGCGATAACCCTTGATATTTTATGCTATCTCGAGATAACTCGGATGCGTTTTTGTGCTCAATCCCTTTTTGCGTGCGGTAAAGCCCCCGTTTGCGTGCGGTCTGACAGCAAAATAGACCCAGAGGATGCGCAGCCCGCAGGCGCCAATCAGCGTGACCAGCGTGGGACTCAGCGCCTTGCCCATGCCGCGGATGCTTCCGCAGGCGACCTCCATCATACCGCCCAGCCACTGGAAACGGCTGACCATGAGGATGCGCGTCACGCCGACGAGCATAACCGCGTCGAAGGCAAAATCGCCCGGCTTGATATAGATGCGCAAAAACGCGTCCTGACACACATACAGCAGCGCACAGAGCGCCAGCCCCAGCACGAGCGAAGAGGAGAGACAGACGCGGAAGATTTTCGTGATGCGGTCGTATCGTTTTGCGCCGACGCTCTGGCTGGTATAGGTGACGGTCGCCTGGTAAAAGGAGTTTTGCGCGGTGTAGATGAACCCTTCCAGACTGCTCGCGGCGGAGTTACCGGCAACCGCCGCCGCGCCGAACGTATTGACGACGGACTGTATCAGCACATTCGAAATGGAAAAAACGATTCCCTGCAGTCCCGCGGCAATGCCGATGCGGAGCATGCCAAACGCCTTGTCCGGGTAATACCGAATTTTGCGCAGCGTCAGACGGCAGCTATCCTTTGACCGGCAGAGCCGAACGGTCACCATGACTGCCGAAACCAGTTCGGAAACCGAGGTGGCAATGGCAACGCCCGCCACGTCGAGATGAAACACAATGACCAGCAGCAGGTTGAGCCCAACATTCAGCGTGCCCGAGATGATCATGATAAACAGCGGATACCGCGTGTCCCCGACGGCGCGGAGGATGGCGGAGCCAAAGTTATATACCACCAGCGCGGGGACGCCGAGGAAGTAAATCTTGAGATAGATTGAAGCAAGCGCCAGCACGTCCGGGGGGGTGCTCGTCAGCTCGAGCAGCGGCACGGAGAGGAAGAACCCGGTTGCCCCGGCGGCTATGCCGAGGATGACGCTCAGCAGCGCCGCGCAGTGCACCGTTTCGGAGACGGCGGACACGTCCTCCGCGCCGTAATAATGCGCAACGAGGTAATTTGCGCCAATGGCAATGCCGCTGAAGAGAGTGATCAGCAAAAAGATGATCGAAGTAGTCGAACCGACGGCGGCGAGCGAGTTGCTGCCGGAAAACCGCCCTACCACAATGGTATCCGCCGTGTTGTAAACCAACTGGAGGATGTTTGCCAGCATCAGGGGAACCGAAAAGCGGATGATCGTCCGGAACAGTTCGGGGTATTCGGAAGGTTTGTTTTTCATTTGCCTGGAATGGTTCCACCTATACTCAGTTTGCCGCCCAACAGCGTGCCTTCAGTATAGAGCAAAAACGACCGTTGTCAACAGCGGGGGCGAACAGGGAATCTTGGAGGCAAAAAAACAGTCCGCGATGAAAACGCGCGGACTGTTCGTTTGTTATTTCTTTGCTCTGCATATCCGGCAGCATCTTTTAATAAGAGAAACAGCTTATATAAAGAGAAACAGCTTACTGCTGGATTTCCGGCAGACTCCCTTTACCTTTTGAATGAAACTGCTTACTGTTGGATTTCCGGCAGACTCCCTTTGCCTTCCTTGACGAAGATTTCTTCATAGCAGGCGGCATTGATGAGCCCCATCAGCAGCGGCAGCGCCAGCGCAACGAAGATACTCGCAAGGCACGACAGAATCATAAACACAACGCCGACGCGCGGAATCAGCGACAGTCCGCCCAGCACGAGGAAGACCACCGCGCAGGCGCCCCAGACCATCAGGTCGGCGAGGAACATCCTGCCCTTGAAGCCTTCCGTTTTCTGCATGGAAACGCGCAGCGCTTCCGTGGCGGAGATATTCGGATCCTGAATCATCAGGTAGGGGACGAACCGGTAGGAATAGGATTTGATGATGGCGAATACCGGCCCCGCAAAGGGGATCAGCCCCCAGATCAGAATCCAGAGCGCCATCCAGCCCATGCCGCCAGCAACCGGCAGGAATCGCTTGAACCCCGCAAACAGCGCGTCCGCATTGACTTCGCCGCCGCGGTAGCCGGTCAGGAACACCGCCGTCATGCCGGCCGAGAGCACAAAGCCGATGGGCACGAAGATGATCGGCAGCATGCCAAATGCCGCGGCAAGTCCAATGAGCAGCTGGCACAGCAGCGACAAGCCCCAAAGCCGGATGGGCTTTTGCTTGAGCACAGCAAGCGCTTTTTCGACGAGGTCGCGCGAACGCAGGCCGTGGTAGGCGGGTTTTTGCCGGGACTTTTGCGCGCCGGGTGCCGCGCCGCCCGCAGTGGGTGCGCCGCAATCCGGGCAGAATTTTTCGCCGTTGAGTACTTTTCCGCAATTACTGCAAAATGGCATAATCAATTCCCCTCCTATTCAATTTTTCAAGTTGCAATTTTCTCAGTGCGCGGTGACGATGCGACCTATATTGAGTATACAATATTTGTACCGTTGGTCAAGAAAAAAGAAATTGATTTAACCAGTAAAACAGGCAAAAGGAGAAGATAAAGATAATAAGAATCATTTATGAAGATGAAAATAAGAAAACCGCCCTTGCAGGCGGTCTTGAAAGGCGCATTCAGAACGACGGAATGCGTCAGATATACGCGTTTTCGCCCGCTTTTCTGCCGGAGATGAAGATAATGAGCGTCAGCGCCGCCGCGCAGAGGATCGCCACGTTCCAGTCGCCCGTCCAGTCCAGCAGCCAGCCGCCGAGGATCGGGCCTGCCGCGCCAAAGGCGTAGCCCAGCGACTGCACCATGCCGGAGAGGCTGGTTGCGCGCCCCGCGTCGCGCGTCCGTAAGCCGATCAGCAGCATGCACATGCTGAAGCACGATCCCGTCGAGAGTCCGCAGAGCATGACCGCGGCAGTGACAAGCGCAGCGGACTTTGCGAAAAAGAGCGTCGCTATCGAGACTGCGTATACGGCGGAGATGATGGAAATGAGCCCTTTTTGGCTCTTGAGGCGCACCGCGACGGCAGGGATGAGAAACGAAGCGGGAATGGTCATCAGCTGAAACGCAAACGCGATGTACCCCGCGCCTGCGGGAGAAACGCCCTTGGATTGCAAGAGCGACGGCAGCCATGCGGTAAAGAAGTAAAAGAGAAACGACTGCGCGCCCATCAGGAGCGTCAGCCACCAGGCGCGAGGAGAACGAAACACCGAGCGCTGCGGTTCTGCCGGCAGATCCGCCGGACACGACGGCGCAATGCTGAGCTTTCGCTGCGGCAACCATACGGCAAGCGCGAATACAAACAGCGTAAGCCAGACGGCGAGCGAGCCTCGCCAGCTAAAACCGGGCAGCTGCGAAACGGGGTAGCTGATTGCGGAAGAGATCGCGGCAAAGGAGCCCATCGAGATGGTAAACGCGCTGGTGACGAGCCCGACCTGCGCCGGGAAACGCGCCTTGATGATGCCCGGAATCAACACGTTGCCAAGCGCCACGCCAAAGCCGAGCAGCACAGTTCCGCCAAAGAGCCCGATCACGCCCGCATAGGAGCGAAGCGCAACGCCAAGGCCAATGAGCAGGATGCCGGCCAGCAGCGTCCTGCCCGCGCCGAAACGGTCGTTGATGCGGCAGACCACCGGCGAAACGACAGCGAACATGATCAGCGGTATGGTGGTCAAAAGCCCGAACACCCCGCTGGAAAAAGGCAGGCTCGCTTTCATCTGCGCAACAAGCGGGCCAACCGCGGTAATGGGGGCGCGGAGGTTGATCGCTACGCAGACAATGGCGGTAAACAGCAGATAATCGAATTTTTTCCGGTTCAAACTACGGATTCCTTTCGGTTTTTGCGAGCGCTGAAGCATACAAAAAGGCACGCGCGGAGCGGGGGAGTCGATGCAGCCGGGCGTGCCTGAACAGGCTTAATTTTCTGATTTCAGGATCAGCCGAAACGGTTTATTCAAACGTGCGGAAATAGCGGCTGTCTTTCTGAAGAACGTCGTGCGCGCCGCTTTCGGCAATGGTGGCGGCGGAAACCAGCGTCAGCCGCGCTTTTTGCCGCAATTCCGGTATCGTCAGCGCGCCGCAGTTGCACATGGTGGAACGCACCTTGCTCAGCGTGGTCTCCACATTGTGGTGCAGGCTGCCCGCGTAGGGGACATAGGAATCCACGCCTTCTTCAAAGGTGAGCTTGGCTTCTCCGCCGCTGTCGTAGCGCTGCCAGTTGCGCGCGCGCGCGCTGCCTTCGCCCCAGTATTCCTTCATATAGCTGCCGTTGATGAGCACCTTGCTGGTCGGGCTTTCGTCACAGCGGGCGAAGTACCGCCCCAGCATGCAGAAGTCCGCGCCCATCGCCAGCGCGAGCGTGATGTGATAGTCCATCACGATGCCGCCGTCTGAACAGACCGGCACATAGACGCCCGTTTCCTTCAGATATTCGTCCCTTGCTGCCGCGACATCCTGCAGGGCGGTCGCCTGTCCTCTGCCGATGCCCTTGGCTTCCCGTGTGGTGCAGATGGAACCGCCGCCGATGCCGACCTTGACGAAGTCCGCGCCGGAGTCCGCCAGGAAGCGGAACCCTTCGCCGTCCACGACGTTGCCCGCGCCGACCTTGACCGCGTCGCCATAGCGCGAGCGGATGAACGAAATGGTGCGCGCCTGCCATTCGGTGAACCCTTCTGAGGAGTCGATGCAGAGGATATCCGCGCCCGCTTCCACCAGCGCGGGGACGCGCTCGGCATAGTCGCGCGTGTTGACGCCCGCGCCCACGACATAGCGTTTGTGGCTGTCCAGCAGTTCGGCAGGGTTTTCCTTGTGGCTGTCATAGTCCTTGCGGAACACGAAGGAAACGATATTGCCATCTTTGGAAACGATCGGCAGGGCGTTGAGCTTATGCGCCCAGATGATATCGTTCGCTTCGCCGAGCGTAATGCCTTCCGTGCCGCAGATGAGACGGTCGATGGGCGTCATAAAGTCCTTGACCGGAGTCGAGGGATCCATGCGGCTGGGGCGGTAGTCGCGGCTGGTGACGATGCCGAGCAGTTTGCCATCCGCCGTTCCGTCCTCCGTGACGGCGACGGTAGAGTGGCCGGTGCGCGCCTTGAGCGCCATGATGTCCCCCATGGTATCCGTTGGCAGAACGTTGGAATCGCTGCGGACGAACCCGGATTTGGATTTTTTGACCGCTCGGATCATTTCGCACTGCGATTCGATGGGCTGGGAGACGAAGATAAACGAAATGCCGCCTTCCCGGGCGAGCGCCGCAGCGAGCTTTTCGCCGGAAACGGACTGCATGACCGCCGAAACCAGCGGGATGTTCATGCTCAGCGGGCTCTGCTGACCTGCACGGAACTTGCAGATGGGGGTTGCAAGCGAGGTATTCTGCGGCGTGCACTCTGCCGAGGTATAGCTGGGCACCAGCAGGTATTCGGCAAAGGTATGGGAAGGTTCGTCAAAATAATAAGCCATGGGGCGTTCCTTTCTAGCCGGGCTGACGGAATTGCTGCTCTTTTTGCGGAAACGGATTCGCAAAAAGGTTTTTTCGTTCGGTTCGATGCCGCGCGGGACGCCCCGACGAAGACGATTGATTAGGATAACCCCATTGTAGTATCGAACACCAACCGCGTCAACGGCTGCGGGGAAGACTAGGCTGAAAAAGTAGGTATCGAACACCAACCGCGTCAACGGCTGCGGGGAAGACTAGGCTGAAAAAGCAGGTATCGAACACCAACCGCGTCAACGGCTGCGGGGAAGAGAAGAACGAAAAAGTGCTTACCAAAGAGCAGGCAAAACTCTTTCCGTGCTTGCGGCACTGTAAATAGCAAAAAACATGCAGCGGCATCCAAAACAAGTATGATGGGGGCTGCATGTTCATTAAAACACGCAGCGGCATCCAAAACAAGTATGGCAGAGAGAGACCGCCAACGAAGTTGGCCTTTCCGCGTTTCTTCCGTGTATTGTATGCATTTCTTTTGCGGCACTTTTTTGCTGGTTTTAAAGCGCGCACAGTTCGATTTTCGTGAAAAAAACGACGAAATGTCAGGCTCAGACTGTGCTTTTTTCCGCATGCACAAATGTAAAGAATGATTCACAACAGTTGACTTTCATTCGGGACAATCTTAAAATAGGGAAATGTGTGATCCCCTGCTGCGCGGCCTCGCCGGGACAATCCGAATTCTGCGCGGCTTCCGGTTGGGAAATTGCTGTCAATCGGTGCAGGATATACGCGCATGGAACGAAATACATGGAGCAGTGGATGGTTTTGTCGAAGAAGAAACGGGTGGTATGGTTCCTTGCAATCGAAATTGCGGTTGCTGGTTTATGCGTGAACTACGCTCTGAAAAACCCCGCGGTCTTTCAGAATTTACTGAGCACGGGGTGCTATATCGCGCTTTGCGTTTGTCTGCTGGCTCTGCTGTGCGTTGCCTATGTGCTGTTGTTTGTCAGGAAAACGCCGCTGCATCGGGTTTTTCTTTTGCTTGGATTCGGCTTTGGGGTGCTCTCCTGCCTGATCAATACACCCGGCAGCGTACCCGACGAGCCGATGCATGCTTCCAACATCTATCTGTGGTCAAACAGGCTGCTGCTGCTGTCCGAAGAAGAAGCGGAAGACCAGAAAAACCCCGTTTATATCGAAGTGCAGTCCGCCGTAAGACGCGCGGATGCGGAGAACGCGGGGGTGTATTTGCGCGAGAAGTCCAGCATCGACTCCTACCGGCAGATTCTGCAAAAGACCAACTGGTTCTATTCAAAAAGCGAAAATCAGCTCGTCAGCGCAACGCTGCGGGATCACAGCGTGGTTCCGATTGTTTATCTGCCCGCGATCATCGGCTTTACCGTTGCGCGCCTGCTTTCGTTGGGGTATTATCCCATGCTGATGCTGGCGAGGCTTCTGATGCTTGCTTTCTATGTGTTTGCCGCCAGTTGGTCGATCAAGAAGATTCCCGTTGGCAAGATGGCGCTGTTTATCACCGCGCTGCTGCCTATGGGGCTGCATCTTGCGGCCTCGCTTTCCTACGACGCGGTCATCCTTGCGCTGGCAATGATGACGTTTGCGTACATCATGTATCTGGCATACGGAGAGCAGGAAAAAATCGGCGTCAGGGAATGGGTCACGATCCTTGTTTTGAGCGTGCTGCTGGCGCCATGCAAGGTTGGCGTTTACCTGCCGATCGTGTTGCTGCTTCTGATGGTTCCGCGCGCAAAACTCGGCGGTAAAAAACAGTTTTTCTGGTTCTTTGCTGCGGTTGTTGCTGCCGGCGTCGCGAGCTGCGTGCTGCTGAATCTGAACGCGCTTTCAATCGGAACGAACAATGCGACGCTGCAGAATGGTTCCGGAGACACGACCTATTCCGTTCAGTGGGTGCTGCATCACCCTACCGGCGCGCTCAGGATGATGCTGAACACGCTCAAGAAGAGATTCTTCTTCTGGATCGATGACGCGATGGGCATTTCGTTGAGCTGGTTTACGATCAATCTCAGCAAATGGGTGGTCGTTGGTTTTGAATGCTGCCTGCTGTTGACCCTGTTGAAAGAGGATGGCGTCAAGCCGATCACGCCGACGCCGCCGCAGCGGTTGCTTCTTCTTCTTCCTGCCATTCTCTGCAACTTCATGTTCCTGTTCGGAATGCTGGTCTGGTGGACGCCGCAAGGCGCATACATGGTTGAAGGGATACAGGGAAGGTATTTTATACCGATGATTCCGTTGGCGTTGTTCGCCATTCCGCAGATATCGTTTAAGCTGCATCTCAAACGCGGGGAAGTCCGGTTTCCGCAGCAGGGCTTTTCACAAATACTGGCTATGGCATGCGCCGTGCTCGGCTGCGCGTCGCTGTTAATACAGGCGTCTGTCATTTTGAGCAGATAGTTACAGCAGGTTAAGTAACGCAAAAGCAGCCCGTTTTCGGACTGCTTTTTTTTGCCAGACGAAGGTAAAAACGAAAACAGGTAGTTTATCACTGCTCCTGCGAAGTCCCATCGGCAGGGTGCGACGCATTTTTCATCATTCGCATCACCGGGAAAATGGCGATCAGGGTGGCAACCGAAGCTGCGATGAAGATCAGGTACGTGGGCAAGAACCCCGCTTTGCCGTCCACCACGACCGCTTGGCCAAATGTGCTGATAATCCGTTCACCGATGAACGGGCCGATCACCATAGGCAGCAGCACCCAGAAGATCATGCGGATACCCTGGAACTGCCCGGCTTGGGACGGCGGCGTTAAATCCTTGATCCATGCGCCGCTGACGATGAGCTTGGTGACCAGTCCGAACGCCATGACAAAGATCGCGATGCAGAGAAACACCAGATCTCTGGCAAACGCAACGAGCATAAATCCAAGCGCGGAGATGATGAGCGCCGCAAGCATCAGCTTGGGCTTGCCCAGTTTGTCGACTAAACGACCGAAGAACACGCCCGCGATGCCGGAGAGCAGTACCATGAGCCCGAGGTAAATCCCGATGGTTGCATAGCTGTAGCCAAGCGTTTTCGTAAAATAGATGATCTCATACGGCATGCAGATCTGCTCGGCAATGGCGAACAGCAGCACGCAGAAATACAGCGAAAAGAGCATGCGGTTTTCCCGCACGGCGCGGATGGAAAAGCCCGAGAACACCTGCTTTAGATAGCTGACGCCCTCCTTCTTTTCGCGCACAAAGACCGCTTCCTTCATCAAAAGGCCGCCGACGAGGCCGCAGATCACGACCAGAGCGCCCATGGAGATGAAAAACAGCGTGTAGCCGACCTTTTCGATCAGGATGCCGGAGATCACCGTTGTGACCACCATTGCCAGCAGCGGGAAGAGCTCTGTTACCCCGCTGACCGTGCCGCGGTTGGTTTCGTCGGTGACGTTGGTAAGCCACGCGTTGAAGCTCGCGTCGTTGGCGGTCGAGCCAAAGAACGTCATTACGCAGTCCAGAACGATCACGGCGACGATTGCGCCGGTGACGGAGCGGATCGATCCGGCAAGCGGAAAAACGATGGTCGAGATGCCCCAGAGGATGTAGCTCGTGAGGATGATCGCCTTGCGTTTGCCCATCCGGTCGCTCAGCGTGCCCATCAACAGCGTGGTGAGCGTGGCGGTGACGGCGCTGAGCGCGACCATCAGCGAGATCACCTTGGGGTTGGGGGAGATCACATCGTTGACGAACGTGTTGAACCAGTTGTTTTCAATGACCCATGCGATCTGCCCGGAAAACGCGAGCAGCACGATGGCGATCCAGTTGTTGGCGCCCAGTTTGGTCTGTTGTTTTGGCTGCATCTGTTAGTAACCCTCCTTGACGTTGACGATTGGGAATTGTGCGATTCTAAGCCGGGTGCACCCGTAAGGGATAAGCGTTTGTTCGGTGAAACTTTCCGGCGCGGTGTCAAACGGCGGCGGAATCGGTCCCGCGCTGTGGCGAACCATCGGCCAGCTCTGTTCCGGCACATGCGCCATTTTAAGGCGAATGTTAAGCGGCGGGGAATCGTCCGCAAACGGCGTTTCGCCCGGCGCGCGTCGCTCGACAGCGGCATGCGCCAGCTCGTTTGGATCGACCGCAAAGCGCCAGTTCGAACGCGGGTAGAGTTCGTAATCCGCAAACGGTGGATTGCCGCGCACCACGCGCCGTTTTGCTTCGACGGGCAGCGCCAGCAGCAGCGCGCCGACGCGAATCGTGCAGCCGCCCGCGGCTTCGTACTGCGTACGTGGCTTCATGGGCAGCACAAGTTCGATTCTGTCGCCCTTGCGGAAGGTGCGTTTGAGCGCGAGGCATCCCTTTGCAGGCGCAGCTGCAATCGCTTCGCCGTTGAGTTTGAGTTCGAATGCGTCCGCCCATTCCGGCAGGCGAAGGTACAGCGTAAAGTCAAGCGCGTTCGATTCGTTTTCGATCGCGTCGATTCGAACGCCGATCCTGCCGTCAAACGGATAGTCCGTTTCCTCGGTCAGCCGAACCGCGACAGCGCCAACCGTCATACGCGCGGAACACGGGGCGTAGACGCCCGCGGCGAGCCCGTCCGGGCGTGTCATCCAGAGCGCGCCGAGCAGTTTCGGCCAGCCCTGATGCATGTTCGCCGCGCAGCAGCCGAAGTTGGGTTTGAGGCCGAAAAGATTCGCCTCCGAGTAAGCGTCGTACCAGCCGCGCTTTTTGCGGGAGACTTCCACCTGATTGACCTGCTGGACGTACTGATGCGCGCATAGATCGGCGGTAAACGTTGCAGGCCAGGCGTTGAAGGCGATCTCCTCCAAACGGTCGGCGTACATAGCGTCGCCGGTGACGGCGAGCAGCGCCTGCAGGGAGTACATCAGTTCGGCAACAAGGCAAAGCTCCGCGCCGACGGCGGGGGAGCGTCCGTTGAGATGCTCGTCCCCGGAGAATACGCCGTTGGCAAGGCCGTGATAGCGCGTCAGCACGTCGAGCCCCGCGCGGGAAGCGTCCACGCCCGCCGCGTCGCCGCCAAAGAGCGCGTCCAGCGCGGGCATCTTGAGCGCCATCGCGAGGTTGACGGAATGCGTTTCGTGAAACGCCCGCAAAAACGGCGAAGCGTTCGCCTGTTCGATTTGCGCCTTCGTCTGCGGTTTTGCGTGCGGTTTGGTCTTGCGCAGGCGTTTGAGGCGTTTACCCGTCCAGTCGGAAATGAGGGTAGCTCGCTTGGCCAGCATGAACAGCGGGCGGTTCAGATAGGAATGCGTGGTTTTTATGTAGGGGAAATTCGAAAACAGCTCGCCCCAGCGGGTGGTTTGCTTGCGGAGGATGTTCGCCAGTTCCGGCAGGTAGTCCGCGCTCGTCTGGCGGCAGAGGTAGAGCATGGGCAAAAGCTGCTCCTGCCCGCGCGCGGCAGCCCACATGGCGAGCGGACGGTTCGGCAGTGTTGTGAGCTGGTGGCGAAAGTACCGATCCATCAGATCAAGCGCGCGGGGATCGCCCGTTGCCTCGTGGTACTGCGTAAGCACCTTGAGCGCGACCATCCGCGGCCACCAGTCGAGGTTGTCCGCGGGGCCGAAAAAACCGTCCTCGTTCTGGCTTTGCAGCATCCACTCGATCCACTTTTGCGCTTTTTGTTTGAGCGCGTCGTCGTCAAGGGCGTATGCCAGCGGCAGGAGGCCGTCAAGGTAGTAAGGCCCGCGTTCCCAGTTTTCGCCGTTGCCGCCGAGCCAGCCGGACTGCTCGCCAAGGTCATCCCAAAGCGAGTCGATATGCCCGGTGAGGCCGTTTTTCTGCACGACAAACTGCCGCCGGAGCCATCCCGCGGGCGTAACCGTGCCCAAAGCGGCGGGCGTTTGAAAAAAGCTCTTTGGTGGGTTGTTTGTCATGGAGGCCTGCCGAATGTGTTTATTTTAAGAAAGGAATATAGTTAATAGTACACTGTAGGGGAATGAAATTCAACTCCTGATCACGGTGAGTAAACAAATACGGGGTAAGGAAAGGGCGGCTTCTGCCGCCCTTCCTTATAATCTTACAGCGCCTTCTCGTAAATCCTATACGTCTTGATCTGCCGCATGCCGAGACGTTCGAGGGCGTTTTTGATGTAGAGGTTGTCTTCCAGAATATAGTTCGCTTCCATGCGCACTTTCTTTGCTTTCAGGTGCTGATACAGGTGAATATACATCAGCGCGTCGAGCGCGCGCCCGCGCCACTCCGGACTCACCGCAAGCCCGAACAGGCGGTAGTCCCGCAGCTTTTTGACCCCCAACAGCAGCCGCAGCCACCCGAACGGCAGGAGGTTGCCGTTGATGCGCTTGAGCAAAACGTTGATATCCGGAAATCCCAAACAGAATCCGACGGGTTTACCCGCGTCCTCCACGATCCAGACCGCGTCCGGGTCGAGGATGAGCTTGAGCTTTTTGAGCATGTCCTCCATCACCGCCAGATCGACCGGAACATAACCCCAGTTGTCCGCCAGCGACGTGTTGGAAATCTCCCAGATGGCGCACGCGTCGTCGTGGATGCGCTGCGCGTCGAGTCTGCGGATCGTAATGCCGGGGTAGCGCGCCATAAACCGCGATGTAAAGTCGTCATACCGCTCCGGCAGCACGTAGCCGCCGCCGATATCCGCCTCGTACACCAGCAAATCTTTGACTTTTGCATACCCCGAACCCGTGAAAAACGCGTGGTAATATTCCGGATTCCAGGGCGACATATAGACCGGCGGGGTGTCGTAGCCTTCGAACACGAAGCCCCAGTTTTCCGCAACGGGATGGATCGGCCCGCGGATGACGTCCATGCCGCGTTCGCGGAGCCATTGTTCCGCCGCCTCCACGAGCAGGCGTGCCGCCGCCGCGTCGTCGATGCATTCGAACGCGCCGAAGAAGCCGATGCGCGCGTTGTAGTAGCGGTTGAACGTGTGGTCAATATACGCAATCGTCCGTCCGACGGGTTTACCCGCATCGTCCAGCACCAAAAACAACTCGTAGTCGGAATTTTTCAGAATCGGGTTCGTTTTTCCGGTATACGCGCCGTTTTCGTCCAGCCAGATGGGCGGCGCAAAGCACGGATTCTTCCCGTGGATCTTCTGAGGCAGGCGCACAAAGCCGCGCATCCGCCTGGAACCGCGCACCGCGATAACGTTCATTGGTTTGCTCCCCCCGACCACGCGCCCGTTCAAACCGAATGCGGCCGCGCTGCCATATTGTTTTCAGTTTATCAAACACGAACTCAAAATACAATTCCCGGGCGGGAACGGAGCGAATTTTCAAAAACGGAGCAGACCACAAGAAAACACAAGGCTTTTTCGCAGCAGAGACAAGAAACGGCATGGCAAAAAAAGGCACGCGGGCGAATGTATCGCTGCGTGCTTTTTAATTAGTCTTAACAAGGCGTTTTTCAAGTGAAAACAGTTCGAACCGTCGGCTTTGGGGGAGTATTCCCGAAAGCCGTTACAAAATCTCCTGCACGCGGCCAACCTGCCCGTCCGTGAGCATCACCTTGACGCCGTGCGGATGGAAACTGCTGTTGGTGAGGATGCGGGCAACCACGCCGCTGGTCAGGTTCCCCGTGCGTTGGTCGGCCTTGAGCACAATTCGAACTGAGGCGCCAATCTTGACGTCCGCGCGGCTTTGTCCGTTCATACTGCCATCCTTCTTTTTGGGTTGCGGCTAAATCGTTCGGCGCGTTACTGCGCGGCGCTTGCTCCGGCCGCCTGCCTGAGGCGAAGCACTTCCGGATCGACGATGTACTCGTCATAGTTCTCGCGCCGGTCGATGAGCGCGCCGGGCAGCAGCTCGATGACGCGGTTGGCGACCGTCTGGATCACCTGATGGTCGTGAGAGGCAAAGAGCATAACCCCGGTAAACTCCGTCATCCCCTCGTTGAGCGCAGTGATGGCTTCCAAGTCGAGGTGGTTGGTCGGCTCGTTGAGGATGAGCACGTTCGCGCCGGAGAGCATCATCTTTGCCAGCATGCAGCGGTTTTTCTCGCCGCCGGAGAGCACGCAGGCTTTTTTGAGCGCTTCCTCGCCGGAAAACAGCAGCCGGCCGAGCCAGCCGCGGATGGTCGCTTCGAACGGATCCTTGGAATATTGCCGCAGCCAGTCGACCAGCGACAGCTCCACGCCGTCGAAGTAAGCGGTGTTGTCGGAGGGCATGTAGGCCTGGGAAGTGGTGACGCCCCACTTGAAACTGCCTTCGTCGGGCTCCAGCTCGCCCATGAGGATTTGAAACAGCGTGGTGCGTGCGAGCTCGTCCTCGCCCACGAACGCAATCTTATCCCCGGCCTGCACGATAAAGCTTACGTTGTCCAGCACCTTTCGTCCGCAGACGGTTTTGGAAATTCCGCTGACGGCGAGGATGTCGTTGCCCACTTCGCGGTCGGGCTTGAAATGGATAAAGGGGTAGCGGCGCGAGGAGGGCGCGAAGTTGTCCATCTGGAGGTTGTCGAGCATCTTCTTTCGGGACGTCGCCTGACGCGACTTGGAAGCGTTGGCGCTGAAGCGCAGAATGAACTCCTGCAGTTCCTTTGCCTTCTGCTCGTTGATCTTGCGCTTGTCCTTTTCCTGCCGCGCGGCAAGCTGCGTGTATTCATACCAGAAGTCGTAGTTGCCCACGTACATCTGGATTCTGCCGTAGTCGATGTCGACGATGTGCGTGCAGACTTTATTCAAAAAATGCCGGTCGTGGGAAACCACGATGACCGTGTTGGGAAAATCCAGCAAAAAGTCTTCCAGCCAGTTGATGGCGTAGATATCGAGGTTGTTGGTCGGTTCGTCCAGCAGCAGGATGTTGGGCTTGGCAAACAGCGCCTGCGCCAGCAGCACTTTCACCTTGCTGGGGCCGTCGAGCTCCGCCATGGTCTGATGATGCGTTTCCGCCGGGAGTCCAAGCCCGTTGAGCAGGATTTCGACGTCCGACTCGGCATTCCAGCCGTCGCGCTCGGCGAATTCGCCTTCGAGTTCCGCCAGCTTCAGCCCGTCCGCGTCGTCAAAGTCCGGCTTGGAATAGAGGACTTCTTTTTCCTGCATGATTTCATACAGGCGCGGATACCCCATAATGACGGTATCGATCACCGAATACCCCTCAAAGGCATAGTGATCCTGCCGCAGCACGGCGATGCGCTCACCGGGAGTGACGTTGATATCTCCTTTGCCCGGTTCCAGCTCGCCGGAGAGAATCCGCAAAAAGGTCGATTTTCCGGTACCGTTCGCGCCGATCAGCCCATAGCAGTTGCCAACCGTAAACTGAACGTCAACGTTTTCAAACAGCGGCCGTCCGCCGAACTGGAGCGATATTCCCTGTGCACTGATCATAGCTTTCTTTTTCGTTTCCTTGTTCTCAAAATACGGCTTAGCATATCACAACATTCGCCTCTTGCATAGCGGTGACGGGATTGCGGCGCAGTTGTTTTACCGTTTAACGACTCCGCTCCTGTTTTTCACCTGTGTTCCTTGACCGCCAGCCGCCGGACATGGTACGTTTAGTATGCTGGTTCGTTTGCGAAACGGTCGGTCGGGATACCGCAGCAGATCGAAAGGAGCGTCGATTGCGTGAAAAAAGGAAACGGCAATTCCAGACAAAAACGCTGCCCCGACGGGTTGCCCCGTATGGATCAAGCGGAAGACCTGTGCCCTGCTGAGCAGCAGCCGGAGAGACCCGAACCGCGCGCGCTTCCCGAGTGGCAGCCGATCTTGTTTTTTTCGTTGTTGGGCGCGCTGCTTTTCATTCTGGCTTTTGCGTTCAACACGCCGCGGGACATCTGGCGCGGCAGCGTGACAATTCTGACCTCGCCCGCCAACCTGCTGACGGATTACTTCCGTCTGGCCAACATCGGGGCGACGCTGATCAACGCAGGCTTGATGACGCTGTTGAGCGTTGGCTTTGTGCGGCTCAACCGTGCGGCGTTTTCGGGTGCCGTTGTGGCCGCGATCTTTACGATGGTGGGGTTTTCCTTCTTTGGCAAAAACCTCTACAACACAATCCCGATCGTTTTGGGCGTCTATGCCTATTCAAAAACGGTCGGGCAGCCCTTTCGGAATTTCATCCTCCAGGCCATGTTCGGCACGGCGCTGAGCCCGCTGGTCAGCGAGTGCTCCTTTAATCTGGGGCTTCCGCTCCCCGCCGGAATCCTGCTCGGCATTGCCGCGGGTATGCTCGCGGGGTTTTTACTTGTGCCGCTCGCTTCGCATTTCATTCGGTTTCATCAAGGGTTCAGCCTCTACAACATCGGCTTTACCGCGGGCATCATCGGCATGCTGTTTACCGCCGTGCTGCTTGGCTTTGGCGTGCAGATCAAAGCCGTCTCCATCCTTTCGGAAGGCAACAATGCCGAATTCTCCATTTTACTGTACGGGCTGTTTCTGATCCTGCTGCTGCTGGGGTTATGGAAGAACCGCTGGCGGTTCAAGGGCTTTGGCCGACTGCTGTCCCTGCCCGGCGTGCTGCCCACCGACTTTCTGGCCGAGGCGGGGCCTGGGGTTACGATCATCAATATGGCGCTGCTTGGCATGCTGTCGGTCAGTTACGTGCTGGCACTGGGCGGCGAGCTTAACGGACCCGTAATCGGCGGCATTTTTACGGTGGTTGGATTTGGCGCGTACGGCAAGCATATAAAAAACGCGGTACCCATACTGGTCGGGGTTTTGCTTACGAACCTGCTGAACGTGCACGAGAGCAACGCTTCCTTTGCCATTATGGCGGCGCTGTTTGGCACGACGCTGGCGCCCATCGCGGGCAAGTACGGCGTGTTCGCGGGGATTCTGGCAGGCTTTCTGCATATGTCGCTGGTTACCAACGTGGGGTTCCTCCACGCCGGGATGAACCTGTATAACAACGGCTTTTCCGGCGGATTTGTCGCGGCTTTTCTCGTTCCGCTGTTTGAAGCAGTGGCACAGGTGAAACGAGCAAGGACGCGATAGCTGCGCGGGGATGCGCCGTAGTGACGGATAGTATACTCCGAGGCAGGCGTTTTGCCAAAAAACAAGAACGACAGCGCGTTCACGCTCCCGTTCTGATGGCCGGCATGAGATTCGCTGTTTGTCCTGCAATCGGCTTGTACAGCGGAGCGGATCAGCGCCCGCCCTTTCCGAAGCGCTTTTTTACAAAATCGAGAAACAGGCGGAACGGTTTGGTAACCTTCCAGCTTGTTGAACCGGCAATTGCTGCGTACGCTTTTTCGGCGGCTGCCAGCCGCGCTTTCGCTTTTTCAGCTTGATCCACCGCTTCCAGATACCGTTCCTCGGTATACGCGGGGGCTGTGTTGAGCCAGTTTAGGTTGATGCTGCCCGTAAGCGCGTAAAAATCCTGCAGGGTATAGCCATAGTGATCCTGCAGCGTTAGGAGAACATCCGCGTTGGCGCCGCAGTTTTTGTAAAAGAACACGGCGGCGGAAAGCTTTCGCTGGGCTCCGCCGAATACCCAATGATCCAGCAGGAGAAAGAATTTTTCGCAGAGCAGTTCCGCGGGCGAATGCGCGTTTGGATCGCGAAAAAGCCCCCGGAACGCTTCGATGAAGAGCTCGTCCGACAGATCGTCGAAGAACGTTTCGGACAAACAGAATAACTCCGTCATGGAGCGGAGGCTGTTTTCCGGCTTTGGCGCGCTCATATTATCCTTACCGCCCAACAGACGGCGATGCAGCGTCAAGTCTTCCTGAATGATATAGATTGGGTGCTGCTTGATTAGAGAAATCCATTTGTGGAAATCGGGCAGCTGGCGTAACGTCCGGTTGCTCTCCAGATTGCTGTATATTTCTCTGTTGGCAAGTATGCTTGGGTGGCAAAGGCAGTTGCTCTTGGTAAAGAAGTGCCTGAGCCATTCTGCCTGCGTGCGGTTCGGCTGGCGAAAGATATTCTCCTTCATGTCGAACTGCGCGTGCAGACTGCCGCTTTCGTCAATCAGCGCGGCATGGGTAAAGCACGCGGCGCAGTCCGGGTGCGCTTCCATGTAGCCGACCTGCTTTTTCAGCTTGTCCGGCAGCCAGACGTCGTCGGAATGAATGATTGCAATGTATTTGCCGACGGCTTTAGCGCGAAGAAATGCGCTGCAGCCGTTTGTGTTTTCCGACTGAAAAGTTGCCGCGATGCGCGCGTCGGTGTACCGGCGGATGATGTCGTCCGTTCCGTCGGTCGAATGGTCGTCCGCTATGAGAAATTCAAAATCGGTAAATGTCTGCCCTAAAACGCTGTCAATTGCAGCGGCAACGAAATTCTTATGGTTATAAGCGGACATCACTACAGAGACCAAAGGGGTCAACGGAATCACCTCGCAGTATGTGTAAAAGAGCTGTGGCATTCAAAGCGGATACAACCGATCGCTTTGTCTATTTTATCGTATTGACTGGCAAACGACAATCGCAATCTAGTTATTGCCACAATTCACTAAAAAATACAATATTAAGCAACGCAATTCGCCTTGTTTTGCTTTTCCAAGGGTGATAACATAAAAACACGCCCGTTATTCTGCGAATTGCAGATGGACGTATTTGTTAATAATATTCGCCGAAGGGTCATAATAATGGACATTGCCGGAAAAAAGCTGTTGATCCTGGGCGCGAATCCGGAAACGGCCGGATTCGTGATAAAGGCGCACGAAATGGGCGTTTATACGATTGTCACGGATTACGATCCGCATGCGTTTGCGAAACGTTACGCTTCCAAAAGCTATGATATCGACGCGATCGATGTGGATGCCTTATACCAAATGGCAGTTTCCGAGCAAATCGACGGCGTCATGGTAGGGGTTGCGGAAGCGTTGCTGTCGACCTATGAGCAGCTTTGCTCGCGTTTGCAACTGCCGTGCTTCGGTTCGGCGCGGCTGTTCGATTTGTTGGCGGACAAAAGCAGATTCAAGCAAACCTGCAGGGAGCATGGCGTTCCGGTTGTGGAAGAATATGAACTTTCGGAACATCCATCCGAAGAAGAACTTGCGGCAATCCCGCTGCCTGTGGTTGTAAAACCCGTTGACAATCGAAGTTCAAGGGGTATTTCGGTCTGCCGGACGCAGGAAGAACTTAAAACCGGAATAAGTAAAGCACTGGACAATTCCAAGCGCAAGAAACTAATCATCGAAAAGTATATGACCGGCGACGAAGTGGTCATTTATTATCTCATTCAGGATGGGGAGCCGTCTCTGGTTGGCATGTGCGACCGATATACCAACAAAGAGCAATATGGTTTGGCGCAGCTTCCGACAGCATATCTCTTTCCTTCGATCTATTTAAAACAGTATTGCAGCGCAACAGACGAAAAAGTAAAACAAATGCTGCGCGATATCGGAGTTAAGAACGGGACGCTTTTTATTCAGTCGTTTATTGAAGACGGGGAAGTGCGCTTTTACGAATCGGGTTTCCGGCTCAATGGTGCGCAGGAGCACTATATTGTCAGCGCTGTGAGCGGAATCGACGCCAAGGAGCACTTGGTTCATTTTGCGCTGACCGGCAAAATGAGCGAAGAAATCCTCGCCCATAAGGCAAAGCCGGATTTCGACAAATGGGGCTGTAAACTCTCGCCTCTCGTGCGGACGGGGCAGATCCATACGCTTGGCGGACTCGAGGAAATTGCAAAAATTCCGGAAATGCTCTCGATCAATCCAAGTTATGGTGAAGGTGATATTGTCACTGCGGCTGGAACGCTCCGACAAATTGCCTGCAGGTTCTTTTTCGTAACAGAAACAAAACAGAGGCTTGCCGAGATTATCGAGTTTATTCAAACTCATTTTATCGTACAGGACAGCGATGGCCGCAGCATGCTGCTGACCCCGTTCGACGTCAACACAATTTTCGAAAAGTACGGTTCCGAACCGGAAGAAAAATAGAACAGACTGGCAGAGGCATGCAATATTTGAACGAAGTAAAGGACAAACGTATATCATCCGGCGCGTATCGCCGGTGTGTATACTGGACTCGTGATTTTTTGATCCATCACGGTGTCGTTTGGAAGAACCTGACGGACATCCGGCAGAAGCTGAAGAGGCCTGGCGCATATTCCGCTGCTGTAAACGAAAGGCGAACAACAGAGCTTTTCGAGATTCTTGAATATGCGGTAAAACACACGGCTTATTATTCCGCGCTGGGGGGCGGCGCACGCCTGACGGATTTTCCTGTGATGAATAAAACGTTGCTGAACGAGCACTACATGCAAATCTTAGTGCCGGAATACCGAAACAAAAAAACGCACACCATGTATACCAGCGGGTCGACCGGGATTCCGTTTATGGTGAAGCAAAACTTGGACAAGCGGTTTCGTCATATCGCGGATTTAAAGTATTTCGGTTCGCTGGCGGGGTACCGCGATCATGACCCAATGTGTTATCTGCGTGCAAAGCCGACGGCTACGCTGAAAGAACAAAAAGAGCAGAACATCTGGCAAATGGACATCTGCAACCTCAGTGAAGACAATCTGACCAAATATTACCGGGCTATGGTGGAAAAAAACTGCGTCGCGCTGATGGCTTATCCGTCAACGTTGATTACGGCGGTTACGTTCTGGGCAAAAAAGTTTGAAAACAAATCCTCTATTCGTACGATCATCTCCACTTCGGAAGCGCTGACAAGCGAAATACGCGCTAAACTCAGGGACTTCTTTGGCAATAACTGCCGCATCGCCGCGCGGTACTCCAACACGGAAAACGGCATTCTTGGACAGGAAGGCGAGAAGGAAGGCGTTTATACGCTGAACTGGGCTAGCTACTACTTTGAGATACTGAAGCTTGAAAGCGACGAACCGGCGGCGGAAGGCGAACTTGGCAGGATTATCGTAACCGATCTGTATAACAAAGCATTCCCGATGATTCGTTATGATACCGGGGATGTTGCAAAAATGGCCAGGCCGCAAAACGGTTTTCCGTATTTTACCGAGTTGTATGGCCGAAGGATGGACTTAATCTACGATACAAAACATGAGGTTGTTTCTCCTTTTCTGCTCTGCCGTACGATGCGGCTTTCCAAGGGAATCGAGCAATGGCAGTTTATTCAGAATGGCGAAACGGCATATACGTTGCGGATAACAGTCGCAAACGGCAAAAAGCCTGCCTGTAAAAAGGAAATCGAGGCGTTTACGCGTGTTCTGGGAGCAGACGCAAAAATCCATGTTGAGTACGTTGACGACATTCCGGTAATGAGTTCGCTGAAACGCAAACTGATTGTTTCGAACCTCGAAAAAACGGCGGGAAATGCGACAAATTCGCTTTTGATTTAGTTTTATTCAAGAAATTTGTATAATAAGTGAATCTGGAAACTGGATTTTCATGATACAATATAGTGGCAGCGGCGGATTCTGCGGGATTTACGGTTTAGAGTCAGAACTCCCGCGCACAGTCATTGCATGAAATGCATCACTGGAAGACGTAACAATGCAGGCAGCGGTTAAAAGCTGCTGCGCGGGAGAACTTTGCCGAGAGGACAGTTTTTCGTGTTTCATAACGTATCTATATAATATGACGTTTTCCAGACAGAGACCAAGTGAGCAAGAGCCGGGGAGCGATCAAAAACCGCCGTGACAGGCTGCCAAGAAACGAAACACACAAAGCAGCCGGGAATTTTCTTTCGGGAGAACTGCGAAACACCGGGGAAAACGGCAACGCGCCAATCGAGTGCCCTTAAATCGGAAACATAGCGTTATTAGGAGGTCTCCCGGACGAGAAAACGCAACAATATTCTGCGTAAAGGAAGCTGTAATGAATCTTCGAAACCGTAAAAAAATGGAACAGTCGATCAAATTCTCCCTGATATTGCCTACCTATAACCGCGGGTACTGCATCGAACGGGCCATTCGCTCCGTGCTGTGCCAGACATACGGCAATTTTGAGCTGATTATTGTGGACGACGGTTCCACCGACGGAACGGAAGGCATCGTCGCCCGGCAATTCAAAAAAGAACTTGCGTGCGGAAGGATCCGCTATCTACGGCAGCTAGAGAACGGCGGGGTCTGCCGGAGCCGCAATATCGGACTCGCCGCCGCGGAATGCGACTGGATCGGGTATATCGACTCGGACAATACGATTGCAAAGAGCTATCTCGCGTTTTTTGCCGAAGCCATTTCGGAGCATCCGGAAACCAGGGTTTTTTACGCTAACTGGAAAAACCGGGAGCGCGGAACGAAAGGCAGCTGGTACGAAGGCTCGTTTTCCTATAAAAGCCTCCTGATGAGAAACTACATCGACCTTGGCGTCTTTCTGCACCACCGAAACTGCTACCAAGCGCTCGGCGGATTTGACGAAAGTCTGCGGCGGCTCGTGGACTGGGACTTGATCCTCCGCTACACAAAGGAGTTTCCGCCTGTCCCCGTTTTGCATACCGTCATGAGCTACAACGACGGCGATATGAAAGACCGGATCACGCAGAAGGAGAATTTGCGGGTTGCGTTTAACTGCATTTTGGGAAAGCACAAGCCAAACGCCGTCAAGATCAGCGTGGCGATCATTTCCTATAATCAGGAGCGGTTCATCTCTCAGGCGATCGAAAGCGTGCTTTGCCAGCGAGGGGCGTTTTTGTGTGAAATCCTGCTCTCCGACGACGGTTCCACGGACAGAACGCCGGAGATCATGGCCGAGTATGCGGAAAAATACCCAACACTGATCAGAAACATATCAAGCAGGGAAAACGTGGGCATTTCGGCAAACTATAAACGCTGTTTTGCCGCGGCCACCGGGAAATACGTCGCTGTGCTGGAAGGCGACGATTTTTGGAAGACATCCGACAAGCTGCTCCAACAGCTGCAGTTTTTGGAAGCGAATCCGGATTGCTCCATGGTATTTTCCAGAATCCAGATCGAAGACGAAGACGGCAACCGGATTGAGTTGAGACGGCAGCAGTATATCTACAGCACGCGGCTGACGGGGTACGATTTTCTTGCCGATCGCTTTCTAAATCTGATCGTGAATTTTTCCTGCTGCATGTTCATTACGAAATACATGCAGGAGCTGCCGCCCCTGCTGTATTCGCTGCGGCTCTCGGAAATTACGCTGGCGTTCTATCTGGAGCAGAAGGGTCCGCTCGGCTATATCCCGCAGGTGACCAGCGTCTACCGGAAACACGATCTCGGCGTTTGGCATGGAAAAACGCCGGAAGAAAAATTCCGCGACGGTTTCGAAATACGAAAACTGGCGCTGTTAATTGCCGCCCCGAAGTACAAGAAAAAGCTCCACGATTTGATTTGCAAGCAGTATGTTTCCGCACCGCTGGCGGAGAAACTCATCACGGAACAAGACAGGCAGGAACTCGAAGATGCGCTTTTGACAACGGAAAAGGCGAACATCTCAAGACTCGGGGTTGTTTTGCTTGACGGAACGGAAGAAACAGACGAAAATCACGTAGAGTATATGCTGACGGAATTTGCACGGACGCTCGACAGGATTTACGTGGTCTGCGGCGGTGAACCGAACGACGAAAGCCGGGCCTTGCTGATCAAACACGGCGCGGCGGTCATTCAGCTCCCGTTCGGATACGGTATGCCGACGCTCGAGCAGATCATTGCGGAGTATTTGCCAAGGAACGAGCTGTATCTTTACGATGAAGTCGTTTCGATCCGCATTCACTCCAAAAAGCAAGTGCTCAAGATGCAGGTGCCTAACCAAGAGAAGGGCAAGCGCTTTGTCAGAAGGCCAAGCAGGGTTGCGTTTCTGGCGGAACGGGCCTATGCCACGGCGGTTACTGCCGCAAGGTTTTATAAAAAGAACGGCTTGAAGTTCACGATCAAGCGGGTGAAGGAAAAGATACTGCAAAAGCGGAAACCGAAAGAGCCAGCCGTCAAACTGGTGGATTGAGCAATTTACGGGGTGTCTGAGCATATGATGAAATGGATGGGGCGCTTTATTAAAAAGTTCAGAGAAAACTGGTTCCTGTTTCAGGAACTGGTTAAGCGCGACTTTAAAAAGAAATACAAGCGTACTATATTGGGCATGCTCTGGAGCGTGCTGAACCCACTGCTGCATTTGTTTGTCATGTGGCTGGTATTCAGCCAGTTTTTCGGCCGCAATACGGCGCATTTCGTCGTTTACCTGTTTTCCGGCAATATCGTGTATTCCTTTTTCAGCGAAGCGACCAATCAGGGAATGTCCTCGCTGCTTGGCAACGCGCCTATATTTACCAAGATCAACGTGCCGAAGTACATGTTCCTGTTTTCCCAAAACGTAACGGCGCTGATCAACTTTTTGCTTTCGCTGGCGATCTATTTTGTGTTTGTCGCGGCGGACGGCATTCCGTTTTCGCTCAACTTTCTTGCGCTGCTGTATCCCATCACGTGCCTGATCGTATTCAACCTCGGCTTGGGGCTGATTCTTTCGGCGCTGTACGTGTTTTTTCGCGACATCCAGTATATTTGGAGCGTTTGCCTTCAACTGCTGTTGTACTTATCGGCAATTTTCTATCGCGTCGATTCATTCCCGGCCAGTGTGCAAAAACTTTTCCTGCTCAACCCGATGTACCTTTATATCAAGTATTTCCGGGATATCGTAATCGACGGCGTTGTTCCCTCGCCGGCGTTCCATGCGCTTTGCGCGGCGTATGCGCTGGTGTTCTTCGCGCTGGGATTTCGCATCTATAAAAAGAACAACACGAAATTCCTGTATTATGTGTAGCGGGAGGGGATTCGAATGGTATTGAAAGTCAAAAACGTATCCATCTGCTATATGATCGGGGATTTCAAGAATATCGGCCTGAAGGAATGGGTGACCCGCCATCTGACGGGCAAATTCAAAATAGAAAAATTCATGGCGGTCAACGGCGTTTCGTTCGAACTGACGGAAGGCGACCTGCTGGGGATTATCGGTTCCAACGGCGCCGGAAAATCGACACTGCTCAAAGCGGTCGCGGGGATTATGGAACCCACCGGCGGCTCAATCGAACGCCAAGGTTCCGTTGCCGCGCTGCTGGAACTGGCTTCGGGATTCGACGCCGACCTGACGGTGCGGGAAAACACGTATCTGCGGGGGGCGCTTCTGGGATATACCCGAAAATTCATGGATGAAACGTATGAGAGCATCATCGAATTCGCGGAACTGACGAAATTTCAGGACAGGGCGTTTAAGCAGCTTTCCTCGGGCATGAAATCGAGGCTGGCGTTTGCGATCGCCTCGCTCGTCAAGCCGGACATTCTGATTCTGGACGAGGTGCTTTCCGTTGGGGACGGCGCGTTCCAGAAAAAAAGCCAGGCAAAAATCCTGGAACTGCTCGGAAGCGGAGTGACGACCATCTTCGTAAGCCATTCGATCAGCAGCGTGCTGTCGATCTGCAACAAAGTACTCTGGATGGAGCACGGCAGGCGGATTGCCTTCGGCGGCACGGAGATCATCTGCGCTGCTTACGAAAATTTTCTGGACAGGGAAATGACCATCGACGAGGCAAAGCAGTATCTGACCGAACGGGGCGTCGCCGTTGGCTGAAAGCGGCAGAATCGGCGCATTCGCGCAGTGCCTGTCAATCGGGGGGGAGGAGACGCGCTTCCTCGTTTGGCGCATCCATCTTGGTCAAACCGATTTTTATGAACAAACGTAAGCTGGAGCCGCCTCCGTTTTACAGGAGGCGGCTTTCTTTTATTTTCCTGTTGACAACCGTATTGCCGCATGTGAATATAGTAATAATATTGGTATATACTACTGTTTATTTTCATATAGCGTCAATACGCGCGTATCTTATGTACTGATCTGCCTCGCCGGGCTAAAAACGACTGCGCACCGAAAACTGAATACCGTTCACGCCGCCGGGATCAAGACGAAAGCGAATCATGTTATTTCCAAACGATGTTTTGGGGGGAGGATATCATGAAACACAAAAGCCATAAAGGTACCCTTGGAGTACTCGCGCTGCTGCTCATCTGTGCGATGCTTCTTGCCGCCTGCTCTGTCAGCGGCGTGCCCGCCGTGCAGATTCCGGATCCGGAACCGACGGACGTACCCATCACGATGCTGACCGCCACCCCGACGCTTATGCCGCAGGAAACGGCAGCGGTGGAGGAAACGGCTGCGGAGGAAGCGGTCACACCCACGCCCGACGCCTCCGCGACAAGCACGCCGGAGCCGGTCATTGAGTACATCATTGCAAGCGGCGAGGTACACAGCTCAAAACTGAACATGCGCAGCGCGCCCAATACAAACTCCAAGGTCATCGACACGCTGTACCGCAAAGCGGAACTGGAGATCTACGGCATCGACGGAATGTGGCTGGACGTGCGGGATCCGGATACCGGCCTGCGCGGGTATGTCTACGGAAAATATGTTGCAATTGACGGCTCCAGCATGACTGGCTATGGGTTTGGCGTCACCATAGCGGATGTGGAACTGCGTGAAAGTGCGGATAAAGACAGCGGGATACTGCGGATCGTACCCGCGGGCACGGGGGTTACGATTTTGTATGCGGATAAGGTGACGGGATACTTCTGCGTCTCCGTGCACGACACACTGGAAGAGGGGTTCCTCTCGCCCTGGTATATGGATATCGTTGCCCGCGTCAAGCCGAACGAGGCGAACGTGGAAGACAAAACGGGCTATATCAGCGGTAATCTGGTGAACTTCCGCACCGGCCCGGGTACCGGTTACCGCGTGATAGACAAACTGGCGAAGAACACCGAGATTGTCATTCTGAGCGTCGGCATCAACTGGTATAAAATCCAGGTAGTGGAGACCGGCGTATCGGGATACGTGTATTCTGAATACGTTACGTTTACGAACCCTGTGGTCACGCCTTCGCCCGAGCCGATCACTCTGCCGGAGGTAGGTGCGGCAGGGTACATCAACGCCAACGGGGTCAATCTCCGTTCCGGCCCGTCGGCGGATTACGAAAGCCTCGGCATGCTGAATAAAGACGATCTCATCTGGTATGAGGGTGTGTCCGGCAACTGGTTTAAGGTTGCGCTTCCCCTCGCGCGTCTGGAGGGATGGGTGTTTGCCGAATTCACGACCTTCCCGGATCCCACGCCGACCCCTGCGCCCACGCGGCAGCCGAGGTAAGAGGGTTCAGCAGCGCCAAAGCCTGAACCGAAAGAGGCTTCGGGTTGATTGCGCCGCGTCTTTTGGACTGAGAGCGCTGGGCTACGATCGATTTGGTAATCTAGAAACAAAGTGCCACCGTCGGGGTGGCACTTTTTGTTGTGCTCTTGTTCTGCAGAATGGGTGTCTGTGAATTTCTATTTGCGGCAAAACCGCTCCGGCCGTTGGTTAAGGATTGCTTTCGGAATCCCGCAGCGTGTTTTTGAGCAGGAAGAAGATCATCAGCATCCAGCCGATGAGAAGGACGTGGAAGAAGTCGTTTTCGTTGAACCAGACGCCCGCAGTTTGATAGAGCGTTTGGCTGACGCCGGAGTAGAGAAACGCAAAATACCCGATGTTGACAAGAAGAAACACAAGCCAGATGGCGATCATCCGTTTGCTCAATCGATCTCCGTGCTTCTTTCTGTGGAGCAGTGCAAAGACAAACATCACTACGAAGTTGCCGCCGATGAGCAGGAGGAACCCTTCGTAGGAAATCAAAAACCGAATCGGCAGAATGGCGCCCGCCAGCAGCAGCGCCGTATAGACGATGCAGTCGATTACGGCAAAGCGAATCAGCGCGCGGCGCTCGTTTCCGCGTGCGGACGCATACGCTGCGGAAAAGAGGAAGCAGGCGATGCTGAAGCAGGTGAGCAGCAAATAGGCAATTTCAAACTTGCTGGTAAACAGGCAGAGCGTCCGCCCGGCGCATTTGAGCTCGTAGCCGAACGCCTGATAGCTGATTCCGGCGCTGAGCGCGCCAAGGCCCCAAAGGATCATTCCCGCGCCCCAATACGCACGCGACTGTTGCCGGGCGCTGGAAGAAAGGAAAAACACGCCAAAGCCAATGGTCGCCAAGCCCAGCAAAAACACTATGACCGTGGAAGATGGCTGCGTCCATATCATCGTACGGCCAAACAGCAGGATCGTTCGATGCGGCATGGAATCCAAAAACTGCTCTGCGCCGAGCTGCGGCAAGGCATAAAGCGCCTCTATATTGGCAAACAAAAAGACAGCGAGCACGGAAAAAACCATGAACAGGCATGCGGCGGTTTTTTTCATGCGGGCTCCTTTCGGGTTCTTCAGTCGCACGGGGAAGGGGTCGTCTGCCGTTCGCTGCGGCGTGTTCAGACAATCCTTGGCTCAGATGGTATGCCCGGCTTCCGAATTTTCCGGCAGCGAGAGTTCCCCGCAGTAATCCGTGGCCATCATCCGGCGGACGTCGCCCGGATTGCTCGCGTGCGCGAGCACCCACATGAGCTTTGTCACCGCGCATTCGCTCGTCATGTCATACGCCTGCAAAATGCCAAGCTCCACGGCCAGCCGCCCTGTTTCGTAGACCATCGGGTCGGAAGGTTCGTAGCGGCACTGCGTCGTGAGCAGGACGGCAACGTCCAAGTCGAGCAGTTTCTTGATGCCTTCCAGCAGGTTTCGCCTCAGGCAGTGCAGACCGCCAAGCCCGAACCCCTCGATCACCACGCCGCGATAACCGAGTTTGGCGATGATGTCGAACACTTCCGGCCGCGTGCCGGGGATCAGTTTTAGAAGGAACACGCTTGCGTCGATGGCGTCGTCCAGCGTGAGCGCGCCGTGGACGGGTTCCGGCGGGGCAGTCAACCGCACTTTTCCCGCGCGGATGCTGCCGACCGGCGGGCGGTTGATGCTTTCGAAGGCGTTCTGGCTCGTGGTGCGCACTTTGGCGACGCGGCAGCCGAGCATGATGGTTCCGTCAAACACCACAAACACTCCGGCAAGCCTGCTGGCGGCGGTGATGAGCGCCTGCTCCAGATTCTGTTTCGCGTCCGTGTTCGGGTGGCCGATGGGCAATTGAGAGCCGGTGATGACCACGGGTTTATCGACATTTTGGAGCATGAACGACAGCATGGAAGCGGTGTATGCCATGGTGTCCGTGCCGTGCAGAATGACGATACCGTCGTAATTAGGCAGGCATTCGTAGACTTCCTCGGCAATCATTTTCCATTCTTCCGGCTGAATGTTCGAACTGTCAAGGTTAAAAATCGTCCGGGTATCCAATTGACCCAACGATTTAGCCTTAGGCGCAAAGGCTAGGATATCGTCTGCGGACAGCGTTGGAATCAGCCCGCTTTCCGTCTGCGTGCAGGCAATGGTTCCGCCGGTGGACAAAATCATCAGCTTTTTCATTATTCGCTCCATTGGCAGGGTTTATTGTGCAGAAAGGTACAAAAGGGAATTTCATCTTTGACAGGATTAACGTAACATACTTTTTGCGTCTTTTCCAGAGCGGAGGGACAATATACCATCTGAAAAGACGTGGATTAGAAAAGCGCTTTGCGTGTGACGCAAAGGCGGGAGGTTCGTTTTTCAGAAAGCAATCCGCTGGCTGTTTGTATTCACACGAAATTTACTGTACAATAGAACTGTTACAAAAAATTGGAACCAAATCAACGGCACATCAAGACCCTGACTACTATTGAAAAAAAGAAAGTGAGGAGCAGCATGATGGAACGAATTTGTATCTCCGCTGACAGCACCTTTGATATGACACTCGACATGGTGCAGGAATATGGAATCGCGGTTGTGGCGTCCTACGTTCGTCTGGACGGCGGCGACCTGCTGGATTACCCGAATCTCAAACAGAGCGAACTCTTTGATTTTTACCGCCGCACCCACAAGCTGCCGCAGACCGCGGCGGCCAACCCGCAGGATTATGAGGCGTTCTTTCGGCAATGCCTTGTCGATCACGACGCGGTGGTTCATATAGCCAAAAGCTCCGGCATGTCCAGCTGCTTTGACAATGCGGTCATCGCGGCGGACAATATGGAGCATGTATATATCGTCGATTCGAAATCCATTTCCAGCGGCAGCGCGCTGCTGGCAATGGAAGCGGTGAAGCGGAAGGAATCTATGAGCGCGGAGGAACTGCAAGCCTATCTTTGCGGTTACCGCGAAAAAATCGTCGGCAACTTCATTATCGAAACGCTCGAATACCTCCATGAAGGCGGCCGCTGTTCGACGCTCGCTTTCCTCGGTGCGAGCACGCTGCAGATCCGCCAGAGCATCAATATCCGCGAAGGGAAGCTGGTTGTCGGCAAAAAATACATGGGCACCTACAAGCGCAGCCTGCGGGATTATATCGACACCACTCTGGCACAGCACGAGCAGATGGATCCCGAAGTGATCATGATCTCTCATGCCATGCAGGAGGAAGAAATGCTCAACGGTCTGATTGCCCAGATTGACTCGCTGCATTACTTTAAAAAGATCATTCCGCTTTCGGTCTGCGCGGCGGTTGCCTGCCATGGCGGCCCCAACGCGTTCGGGCTGTTTACCGTCAGAAAATAATTAGACGTTGTGATTTGAATATCCGGAGGATTTTTTCCGGGAGGATTTATTATTGAAGAAACGAGTCGTCAGGAAGCATAACGCCGCGCTGAACTGCTTTGTCTGCGGCGTGCAGAACCCGCTCGGCCTGCATACGGAGTTTTTCGAACTGGAGGACGGTACGCTTGCCGCAAGGGTCACGCCCAAGAGCTGCCACCAGAGCTACCCGGGACGCGTGCATGGCGGCGTCTGCACCGCGCTGCTCGACGAAACGATCGGGCGCGCCATCAACGTCCCGGAACCGGATACCTGGGCGGTCACGGTGGAGATCAACACGCGTTACTTAAAGCCCGTGCCCTATGACGTGCCGCTGACGGTCACCGGCAAAGTACTCGAAAACAATCGTCGGTTATTCACCGGAGAGGGCGCAATTCTGCTCCCCAGCGGCGAGGTTGCGGTCACGGCAACGGCAAAGTATATGAAACTCAAGATCAAAGACATTGCGGACTTTGATTCGAACGGCGAAGACTGGCGTTTGTATCCGCGAGAAGGCGATCCGGATGATCTGGAACTGCCGGAAGGCTGAGGCGGAAAAAATCATACAAAAAACAAAGCCCGGATTCTGAACTGAATCCGGGTTTATTTATATGCAGTGCGGCTATTCGTGCCGATCCGAAACAGCGTCGGGCTCGCTCCAGAATATTTGCAGGCTGGCGGTCAGCTGGGGTATGGTTCGGACGCGCTGAATGCTCCACTGCGCGGGCAGCAGTGCGCGGTATTCCGCCTGACCGTACCGCTGGTCAATCAGCAGCAGCGCGCCGCGGTCGGTTGGCGTGCGGATAATCCTGCCCGCAGCTTGCAGCACCTTGCAGACGCCCGGGTATTGGTAGGCGTAGCGGTACCCCTGCTCGTATTTTTGTTCGTATGCGTCGCGCAGGACGTCCCGCTCCAGGCAAAGCTGCGGCAGACCCACGCCGACGATCACCGCGCCGCAAAGCCGCTCGGCGGGCAGGTCGATCCCTTCCGAAAAGACGCCGCCCATCACGGCGAGCCCAACCGTCACGCCCGCGCCGCCCGCGCGGAATTGCGACAAAAAGTCTGCCCGCGCCGCGTCGGCCATGCCGGGCGACTGTTCAATGAGCACCGCATCCGGCAGGCGCTCCTTGAGCAGCGGCGAGAGCTTGGCAAGGTAGGCATGCGAAGGGACAAAGACGAGGTAGTTTCCCTGCTTGCGCGCGTTTACAAAAGCGGCGGCGGCGTCGGCGGCAACGGGCAGTGTAGATTCGCGCGCCTGATACCGGATATCGACCGGCAGATGGAACACGGCCAGATGCTCCGGCGGAAACGGAGAAGGCAGCGACAGGATGGGCGTTTCTTCGCCGAGGCCGCAAAGGTTTTTATAGAAGGCGTACGGTGTGAGCGTTGCCGAAAACAAAACGGCGCTCCGGCATTTTTGATACGTTTCGGCAAGCTTTTCGGCGGGATCGGCGCAAAAAAGCGTGATGCGGCGCGTGGATTTTCCGCCTTCGTAGAGGGTTACGTAGTTTTCGTCGTACTGGTCAAGCACATAACGAAACGACGAGAGGTCGAATACAAGCTGCCGCGCGAGGCTCCGCTCGGCCTGCATGCCGTCCTGACTCAGCGCATCCAGCGCGGCCTCCACGGTTGACGCGAGCGTTTGCGGCGCGGCGTTTTCCGCAGCGGGCGGCTGCGTTTCCTCAAAGCAGCCTTCGATCTCGTGCTCCAGCTTCTTCAAAATCTTATAGAGCGGCTGTTTTCGATGCGCCTTGTCGATGGAGCGCCGCGTTTCGATTACGTCCTTGAGCGAGAGCGCCGCGGAGTACATGCTCCGCGCGCGGTCGGGAAGGTTATGTGATTCGTCGATCAAAAGCGCATAGGCGTTTTTGCCCGCGAGAAAGAAGCGCTGCAGTCTTACGCGCGGATCGAAAGCGTAGTTATAGTCGCAGATGATCAAATCGCAGCTCGTGGAAAGATCCAGCGAGAGTTCGAACGGGCATAAAAAGAACCGCGCGGCGTATGAGGCAACGACGTCCGGCGTAATAAGGCCGTCGGCCTCGCTCAGCGCGCGCAGCGCGTCGCCAAGGCGGTCATAGTACCCTTCCGCCAGCGGGCAGTCGCCTTCCCGGCAGACGGGGTGTTCGTGGACGCACATCTTTTCCTTTGCCGAGAGCACAACCGCTCGCAAGTGTGGCGCTTTGAGCAGACGCACCGCCGCAACCGCGGCGTCCTGCTGGGTCGTTCGCGCCGTCAGGTAAAAGATGCGGGAAACGTGCCCGTCAGCAAGCGCTTTGAGCGCGGGGAAGAGAACCGCCATGGTCTTGCCCGTCCCCGTGGGCGCCTGCGCCATAAGCGCGGACTTTTCCCGCATGGCGTAGTAGACCTGCGCGGCCAGCTCGTGCTGACCTTCACGGAAGGATTCATAGGGAAACGGCATTTGGGAAATGTCCTCGCGCAGCGCGCGGATATGCACGAATTCCGTTTCGAGCATCTGCAGATAGCGCCCGGTGATCAGCGAGAAAAATTCCTCAAGCGCAGAAGCGGTGTGCACCTGAGAAAAGGAAGTGATTTCGCCGCTTGACAGGTTCAGGTAGGTAAGCCGGAGCTCGATCTGTTCGAGATGGTTGTCGAGGCAAAACAAACAGGCGTAGCACTTTGCCTGTGCCCAATGCTGCGCATCGCCACCGGAAAGCTGCTCGCCGGAAGCATATGTCGTTTTAATTTCTTCAATCCGCTCAGCGCCGTAGAGCCGGTCGATGCGTCCGTACACGGTGAGCTCGATGTTTTCCGAACAGACCTTGCCGCTGATGGAGACTTCGTTGACCGCGCCCTCGGCCGCAACGGCTTGCAGCGCCTGGTGCCCGCGGATGCCGTCCAGAAGCCGGCGCGACGACGCCATTGGCGAGATGCTGCCGCTTTGCAGCACCGTTTCGACCATCGTTCGAACCGCGACTCTTCGTTTTTCCACATATCCTCCGAACAGGCGGCGAAATCACCGCAGCCGACGTTTCAATCGAGAGAAGAGGGAAGCTCCTCTTCGGTAAAGACCGCGATTCCGTTTTGTTTGAGCAGTTCCGTCGTGACGCCGTCGCCGGGGATGAGTTTGCCCGAAAACGTCCCGTCGTAGATCTGCCCGCAGCCGCAGGAGGGGCTGTTCGCTTTCAGAATAGCCGTTTTGCAGTGCAGGATGCGCATGAGCGCGAGCGTTTCCTCCGCGCCGCGCAAAAACGCGTCTGTTACGTCCGTTCCGTCGTTTGCAAGCACACGCCCGCCACGCCGTTCGCAAGGCGGGCGCGGGGTGGGCAGGCCGCCGAGCTGCTCCGGGCAAACGGGAATCATCACATGGCTTTTTGCAAGCGCGAGCAGGCGTTCGTTCGTTTTCGGCTCGGCGTTATAGCGGCAGCGCAGGCCGAGCAGACACGCGCTGACCAGGACGGGAGTAACTTCTGCTTTCATCGAATGCCGTCTTTCCGCGCCAGAGACTTCCCGCAGGGGGGGCCAGTGGCTTTTTTGCCATTGTATCACAGACGCGCGGCGCTTGAACATGGAGGGCGCGCGCGGTTGTGGATAAAAACAAAAACCCTGTCCGGTTTTGCCGGAGCAGAGCTTAGAATGCTGTTCTTTTATTTTCGCAAACGGCATTTACACGAAAATGAGCAGATGCAAAGTCAGCTTTTTCGAACGATACAGATATTATAGTATTCGCTTAAAAGATAGTGCTTGCAGAGCGCGATGGCGTCGCCGGAGACGTTGTAGAGAATCTCTTCAATAAACACGATCTGCGTTTCCAGCGGAACATTGAGATGCTGGCTGATGTTTTCCTCCGCAATGGAAAATGTGATACGCGAAAGCGCCGTGGCGGCCGCGTCGTAAATCCAGTTGTTGAGCAGCGTTTTTACGCTCTCGCTGTCGTTGAGGTCAACGCCGGTATCCGGTATCATCTTGACCGGAACCTCGATGAACGTATAGCTCACGGGCGTTTCGTCGTGAAAATGCCTTACGTCCGCGATCAAGGCGATGTCGTTGGGGCTGAGGCGCATTTTCTGCTGGACGATCAAGGCGGTCGGCGAGAAGCCGTAGTTCACCTCGCTGCCTGTGCAGGAAACCGTTGCGCAGCTGAAAGCGGGATTCGTCAGTTTTTCAAAACAGATCGGCCGCACGTTTGGCCGGTCGCAGACAAAGCTTCCCTTGCCCTGAACGTTGTAGATCCGTCCGTCCTCGCAAAGGATGGCCAGCGCCTGGCGCAGCGTGTTTCGGCTGACCCCGTACCGCTCGGCAAGCGTCGTTTCCGGCGGAAGCTGATCGCCGGGCTGATATTCCCCCTGCTCCAAACGCTGGAACAAATCTTCATAAATTGCGACAAACGCGGGTTCTTTTTTCCCTCGCAGGGAGTACCTTTGGCTCAGTTCCGACATATTCTACCCCAACGTATAAATAATCATTTACAAATCGAACGACAGCTTGTATAATTCTCTTCGAAGTTGTTCATACAACATGTACGAACGTTGAACATATTATACATCTTTTTCCGTTTTCCGTCAACGACCGATCAGACCGTTAAACAAGGCTGACACACACAGCGCTGCAGTCGGCCTATCAAAAAGCAGATAACGACTCCGCCCGCAGAACACCATGCGGAACGCGAGTACAGAACCGCGGTTACTGAAAAACGAACGATCACAAACTCGAAAATTGAAATACGAAGTGTAGAAATCCAAATTTCCGCAGATGAAGTGCGGAATGATAAAATACTATAGGAGGAAACATGCAATGAGGAAAAAAGTGTTCTTAGCGCTGCTGATGGCAGCAATGCTTCTGCTCGCGTACGCCTGCACACCCGCGGCGGTGGAAAGCACGTCCGCAGCCGACGCACAGCCCGCAGAAACGGCAACTGAAGCGCCCGCAGCCGAGGCGCCCGCAGCGGAAGCCCCCGCCGGAATCGTCGCAGCGGACGTCAAGGTTGGTCTGGTGCTCACCGGTGCGCTCGGCGACCAGTCGGTCAACGATCAGGCGTATGCCGGCCTGATGTACTGCCAGGAAAACTACGGCGTGCAGGTGAAAGCCGTTGAATGCACGGATGCTTCCATGTATGCCGAAGCCGCGCAGAAGTTCTGCGAAGAAGGCTACGACCTGGTTGTTTTCAACGCGTTTAACCAGGAGGAAGCCCTCCGCACGGTAGCGCCCGCGTACCCGGACGTCAGCTTTATGCTGCTCGACACCGTTGTGGACGATATTGCGAACGTGGCCTGCTTTACGTATGCCACGCACGAAGTCTCCTTCCTTGCGGGCGTGCTTGCCGCGCGGAAATCTACCACCGGCGTAATCGGCTTTATCGGCGGCATGGAAATCCCCACCATCCAGAAGTACCAGAAGGGCTTTGAAGAAGGCGTGGCGTATGTCAACGCCGCGGATACGGTCATTGCCAAGTATGTCGGCAACGACAACAACGCCTGGAGCGATCCGGCAACCGCAAAGTCCCTGACTCTCGATGAAATCGCCAACGGCGCGGACGTTTGCTTCCACGCGGCGGGCGGCAGCGGCCTGGGTCTGATTGAAGCCTGCAACGAAAAGGGCGTTTACTCGATCGGCGTCAACATCGACCAGTCGCACCTTGCGCCGGACACCGTGCTCACCAGCGCGCTGACCCGCGGCGACGTCGCCATCCAGATGTTCGTCAAGAGCTACCTCGACGGCGCGGTGCTCACCGGACACACGACCCTCAACTGCGCCAACGGCGGCGTGGGCCTTGTGGAGAGCAGCTTCTTTACGGACGACGACAAAGCCGCCATCGCGGACGTCACCGCAAAGATCATCTCCGGCGAAATCGTCGTCACGAACGTGATGGATTATTAATTTTCCACCGTCAGATGAAATAATCAGAACGAACGTGATGGAGTATTAACCGCCAAATCAAACAGAATTTAGCAATGAAAAAACAGGATTAAACTCAGTTTCATGCGTCCGGGGCTTACCGCCCCGGACGCTGATCGAAGGGTGGGATCAACGGCATGCAGGGAATTGTCATGCAAGGCATCAGCAAGGAGTTCGACGGCAAGTGGGCGCTTCGCGATATCAGTTTATCCGTTGAAAAGGGCACCATCCACGCCATTGTCGGAGAAAACGGCGCGGGGAAATCCACGCTGATGAATATCCTCAGCGGCGCGCTGACGCCGAATCAGGGAACGATCACCTACGACGGCGCGCGGGTCGCTTTTAAAAACCCGCAGGACGCCTCCAGGCTGGGAATCGGCATTGTGCATCAGCACTTCATGCTCATCCCCATGCTGAAGGTCTGGCAAAACGCGATCCTCGGCATTGAACCGATCAAAAAAAACGGAAGCATCGATAAAAACGCAGCTCTCGCCATGCTGCAAAAGGCGTGTTTCGACTATTCGATTTCGCTCAACCTTGAGCAGGTCGTAGGCACGCTGACCGTTGGCGAGCAGCAGCGCGTTGAAATATTGAAGGTCATGATTCGCAAGGCGGAGTTCATCATTTTTGACGAACCGACCTCCGTGCTCACCCCGCAGGAGATCGAAAACCTGCTTTCCAACATCAAAAGCCTCAAGCGCATGGGCAAGACCATCCTCTTTATCAGCCACAAGCTCGAGGAAGTACTCGGCATTGCCGACCGCATTACCGTGCTGCGGCAGGGACGCCTCATCGGCACACTGGACTGCGGGGAAGCCTGCGCGGACAAGCTGGTTTCCATGATGGTAGGCCGCGAGGTCAGCATTGGAGGGACGCCGCTTGCCGTTTCCAAAGGAGAAGAGCTTCTCCGCGTGGACGGGCTCTGCACGGAGCGGACGCGCTTTTCCAGCGGGCTTGACCGCATCTCGTTTGCGCTCAGCCAAGGCGAAGTGCTCGGCGTTGCGGGCGTTGACGGCAACGGGCAAACCGAACTGGTCGAAGCATTGCTGGGGCTGCGCAAAGCGACCGGCGGCAGCGTTAAAAAACGCGGGCGCGAGCTGGTGGGCTTAACGAGCGCGCGGATTCGGAGAACCGGAATTGCAGTGATTCCGCCCGACCGGCAGACGCAGGGGCTGGTGCTGTCGAGCCCCATTCAGAGCAATTTCATCATGGGCTGTGAAGATAGCCCGCGCCTTGGCCGCTATGGCACGCTCAAAATGAAGGCCACGCTGGACACCACCAACGAGCTTGCCCGGCAATACGACGTGCGTATGCCGTCGCTTGGCGCGCTGGCTTCCGAACTATCGGGCGGCAACCAGCAAAAGGTCATTCTGGCAAGGGAGTTCGGGCTGCGTTCGTCCGATCTGGTGATCGCCATGAACCCCACGCGCGGGCTGGACGTTGGCGCAATCGAGTTTGTGTACGAGCAGATCGAGCTGCAAAAAAGCCAGAAAAAAGCGATTTTATTGATATCCACGGAGCTTTCCGAGATTTTGCGCCTGTCCGACCGGATCGCGGTGCTCTTTCAGGGGCGCTTGATGGGGATTGTCGAGCGCAGCGAGGCCAGCGTCGAACAGCTTGGCATGCTCATGGCGGGGATGCCCGCCGGAAAGGACGGGTGCCGCAATGAAGAAGCATAACGAATCCGCTGCGCGTACGCGGGACTCGATTCTCATCGTGGCGGCGAGCTTTCTGCTGGCGCTGCTGGTTGGCGCGCTGATCCTGCTCATACAGGGGGAAAACCCCATAGAAGTCTATCGGTACCTGCTGATCGACCCGCTGATTTCGAAAAACGGCTTGCTCAAGGTGCTCGGCAAGGCAACGCCGCTCATCTTTACAGGACTTGCGGCTACGCTGGCGTTCCGCTGCAACGTGTTTAATATCGGTCTGGAAGGTCAGCTCTACGCGGGCGCGCTGACCGCCGCTGTGCTGGGCTATACGCTGCAGGGGCTTCCGGCCTGGCTGCATCTTTCCATCTGCTTTCTCGGAGCGATGACCACGGGCGCGCTCTGCGCGTTTATCCCCGCCTGGCTTAAGGTGAAGTTTGGCGTACACGAGGTCATTACGACCATCATGCTCAACTACATCATCTCCAACATTATATCGATGCTGGTGGTCAACTATTTCCGCAACCCCGGCGAAACCGCGCGTACGCCGTATGTGCTGGATACCGCACGGCTAACGCAGTTTCAGGCGCCGGAGCAGGTCAACACCGGGCTGATCATCGGAATTATACTCTGCATTGTGGCATACTGGGTGTTTTCTCGGACGGTGTTCGGCAGCCATGTGGACGCTGCGGGCAAAAACCTCACGGCGGCGCGGTATTCCGGCATCAATGCCGACCGTCTGGTCATTGTGACCATGATGCTCTCCGGCGCGGTCGCTGCGCTCGGCGGGCTGGAGCGCTCGCTTGGGGCGTTCGGGTATATGGAAGTCAACTTTTCGCCAGGGTTCGGCTACGACGGCCTGGCCATCTGCATCATCGCGCGGATGAACCCGCTGGGCGTGCTGATTGTGGCTCTGTTGATGGGGCTGATGAATTACGGCGGGCTGAATCTGAACATCATGACCACGGTGCCAACGGAGTGGGTTCGCGTGCTCACCGGCTTGATCTTTGCGTTCGTCGTGATCGGCAACACACTGCTCAAGCGCCGGGGCGGGGTTCTGTTCCGCAAAAAAGAATCGCAGAAGGAGGAAGCGGCATGACGACTATATCCATCACTTCCATTCTGGCGCGCATGTTCGCTTCGGCAACGCCCATCGCACTGGCCGGCATCGGCGGGCTGTTTGGAGAGAGAAGCGGCATCTCCAACATCGGTTTGGAGGGAACCATGCTCTTTTCAGCGCTCGCGGCGGCAATCGGCAGTTATTATGCAAACAGCCCGTGGGTCGGGCTTGCCTGCGGGGCGGCCTGCGGCATCCTGATTTCGCTGCTGCACGCGTTTCTCTGCATTACGGTGCGGGTCGATCAAATCGTGATCGGTCTGGTCATCAATATCTTTGCGGCCAACGCGTCCGTTTATCTGCTGAGCGTGTTGTTTCAGAACAAGGGCGCGTCTCCCGCCATCACCAAGCTGCCGTATGTGTCCATTCCGTTTTTGCGGGATATTCCCGGCATGTCGGAGTTGTTTTCCAATATTTCGCTTTTGACGGTGCTCGTGATCGTGATCATGCTCATTGCGCAGTACCTGCTCTATCAAACGCGCTTCGGACTGCATGTGATGGCGGCGGGGCAAAACGAAAAAGCCGCGTTCGTCATGGGCGTCAAGGTCAAGCGCACGCAGTATCTCGCCGTGATGATCGGCGGGCTGTGCTGCGGGCTGGCGGGGTCGTATCTTTCGATCTCCTACCTGAATATGTTCGTTAAAAACATGGTCAGCGGGCGCGGTTTCATCGCCATAGCGGCCATTCTGATCGGGCGGTACAGCCCGATGGGCGTCCTGCTGGCGAGCTTGTTCTTTGGCCTTGCGGACGCTTCCCAGATGGCGCTGCAGGGCACCGTCAGTATACCCAACGAACTCGTGCAGTCCATTCCCTATGTGCTGACCATTCTGGTCGTCACCATAAACGAATGGCGCACCCGCAAACGAAAATTATCGCCGGTCTGACAATCCCGGCTGACGAAGGAGTAATACATGGCAGCAACGAACAAACCGATGACGCCCGGAGAACGCTTTATGAAAGCGATTTCCTTTGAATCCGTAGACCGTATCCCGATGATGGACTTTGGCTACTGGCGTGAAACCATCGATAATTGGCATAAACAAGGTCTGCCCGCGGAGGTGGACTCCACCGAGGAAGTGGAAGCGTATTTCGGCCTTGACCGCGGGTTTGAAACAAATCTGGTCAACTACTGGGCGGATAACGGCCCCGTCGGCATCCAGTGGGGAATCTGGCCGGAATTTACGAAAGTAAAAGTTGGCGAAACGGAAGACACGATCATCTACGAAGGGGAGATCGGCCGCATCGTCGAGAGCAAGGCGGGCAGCATCCCCGCGCACGAAAAATCCCCCGTAGAAACCATGGCGGATTTTGAACGTCTGGTCGTGCCGCGCATGAACGCCTGGGATCCCACGCGCGTGACACCGGAGTTTGCCGGCATGCTGGAACGCGGCAAAGCGCAGGGGCAGGCCATCGGCACCTGGATCGACGGGTTTTACGCCTGGCCGCGCATTTTAATGGGGCCGACCAACCTGCTCTATACGTTTTACGACGATCCCGATCTGCTGCACGCCATCCAGCGCGAGCACACCAACTTTATCAAGAACTGGATCGACATGGTGCTGACCTACACGCAGATCGACTATGTATATTTTTTTGAGGATATGGCGTATAACCACGGCAGTTTCATTTCCAACGACACGTTCGATGAGTTCCTGCTGCCGTATTACCATGAGGTTGTGAGCTATATGCGCGGCAAAGGGATTAAAAAGATGCTGGTCGATTCGGACGGCAACACCGTCCAGCTCTGCGATAAATTCGTGGAAGCGGGTATGGACTGCCACTCTCCGCTGCAGATCAACTCCGGTTCCCAGCCCGCGGAAATTCGCAAGCGTCACCCCAAACTCGCGCTCATCGGCGGCATCGACAAGCTCACGCTTTCCCGCACGCGCGCGGATATCGACAAGGAACTCGAAAAGATTCCGCCGCTGCTCGAAAAAGGCGGCTATATCCCCGCGCTGGATCACCGCGTTCAGCCGGACGTGCCGATGGCAAACTACCAATATTACATCGACCGCAAGCGCGAAATCATGGCGAAGTACTGTTATTGACGTCTCAGGCGCGTTGGAAATTCCCGTGCGCCCCTTAGCGGTCAGCGCGCGCCGGTATGCGCAATTCCAAATTCTACGCAAACGGTGGCTGATCAGCTCTTTGTACCGGAATGCGCGCGTTAAACCCTTCTTTATGATTTACAAGCAAAAAGGCTGTCACTTTGGGACAGCCTTTTTGGTATAGATACCTCTGTTTGATACCGGCAAAACCGTCTTTGTTTGAGAACACGAGAAAACGCTTACTGTTCGTCGTTGATCCGCATCATCCGATACCCGATCCCTACATGCGTCTGAATGAGTTTCTGTCCGAGCGGAGACTCAATTTTTCTGCGCAGCGTCGCCATATAGACGCGCAGCGAGGGCGTATCGTTTGGCAGCGTGTTTTGCCAGACTTCCTTGAGGATCAGATTGTGCGTGAGCACCTTGCCGACGTTATGCGCCAGCAGGCAAAGGAGCTTGTATTCGATGGGCGAAAGGTGTATTTCTTCGTTCGAGACGAATGCACAACCCGCCGCAAAGTCGATCTTCAGCGGACCGTTTTCAAATACGGAGACGCCTGGCTGGCCATGTTCCTGCATGAACTGCACGCGCCGGAGCGCAACGCGGATGCGTGCGAGCAGCTCATCCACGGAAAATGGTTTGGTGAGGTAATCGTCCGCGCCCGCGTCCAGCGCTTCAATCTTGTCCGCGTCGTCGCTGCGGGAACTGACGATGATGATCGGCAGATTTGACCAGGTGCGCGTCTTTTTGATGATCTCCACACCGTCGAGATCCGGCAGCCCAAGGTCGAGAATCATGATGTCCGGTTTTTGCGAAAGCGAAGCGAGAATGGCCGCGCCTCCGGTCTCAACCGCGATCTGCCGATACTGCTGCGATTCGAGTGTGAGCGAAATCAGATTCCGCACGGGTTTGTCGTCCTCAACGATGAGAATCAGCGGGTTATTCATCCTGCGGCACCTCCGCCTTAATCAGAGTAAAGGAAAAGACCGAACCGTGCGGTTCGTTGTCCTGAACGGAGATTTCACCGCCGTGCGCGGAGATGATCGCCCGGCAGAGCGCAAGCCCCAGCCCAAGCCCGCGCCGCGCGTCGCCGCGCACGCCCGCGCTGGTGAAAAACATGTCGAACACGCGTGGCTTTGCTTCGTCCGATATTCCGGGGCCGTCGTCCGCAACGCTCACGCGCACCATGCCGCCGTCCTCCGCTGCCGAAATGAGGATATGCGAGCCGACGGGCGTATATTTGATGGCGTTTTCCAGAAGGTTGAGCAAAACCTGTACAATCAGCGGCGCGTCCATCCGCGCCAGCAGCAGGTCGTTTTCCATCTGCCAGCGGATGCTGTAACCCTCGCTGCGCCTGCCGAGGCGGCCGAGCGCGCTCTCCACCACGTCCGAGATGAGCTCCGGTTTGAGATTCAGTTGGATGGAGCTGTCGTCCATGCGCGTGATGGAAAGAAGGTTCTCAACGAGATTGATCAGCCAGATGGAGTCGTCGAAAATATTGCGGTAGATCGAGTCGCGGTCCGCCTCGGGAACATCCCCGCGCAAGAGCATCTCCGTATTGCCGGAGATACTGGTCAGCGGCGTGCGCAGATCGTGCGAAATGGCGCGCAGCAGGTTGGAACGGAGCTGTTCCTGCTGCGCTTTGAGCGCAAGCAGCTGCTTTGCTTCGTCCGCGTTTTGCTTGTCCAGCGCAAGGCCGCATTCGCCGAGGATAGCCAGATAAAGACTGCGCTCAAAGGAATCGACGGGGCTTTTCAGTTCAATTCCCGCAACCGCGCGCACCGCGCCGTGACCGCGCACGGCGAGATACTGGCAGCAGACGGAAGATTGTATGCTCGTCTGCGCACCGGAGTGCTTGTTGTTTTGCCGCGTCCATTCTGCCGCCGTCCGCTCGGATTCCGTAAAGAAGCGATCCGAATCAGCGGCGGCCGGGTAGAGAACCGGTTCTCCGAGCGCGTCGTTTTCAACGGGATACAGCAGCGCCGCACCGCCCATGAGCGCGCTGAGCTGTTTTGCCGTTTCAAGCAAAATCTCGTCGGTGCCCTCCGCCTGCTGCAAGTTGCGGCTCGCGGTGAGCAGAACTTCGGTGCGGTAGGCTTTTTCGGCGTTGTTTTTTGCCTGCTGCCGCGTTTTGGCGGTCAGCGAACTGGTAAGAACCGCCGCGACCAGCATGACCAGGAATGTCAGCGGATAGCCGGGATCGTATGCCAGCAGAGTGAACCGCGGATCGGTAAAGAAATAGTTGAACGTCAGCACGCTGAGCACCGAGGAAATCAGCCCGTAGAGCACGCCTTCCGTCCAGAACGCGGTGAGCAGAACCGCGAGGATGTAGAGCGTCATGATGCTCGCCTCAGTAAAGCCGAGCGCGCGGAGGAACAGCCCAACCAGCGTTGCCGCGGTCAGAACCGCAAACTGAATGGCGAGCGAGCGCAAAGTGAACCGTTGGACGCGTTCATGACGGACGGTTGCGGCGGCCGCTTCTTCGGGTACCAAAAACACCTCGGCATTCGGCAACTGGCGCAGCAGCCGGGTAGGGATATCCTGCCGTATCGCGTGCATGCCAGCACGCTGAGAAGAGCGCCCGAGTACAATCTTTGTCACTCCGGCGGTCTTTGCAAACGCCGCAATCTGCAGCGAAACGTCCGCTCCGTAGGAAAGCGCGCTCTGCGCGCCCGCCTTGACGGCGAGACTGAGATTCGCTTCCAGCTGCCGCGCGGTTTCGGCGTCGGCGGAGCTGCCGGACGGCGGCTCGATATACAACGCGGTCAGTTTGGCGTCGAACGCGCGCGCAAGGATGCATCCCGCTTCGATCACCCGAACGTTGTTGGGTGAGGGCGAGATGCAGGTCAGCACGTGCTCTTCGTTTTTTTTCGGTTCAGTGGGCAATATACGCGCCTCCGATAAACCCGCGAATCGGTTTCTACGCATAGCATATCACTTTTTCGCAGGATTGGAGAGGGTATTTCGCATGTTCTGGCGCTGCGGTGAGCGCCGCTTCCAAACGAGGAACAGGAGTGCGGCGGCGGGCAGCGGCAGCGTGCAGGCAAGGATCAGCATCGTTTTCGAAACCGGCGTCGCAACCGTATTGCCGGCGACAAGCACTGTCACCGTTGCCGCGTGAATATCGAGGTCGCCGCCATGCTCCGCGCAGGCGCGGTGAAACACGCCCTCGACGCGGACAGTGTCCCCGCGCTTGCCGTAGCCGCCGACAATCGAAATCTGCTGCGCCTGTTCTGCGGTGACATAGCAGCCAATCGTGTTGCTGCCGTCAAACACGGCAAGCCACGCAAATTCGCCTCGGTAGAGGATATCCCCGATCACCTCGCCCTCGTAGATGACGGTTTTGCCGTCGTAGTCTTTGGCTTGATCGATGAGTTCGCTGCTGCTCACGCTCTGCCCTTCCGCCAGCGCGGCTACAGGCACAAGCAGGAGCAGCAGGGCAATTATAAGGAGTAAGGTTTTCTTGTACATACCTGCGCCGCCTTTCGGATGACATAGGAAATCAAAGCGAACACCGAGAGAAACTCCAGCCGGGCGAGCCACATGACTGCGATATACACAACCTTGAGGAACGCGGGCATCGCCGCGGTGGTCACGCCAATCGAGAGGCCGACGTTTCCGGTTGCCGAGGCGGACTCGAATGCCGCCATGCTCAGCGGAAATCCGGCGAGCAAGCCTGCCAAGGTGCCGACGGAGAACGTCGCCACATAGAGGATTACGATCAGCGCGGCGTTTTTCACGATGGACTCGCTGAGCACGATATCCCGGATATGGTGATACTTCTGCTCTTTGACACGCGATTCCGGCAGAACCATTTTGCGCACTTCGCTCTTGAGCGCGGTAAAGAGGATGCCGGTACGCAATCCCTTGAACCCGCCCGCCGTCGAGCTGGCGCTGCCGCCGAACATCATGGCGATGGTGATGGCAAACAGCGCGATATCGCCCCACTCATAATAGAACTGCTTGGCGTAGATGGTCATAAACCCCGTGGTCGTATGTCCGGAGATCAGCTGGTAAAATCCTTTGCGAAACATAGCCATCGCGTCCGGATAAACCCCGTCCTTCATCAACCCAAGCGTGCAGAGCAAAACCGTAACGGTCAGCGTGACGGTGAAGGTTACCGTTTCAATGTTTTTGCGCAGTTCCCGCGTGTTGCCGGAAAGCACCGCGTGATGCAGCGCGAAGTTAAACGAACCGATTGTGAAAAAGACGATGGTTGCCAATTCAAACAGCGTGCTGTGATAGTACAAAACACTCTGGCTCATTGGAGCGAATCCGCCCGTGCTCCACGCGGACATATTCATCCACAAGCCATGCAAGAACGCGCGATCCAACGGCATACCCGCAATCAGAGCCGATATGGTCAGAACGACGGTACCGATACCAAGGTAGATCAGGCTGATCTGCCAGATGCGTTTTGCGGTGCTGATCGCGTTGGGGAAGAGCTTTTCATCCTTTGCCTCGCCGACATACATGCGGTATGCGCCGCCCTGCCCTTTGCTGAGGAAGGTGAGCGCGAGAACAACCATGCCTTGGCCTCCGACATACGTCAGGATAAAGCGCCACATGTTGATGCCGTTGCTGATATGATCCATGTCCTGAATCAATGAAAGCCCCGTGGTCGTCAGCCCGCTCATCACGTCGAAGCAGGTATCCAGATACGACAGATAGTTGCCGGAGAAATAGTAGGGCAGCGCGGAGAGCAGCATGCAAAGAAACCATGACCCCGCAGCAACCACCATGCCCTCGCCAAAGCTGAGTTTACTATTGCGCTCTTTTGCGCCGAGCAGCATCAGCCCCGCCGCGACCAGCACAGCAATGGAAAGCGAGGCGACAAACGCAAGCACAATCGGCCACTCGCCGTACAAAACGGAGGTCAATATGGGCAGAATCTGCAGCGAGTTGAGCACCAGCACAACGAGACCCGTATAGTAGCAAATCGGCTTGATCCGATTAATAGGCCGATCAATCATCATTTTATTACCCTAAAATTGCAGAAACAGCGAATCCGGCAAGGATCAGCGCACCGGAAAATCCGATCTCGAGCAAAACGCCGCGAGCGGTTTTGAGTTTCTCCTTCATTTATTCTCCCCCCGAATCCTGCCGATCACGTCCGGCAAGTCGCTTTCGCCGCCGAGGATTACGATGTTATCGTCCGGCAAAAGTTTGGTTTCCCCGTCGGGAATGATCGCGTCGCCGTCGCGAACGATGCAGACGATGATCATTCCCTTCGGCAGTCCGAGTTCGCCGAGGCGCTTGCCGCTGTAAGGCGAGCCGGAGTCAACGAGCGCTTCCCGTACGCGCACATGCGTCGCCTGACGCGAAAGAAGCGAGTTGATATCCACCCAGTCGAGTTCCTGATCGATGCTGCCCGCGATACGCGCGGTGCTGCTGATGACGCTGTCCACGCCGAGCTGCTCGAAAACGCGGATGTTCTTCGGGTTTTTCACGCGCGCAATGGTGCGCTTGACCCCGAAGTAATCCTTGGCAAGCTGACAGCTGACCAGATTGTTCTGATCTTGCCCCGTGACGGCGATGAATGCTTCGGCGTGGTAAATACCCGCATCCCGCAGACAGTCCGCGCTCGTGCCGTCGCCATGCGTCACCTCGACATACGCGCCGCCGAAAGCGTTTTCCACGCGCTCACAGCGCGCGCGGCTGCTGTCGATGAGCATGATATGGTGTTTTTCCGCCATCAGCGTTTTAACCAGATAATAGCCGACGTTGCCGCCGCCTACGATGATAATTCGCATTCGTTATTCCTCCGCTTGTTCGAGCAGCGAGCCGATCCGTTCCACGGTCAGCATGGTGGGGCAGACGGTGCATAACCCCATCTGGCGCAGTACTTCGTCCTTATCGGGATCGTAACAGCGCGTCACCACCTGCGGCACATGGTAGAGCTGCTTGGCAATCTGCGTGGTCATGATGTTGACGTTGTCGTCGCTTGTAACGGCGCAGAGCGCGTCCGCGCGTTCGATTCCGGCTTGCTTGAGCACATCTTCGTCAATGGGCATACCGGCGATGGTCAGGCAGTTCGTGCCGCTTTCCAGCTGGAGAAAGTTCTCCTCGTTCGGGTCGATCACCACCACGTCGTGACCCTCGTTCGAGAGCTTTTTTACGAGGTTCGCGCCGATTTTTCCGCAGCCCGCGATAATTATATACATGGGTTTTTCTCCTTGATATAGGGTTTCGGCAGGCGCGCAAAGTCGCAGTCCGAGGTAAAAAACGCTTCCGCGCGCGTCTTGTAAAATTCCGCAAAGCCCTCCAGATTCCAGCGGGCAGGCGCATATACGGGGTCAAGCGCATTTGCCGCGCGAAAATGCTTCATCGCATCCTCATGCCGCCGCTCTTTTTCCAGCAGCAGTCCCATGAGGTTGTGCGGAACCGCGCTGTGCGGGTGTTGAAACATGGAGGTTGACAGCAGCGCTTCGCAGGCTTCAAACTCGCGGCGGCTGATCAAATCCTTTGCGCTCCTGATGAGATCACCCAACTCTTCTTCCATACTCAAAACACCTCTCTTTCAATGTACAAGCGCAGTATACAAGCCATCGTGAAAGAGCGCCGTTCGAGTTTAAGCAAACGGCGTTAAAGTTGTGTTAAGGAAGCGGTGCGCTGCGATAGGAAAAAAGAGGTGTTAATGAGAAAAAGCGCGATGGAAAGTCAAGACCCGAAAGGGAGACGACTAACCGCACTCAATTTATAGTGGAGATTTTTATCTGTTCATTCCGCTGATGAAAACCAAAAAGCACAGCGTCTCTCTTATATACGCTTGACGTCGTGTGCCTGCCGATAATTCAGCGGCGACAAGCCTACGATTTTCTTGAAGCGCATGCTGAAGTAGTTGGCCGATAAAAAGCCGCACTTCGCGGCGATTTCACCCATATCCAGCTGGGTGTGCTTGAGCAGGTACATCGCTTTTGCCACCTTTTTATTCAGAATATACCGGCTGAACGTCATACCGGTAAAGCGGTGGAACTGACGACTCAGATGCGCGGTGGAAAGAAAGAAGGTGTTAGCGACTTCGCTGAGCGTGCAGGTTATGAATTGATGATCGACATAATGCAGTACTTTTGAAAAAACCGCGCTGCCTTCGAGCGACGCGCTGACGGCTACGGCGTGCTCTTTAGCGTATCGATCCAGCAGAATGATCAACTCGCCGACCATGAGTTTGAGCAGTTGGTCGTCGTTGCCGACGCTGTATTCGTATTCCTTTTCGATCTGCTCTACGATCCGCGAAAATACGGGCAGATCCTCCTGGCTGATCGGGATCAACGTGCTCTGAAAACAGTGCGCCAGCAGATCCGCCGGCAGAATGGAAACATATTCTGCGTCGAAATTGATGTTCAGCCGGTTAAACGGCGTTCCTTCCGTTTGGTGCGGCGTGTTTGGCGGTATCAAAACAAAGCTGTGGCTCGCGGCGTAGTAAACCCGCCCGTCGATGATATGCTCGCGCATGCCTTCCTGCAGGAAATAGATTTCATAGTGACTGTGTTTATGCGGGTTCTGCATTTTCCAGCTGCTGGTGACAATCAGCCGCTCTACCTCAATGAATGCCATTTTGTCCTTTCGCTTGGAAATCAAAATATATGTAATGATAACATATTTAATCATATAGTGACAGGTTTCTAACCGATGGCTATGCTATACTGAGCCTATTAAAAAATCGAATTACCCGAACGTGTCAATAAACGGAAGTTGAATGAACCTATCAAAAAAATGCTAACTGACATGTCAAAGAATGTATGTTAACTGAGACTACTCAAGAACGGAAGGTATTGGTTTTATTATGAAGAAGCTTAGTTTCGGCACCAAGCTTTCGTATGGCCTTGGAGATTTTTACGGTGGCGCATCAGCAAGTATTATCGGCCTGTTCTTCCTCTACTTTTTAACCAATGTCGTGGGTCTTGCCCCGTTGCTGGCAGGGTCTATCGTCCTGTTTGGACGGGCGGTCGATGCGGTAATCGACCCGTTCATGGGCGCCATCAGCGACCATACCCGTTCCCGTTGGGGGCGCAGGGTCGCCTGGTTTTTATTCGGCATCATACCGGTAGCACTTTCTTATATCCTTTTGTGGTTCGTTCCGCCCTGCGCGCAGTGGCTGCAGGCGGTGTATTACTTCTTTGTGTACGCTTTCTTTGCATGCGCATTCTCCATGGTGATGGTGCCATATGGCGCGCTGCCGCAGGATCTGACTTCCGACTCCAACGAACGCACGGTTCTGGTCAGCTTTCGGATGGCTTTTTCGGTTCTGGGCGGACTTCTTTCGGCCGTTGTGCCCGACATGATGATCAAGCGCGCGGCAGATTTGAAAACGGGATATTTCATCATGGGATTGGCGTTTGCCATTCTGTTTGCGCTGATTTGGCTGGTGTTGTTTATATCGCTGCGCGGCAAAGTGAAGACGGAGATTCCGGCCACTACGGTATCGCTGGGGACTTCCATAAAATACTGTGTGAGGAATAAGAGCTTTCTTTTGCTTTGCGCCATTTATCTGCTGTCTTTTATCCCCAACGATATCATGAGCAGCAACTTCAAATATTTTATCAATGACGTGTTGTTTATGGGGGACAGTTTCGCGCTGACGATGGGCTTGTTGATGATTTGTGCCGTGCTGAGCCTGCCGGTGTATGTGAACGCCTGCAAGCGGTTTGGCAAACGCAAAACTTTTATCTTCGGCTCGGTTTTTCGTGTTGCGGCGCTGTTGCTGCTGTTCCTTTTGGGGCCGGATTCCACGGTGTTCCGACTGGTCGCCATCGCCGTACTCATCGGGTTCGGAACCGGAGTTGCGTATGCCATTCCCTGGTCGATGCTGCCGGATGTAACCGACCTGGATGAGGCTTACACAGGCTGTCGTCAGGAAGGGATCTATACAGGGTTGATGACCTTCATCAGGCAATTGTCCAGCGGGGTTGCTGTTTTTCTGGTTGGATTGCTGCTTCAAATATCCGGTTATACGGCGGGCGCCGTCGAGCAGACCAGTTTGACGAAAACGGCGATTGTCGGCATTTTAACCGTGGTTCCTATCCTCTTTGTGCTGCTGGGAATATTCGCGGCGTATCGCTACCCGATCGACAAGCACAATGCGCCGCAGATACAAGATATCGTTGAGCAGCGCAGAAGCGGCGCTTTCGATCTGCTGGGCGAACAATCGCGGCAAACGGCACTTGCACAGATGAAGGACATTTTGGACGCCAAGGGAAAGGAGAAAGCAAATGCAAAGCGCTATTGACCTGGCGAGGAGCCGCGCGGAACAATTTCTTCTCTCAATACAGGCAAGACCCGGCGTATTTGACATCTCCGCCAGCAACCGGGGCCGGGTGCCGGGCATGCTGCTGCCGGGAACCTATAACGCCATCAACGCGCTTGGGCTGATGAAACGTCTGGACGCGGTGGATACGGCAGCTTCGACTGCGTTTTTGCAGTCGCACCGCAAAAGAAGCGGCTTTTACCGCATGCCGGGTATGCAAAAAAAAGACCTGACTTACCCGAGTTTTGAATATGACGATCTGCATATCACCAATTACACCATGGCGGCGCTCGACTATCTCGGCCATGCTCCGCAAAAGGGCGATCTCGGTTTTACCAAGCGCTATACCGGCAGAAAGCTGGATCGATGGCTGGATAAGCGGGATCTTTCAAAACCCTGGAGCGAAGGCAACTATGTTGTGAACGCGGCTTCTTTTTTAATCGAAGGGTCACGGCTGAAGCAAAAAGGCTGCGAAAGCGCAATTCGCGCCATGCAGAACTGGCATGCCGAACATCAGGATGAATACGGATTTTTTCACGACACTGCCATAGAAGACCTGACCAACGCGTTTGCGGGCGCTACGCATAATTATCACCTGTATTATTATTACGATACGCCCGTTCCGCAATACCGCGCGGTTGTGGACTATATCCTGACGCGGCCAACCGCCGCCGACAGCGCTTGCATCGATGTGGACGAAATGGACGTTCTGTTTCATTTTTACAAATATGGTTACCGCGAACAGGATATTCGGGAGTGGATCATTAAAAAACTTGAAAGTTTGCTGGCGCTGCAGAGAGAGGACGGGGGTTTCCCGGATACGCAGTTCGGCGAATGGATGTTCGACGGCTGGTCGAACTACCGCGAACCGCAGGGGATTTCCAACTGCTTTGCAACATGGTTTCGGCTGATCGCCATCGGCATGGCCGACGTGCTGCTGTATGGCCGAACCGATCGCTGGGCGTTTCGCCGAACCATCGGCATTGGATACGCAAACACCGCCTACCTGCATGAGGGGTTTTCGGAAGAGGAGCTGCAGGCACGGCAGGCAAGCGTCCTTGCGCGCGCCGAAGCAAAACGCGACCGGCAGAAAAACGATCCTGTGTTCCAGAATCTGGAGGATGCGCGCGTTGCCGATCTGGTGGCGGTATTTACGCAGAAACTGGATAAGTGCGACAAGGCGATGCTGAACTACAACGCCCGGTTTACGTTTGTTATCGTCAACGAGGGCGCGTTCGGCATTGAAATTCAGGATGGCAAGGCAGCCGTATCGCCGGGGATACTGCCTTCAAGCCAGCTTACGGTCATTACGGACCGCAAAACGCTGGTCAAGCTGATGAATAAAAAACTCGACAGCAAGATGGCGTACGCTCTGGGCAAAATCAAAATCCGCGGGAATATTGCATTGGCGTTGAAGTTAGGAGGGCTTTTATAATGAGCTGTTGGGTCGTTGCGCTGGCGCTGAAACTGGGAGGATTATTATAATGGGCTGGTGGGTCGTTCCCTGCGTCGTGCTGGGCATCATCGTCAGCATGCTGTTGTTTGTTGCCTGGCAGCTGTTCGGGTACAGAACAAAGGTGCATCCGGCGCTGCCGCTGCAGCGGCTGAATGGGATTCCTTTGCTGATTCAGAACGAACTGCCGTACCCCGGCTATTTTTCCAGCACCAGCCATCCAGTCATTCCTCTGAGCGGGGACTGGCTGTTTAGCATCGGCAACGTTCTGTCCGACCCAACTGTTGCGCTGCGGGAAGTACAGGTACCGGTTTGTTTTAATACGTTCGGCTCGGAGTATGCGGAGTATGAGGGCGCTTTTTCCTATGTAAAAAAATTCCATCTGCCGGCGGTTGAAAACGGCCTGTACCGGCTTTGCTTTAAAAGCGTGGGCGGCAACTGCAGCGTCTACCTGAATTCGCGCAAAATGTGCGAAAATAACGACTCATATCAGCCGTTTTACTGCGACATCACGAACGCAATTACAGCGGGAGAGAACACTCTTGTCGTGGTGGGCAATAATACCCCAACGGCAACGACCCTGCCGCCGCGGCAGTTTGCGGGAGCAAGACCCGGCTGGCACCTGTATGCAGGCATAACGAAAGACGTGCAGGTGGAAGTGCTTCCCCCGAATTACTGCGTCAGCCTGCATGTCTCCGCCGACGACCGGCGGCTGTCCGGCAGCGTTGTTTTTTCGGGCAATCCGCAAAGCTGTATCATTTGCCTGCTGGACGACGGCAAACCGCTAGCCGAAAAGAGAGTTATTCTGAAAACGAACGGAGATTATTCTACGGCGGAATTCGCGTTTGATCATCTGCCCGGCATAGAGCAGTGGTGTCCCGCGCATCCGAAACAATACACGCTGGAGGCCCGGACGGAAGCCGAGACCGTGGCTGTTACTGCCGGATTTCGCAGCATGGAGGCAGGGGAGGAAACGTTCCTTTTGAATGGAAGCCCATTGCCTCTGCGGGGGATTTGCCTGCACGAAGAGGATATCTCGCTGGGCAGCAGTCTGGACAAATCGTCCATCGAACGGAACCTTGGGCTTGTCCGGGAACTGGGATGCAACTTTGTGAGGCTGGCGCACTATCCGCATGCGGATGAAACGCTGGACTTTTGCGACAAACAGGGACTATGCTGCTGGTGCGAAATACCGAACTATCAGGCGGGACTGGGGTTTGTTCAGCAGTTGTTTGGCAAAAGCAAGCAACTGAAAAAGCGCGTTACACTGGCTGCGATTTGGCAAAGCATTCTTGGAACGAAACAGCTGGTCAATGAAGAATATCTGACAAACGCCGGTATCCAGCTGGCAAAAATGGTGATCCGCAACCAAAACAGACCGAGCGTGGCGTTCTGGGGGGTTGGCAACGAATGCTTTACGTATACGCCTGCCAGCCGCGACGCACTGCGGTTTTTACGGGAGACGGTGCATACGTTTGATCAAACAAGGCTTACGGGGTATGCGGCTTTTACGATCCCGGCAATCACGCAGCGGTTTGAAAAGTCTTTTCAGGTGTTCGATCTCGTGTGCGCCAATGAGTATTTCGGCTGGTATTACGGTCAAATCGAGGATTGTCAGGCATTTTGGGAGTCCCTGCAAAAAAAATACCATAAACCGATGCTGTGCACCGAGACGGGCAGCGACTCGGCGCGCGATGCGCAGGGCGTCGACTTGCCCGGCAGGCAGGCCAACAGCGAAGACTACCAGGTGCGTATGCTGCTAAGGCACCTCCGGCTTCAACATGACGTACCTGCGTTTTACGGCGCCTGTATTTGGGTGCTCAAAGACTTCTATTGCGATGAATACGGCGCAGAGGACCTTGTGCCGTATATGAACCCGAAAGGGCTGGTTACGTCCAGCTACCAAAAGAAAAAAGCGTTTGACACAGTGGCAGACTTCTACAAGGCCGCCCGGATGCAATAGTAAAGAAAAAACATTTGGCACAGTGATGGGTTTCTATAAGGCCGCCCGGTTGCAAAAGCAAGGAGCAGCCGCGCGTGATCTGCGCCAGCAAAACCCTGCGGTCGTTTCGGGTTCTATTGACACTTTCCGGCAGCCGCGATAAGATAAGAGCAGAGGACGATATGTTTGAACTATTTGCATCCGACAACAACGAAAACAAGTTTTACAAAGAAACGTTCACAAAAACCTCTGCCGGTCGGCGGAAGAAATTGTGGGATGTCGCCATTGACGAGTTTTCCGCAAAAGGATACAGCGCGACCAACATCAACGATATAGCCAGAAAAGCGGGGGTCAGCATCGGCGCAATGTACAGCTATTTTGCGTCGAAAGAAGACCTTTTTCTGTCCATCGTCGATGAAGGGTATTTGCTTTTGGAATCGATTCTGAACGATCTGGCCGAGAACAGCGAGGATCTCTTCGATTTTTGCCGCCGGACGCTCATCGCTTCGAGAGAATACGCGCTCAAATACCCGAAACTCAACCAGATCTATCTGGATTTGACAACGCAGTCGCTTGCGAGCATGTCCGTGCGCTTGTCGAGCAAGATTGAAGTGGTTACGACCCGGCAGTACGGTCGCTTTTTTGCGCAGGCAAAGGAGAGCGGGTTGATTCGCCTAGATGTCGACGAAAAAGCGATGTCGTTCCTGCTGGACAGTATCTGCGTGATTTACCAGTTCTCATTCTCTTCCGAATATTACAAGGAGAGAATGAAGCTCTTCCTTGGCGATGCGGCGTATGACGACCTGGAATCGGTCGAAGCGCACCTTATTTCGTATATCCGCGCCATGCTCGTCAACAGCTGAAAAACAGATTGTTGCTAGCCGGTTCAGCACCGCATCGTAGCTGAGAAGAATCAGAGATTCATGGACGAATACAAAATAGAAGCGGCTGGAATTCAATCCGGCCGCTTTTGTTTTGTGGTGTATTTTTTTGTGTGCAACTACCGTGTTAACCAGACAATATCAAAATGACGGCACACGCCTTAGGAACTGGGACGGGCAGGCGCGCAGTTACGTCAGCATGGCCTGCAGGATGGCCATATAGTCGTTCAGGTAGCAGGAGTACTCCGGGCTGCCGATCGTTTCGACATATCCCTGCTCAACGGCTTTGACAAACTCAATATCCTTGAGCAGCACCGCCATTGCGCCTTGCACGCTTAAGAAACGGAAATGAACAAACGGCGCGCGGCGCGCGTAAACGCCGTGGCCCGATTTCGTTTTGCCCGCCTTGATGCGCAGGTAGCATGCGATATGCGCAGGATCGCCTTCGTGGGCGACGGTAAACTGGTAGATCCGGTCGGGCTGCCGCAGGCAGAACTCGCGCATTTCCGGATCGCCAAGTTTGTTGTATTGGGAGAGCGCCCGCGTGATCATATACAGGCTCATCTTTACCTTCAGGCTCTGACGGGCGATCTCTTTTGGCCGCTGCTTGGGGGACATCAGCATGAGCCCCATCAGCAGGGAGAGAAAGCTGACCAGCAGGCTGACGTGGCGCGCGCCTTTGATGGCCGGGAGCGCAAGCCCGCCGCAAAGCAAGGCGTTCATCTTTGCCACGGTTGGAAACGTCAGGCACAGGTCGGCGTGTTCTGCCGGGCCTTGTGTCACGGTGACCTGGCCATGATCGAATACCAGATGACAAGCCAGCAGCGTTTCTCCGTCTTTCGCCCCGAACTGGACGATGGCGGAAACGTCCCGAAACTTCGCCTTGATTTTAGGGTCGTCGTCGAGAAGAACTTGCATAACGGGAAAGACCGCGTTCATAAAAAGCTGGGCGGTCATGATGTCTTGCGGTGTCGAATTCAATGGGATACCTCCTTTCCTACTCGTCATCCCAGTTCTCGTCGGCCTCAAATTCCTTGCCCATGATTCCGCGCACCTGATCGATAATTCCGTTTGCGTCCAAGCCGTAATAGGAATATAAATCCTCGGCATATCCGATGGTTGCGAACTGATCATAGATGCCGTGCTTTTTAAAGACGCAGCCTTTACCGCTCTCGGCGATTATGCTGCCAACGGCGTCTCCCAGGCCGCCGATGACGTTGTGTTCTTCGACGGTCAGTATCCTGCGTGTTTCAAGCACGGCTTTGAGGATTGCTTCGCGGTCGATCGGCTTAAGGGTATGCATGTTGACCACGCGAACGGAGATCCCATCCTGCTCGGCAAGCGTTTTTGCCGCCTGCATGGCCTGAAGAACGGCGATTCCGCAGCAAATTACGGTAATATCGGTGCCGTCGCGCATGGTGATGGCCTTGCCAATTTCAAACTCGTAATCGGCGTTTGCATAACAGGGCGGTTCGAATCCGCGGCCAATGCGAATATAAACCGGGTTTGGCGTTTCAACGCAAGCCTGAACCGCTTTGGACGTTTCAATTCCGTCGGCGGGGCAGATCACCGTCATATTCGCAATTGAGCGCATAACGGCGAAATCCTCGGTGCAGTGGTGGGTCGTTCCGGCGTGTCCAAAGGAGATTCCGGCGTGGGTTGCGATGATCTTGACGGGCAGGTTTTGGTAGGCGATATCGGTGCGAACCTGTTCACCGCCGCGAAAACACGCGAAAATTGCCATGGTGGAGGCAAACGGTATCAGCCCGACCTTCGCAAGGCCGGCTGCGATGCCAAACATGTTCTGCTCGGCGATTCCAACATTGAAAAACCGCTCGGGGAAGGCGTTGGCAAAATGCACGATTGCCGTAGTGTTCGCAAGATCCGCTGTTACGCCGACGATTCTGTCGTTCGTTTTTCCAAGCTCTGCCAGCGTTCGGCCGTAGATTTCGCGGGCGGTCATTGTTGCTGCGTCGTATGCATTCCAATTGGTTCCGGTGTTTACTGCCATTGTCCTGCCCTCCTCAACCTTTCATAATCGATGCTTTGGCTCTTTCGCACATAGCGGTATCGCCGGAAGCATAGTGATACACAACGTTGTTCTCCATGAAATCGACGCCCTTGCCTTTTACTGTGTTTGCGAGTATCAGGACCGGCTTTTCAGTCGCGGCCCATGCTCGTTCAAACGCCGCGTCGAGCTGCTCAAAGTCATGACCGTTGATTTCGATCACTTCAAAACCAAAAGCTTTCCATTTATCCGCGAACGGTTCAAGAGACATGACGTCCTCGGTTCTTCCGTCAATCATCAGCCGGTTCCGATCGACAATGGTGACGACGTTCGTCAGCTTGAAGTGAGAGATGGACATTGCCGCTTCCCAAACGCTGCCTTCACAGCATTCTCCGTCGCCAAGAAGGCAAACCGTTTTGAATGGCTTTTTCAAATAACGCGCGCCAAGGGCAATCCCGGCCGCGATTGGCAGACCGTGGCCGAGTGAACCCGCTGAGACATCGCAGCCGATCACCTTGTTGGAATCGGGATGCATGGCAAACGGGCTGCCAAAGTGGTTAAAGGTTTTGAGCTCCTCGGATGAGAAATATCCCATTTTTGCAAGAACGGGGATGTATCCCGCCGCCGCGTGTCCTTTTGAAAGGATAAACCGGTCGCGATCTTCCCAGCACGGGTTTGCGGCGTCAACCTGGAGATACTTGAAGTAGAGAATCGTGAGGATATCGGTGATGCTGAGCGAACCACCGACATGCGCGCCGCCTGACCAGGCCATAACGTCAATAATCGTCAGCCTGAGTTCGCGGGCAGTGTCTTCCAGACGCGTTTTTTCCAGAAGTGAAATAGTCATGAGATACCTCCTGTTGAATTGATTGCAGAAAGTTTGGAAAACGGATCTGTTTGGGTGCGTGAGTCGCTTGGCTGTCGGGTGCTTGACTGCTAAGTGCAGAACTTCTATGTGCGTGGTTGTATGATAAAAAAGCTATTTGAGCTTTCTTGTTATTAACCGAAAGTTGCTTGATTCATCTGCATATTTGATTTTTTGCGAAAGAATGAAAGAAATTTGTAATGCACTCGAATTCATGGTTGACATGGAGAACACGTGCGGAGTATATTTTTCATATAGAGCGAGCGCTCGATCTATTATAAAACAGTTTTCAAATCATTTCAACATCACTTTGAATGTTCGCGCAAAAAACAATTTCAAAAAGGAGGGCCCTATGATAAACCAGACCGCGAAAGCCTATATCAACCTCAACGGAGTCGTCCGGTGCCTGCCATATGTCTGCATGCTGGATCAGACGGCGCGCGACCTCATACGCGGACGCAACCTGACCATCCAATTCAACATCCGGAACGGACCTGCGGCACGCCTGATCTTTGAGAACGGAGCCTGCCGGTTTGAAAAGGGGAAGGGAAAGAGCCAGATTGCTCTTGCGTTTTCAAGTCCGGAGCATTTCAACCGGATGATGGATGGAAAGGCGAACCCGAATATTGCCAAAGGGCTGTTGAAAATCGGTTTTTTAACAAAGGAATTCATGCAGCTCATGAAACGGATTGAGTACTATCTTAAACCGGAAAAAATGCTACTGCAGGACCCCGCGTTTGTAAAGATCAATACAATTCTGACATTTTATGTGGCGTTCAACTCCCTTGCCGAAGTCGGCATGCACGATCCTGTCGGCATTGCGGTGATGAAGCACGCCAGAACAGGCATGCTGGTTGCGTCCATCGACAATTCGGATGTGGCAGCCAGATTAAAACTCTCCGCCGGCAGCATTGAGTCGGTCGAAAAAGAAGACGGTTCTCCCATTTGTCGGCTGCGCTTTTCGAGTATCGAAAAGACCTTTGAAGTGCTTGGCGGAAAGGTGGACTTTTTAACCGCGATCGGCTTTGGAGATGTGCGGATGGAAGGATTTATCCCTGTGATGCAGACGGTCGAGCATATACTGCCGATGGTCAACACGTATTTATCCTAATCAGAAAGAAAGGCGGACATGATGGAGACTTATCGATACGATAAAAGCAGGGAGCTCTTCAGCCGCGCGGCTCAGGTGATTCCGGGCGGAGTTTACGGACATCTTGGCCCTGCAAACGGCTGTTTTATTCCAACAGAAGCGTTTCCGTATTTTTCAGATCACGCCGAGGGTGCTTATTTCTGGGATGTTGACGGAAACCGGTTTATCGACTATATGAGCGCATATGGGCCGAATATTTTGGGATATAACGATTCGGATGTTGACCGTGCGGCGATGGAGCAGGCCAAACGCGGCAATTGCGTCGTTTGCCCGTCCGGGTTGATGGTTGAGTTCGCGGAAGAGCTCGTGGGTACGGTGGCGATGGCGGACTGGGCGTTTTTTGCAAAAAACGGCGGGGATGTTACGTCGCTGGCGATCATGACGGCGCGGGCGGCAACAAACCGCAAAAAGACCATTCTCGTCAGGGGGAATTATCACGGGGTTTCGCCTTGGACGCAAGGCCCCGGCTGCGGCGGCGTGCTGACAGAAGAGATTTCCAACAATCTTTATGTGGATTGGAACGACTACGAACAGGTTGAAAGTCTGGTCAAACAGTATCCCGGCGAAATCGCCTGCTTCATGTCCACGCCGTATTGGCACGGCAACTTCGTTGATAATCTGCTGCCGGAGCACGATTACTGGCAAAAAATCAGAAAACTCTGCACCGAAAACGGCATCATTCTCGCCATAGACGATGTTCGCTGCGGGTTCCGTTTGGATATGGAAGGCTCCGACCACTATTTCGGTTTCAAGGCGGATTTGATGTGCTTCTGCAAAGCGCTCGCCAACGGCTGGAATGTATCCGCCCTGTGCGGAACGGACGCGCTGCGCGGCGCCGTGAACGATGTGTTTTTTACCGGTAGTTACTGGATGTCGGCAATTCCGTTTGCGGCGGGCATCGCCACGCTGAGAAAAATGAAGAAGCTGGGCGGCCCGGCTGTTCTGCTGGAATATGGGAAGCGCTTGTCCGCAGACCTTGTCAAGCTCGCCGCCGCGCGCGGGTTTGAGCTCGTGATTTCCGGCGCGCCTTCCATGTGGTATATGCGGATTGCGGACGACCCGTCTTTGAGCCTGCATCAGAAGTGGACGTCGGAGTGCGTCAAGCGCGGCGTCTATTTTGCGAACCATCACAACCATTTTGTGAACTATTCCATGCATGAAAAGGAATATGATTTCACGCTGGAAGTCGCGGACGAAGCGTTTAAAGCCCTGAAAGCATAAAGGCCGGATTGCCGCTGAGCAACAAATCGCTCCCGCCGAACACCGGGAACACCGATGTACGAACATCTGAGCATTCGAAGCAAAAACCTCCTGTCGCATGGCATTGCACAGGGGGCTTTTTATTGTGCTGTTACTTTGGATTGGATGTTATCCCGCTGGCAAAGGCACTTGAAAGAGGCCTTGCGTATTCCGCCGGAAAGAGCTTGTCGTTCCGCGCAGCATGACGGCAGGCAGGCTCGGCACTGGAGCGCCACACGGTTTAGGCGGGCGAAACTTTCCCGGCAATCCCGCCGAATACAGCGAAAAAGGCTGGCAAAAGAAACTCTGAAAAAAAGTTATTCGGAAATCAGGCTGTCCGAAAATCCGATATTGACAAGAAATTTTGTATATGCTAGAGTAATGTTGTAATAAGACGATATAGAACAAATGGAGGCATTGAGATGTTTAACTTTGATTTAAGGCGTTACGAAACAGTAGTGAACGATGCAATCGGGCTGCGTCCTGGGATTGAAGAAGCCGTCGATGCGATCTGCAAACAAGGCTATACCAATCTCTTTTTTATTGGCTGCGGCGGAACTTACGCGCATACGCTGCCGATGAAGTATTGGATGGAAAGCTCCTCGACCATTGAGATGCATGCGGTCATTGCAAAAGAATTCATGCTGATGGGGCATAAACGCTTTACAAAGGATTCCGTCTGCGTATTCTCTACCAGAAGTGGAAACACCAAGGAAATTGTGGAAGCCGCGAAGTTTTGCAAAGCCGCCGGCGCGCGCACCGTTGTTTATGTTTCCAACGACAATACGCCGATCTGCGAATTTGCAGACTATAAAGTGAGCAGCTTTGCCGAGGATGATAATCTTTGCGAAGCGATCTATACATACCAGATCATGCTGATTTCGAGATTCATGAAGAACAAAGGCGAGTTCCCCAAGTACGACCAGTTCATGAAGGAATATGCCGCGCTGACCCCCGCGCTCCTCAAGGCCAAGGAACTCTACGAGGATCGCTGCGCCAAGATTGCCGCAGCCCACAAGGACATGGACTATGTCATGGTAGTCGGTTCCGGCATGCTCTGGGGCGAAGCATATGATTACGCCATGTGTATTCTCGAAGAGATGCTCTGGATCAAGACGAAGTCGATCCACGCGGCGGAGTTTTTCCACGGAACGCTGGAACTGGTGGAAAAAGGAACCAGCATGTTCCTTTTCTATGGCGAGGATGAATCCGAACCGCTGATGGATCGCGTTCTGGCGTTTGCGCAAAAGTTGGAAGCCGATTATAACTTATTTGATACAAAAGATGTGGAACTGCCTTTCACGGATCCGGAGTTCCGCAAAATCGTTTCCCCAATCGTGCTGTACGCCATCACGGAACGGCTGAGCTGTCATCTAGAAAGCGTTAGAAAACACCCGCTGACGACCAGAAGGTATTACCGCCAGTTTGAATATTGATTGAGTTCAACGCGCAAATCGGACAACGGCAGCGAGCGGAACGAAACCCCTCAGAAAGCAGATGCGCAATATGAAAGGCTTTGTGTTCTTTTCTCCCGGTTCAGGCGAAGTGCGTGAGCTCAAACCGAAGTCGCCCGCCCGCGGCGAAGCGCTTGTTAAGGTTGCCTGCTGCGGCGTTTGCGGCACCGATATGAACATCTGGCGAGGAACGGACCGCAGCGCGCAGGGGATTGTGCTCGGGCACGAATTCTGCGGCACGGTCGTGGAAACGGGAGACGACGTAGAAGGGTTCCGTCCTGGCGACCGTGTCGCGGTCGACCCCAACATCCCCTGCCACAGCTGCGAATTCTGCCGCAAGGGGCGAATCAACCTCTGTACAAGGCTCATAGCGCTTGGCGTCGATATTGACGGCGGATTTGCGGAATACTGCATTGTTCCACTGGATCAGTTATTTGCGCTTCCTCCCACCATGCAGTGGGAGGAGGCGGCGCTGGTCGAGCCGGTTGCCTGCGCGCTCAATGGTATTAAACGCGCGGGAATCGAAATTGGCGACGACGTGATGATCCTGGGCGGTGGGCCAATGGGGCTGCTGATGGTTCAGTTGGCAAAACTGCAGGGCGCGGGACGCGTCATCCTCTGCGAAAAGATGGCAGGGCGGCAGAAGCTGGGCGCAATCGTCGGCGCCGATATCGTCGTGGACTCGCTGGAAGCCTATCAAAACCATTCCCAACAAGCGCCGGATGTGGTGATTGAGTGCATCGGCAATCCTGTTACGCAGGAAGCGGCGATGGATATTGTAAAACCCGGCGGCCAGGTGATACTCTTTGGAGATGGCGATCTGACGAAACGATTCTCTGTTCCTTCCCAATTGTTTTATCAAAAAGAACTGACGGTGCGTGGCGCGGCGCTGAACCCCTTTACGCACGATCAGGCATTTCGGATCATTTCTTCCGGCAGGATGAACCTGCAGCCTCTGATCAGCCGAACGATTTCGGTTGACGAATTGCCGGAACTGCTTTCCGGCGGCTATCGAAAAGACGACGTAAAAATTCTCGTTTCCTTTCATAAATAACGCGATGAAGAAGACGACGCAAAAATCCCCGTTTCCGTTCATTACTCAGCAAGCATGATTCAGTAAACAGACACAACTGCACAGCAACGAAAATCAACAGTGAGCAACTTTTTTTAGAACGATTCCTCGCAACAAAATCGGTGTATTCAGCAACGCATTGACGGAAACATTTCGCAAAAATCAAACAGGGTGGTAAAAGCATGTACAATCTCGAAGACAAAACCGTTTTGATTACCGGCGCAGGCAGCGGAATCGGCAGAGAAACCGCATACGCGTTCGGCAGGGAGAAGGCAAAGCTGATCTTGCTTGATAAAAGCGAGAGCGGCCTGCAAACCACACTGGACGGATTAAAAACGCTTGGCAGAACCGCCCGGACGCACGTTGTCGACGTAACGAACGAAAAGCAGGTTCAAAAAGCCGTGGAAAGCGTGATGGAAGAATACCTGTTGATCGATGTCCTGGTGAATTGCGCGGGCGTCTCCACCATGCAGTGGTCCTGGGCGATTACGGAAGAAGAATGGGATCTGAACATGGACGTCAACGCAAAGGGCTGCTGGCTGGTCTGCAAACATGTTTTGCCCCATATGATAAAGCGCAGGCAAGGCAGAATCGTTAACACCGCGTCCATGGCGGGCAAGGCAGGCGCGCCGCTGCTGGCGCACTACTGCGCCTCGAAGTACGCCGTCATCGGGCTTACGGAATCCATCGCTAAAGAAGTTGCCCCCTATGGCATCACGGTCAACGCGGTGTGCCCCGGATACGTAAAAACCCCCATGCAGGATCGGGAAGTCATTTGGGAAGCCCAGCTGCGCGGCATCGAGGATCCGGAAGTCGTCCGTAAAGAGTATATTTCGCTTACCCCGCTTGGCAGGCTGAGCGTTCCTTCCGATATTGCCAAGAGCATTCTCTTCCTCAGCTCCGATCAAGCCGAATTCATGACCGGAGAATCAATCAAGGTCAGCGGCGGTCAATTATAACAAGTATCAAGAAGTCCTATCCAAAATAATAAGGAGGTTACAAGATGGGTACTGGAAAGTCGAAAAAGTTTCTGGCGTTGTTCCTTGTTCTGCTTCTGGCAGTGTCCGCGTTTGCGGGCTGCGCAAAGACAGAGCAGGCGGCGGAGCCCGCGGCGGAAGCAACCGCGGCAAGCACCGAACAGGAAACGGCAACCACAGCGAGCGACAAACCCTACGAAGGGCAGACGGTGAACGTTCTGCTGGATTCCCACCCGTGGCAGAAGGCGGTCGAACCGCTGATTGCACAGTTCACGGAAAAAACCGGCATCATTGTGAATGTCACGGTGCTTGGCGAAGATGTATACTGGGATCGTGTCAACCTTGGCCTCAGCTCAAGCGAGCCGCCGTTTGACGTCTTTATGCTCTCGCCGAACCAGTCGGGCTACACCGGTTATACCAACGGCTGGATTGCCTCGCTGGACGAGTTCATCAACGACCCCGAAAAGACCCCGGCGGAGTATCAGTATGACGACATCTATCCTTATATTGTCGACGGCTTCCGCTTCCCGGATCAGGATGGCGAAGTGTACGGCATTCCGCTGACGATGGAAACCTACATGCTGTTCTACAGAAAGGACATCATGGAGGAGCAGAACATCGATGTGAGCACGCTCACGACGATGGACGCCTGGATGGCGGCGCTCGACCAGATTGACGCGGCTTATAAAGACCAGGGCATTTCGGCGGCGGTCATTCGCGGTCAGGATTCGACCATGCCGGACGAACTGCTGGCGGCGGTTTACAACAACTGGGGCGACCGGCCGTATCTGGCACAGAAGATGTTCTACTTTGACGAAGACTGGAACACGCAGTTTACGGATCCCGCGGTCGTAGAAGGCTTTAAGACCTGGGCGAAACTGGTTTCCCTTGGGCCGACGGGCTCCAGCAGCTTTACCTGGTATGACTGCACCACGCAGTTTGCGGCGGGCAACGCGGCAACCTACTGGTTCGACGCAAGCGTGTTTGCCTCGATTTTTGAAGACCCGGAGCAGTCGCAGGTTGTCGGCAAAGTCGGCTATCTGGCGGTGCCCGCTACCGCAACCGGACACGGAACGACCCATTGGGCATGGGGTCTAGCAATTACCGAAAAGTCCAAGGTGAAGGATGCTGCCTGGCAGTTCGTGCAGTGGTCTACCAGCCCCGAAGTGGAACTGGCCACCGCGCAGAGCACCTATGGACCCGTCCGTGCTTCGACTTGGAAAGCGATGGCTTCCGTCTTTGGCGAAGAGTTCAGCACGGCGGTCGATGAGTCTTTGAACATGTCCGCGCCGGGCTACATGTACTTCAACGGTTCGAGCGAGATTTGCGGCCGCATCATTGACGCCGTGATCCGCATTTCGCAGGGCGAAGACGCCGATACCGTGATGCAGTGGCTCGACAGCGAAGCCGCAACGATCATTGAAAACGAAGGACTGAAAACGACGAACTAAACACAGCCGCAACAGGCAGGTGGTTCACATTCCGGACAGATTCCCCTTCGGGCAGCGAAGGGGAATCTGTCAACCCAAGGCTCACCGGAATTCGCCGTAAGGAAACGATAAAAAGATGAGGGATTGCCAGATACACTCACAATTGAGGAAACGAAAAATTGCCGGGTACTTATACACCATACCAAGCCTGATTATTTTCATCGGCTTTGTGGTGTATCCGCTGATATTTGGCCTGAAAACCAGCCTGTATGATTGGGACTGGGTTGCGGGTACCGATAAGATCAGCTTTATAGGACTTGCGAACTATTTGCAGGTCTTTCAAGATTCTTATTTTTGGAACGCGCTTGGAAACACGCTGACATTCGCGCTGCTCTCGCTGCTGCTGGAATTCCTGCTGGGGCTTGCATGCGCAATGCTGCTGTATAAAATCCATAAGGGATCGCTGTTTTTTCGCACCATGCTGATTTTTCCGCTCACGATTTCCGATATGGTGGCGGCGATCATGTGGCGCATGATGCTGGATCCTTCCTCCGGCATTCTCAATCAGATTTTAACAGGGCTTCATCTCCCGGCGGTAGACTGGCTGGGGAACCCGAATGTTGTCATATTTGCGCTTGTTCTTGTGGAATGTTGGTGGATGACGGGTAATATTACGCTGATCCTGCTTTCGGGACTGCAAAGCATGCCGCTGGATCAGCTGGAAGGCGGCAGAATTGACGGAGCAAATTCCTGGCAGATATTCCGGTACTTGCAGTGGCCTCACCTGCGGCCGTTTGCGGATGTTGCGCTTTCGCTGCGGATGATTGATTTGCTGCGCGTGTTCGCCTTAGCGTGGGCGATTACGGGCGGCGGACCGGTAAGGGCTTCCGAAGTTTCACAGCTGTATATCTATACGGTGGGGCTTGGCAAGTATCTCAACATTGGATATTCCATCGCTATGGCGATTCTGTTTTCCATCATCGTGATGATCGTTGTGGGGTTGGCAAAGAAGCTGATCCGTATTGGAGGATCGAGATGAAAAAGATTGGGATGATCATTCGATACGCGCTGTTGACCGTAATAGCATTGTTCTTTATCTTTCCGGTCATTTGGCTTCTTGTGACCTCGCTCAAACTGCCGGTGGACGCTAGGGAGTTTTTCCAGTTCAGCGCGCCGCTGCAATTTGAAAATTACCTCGAAGCATGGAACTCCGGCGGGTTCAGCGAATCGTTCTATAATACGTTCGTCATCTCCATCGGAACGGTGCTGCTTTCGTTGAGTGCGGGCTTTTTAATGGCGTATGCGCTCATCCGTTCGCCGATTGGCGAACGCGTGAAGTCCTTCTTCAAAAAAGGCGTCAACAGCATGCGCATCATTCCGGAAATGGTCTTTTTGATCCCCCTGTTCGTCCTGTATCAGCAGTTCGGCCTCTACGATACCAAGCTGGGACTGATCCTTGCGTTTCAGGTTCTGACGCTGCCGTACTGCATCCTGCTGCTCTGCAACTTCATTGGCGATCTGCCTTCCGATCTGGAATGGGCGGCAAGGCTGGATGGCTGTTCGGAACGGCAAGTGCTCACAAAAATCGTTCTGCCGTTGTCCATGCCGGGGATCGTAACCAGCGGCATCCTCTCGTTTATCACGGTATGGACGTCGCTGATGTTCCCGCTCGCGCTGGCCTATTCCAACGCGCAGACGATTGCCGTTTCCATTTCGAATTTCAAAGGATACGGCTCGTTCAACTGGCCGGTCATGGCGGCGGCGTCGCTAATTGTGACCATCCCGCAGATCATTTTGTTTTCCATCTGCAACAAGTATCTGATTTCCGGATATACGCTTGGCGCGGTCAAAGAATAACTGTTTTTCGATTTCATGCATGAGGTGGTATAGATGATTCCGTCGATTGTCTGCTTTGGCGATAATTGTGTAGATTTATATGATTCCCCCAAAAAACGGCGGTTCGTGGGCGGCAATGCGCTCAACGCCGCGGTTCACGCAAAGGCCGCGGGCTGCAAAACGTCCTATGTCGGCGCTGTCGGCAGCGATGACAACGGGCGCGCCATTTTACGAAAGCTCAGGCAAAAGGGAATCGATACAAGCTGCGTACAGGTGTTCGAAACCGAAACCGCATGGACGAAAGTTGCGTTTACGGGCGTTGAACGGCAGTTCGTTGAGGAATTCCTTGGGCCGGTTTCTCAGTTTCGCCTGACAGAAGAAGTGCTCGGCTATTTATTTAAACATACGCTGATTCACAACACCTGGCAGGGCGGCACCGAGCGAAAGCTGCCGGTCTTTCGGCAGCAGGGGAAAAGCCTGATTTCGATGGACTTTGGCGAGCGGTACTCGCAGGAATTCCTGGATTTGTGCATTCCGTATGTAGACATAGCGTTTTTCTCCATGGATACGGATTCGCAAGCCGAGGCGGAAGCGTTTGCCCGCGGCAAACACCCGCTCGGGCCGGACTATGTGGTGGTAACCATGGGCAAGCACGGCTCCGTCGTTTCGCAGGCGGAAGGGCAAACGTTTTATACGCCGATTGCGCCCGCAAATGTGGTGGATACCCTTGGCGCGGGAGATACTTATATTGGAACCTTCCTTGCCGCTTTCGTCCGCAAGGAACCGGTGCCGGTTTGCATGCAGCTGGCAACGGAAGCCGCCGCCAGGACATGCACGTTTTTCAGCGGATTTGAAGGAAGCGAAATTTTAGAAAGCGATCTGGCGGACGCGGATTAGGCAAAACAGATGTATGTCGACATGCACAGCCATCTGCGCGGCTGGTCGCCGGATGGCGCTCAAAGCGCAGAAGAACTGCTGGAAGCGGCGGCGGAGATGCGACTGGCCGGGGTTGCGATTACCGATCATTACGACATCGACAGCGCGACGGATTTCAGCCAGATTTGGATTTTTGACCCCAATCAATATTACAGCGAAAACCTGCAGTACCGAAAAAAACCGTCGGATCGAAAACCGACGGATCGTCCCGGGCTGTTGATTGGCATTGAAATCGGTTATCTGCCAAACCACATCGATGAGCTCAGGCAACTCGCCGCGAGCAGGATGTTTGACTGCGTCATTCTCTCTCTGCATGAATATGAAGGGATCAATCCCGTTTATTTTCCGGGGGATTTGTTCAACGATGAAATCAGCGCCGTGTATGCGCGTGTTATTGAAGTTCTGGCTGAGTCTGCGGAAATGATCCCGCAGGCGGACATCATCGGGCATTACGACTTCTTTTCGCGGTATGCGCCGCAGGAAAAACCAAAGATGCTCTACCGTCATGCGCCGGAGGCGTTTGACCGCCTGTTTCGCGTGATGGTTCAGAACCGTCAGGCGCTTGAAATCAACACCCGGACGGTAGAAGCGCTGCATGAAGAGCGCGGATACGATCTCCGGGATGCAATGCCGGATCCTGCGATACTCTCCCGGTACCGCGAACTTGGCGGCACATTGTTTACGCTGGGATCGGACGCACACCGTAAGGAAGACGTTGCGCGCTATTTTTCGCAGACGGCGGAGTGGCTGAAGGAACAAGGCGTTCAATCCCTCCATTGGATGGAAGAACGGCGCTGGTGTACAGCTCCGCTTGAATGATGGAAGAACGGCGCTGATGTACAGCGCCGCTTGAATGATGGAAGAACGGCGCTGGTGTACGGCGACGCTTGAATGATATTGCCCGCCATAAAAGGTTAATAGATATAAAACTCCATATTCTCGGTGCAGTATACTTGCTTGGAAAAATACAGGGGAGCGTTGTTGCCGTCCACCAGCCTATCCTTAAACAGCAGCAGCGGCGTGCGCCGCTTGAGTTCAAGGAGCTCCGCTTCGTAAGACGTCGCGGTGCAGACGGCAAGGGTGCGGTCCCTGTGTTCGGCGGTGATGCGGTACTTGCTCCTGAGCAAATCAAACAAGGAACCTTCCAAGTCTTCCGTCATAATGAAGCCAAGCGTATTTGAATAATAATTGGTTTCTATTGCGATTGGCCTGTGGTCAACAAAATGCAGACGCTCGGTCATGATCACTTTTTCGTCGCCGCCGAGCTGCAGAAATTCCCTTACGCTGTCGGAAGGCAAAACAAACTCCCGTTTGAGAAGTTTGGTTCCCGGAAACTTGCCGATCAACAAACAAGACTTCGTAAAGCCGACATGATCGTCGGCTTTGTAGTATGCCTTGGGCGACGCAACAAAGGTACCTTTGCCCTGAGAACGAACCAGAACGCCGTCTTCTTCCAGATTCTTCAGGGCGGCGCGAACGGTGATGCGGCTTACGTGATACTGCTCCACAAGCTCCGTTTCGGTAGGCAGCTGATCGCCGGGCTTTAAATCTTCCGTCTGGATACGGGAAACAAGAACCCGCGCCAACTGTTTATACAACGCAATTTCGCTGTTTGGATTCATTGTGTTCATAGGAATATCCTTATCATTCATAATACGTATTAGGTCATTATCAATTCTACCATACATTTGGGAAATAGGCTATATAGGTATTCCGGACTAAAAACAGCGCTGAATCGTGCGCTACTAAAAAAGTCATCCCAGTATGAACACTCGGATGACGAAGCATTTTTTTCTAGTCATACTGAAAATACGCGTAAGCATTATGGTTAACAGGTCGAAAAGCGAGTGCCTCAAAAAGCGGGTCAGAGCAAGTCCGGCATTATTTTCGCCAGTGTTTTGTTATTAACCTTAAAATTGCGCGCTGTTTCGGATTTGCGAGCAAAAGCGGCATATCAGCGCGCTTTGGTGCTCTGGCGGACGACCAACTGCGGGGTTAGCTGCATTTCCAGCGTATCGAGGCCTTTATTGCTGGAGATGCTGTCCATGAGCATCATCGCGGCAAAACGCCCCGTCTGTTCGGAGGGATATCGAACAGTGGTGAGCGCGGGTGAATAGACCCCGGCAAACGGCACGTCGTCGAAGCCCATGACGGAAACGTCATCCGGTACGCGAACGCCGTTTTGCAGGAGCGTTTGCAACACGCCGAACGCAACCATGTCGTTGATGCAGAGAATTGCGGTTGCGTCACAGCGATGCGCGATAAACTCCGCCGCTATGTTCGCGCCCGCGGTCAGTTCAATATCGCCGCCGTAGGAATCGTTCGGTGGGTCTGCCACAAAAAGATAGCTATCGTCCGGCATAACGCCTGCGCTAATCAGCGCGTCTTGATAGCCGTGGTAGATTTCCTGCCGCGTCCATCGGCTCAGCGGCATCGTGGCAAAGGCGATTTTCCGGTGGCCCAGCGTAACGAGGTAGCTTGCCGCCAGCTCGCCGCTGCCGCGCGAGTCAAAGCGGATGGTCGGGCATTTCGCGCCGCGGAGCTGCTGATCCAGCAGGACGATTTTCATGCCCTTTTCAACGTATTGGTTGATCGTATCGGGAGATGTGTCTACCGAAGAGATAATCGCGCCTAAACACTGGCGCTGGTAGAGCAGGCGGAGATATTCATGCTCTCGCTGCGCTTCCCGTTCGGAATTGCATAAAACAAACATATAGTCTTTTTCGGACACCACGGCGTTGATGCCGCGGAGCGCCTGCAGATAATAGGGGTTTGAGATGTTCGGAACGATCAGGCAGATGTCGCGGCTGGCGTCCTGCCGCAGCATTTGCGCAGCGACGCTTGGATGATATCCCAGTTCCCCCGCAACAACGCGGACCCGCTCGCGAAGCGCGTCGTTCATGGGATAGTCGGAGTCGCTGATCGCGCGCGAAACCGTCGCTATTGAAACGTGCGCTTCACGCGCTACATCTCGAATGGTTGGACGTTTATGATCTGACATATCCAAACCTCCTGTAAAAACGGATGGAAAACGGATGGAAACTACTTGATGAACTCGCTGCCCGGTCGATGGATGCGATCCGATCGGCGCGGGTTTTAATGACCGTATCCTATATGGCGAGTAAACAACGTGTGTCATTTCCGAGAAACAAAGCAGAAACGAAAGAGAAAACGCGCCGAAAACACTGAGCATCCGTAAGAACAGCCATACAAAACCGCATAAAATAAGCGTCATTATGTATAATCGTAAGTTTGGAACAGATACTGTCCACGTATAATCCCATCATACCGCAATTATAACAAATCACGCGCAAAACACAAGTGGAAAAACAGAAAACGTTTACTCGTGAAAATGTCGGATTATTAGTTGCGAAAACGAGATTATGTTGCTAATATAGAGCCACACGAGAAACAAATCGGATTTCAATACAAGCGAACTGGCCACAAACAAATCAAAAAGAAGAAAACGTTTTCTATTTCGAGACGCAATCCAAAGAAGAAAGTCCTATACATTCCTGTGCAACTTGATAAATTCATATTGGCTTTGGAATCTTCCGGAATAGAACCCGGATACACGTTCGAGTAAACTTTTCGTACCGTTGCAGTGGGAAACAACAATAAGAGACGGCTCAAACGGAGTCCGTCGAGCCGCCGTGGAGAGTTTATTTGCTGACGCGGCTATTCGGCTAAATCGTCCAGTCCGAGAATATGGATCGCATTGTCACGGCAAATCGCCGAATAATCGTGTTCGCTGATGCAGCCGCTTTCATACGAAGCATCAAGAAACGACGCGAGCATCCGCGGCTGACGATCATCCGGCGTGCACAGATCCACACCATAGAGCAAGCGGTCTGAGAATTCTTCGATAAATCGGTATCCGTAGTCGGGGTCGCGGGTCAGCGCGTTGCAGCCACTGAACGCGGACAGGTCGCAAAAGAGGTTTTCGTGTTCGCGCAGCATCCTTGCAAGATTTCCTTCGGTCACTTTTCCAACGGGGTATCTTCCGCGTAAATCCTGCGTCACATCCGCTCCAATCTCCGCCCAGAAAGGCTGAGAGTGGCCAAGAAGCTTCAGGCGAGGATGCTTCGTGAGCATATGGTTCAACCGAGGCAAACCAACCTCGTCGATCAGCCCGTAGCAGCCTCCTTTTACAGGGGCGATATGGATGGTGACCGGAAGGCCGCACGCCTCGCAATGCGAAAAGAGGTTGTCGACCAGCGGATCGTCCGCGCAGAGGTTGGCGGTGAGCTCACCCATGCCTTTTGCGCCGAGCGACTGGAAATAACGCAGATGCCGGCTGAGGTCGCTGTCCGCGCGGTTCTCGCCAAAGCGGGGATCTACGTTGCAGAACCAGTAAAACCGGTCGGGATTCGTCTTGGCGAGGTAACAGGTGTCGCCGTTGGACATCACGAGCGGCTCCGCCTCCGGCGCAACAATGGGCAGCAGGACGCCTTTCTCGATATCCAATTCGTCATAAAGCGCAAGCTGGTCGGAAAGCGTCGTTGTCAGTTGGACTGGGAACTCATACTCCGGATGCAGGATTACATGCGCGTGGACATCAATTTTCCGAACGGATTTTTTCATGGTATGCACCTCGTTATCATTACCAATTGATTACTGCTGTTTCGGATTCGCTGGCATCCGGCGGAACGTGTTTCAACTGAACGTGGTTTGGGATTTATCAATGATTGTCTCGCAGCCGGATGAGAGGCAAACAAACGCGTTTTTGAAATTTTTTATGGTTTCTATAACACATGATAAATTCGAAAAATCGCTTGTCAATCGAAAACGGAAATTACGGCATGATCTTACATGCAGAATGAGGAAAATACATGGAACCGTTTCGTTTGATGATATGCGGCAGAATAAAACCGGTTCCCGTCCGAAGGCTTATGTTTATCGGTAGGCGATTGAACAAGGACTTACATCAACGACAGTGGATTTTACAGAGCTGTTCTCCAGCCGGAAACTTGCATTACAAGATATGCGAATGAACATGGACTTACATCAACGACAGTGGATTTTACAGGCCGTTCTCCAGCCGGAAACTTGCATTTCATGATATGCGAGTGAACAAGGACTTACATCAACGACAGTGGATTTTACATAGAAATCGGCGGCACGCTGATTTAAAATGAATACTGATCCAATTCGTTTTATCTGCTCGATTCCAGTTCGAACTTGAATAAATAACTGAAAAAAATACATATCGGAGGAAAACACCACTATGAAAACAGCGTTTCCAGATTTTATGCTGCAAGAAGACAATGAAGTCGTCAGCGATTCCATGGCAGGCGGAATGCGCGGCCATGTGTTTGACGGCGCGAACGGTATGCAGATGGTCATTTGGGACAGCCCGGCGGGGCCCGGCTACTGCAAACGGCACTCCCATGATTACGGCGAATATTGCCTGATTCTGAACGGCGAATACCGCCTGATTCTGGATGGCAAAGAAGAGATTATGCTTCGTCCCGGCGACGAACTGTACATTGCCCCCGGCGTGGAGCATGAAGGCTGGTATACCGAAGGGTATCGTTCGATTGACTGCTTTGAAAAGAAGCGTTTCACCCGTAAGGCGGATGTGAAATAAAGAAGCCTGCGATTGCGCGTTTGGCTGGCGCGCCCGCGCCGGCCTGAAATAAACCAAACAAAAACTGGGAGGAAAACAGATGAGGAAGACATTAGCTCTGGTATTCGCGATTCTCTTTGCGGCACTCACATTCGCTGGATGCGCAAACACGACGCCCGCCGCGACAACCGATCAAGCTGCTGCCGAAGAAACAGCCGCCAGCTCGACGGAAAACATTACTCTGACTCTGTGGACCGGATATCCGGAATTCGACGCTTGGCTGGCTCAGGTTTCCCAGGCGTACATGGCGGATCATCCGAACGTGACGATCGAATGCACGTCCTTTGACCTCCGTGACGAAGAAACCAAGCTCAGCGTCGCCCTGCCCGCGGGCACTGCGGCGGACATCGTGCTCATCGATGGTACGTGGATCAACCGCTATGTGGAAGGCGGCTACGTGCGCAAAGCTCCGCAGGACGTTGCGGACATGATTGCGGACCGTAACATCTTCTCCGAAGCCGTGGCAAGCGGCGTTGTGGTCAACGGCGACACCTACGCCATCCCGACGCTTCAGTCCACCACCGCGATTTATTACAACAAGGATGTTTTCGCGGAAGCCGGACTGACCGCAGCGGACGCGCCGAAGTCTCTGGACGATGTACGCGCATTGGCCGAGAAGCTCGCCAAGTTTGACGAATCCGGCACGCTGACCCGTTCGGGCATTGCTCTTCGTATTGCGGGCGGCGGCAGCGGTATCGGTGAAAAGTTCTGGCTGTGGATGATGCAGGAAGGCGGCAGCATCGTCAAGGAGGTTTCGGATGGCAAGTTCGTTGCCAACTACGCCAACGAAGCGGGTCTCAATACACTGAAATTCTACGTGGACTGCCTCTATGGAGACAAGACCTGCAACTTTGACATCGGCACCGACTCCTCGGGCTTTGAATCCGGTCAGACGGCCATGTTCGTCCGCGAACAGTGGGTCATTCCGGATATCGCCGCCAACGCGCCCGACCTGAACTACGGCTGCCTGCCGCTGTGGAATGCAAACCTGTTTATGTGTTATAACTGGTACGTAACCACCAGCGAACAGGACACCGCGAAGGTTGCCGCCGCGTGGGACTTCATCAAGTACATGGTCGAGCCGGAAAATGCGGTTCTTCAGGCGCAGATGACGGGCTGGTTCCCTGGCCGCAGCGATGTGGATCTGCCGGTGGATCAAGAGATTCTGGACGCGTTCTACAACCCGGATCAGACGCTCTATATGTATCCGCTCCTCTCCTGCAACGACGAATTGCAGACGAAGTTTGCCGAGCGGCTGACCACGGTCGGCTTTGCTTCCCCGGACTTCTACAATAACGACGAAGCTATCATGGCCTTCCTCGAAGAGTGCGCGGCGGAAACGAACGCAATCCTTCAGGAAAACGGCGTGTACGGCGGATAACGCATCCTCCGACGCGGATGATTCCGGGCTGTTCGCCAACGAGGAACACTGTTCGTTGGCGAACAGCCCTTTCCCAAATCAGAGCGGTGCAAAACACGAAAACCGTGATGTGAAAACCGTAAAGAAGAGGTTGTTATCAAGGGAGGTCTTCCGTTTGCTGGCACACATTCTTGAAAAAATCAGGCAGATTCGAAATACGCTCGACGATGCGAGTGTTGAGCGTGTATTTGTCAACCTTACTCCAGAAAATGGCTCGTATACGCTGCCGGAGAGCTTTTCCTTCGAGCGCACGCTCTTTTTTGAGTATGAGTGCCATAAATTCTTCGAAGTAGCCGTCCAAATCGAGGGACGCTGCATCCTGCAGCTCAATGACCGATACTATCAGATGGAGCCGGGGCAGATGGCCCTTGTGGATAGAAACCAGATCCACCGGATCGGCTTTGAAAAGCTTGAAAAAGCAGGCGAAGAACTGCCGACCATGCTTTGGATGAATGTAACCGGCGATATTGTCCGCTCCGGTTGCACTACCTATATGGAATCCACGCGAAACAAAACATGGGGAGCCGATTTGAGCATTCCTGGCGGGTTTTTGATCAACGAAATTTTAACCGAAGCCGCCTCAAAACCGCTCGACGCGGATGCGCGCAAGGCGATTACCCAATACATCGGCACTTTTTTAACGCTTCTTTATCGCAAGCTCACCTTTGAAACCGAAAGCATGACATTGAACTGGAGCAAGCAGGTTGTCTGCGAACTGCAGAACTATATAAAAAATCACCTGAACTGCCCATTGCGGCTGCAGGAACTCTCGGATATCGTTTCGATCAGCCCCAGCTATCTCAGCCGAATTTTTCGCCAGGTGACCGGGCAAACCATTACGAACTATATCCAATCCATCAAAATCACCAAAGCGCTCGAGATGCTGGTGGATACCGACTGCGCGCTCTGCGAAATTGCGGAAGCGCTGGGATATTACGACCAATTCCACTTCAGCAAGGTTTTTAAGTCGTATGTGGGCTCGTCTCCGACGGTGTACCGCAACACGCTGTGCAGCCCGGGAGAACGCGCGGAAGGCGCGGATCCCGCCACTGCCGCGGCCGCCAAGAAAAGTGGGGGCGCCTCTCCGGACGGCGGTTGCGCCATCGCGCACTGAAATACGTTCAGTGGTATTTGGCGCTTTGTTCAGCAGCTGAGAACCGTAATTCTTCCGAAGACTGCCGCCAACAGCGCAGGCAGATACAAAAAAAACGGAATTCTTTGTGAGTATATCAGAAGAGCGGAATCATACATCGAATCAAGGCGCTTTTCCATGGCATCGAATCATCGCATCGCGTTATCATGAACACACAGACGTCTGCAGACCAAATATAAGGAGGATCGGGCATATGTTAGGTGTTGGGGTGATCGGCTGCGGAGCGATTTCGAAAATGCATATCGAGTCGTTTCTGCGTATTCCGCAAACGAAAATTCGCGCGGTTGCCGATGTAAATGAAGCGGCCGCCGCGCACGTGGCAAACGAACTGGGTGCGGCGAGCTATACGGATTACCATGAACTGCTCAAACGGACGGATATAGACCTTGTTTCCATCTGCACGCCCAGCGGGCTGCACAGCGAGGCGGCAATAGCCGCTGCGCGCGCGGGAAAGCACGTCATCGTTGAAAAACCGCTGGATGTTACGCTGCCCAAGATTGACGCGATGATAGAAGCTTGCGAGCAAAACCATGTCAAGCTCAACTGCATCTTCAACAACCGTTATCGCGAGAGCAATCTGTTTTTAAAGCGCGCAGTGGAAGCCGGGCGCTTTGGCAAGCTCGTCAATGCAAACGCCATCATCCGCTGGTATCGCGAACCGGACTACTACATCAAGTCCCCCTGGCACGGCTCATGGGCGCTGGATGGCGGCGGTGCGTTGATGAATCAAAGTATTCACTATGTCGATTTGTTGCTTTGGCTGGCGGGAAGTGTGGAAAGCCTTTCGGCTTATACCGGTACGCTGCTGCATAAGAGTATGGAAACCGAAGATACGGCGGTGGTTTCGCTGCGCTTTCTGAACGGAGCGCTTGGCGCGATTATCGCCACAACGTCCACTTATCCCGGCTATCCGGCGGAGATACAGATTACCGGTGAACGCGGCAGCGCAAGCGTTTTGGACGGTGTGATTGAGCGCTGGAAGTTTGCGGATTCCGACCCGCTGGACAAAGAAGCGGAGGCGTTTTTTGGCAGCGGAAAAGTGGATAATGCGCGCGCGTCGATTCCCATGGCGTTTGCCTGCGAGTATCACGCCAAGCAGATCCGCCGCGCGATTGAATCGATAGAGAATGACACCGTGCCGGATATTGGAGGCGCGGAAGCGAGAAAATCTGTAGAGCTGATTCTCGGCATCTACGAGTCCGCAAAGACCGGCCGACAGGTGCGATTCTGATAAAAACTGCACGAATAAGAAAATGTAAATCGGAGGATTGAAGATATGGAAAAACTGGCCATCGACGGCGGGAAACCCGTGCGGGAAAAACCGTTTCCCAGCAACATGCTCGGCGCGTCGCTCATCGGCGCGGAAGAACTGGCGGAACTGACCGACGTCGTCCGCGAAAAAAGCCCGTTCCGGCATTACGGCGTGGGCAACCCCGTGAAGGTGAAAACGTTTGAAGATACGTTTTGCGAGATGCTTGGCTGCAAATACGCGCTGGCGGTTTCCAGCGGTTCCGGCGCGCTGATTTGCGCCATTGCAGCGGCGGGGCTCGGCTCCGGGGACGAAGTGATTATCCCCAGCTTTGCTTGGTATACGGATTATTGCGTGCTGGTCAACATGGGCGTGACTCCGGTTTTTGCCGATATCGGGGAAGACCTTAACATGAATCCCTTGGATTTCGAGAAAAAAATCACAAAAAAAACCAAGGCTGTCATCCCCGTTCATTATCAGGGCTGCCCGGCGAAAATAGAAGAGATTGTTCGAATTGCGCGCGCGCACAACCTGATTGTCATTGAGGACTGCGCACAGGCGCTTGGCGGCGAATATCACGGGAAAATGCTCGGCAGCTTTGGCGATATGGCGATTGCGAGCTTTCAAACCCACAAAATGATCACTGGCGGCGAGGGTGGTATGTTCTTTACCAACCGCGAGGAGTTTTACGTCCGCGCCGTTCGTTACCACGATCTGGGGTTCGTGCGCCCGTATTTTGAAAGCAAGCTGGAAGACAAATCGCTTGCCGCGCGCGAACTGAGCTTTCCGGGGCTGCAGATGCGCATGAGCGAACTGCAGGGCGCCTTTTTACTTGCGCAGATTCGTAAGCTGGGGATCATTCTCGGCGTTTGCCGGGCGGCGCATAAACGCCTGCGTGAGACGGTATCCAAATACGGGCGCTTTGGCGTGCGTTTTGAAGAAGGCGACTGCGGGCTGGCATTTATCATGCTCATGCAGAATAAAGCGGACGCGGAACGTTTGACGGAGGCGCTTATTGCCGAAGGGATTCCCTGCGGGCCGACGTCGTTTTGCTGTAACCTGATCAATGAATATCCCATCAAGTCCAAGGCGCAGGTGAACCCGAACATGCCGCCGTTTGGCAAAGGATTTGATGGAGAGGCTGTTGTTTACGACGCGTCGAAGGACTGTCTGTATACAGATGGCCTTGTGGAGCGCTTCGTTGCCATCGGCCTGGGACCGCTCTATGGGGAAGAAGAAGTAAACGACATTGCCCGCGCGCTGGAAAAAGTCTGTTCGGTGCTGTTCTGAACGTTTCTATGCGGCTGGCTGCCGAACCGCCGTTTCGTCCTTGCGTTCCTTAAGGCGGAAAACTGAATTTGATTATCAGCATTCAAGCGAGCGCAAATTTGTTTGGAGGAGAGGAATACATGGCAAAGGAAAAAGGAAAACATCCGATTAAGCCCAGCAGGCTGAAAAAGCAGATGTCCATGGGCGGTTGGTTCATCATTGCCGGTCTGCTTCCGATTTTGGCGGTCTATACCTATCTTCGTTTTGTGCCGATCGCCAAAACGGTTTACATGAGTTTCTTCAACTGGGACTATGTAACCAACAACAACGTTTTTATCAATATTACGAACTATGTAAACATGTTTAAAAATCAGCAGTTCGTTACGTCGCTTGTGAATACGACGATTATTGCGTTTGCCATGTTCGTGATCATCATGCCGCTATCGATGCTGATTGCCAATGCGCTCAACAGCGCAATCAAGTTCCGCGCGTGGTACGAAGCGCTCTACTTCCTGCCGGTCATCATGCCGATGGTGCCGATTACGATCATTTGGAAGTGGATTTTGAATACGGACTACGGCCTGCTCAACTGGTTCCTCTCGATATTCGGAGTAGCGAAAACCGCCTGGCTGACATCTGCGACTCCCGCGATTATCGTCGTGATTGCCATCATGGTTTGGAAAAACATCGGTTATAATGTGTTGATTTTTCTTGTCGGCTTAAGGGGCATCCCTCGCTCCTATTACGAAGCGGCGGCGATCGACGGCGCGAACAGCTCCCAGAGTTTCCGGCATATTTCAATTCCGCTGCTTAAGCCCATTACGGTTTATGTTTCCGTTACCACGCTGATTAAGGGATACAACGTTTACAGCCTGGTAAAAATCCTTGCTTCGGACGTTCAGGGTGCGCCAAGCTATCTGGTGCGCGTGCTGGTTTACGACATGATAGAGAACGGCTTCCGCTTTTACAAAATGGGGTATGCTTCCGCCGAGGCGGTCATTCTGTTTATCATCGTGATCGTTCTGACGCTGGCGCAAATGCTTGTGCTGCGTGAAAGCGACGGCGTGAAGCGAACGCAGAGACTGATGAAGACAAGGAGGACGCAGAAATGACGAACGACAAACTGAGCCTGCGCATTGTGCGTTATGTGTTTCTGACGTTTGGCGTCATTCTGATGGTCATTCCGTTCCTTTGGATGGTGTTAACGGCCTTTAAAAGCACGGCGGAACTCAATATCTGGCCGCCAACGATCTTTCCCAAAGAATGGCATTTTGAAAACTTCGTACAGGTTTTCAAAACGGCTCCGTTTGCTCAGTATTTTCTCAACAGCTGCGTGATGTCGCTGATTTCGACGGCGTCGATCCTCTTTACCTCAACGCTCGCGGGATATATCTTTGCCAAATACCGATTTCATGGCAATAAAGTCATCTTTGGCGCGGTGCTCGCAACAGCCATCGTTCCGTTTGAAGTGTATATGATTCCGGTGTTCCTGCAGTTGAGATACAACGGCGTCGTCAATCTGATCGATACCATGGGTGGGCTGGTTGCGCCGTATCTGGTGATGAGCTTTGGCATCTTCTTTATGCGGCAGTCCATCATTCAGCAGATACCGGACGAACTCATCGAGGCAGCCCGCGTGGACGGCGCGTCGGAGTTTCGAATCTTCATTCAGATCGTCACGCCCGTATTGGGTTCGTCGCTTGCGGCGCTTGGCATTTTTGCTTTTCTCGAAGCTTGGAACGCGTATGTCTGGCCGCTGCTGGTTGCAAACAGCGATTCGCTCTTTACCATGGAACTGGGGCTTTCCGCCTTCCAGTCCGCGTTTACGCTCAACATACCGCTAATAACAGCCGGGTCGCTGATATCCATTCTGCCGATCATGATCGTGTATATCATTCTCCGCAGGCAGATTCTGGAGAGTTTCAGCTCGACCGGACTCAAGAGCTGACCGTATCATCCGGGAGAGGAATGAAAGATGAACATACGTTCGGAAAGCGCGCTCCGCGAGTGGATACGCGCCTGTGTTTCCGCCGCGCCGATTGTGGATATCCATACGCATCTTTATGCGCCGTGTTTTGGCGAGCTGCTGCGCGCGGAGCTTGACGAAGTGATTTGCTACCATTACCTCATCGAAGAAACAGTGCTGGAAACGCGCATGAATCCGGCGGATTTTTGGAAGCTCGATATGGAGCGCCGCGCCAACCTTGTTTGGAATACGCTGTTTGTTCAAAAGCAGCCGGTCAGCGAGTCCTGCAAGGTGATCCTCACGATGTTTCAGCGCGACGGGCTGGACGTCAACCAGAAAGACCTCGATTACTACCGCGCCTACTATGCGGCGATTCCAAAGCAGACCTATATTGACAATGTACTCCGGCGGCAGCATATTGAAACGCTGGTCATGACGAACGATCCATTCGATGCGCGCGAAGCCGCGGTTTGGCTTGGCGGCGGGTATACAGCCGATCCGCGCTTCCTCGCGGCGCTTCGCCTGGACGAGCTGCTGAATTACAGTCCCGCCGCGGTGAAAACAATGAACGAGTGGGGCTACTATGTGGAACGGGACGGCGCCGGACTGCCGACGGCGGTTTCGTATCCGGAGATTCGGCGCTTTCTGACGGACTGGCTGGACCGAACTTCCGCCGTGTATTGCGCCTCTTCGCTCCCGCCGGACTTTTCGTTGCGGATCGACTCGCCCGAGGCGGAAATTCTGACCCGCTGCGTGCTGCCCGTCTGCGAGGAGAGGAACCTGCCTGTTTCGCTGATGTTTGGCGTGACCAGGCGCGTCAATCCGCCGATGGGTGAAGCGGGCGACTCGCTTGGCAAGGTGGATATTCGAGAACTGCACGAGCTTTTCCGTCGATTTTCGAGCAACCGTTTTCTCGTGACCGCACTCGCGCGTGAAAGTCAGCACGAACTGACCGCCACGGCACGCATCTTCAACAACGTGATGCTCTTTGGGTGCTGGTGGTTTCTCAACAACCCCGTTCTGGAGCGCGAAATGACGCGGATGCGGTACGAAATGCTTGGGCCAAAGTTCGTTGCCCAGCATTCGGACGCGAACATGGTTGGGCATATGCTTGGCAAGTGGGAGCGTTTCAAGCCAATCCTCGCCGAGGTGCTTTGCGAAAACTACGCCGATCTTTTTTCGCTCGGCTACCGGCCGGACGATGAGTTGATCCGCCGGGAAATCGCCGATCTGTTCGGCGCGTATTATTATCGGTTTACAGGCGGGAAGAATATCAGCGATTAACAAACGAAAGTCAAAGCAAAGAGCAATATGGAGAATTTATTTCGATATCTGAGCGATCTGGATAACCGGATCGACGGATCTATAGAAGAGCAACTGAGGAATAACTGGATCCGCTTTGCCGACGGCGAGTGGAACGAGTCGTTCTTTTGTTCAAACCGCGGTCAGAAATCACCGTCGCGAATCGACTGGCCGCAGGTCAAGATGAACGACGCGCTCGCCGACCCGGAGACAATGATCTATTCCGAACTCTGCCGCATGAACCGGCAGCTCGCCGAAGGCGGACCGGAACTGTTGAGTTACCGCAGCAATTACGGTTCGATTATCCTGCCGGAACTGCTCGGCGCAACAGTCGTTCAAATGCCTTATGAGCAGGACTCGCTGCCCGGCTGCAGGAGTCTGCAGGATGCGGAAACGGCTATGCGCGCGTTTCGGCTGTCCGGCAAGCGCCCGGCTCCCGACACGGGGTATTCGCGCATGGCGTTTGAAACGGCGGCGCTGTTTCAAACGATGCTGAAGCAGTACCCCAAGCTTGCAAGGTACTGCGGCATCTACATGGCGGATACGGAAGGCCCTTGCGGCATTATGGAAATGCTGTTCGGATCAGAGTTTTACTATCTTTTTTCGGACGATCCGGAACTGATTCATCTGACGATGGAGATCATAACGGATGAATTTCTTCTCTTCAGCCGCGCCTGGCACAAAGCGTTTCCGCCGTTTGACGAAACCCATCGCATGGACTGGGGCTGGCTGCACCGCGGACATACGCTGATTCGCGAAGACACCGCAACCAATATTTCCCGCGCAATGTACGACGAATTTGTGTTTCCTTATGATGCAAGGATCATGCGGGAGTTGGGTGGCGGCGCGATTCACTTTTGCGGACGAGGCGACCACCTGATGCCGTCGTTCGATCAACTGCCCGGATTTTACGCGCTGAATCTCTCCCAGCCGGAGATGAACGATATGAACGCGGTTTATGCGCACTCCATTCATAAGCACAGGGTGATATTCGGCCTTGCGAACGCGGAGATTCAGCGCTGTGAAAGCGGCGGCATCGACCTGATGGGACGCGTGCAGGCGGGCATGGGGATTCCCGCCTGGGGGCAGGACACGATGGATGCGCCCAAGCCGCGTATACGCGGCAGCAAGTGATTAGTAATACAACGCACCGAACGCAAAGTGAGTTCAGCGCGGAGAATACGGAGAAAAAAGGGAATTATGGTATCGAAAACAATCGATCGGCTCACAGCGCGGCGGTATGACACCCGTGCGGAAATGGGAACGGCCGCCGCGTCGGACGTCGAACAAGCGGTCATCTCGCTGCTCAAAACAAAGGATTCGGTCACAATCGTATTTGCAGCGGCACCATCGCAGGATGAGTTTTTAGACGCACTTGCGCAGGATGAGCGAATTCCCTTTGAGCGGGTGCGTGCGTTCCATATGGACGAATATATCGGCCTTGCGCCGGACGCCCCGCAGGGATTCGGGAATTTTTTAAACCGCAACCTGTTTTCAAGAGGCAGATTTCTCAGCGTTTCGTACCTGGATGGACAAACGAAGAACCCGCAGGCGGAATGCGAGCGGTATGCAAAGCTTCTCGCAGAGAGAGAGATCGACATCGTCTGCATGGGGATCGGCGAAAACGGGCACATCGCGTTTAACGATCCTCCGGCAGCGGATTTTCATGATCTGCTGGACGTGAAGGTCGTCCGCCTGGACGACGTTTGCCGTATGCAGCAGGTGCACGACGGATGCTTTGACGCGTTTGAGCAGGTGCCTTCCACCGCGCTGACGCTGACCGTTCCGCGGCTGATGCGCGCCAAGTATCATTTTTGCATCGTACCCGGTTCGACCAAAACGGACGCGGTACATGATATGCTGCACGGTGAAATTTCCGAACGCTGCCCCGCGTCAATTCTGCGGCGCGCCGAGAACGCCGTTCTTTACCTTGACCCGGACAGCGCGGAGCGCTGGTAAACCCTCAAAACGATAAGAGGCGATTCAGATGAAAACGCTGATTCAGAACATAGAACTCATTGACCGGGGGCGTATTTACAACGGGAGCATACTCGTTGAAAACGGCGTGATCCTTTCGTGCGGCAGCGAAGTGTGTGTTGAGGCGGATGCGGAAGTGGTCGACGGCGGCGGATGCTATGCGGCGCCGGGGTTCATTGAACTGCATGCGCATGGCGCGGGCGGGTTCGATTTTATGGACGCTTCGCCGGAGGAATTCGCGCGCGCCTGTAAAACGCATCTACTGCATGGCACAACCACGATCCTGCCGACGACGCTCACGGGAAAATTCGAACGTCTTTACGGCGTGATCGACCGTTTCCGCGCATCGCGGGCATTCTTATGCGACGGGCCATTTACGCCGGGGCTTCATCTGGAAGGGCCGTACTTTGCCATGGCGCAGCGCGGCGCGCAGGATCCGCGCTATCTGAAAAATCCAGATCCCGCGGAGTATCGTGCGCTCATTGAGTATGCCGCGGGAGATATCGCCCGCTGGACGGTCGCGCCGGAACTGCCGGGCGCACTGGAGATGGGGGATGCGCTGGCGCAGGGCGGGATTCTTGCGAGCATGGGGCATACGGATGCGGAATACGCCACTGTTTTGGAAGCCACACACCACGGTTACTCGCATATCACACACTTATACTCGTGCACGAGCACCATTGTGCGCAGAGGGGGATTCCGTTATCCGGGCGTAATCGAAAGCGCGTATATGCTGGAGGACTTGACCGTCGAGGTCATCGCGGACGGCTGCCACCTGCCGCCGGAGCTGCTCAATATGGTGTATCGCCTGAAATCGCCCGAGCGCGTAGCGCTGATATCCGATTCTCTGCGCTGCGCGGGACAGGATGTAACGGAATCCGTCTCCGGCCCGCTCCATGACGGACAAAGGATCATCATCGAGGACGGCGTAGCCAAACTGCCGGATCGGTCGGCTTTTGCCGGAAGCATTGCCACTGCGGATCGGCTCTTGCGCGTGACGCATCAGCAAGCAGGCGTGCCGCTTGCGGACTGCGTGCGTATGATGAGCGAAACGCCGGCGCGGATCCTCGGGCTTTCGCATAAGAAAGGGCGCCTTACACCGGGACTTGACGCGGATATTGTATTGATCAATCCGGATTTATCGATCCGCGCGGTCTATTACGCGGGTCATCTTGTGAAATAGTGCCCGATCAGTTTGCTTTAGCGACTAGATTGGCGGCAACATAAATACTGATAAAACGAATGATAATGGAGGTTAATACAATGGCCAGCACGATTATGGATCGCTATTTTGATGTTGCGGTGGAATACCTTACAAGAATACGCGCAGAAGAAGGGGAGCGGATTGCCGTTGCAGCCGGGCTGATTGCCGATCAGATACGGCAGGATAAGCTTGTTTACATCTGGGGCCCCGGCGGGCACTCCAACATCAACGCGATGGAAGTCTTTTTCCGCGCGGGCGGACTCATGCACATCAGCGCGATTCTCGACGAAGGAACACTGCTCAGCAACGGCGCTTTGCGATCCATGGAAATAGAGCGCACGCCGGGTTATGGACGCGTTGTGATTCTGGATAACCGCATTCAAAAAGGCGATTTGTTCATCGTTGCCAACGCATACGGCATCAATTGCGCCTGCCTTGACGCGGCGCTGACTTGCCGGGAACTAGGCGCGACAACCATTGCCGTAACTTCGCTCGAACACTCGACGCATACGGCTAAGGATCACCCCGCGCGGCATCCAACCAAGCTCGACCTCTACGAGGCCTGCGACTATTACATCGACTCCAAGGTACCCGTTGGCGACGCCGTGGTGGACGTTGAAGGGATTCCGCAGAAGATGGGCGCGATTTCCTCAATCGTCAACGCCTACATCATGAATAGTTTGATGATGGAAGCCGCCGAAATCCTAGGCAAAGAAGGCCGCGAAGTGCCCGTTTGGCGCAGCGGAAACTGCGCGGGCGGGGATGAATGGAACGCGCGCTTCACCGATCGTTTCCGCGGCAAAGTCCGTTGGATGTAAACAAAAAACGCCCGGCCGTGTGCCGGTGAAAATGAAACTTGAGGACATATGAAAATTCGTAACCTCGTCGGGGATCGATCCTTTTACCGCATGGTGTCCAAACTGGCGACGCCGATTTTGATTCAGACCGGCATCGTCAATCTCGTGAGCCTGCTCAACACCGTGATGGTAGGCCAGCTTGGCACGGAAAAGATGTCCGGTGTGGCGATTGCCAATCAGCTGTTAAATGTTTCCAATGTCTGCGTGGCGGGGGCGATCTCCGGCATCGGCATTTTCACCGCACAGTATTACGGCAAGCGGGATGACGAAGGCTTAAGGCAGACGTTTCGCTTTAAGCTCGCCTCTTCGCTGCTGTTGACCGTCCTCTCTGTGGCAGTGTTCCTGCTCTTTGGGCCTTCGCTCATCGGTACGTTCGTCCACTCTGGCGACGCGGCGCAGACCTTGGCAAGCGCTTGGGACTATCTCAAGGTCATGATGATCGGGCTTATTCCGTATGCGCTATCGCTTTCCTATTCAACAACGCTGCGCGAAACGCATTCGACCGTTTTGCCCATGATTGGCAGCAGCGTGGCGATCGTGACGAACCTCGTGCTCAACTATGCGTTGATCTTTGGGCGTCTCGGCTGCCCTGCGCTCGGCGCGAGCGGTGCGGCTGTTGCAACGGTTGCCTCTCGTTTTGCGGAACTGCTCATACTGATCATAGGTGCGCACGCAAAAAGCGCGAGAAACACGTTTCTACGCGGCGCGTACCGTGCCGACCCCATCCCCATACTGCTGCTGAAGGAGATGACGGTTCGAAGCGCACCGCTGCTGCTGAATGAAACGATATACTCTGCGAGTTACGCTGTGGTCGTGCAGAGCCTTTCTCTGCGCGGCATCGCGGCGGTGGCGGCATACAGCATTGCCGCAAACGTAACACAGCTATTTTTCATCGTGCTCATGTCGGTCGGCGTATCTCTGGGGATCCTCGTTGGCAACCAACTCGGCGCAGGGTGCTTCGATGAGGCGCGCGTGACGAATGCGCGGTTGACAGCGCTGGCCATCGCCGTGTGTGTGGCGACCGGGCTCGTCCTGCTGCCGGTGTCTGTTTGGTTCCCGCGTCTATTCAATACAACTGAAGAGGTGCGGCAGATCACGGGGTCGCTCATTCGAGTGGTGGCATATATGCTGCCGATTCGCGGTTTTACGCATGCGGCTTACTATACGCTGCGCGCGGGTGGCAAGACCATACATACGCTGTTTTACGACGGTGGATATGTAACGCTCATCTGTCTGCCGATTACTTTTATTCTTGCTCATTACACGAACCTGCCGATTGTGCCGCTTTACGCGGTGTGTCTGGCACTAGAACTCAGTAAAAGCATCATCGGTTTCTATTGGGTGAAAAAGGGCATATGGGTACGCTGCGTTGTTCCGCAAAGCCCTGCAAGCACAGAGAACCCTTGCTAAACAGTCTATATTGTGGAATGGATTGGCACGGCAAATCGGACAAGATTTTTAAGGTACTGTGCCTTCTATCCTTATCCGGTGAAAGTATTGAGCCATTCATATGAACAGGTACTGCCGAAGCAACAAACATGATTTGAAAGCTTCAGCCGGAACTGCTCCAACGATAAAGAGACGAGAATAGACAGAGTCAGACTGGATCATTTTAAGTCGATATTGCCAATGAGTCGTCGCTTTGCGTTGCCGTGGTTGGATCGTTCAACCAATAACTTATCTTTTTTGCAAAGCTTACTGCAGTCAATCCACTTTTAAAATTTCGCCTTTTGATAGGACTGCTTTTTCGGTCAGCGGATCACAGTCGCCTTCCCGTACCAGGACAGTGGATTCTATCGGGGGCGGCCCGAAAGAGTGACCGTAATGTTGCCGCGCGTCGCATGGGAGTAAGGGCATACCTGGTGCGCTTCCTGCGTGAGGCTGTCGGCCAGAGCGGCGTCGTCCGTGTCGATAATGGCGACAAGATCGACCTCAAGTTGGAAGTTTCCTGCATCGTTACGGCCGATGCCCACGGTGGCTTGCACATCCGGTGGGGGAAGCCGCAACCTGCGCACACGGATCACGTGCTGTAGCGCACTGCCGAAGCAAGCAGCGTACCCTGCCGCGAAAAGTTGCTCCGGATTGGCGCCCTCTGCCTTTTTCCCGCCCAGACCGGCAGGAAGAGCCATTTCAAAATCAATGGGGCTATTCTCTACACGAACATGGCCGTCACGCCCGCCTGTAGCGTATGCTGTGGCTTTGTAATCTATATTCATAAGGCACCTCTTTCTATATTTTAATTGTACTTTAAATGATCAATCATGAATATGACTAAATCACATTGAGACTCCTCAATGGCTGGGAATCCTTTCGGCTGGAATTCGAATATCGGAACACCAGCCTGTTTTTTGTTGAGCAAAGACAAATTTTATAAATGATCTATAGAAAAAAGGTGCGGACAGCTCGTTTCGCGATCCATATCAATCGATGGATTTTGCGGGCAACATTAGCATGAGCGTACTTCCCCCTCGCCAACGATTCTGCTATCTGCCGTTGGACTAACCCTTGTTAGCTATGCAGGCAAGCAAAGGGCTTAAAATTTCAAGGTCCATCTTGACAATCTGTTTTTGCTGTGCTATTTTGTATTTACTAAAACGTTACAGTAGATTTTTGAAAGCAGGATAATGCATGCGCCCAACGTCCAATACCGCGACAATGAAGGATATCGCAAGCCGTGCGCATGTCAGCGTGACTACGGTTTCTAAGGTATTGAACGGGCATCAGGATATCTCCGAGCAAACGCGCAAACACGTCCTCAAGGTTGTCGAGGAAGCGGGATACGTTCCCAATCTCATGGCGGTCAATCTGCGCTGCAACAAAGGGAACATGGTTGGCCTGGTTCTCTCGGACGTTTCCAAACCGTACTTTGCAAAGGTCATCTATGGCTATGAGAGCACGCTGCTTTCGGCGGGGTACCAGACGCTGCTGTTCAACTCCTTCGAGCAGGCGGAACGCCAGCTTCAGATTCTTCGCCAGATAGCGTCCATGTCCTTGGCAGGCGTGATCATCGATCCCGCGCAGCACTCCCAAAGCAGCAAAAACATTCTGGAGAGCATGGGGATTCCGTATGTGTTCTCCAACCGTTTTTTCGAAAGCGATAAAGACTACTATGTTGCCGCGGATAACGAAAAGGCGAGCTATCTGGCAACGGAGCACCTGATCTCCCGCAAGCCGGGATGCCCCGTTCTCTGCATCAACGGGCCGGATGAAATTTCGCCTACGACCCTCCGCTACGCCGGGTACTGCAAAGCGCTGGAAGATGTAGGGATTGAATTCCATGACGAATGGGTGTTTAACGATCAATACGGCCTGTCCGACGCGTATGCCACGGGACAGAAGATTGCGGAATCGTTCAAGCCGCCGTTCTCCGTTTTTTGTTCGACAGACCAAATCGCGGTTGGCGTGTTGCGAGCCCTGCATGACGCCGGGCTGAGCATCCCCCAGGACGCTGCCGTTATCGGTATCGACGATATCGATATGGCGCCCTACCTGACGCCCGCGCTTTCCACAGTGGCGCTGCCCAAGGAACAAATCGGCGAAATCAGCGCCAACCTGCTCATCGATCTGATGAAAGGCAATCCGGTACAGAACCCAAGGTATTTGCTCGACCCAACGCTGATCATTCGTGAAACGACCTGATGCATATGAATGGATCCTCTTTTTTTACGGTGCTACTGTAACGTTAAAGGTATCGATACAATTCAAGACTGAGTAAAGACGAAATAAACAGAACGAACGAAAATTCGATCAACCTCCGAAAAGGCCATTCGATTTTAAACAACGAATCAATCTGAGGAAACTCAAAAAACAACATAGAAGGTTCAAACGAGTAGTTGTTTTTAGAATACTGTAACGTTAAAGGAAACGTTATAACCACTATAACTATTAACAAACAACATCGGATTTATATGAACTGCAAGATAAAGGAGAAAATACATGAAACAAACAGTAAAGGCGGCAGTGCTGGAAACCCCGGGCAAGATGACAATTCGCGAGTTCCCCTATCCGAAGCTGGAAAAAGGAGCCGCCATTTGCCGAATCGTTCTGGCTGGGGTCTGCGGAACGGACAAACACAGTTATCGCGGCGAAAGTGTTCAGTATAAAGGGACGGATAACGAAATCGATCTGCCGTACCCGATCATTCAGGGACACGAAAACGTGATGATCATCGAGGAGATCGATCCCGAAGGCGCGCTGCATCTCGACTTTGACGGGAACATCCTCAAGGTGGGCGACCGCGTCACCATGTGCCCAGACGTTGTGTGCGGCACCTGCTGGTTCTGCAAGAACATGCCAACCTACCCCTGGTGCGAGCACATGCTCTTCAGCTACGGCAATATGCGCTCCTGCAACGACGGCAAGCATCTGTACGGCGGGTTTTCCGAGTACATCTATATCGAGCCCGGAACGCGTTTGTATAAGGTGCCGGACGGCCTGCCGGACAGTATGGCGGTGCTGACGGAGGTGATGTGCGTCACCGCGACGATGGACAAGGCAAAGGAGTTCAACTCGTTCTCTCTGGAAGGGTTTAACTTTAACGATACGGTCGTGATTCAGGGCGTGGGCCCTTTGGGGCTTGCGCATGTGATCAAAGCGCGTATGATGGGGGCCGGGAAGATCATCGTTACGGACATCTCCGACTACAAACTCGCGCTGGCAAAAGAGTTCGGCGCGGATATCGCCTTCAACGTAAATACGACTACGGAAGACGAACGGGTCGAAATCGTAATGCAGCAGACGCACGGCCGCGGAGCGGATCTCGCCGTGGAATGCGTCGGGCGGCCGCATGTCGTTCCGGAGGGCATCCGGATGCTGCGGAAAGCCGGCATGTATCTGGAGCCGGGAAACTTTGTCGACTGCGGGGAAACGTCGATCAATGTGCACGAAATCTGCTCCAAGAATTTGCGCATCATCGGAATGAGCAATCATACGCATGTTGGCTACCGAGCCCATATGGAGATGATGGAACGCTCGATCACATGGTTCCCCTGGGAGAAGTTCGTAAGCCACCGGTATCCGATCGATCAGGCGGAACAGGCGATCAAGACAAGCATGGGGGATGAATCCATGAAGGTCGTTCTGGATCCGTCGATGAAATAACCGGCAGCTCATTGCAACAACAAGTATAGGCCGAAAGGAGAAAGAGATATGTCAGGTGAAAACGTTCTGCTGAGTTTTCGGCATATTTCAAAAGAATTTCCCGGCGTGAAGGCGCTGAAAGATATTTCCTTCGATGTGCTGCGCGGGGAAGTGCATGTTCTGCTGGGCGAAAACGGCGCGGGCAAATCTACGCTGATCAAAATGCTTACGGGCGTCAACACGCCGGATACGGGTACGATCGTACTCAACGGCAAGGAGATTCGCCCCGCAAACATTCAGGAAGCGCGCGCGCTCGGCATCGGGGTGGTCTTTCAGGAAAACAGCCTTGTTCCGCATTTGTCCGTGGCGGAAAATGTGTTCCTCACGCGCGAATTCCGCGATAAGCTGGGCACCATCGACTGGAAAAAAACAAACGCCGAATGCGAACGCTGGCTTGGCGAGCTGGGGCTCGAAATCAACGTCCGCGAGGTGGTCAAAAACCTTTCCGTTGCGGAGCAGCAGATCGTAGAAATCGTCAAGATCCTTTCGCAAAACCCTTCACTGATCGTTCTGGACGAGCCGACGTCCGCTCTGTCCAAAAACGAAATCGACAACCTGTTCGGAATCATCCGGAATCTTCAGAAAAAAGGCATCACCTTTATCTATATTTCCCACCGCATGGAGGAAATCCAGCAAATCGGCGACAACGCTTCCGTCCTGCGCGATGGCGAATACATCGGTTACATTCCGGATGTGCGGAGCGTCGGTCTGGACGAAGTGATCAAGATGATTGTCGGCCGGAAACTGGGCGAGAAGTTCCCCGAGCGCTTCGCTGTTATCGGCGACGTTTATCTTGAAGTAAAAGGCTTAAGCGTGCCCAGAACGATTTACGATATCTCCTTCTCCGTCCGCAGGGGCGAAGTCGTGGGGTTGGCCGGGTTGGTTGGCGCGGGCAGGACATCAACCGCGAAAGCCATTATCGGCGTTCTGCAGAAAAGTGCCGGGCAGATATCCATCGACGGAAAAGAAGTGCGTATCCATTGCCCAGGCGACGCAATCCGCGCCGGAATCGGCTACTTGCCGGAGGATCGGAAAAACGAAGGGCTCGTGCTGACCAAACCGATCCGCGAAAACATCACGATGGCCTGTCTGAACAACTATATCCGTCGGGGGATCATCCGGCGGAAGCTGGAAGTCAACGCGACCGAAACCTACCGGGACAAACTGAACATCAAAATGTCGAGCGTCGAACGCTGGGTCAAGTTCCTTTCAGGCGGCAACCAGCAAAAGGTCGTATTCGCAAAATGGCTCTGCGCGGGATCGAAAATCTACATTTTTGACGAACCCACACGCGGCATCGACGTCGGTTCCAAACGCGAAATCTATCAAATCATCAATACATTAGCCGAGCAAGGCGCTGCCATCGTCGTGATTTCCTCAGAACTGCCGGAGATACTCGGAATCTGCGACCGTGTGATCGTGATGCACGAAGGACGAAAAACCGGTGAACTGACCCGTGCGGACGCGACTCAGGAAAAAATCATGTACTATGCGATTGGAGGAAAAGGCAATGACAAATAAACAAGACAGCGCGCTTCGGTCGATCGGGAAAAAGCCCTGGTTCTCGAGCATCATCATTTTCACAATCGTTTTTATCGGCATGAGCGTGCTTTCGCCGCATACTTTCCTGACAATGAACAATATTACGAATGTTTTGCGCCAGGGATCGGTTTACGCCATCATGGCGGTCGGCATGACGTTCGCCATCATGATCGGCGGCATCGACCTTTCGCAGGGTTCCGTGCTCGCCGTGGTCGGCGTGGTCGTCGGCATGATCATGAAGGAAGGGCAGGGCAATATGTATCTTGCCATGCTCGCGGGACTGGTAGTTGGCGCGCTGATCGGGCTTCTCAACGGTGTGATCGTGGGTTATCTGGACGTACCCGCGTTCATCGCCACGCTCGGCACCATGTACGGCATGCGCGGGGTCGCGTTGATATTGACCGATGCGGCGCCTGTTGGCGCGGACTATGCTCCGTTTCGCGTGCTGGGCACCGGTTATCTGTTCGGCATCCCGCTGCCGGTCTATCTCGTTGCGTTCGTCGCTATTGCGGGGCAGTTTATCCTGACAAAGACCGCCATCGGGCGCTATATCCTGGCGGTCGGTTCCAATGCGGAAGCGAGCCACTTATCGGGCATCAATGTTCGAAAGACGAAAGTCGTTGCGCATGTGTTTTCCAGCGTTGCCGTCGCGATTGCCGCCATTATGTATCTGTCCCGTCTTGGTGCGGCGCAGCCGACCGCGGGCAACGGGTATGAATTGGAGGCGGTCTGCGCAGCTGTAATCGGCGGTTCGTCGATCATGGGCGGCGAAGGCAGCATCGTTGGCAGCGCGGTTGGCGCGATGGTCGTGATGATACTCCGAAACGGTATGGTATTGCTCGGCGTTTCCACCTATTGGCAGCAGCTGATCATTGGCACCGTGCTGGTCGTTGCCGTTATCTTCGACGTCATGCGCAAAAAGGCGGAAGCGCGCAAACTTCATTAAATCAGCAAAGTCTGATCGACACGAGACAAAAGGCACTGAAATGAGGCGGAAGCGCGCAAACTTCACTAAACCGGTCAAGTTCGACCGCACGAAACAACGGATACTGGACTTTGCAACAAATATTCCAGCAGCGCGAACTGCTGAAATAAATAAAAAAGGAGAGAAAGAAATGAAAAAAGTAATCTGTATCGCGATGGTCCTATGCATGGTTCTGGCCGTCTTTGGCTGCAGCGCGACTGCAACCACGGAAACGGAACCCGAAGCTGCCGCAACGGAAGCGGCCGCCGCTACCGAAGCTCCCGCTGAAGAAGCTACGGCTGAGGCGGAGACGCTCACGTTTGCTTTGCTGCCCAAAACCCTGACCAACGAGTACTTCGTCGCCATGAAGGACGCAGCCCAGGCCGCCTGCGACGCGCTTGGCGTCACGCTGCTTTGCGACGCGCCCACGGAAGAAACCATGATCAACGAACAGATCGCCATGTTTGAAACCATGATGCAAAAGGGCGTCGACGGCATCCTGATCGTTCCGAACGGCACGGATGAAATCGTCTCCTCCATCGAAGCGGCCAACGCGGCGGGAATCCCCGTGATCTGCCTCGATACGAACGCCAACGGCGGCGACGTGCTGTCCTTCATCGGCACCAACAACTATCAGGGCGGCGTTCTGGCGGGCGAATGGGTAGGCAAGACCTACACCGGCAACGTGGCTATCATCACCGGTGTGCCGGGCAACCAGTGCCACACCGACCGTACACAGGGCTTTATCGACGGAATCGCCAACTATCCGAACGTAACGCTCGTTGCGGACCCGGTTCCCGGCTACTGTGAGCGCGCACAGGGTATGACTTGCGCCGAGAATCTGATTACGGCGTATCCGGATCTCGTTGCGATTTACTGCTGCAACGACCAGATGGCGATGGGCGCCGGCGAAGCGGTGAAGGCCGCTGGCTTGAGCGATCAGATCGCTGTGATCGGCTTTGACGGTTCCCCCGACTGCGCGCAGGGTATCCTCGACGGTCTTTGCGCCGCGTCCGTTGCGCAGGCGCCCGGCCGTATGGCGGAACTCGGCGTCAACGCCATGTATGAGTACATCGTCAACGGCACGAAGCCCGAAGCGACTGTCGACACCGGCTGCACGATGGTCACCATCGACAACGCCAGCGATTACCTGACCTGGCATTAATCGCTAGATTGGCTCCAACAATCTCGATTATGCCGGAGATCCATCCAAGCCGTGCAGAAGCGGGTCCCGGCAAGCGCTTGAACGAACAACACATTGACTCGGATTAGGGCATAAAACATCAGCGCTTGAACCGAAACCCACTGCAAGGAACGGCACGGTAAACGAGGGGGGGGAGTTGTTCAACGGCTTTCCCCCCTCGGCAATGAGCCCCGGCTGGCCAAAACGGGCTGGCAAAAGACGGCAAACAGACAAGAGAACGTATTTTCTATCAAACAGCAAAAGAGGAACCCCCGTGAAATTTGACCGGCTCTACGACATGGAACAATATATTACAAAAAACGGCGTTTCTTCCTTGGAAGAACTATGCCGCCATTACGACGTGTCCATGAGTACGATTCGCCGCGATATTGCCGAACTGGTGCGGCGTAAGAACTTCAGCAAGGTCTACGGGGGCGTTTCGATTGAGTATCAGACGCCGGGCGGCATCCCGAACGCTGAAAAACGCAGCAGAGACGATTTTTCGCAGCAAGTGATCGGAAGGCTTGCCGCATCGCTTGTTCAGGACGGGATGAGTGTTTTTCTGGACTCAGGCTCAACGACGCAGCAGATATTGCCGTACATTGCAGGCAAGCAAAACATAACGGTAATCTCCCATAGCCTGACCGCGCTGTACGAAGCGGCGAAATATCCGATGCTGCACGTTATCGCGCTCGGTGGTATCTATAATTGGGCGACATCTTCATTTCTAGGCGGCAACACGCTGGACGAACTGTCTAAGATGTCGATCGATCTCGTGTTTCTGGCTGCGACGGGAGTCAGTCTTGAGCGCGGGCTGACCAATACGAGCTATTCGGAAGTGGAAGTTAAAAAATCTGTCATTAAGTGGAACAGAAATCTGGTGCTGATGGCCGATCACAGCCAATTCGGCCACGATGCATTGCTGTCGTTTTGCGATCTGCAAGATCTCAGCGTAATTGTTACGGATCAGCCGCTGAAAGCCGAATATATGAGGGCGCCCGCGCTCCGGCACCTCCGGGTGATCACGCCGGAAATCAAGGAGCGCGGCATTGCGGCGCAAGCGATTGTTGTTTAGCCGCGGGGATGGGACAAATTCGTCCTCGTGGCTGGTCTGTCAAAGAATTTTACAATGAACAGTCCGCGCAAAACAGGAGAAGAGACGGTTGCGGAAAACGGATCGGGTTTTCGGTTCTAGCTGGATAAGGGAAATGATAAAACGCTGTGCGGTGAGAACTTGTTGAGTTCTTCTTGCCAGCGCTGTTTTGTCACTTGGGGGTGAAAACGAACTTGGGACAGCGGCTTACGGAATAGGAGCATACGAAATTTCTGCCTGTTTACTGCAATAACCGACACCAACTGCTATGCAAGCAGCATTCGCAGGGACAGGCCATGGATTGTCGGTATGGTGTCCTCCAGCGAAATCCACATGGTAAAGTTTTCTGTTAGTGCATTGGAAGCGCTGGCAGTAAAGAAGAGCGCGCAAAATAAAAAAAACCGGCCGTTTGCGTTTGTTCCGGCGCTGCCCGGAACTTCACAAGAACCGATTCAATCATAAAGGCGGTAAAAACCGCTCAGTGGCATCCGGGCATCTACCGCTGCCAATAGCGGTGATTCATTTGCGAAAAACCAAACGGGCGCAGGAGCCTGCTGCGCCCGCATGATTGAAGGAGCTTGTTCAACGATTCGCTACTTCAGAGGTTCCGGCGGCAGCGTTGTCGGGGGCGGCCAAATAGTGGATGACCATGTCGAACAGCATGCCGAGCTGCGCATTCCGGTCGAACCGCTCGTCGATGGAGAGGATATGGTCCCTTGTCAGGTTCCTTTGCTGGAGAGAAACGAACGAACGCAGGATCAGCGCCACGGCATCGACAGACTGAATGCCGCTGATGATGGAGCCATCGCGAAGCCCGCATTCCATTGCGTCGAACCAGGGAGAGACCAAGGGGAAAATCGCGGGTTCGAATTCCGCCAGACGCGGATGATAATTCTCCTTGTTGGCAAAGTAGAAGTCGAACTGTTGCAGAAAAATCAAAAAATCCTGCCGTTCATCGCATATGCGCAGCAAATCGTTCAGCAAGGCTCGAACCTGGTTCAATCCGGAAAGCGCAACATCCGCCGAACGATGCGGCTGGCTGGCAATGACATCCCGGCAATAATCGATCCCGGTTTCAATGACGAGTTCCGGTTTGGTATTGAAATAACGGTACAGGGATGCGACGCCAATTTCCGCTTCCTGCGCGATATCGGACATCGTCGCGCTCTCGATCCCCTTGGAATGGAACACGCGTTTGGCGGCCTGAAGAACTTCAGACCGCCTTTGATTGCTGAGCTGCTGCCGTTCGAGCTCTCTTTTTTCTTTAGGATTCATGACCGCTCCGTTTTTTGTTTACTATAGCACACAATCACAATCGCTTACAACGATTGGGCTTTTGCGGGATGCTGTCGAAAGCGACAATGGATCACCCTTACAACGACTGAGCCTTCGGCAGAATGCTGTCGAAAGCGACAATGGATCACCCTTACAACGATCGGGCTTTTGCAGGATGCTGTTGAAAGCGACAATGGATCACCCTTACAACGACTGAGCCTTTAGCAGGATGCTGTCAAGTTGTTTTGCCGAGAGGTAGCCGTTATTAACCAACCGCCGGAGGGGGATTGTCATGGCGAGAAAATAGATCGGCCCGCTTGGGTCGGCAAACGCGTCAAAGAGCAGGCTGCCAAGCTCGGAGCGGAGGATCTCCTTTGCCGCCGGAACCGCAATCCAGTCCTTTAAAAGGCTGTCGCCATCCAACTTTCGCGCCAGCGAGTCCGCGTTGTTCAGCGTGAAAATCCCCGTAAGCCGGATATCGCGCGAGGAAGCGCCAATCTGCAGTTCGAACGCGCCTTCTTCGGCGACCCAGCGCTCCAAATCAGGGTGATAGAACGAAAAATCCCTGCGCTCCAGCGCAAAGTGGATTTCGGCTTCTTCGCCGGGCTCAAGATGAACTTTGGCAAAGGCCTTGAGCTCTTTTTCCGGCCGCGGCAGGAAGCTCTCCGGATCCCGCACATACAACTGAACGACTTCTTTGCCTGCGTACGCGCCCGTGTTTTTTACGCGCAAGCTTACGCCGACCGTTCCCTTTTCGTCCCATTCGGACGCGTCAATCGACAAACGGGAATATTCAAACCGGGTATAGCTCAGGCCGTGTCCGAACGGATAGGAGACGGCCATTTGCCGCTTGTCGTAATAACGATACCCGACGAAGATATTCTCGCCGTAATCAATCCTGTCATTTCGCATCGAGGCGTTGATGTAAGCGGGCGTATCGCAGAGCCGTTCGGGGAAGGTTTCCGCAAGCCTTCCGGAAGGGTTCGCAACGCCGAAGAGGATGTTCTTGAGCGCTTCGCCAACACCCTGCCCGGCGTGCCAAATCGAGAGCACCGCGCCGGCTTCCGATTCCCACTCGGCGCAGGCAAACGCCGACCCGCAGATGACCGCGACCACCGTATTCGGCTGCGCGCTTGTGACGGCGCGGATCAGACTGATCTGCTGCGCCGGCAGGCGGATATCGGTGCGCTCGTTGCCCTCCGAATAATCGAAAGTGCCGGTGCGCGCGATAATCAGCGCGGCGGAGGACTGTTTTGCCGCTTCGACCGCCTGCTGAATCAGAACGGGGTCGTCATCGTCGGCGGCGTTATAGCCTGCGGCATAGCGCACTGTCGCGTGGCCGTCCAGATACGCCCGCAGGCTCGGCAGCGGTTCGTCCATCCTGGTGGGCTGAATGAAAGCGCTGCCGCCCCTGAGATAGTTGGAATTTTCAGCGCATTCGCCGATGACGGCGAGCGAGCGCATCTGCTCCCTTGACCAGGGCAGACAGCCGTCGTTCTTGAGGAGCACCATCGATTCCTCCGATATCGAAACGGCTAGCCGGTGATGCGCTTCGTAATCCGCGCCGTGCGGGGTCTTTTCCCGGCAGAGGCGCTGCACAAGCGTCAGGATTCGCCTGACGGCGCGATCGAGCGTTTCCATCGGGAGTTCGCCCGATTCCACGGCGCGCACGATCTTTTCGTCGTCCGCGTTCTGCGGCCCCGGCATCTGCAGATCGCATCCGGCATCAAGCGCTTTCACGCGGTCTTCAACCGCGCCCCAGTCCGAAACGACCACGCCGTCGAAGCCCCACTCGTTACGCAGGATCTCCGTGAGCAAGTGCCCGCTTTCGCTTGCGTAATCGCCGTTGACTTTGTTATAAGCGCTCATAATCGTCTGCGGGTGCGCTTTTTTGACAACGCGCTCAAACGCGGCCAGATAGATTTCCCGAAGCGTTCGCTCGTCCACGATTGTGTTGACCGTGAAACGGCGCAGTTCCGTGTTGTTGAGCGCATAGTGCTTGAGAGAAACGCCCACGCCTTCGCCCTGAACGCCTTCGACGAGTGCCGAAGCAATTTCGCCCGCAAGGCAGGGGTCTTCGGAATAATACTCAAAATTTCGCCCGCAGAGAGGCGTGCGCTTGATGTTGACTCCGGGCCCGAGCAGAAGGTTGACGCCGGTGGAGGCGCACTCCTCGCCAAGAGCCTTGCCCATCTCGCGAACGAGCGCGGTATTCCAGGTGCAGGCGACGGCGGCAGAGCAGGGAAAACTGGTGGAACGTTCGATTTTTCCAATGAGAGGCTGATCGCTCAGCTTCAGCAGTGTCGCGGCCGCGCCTGCGGTGCGCTTGATCTGGCTGAAGAACGAGTTGTCCCTGTCCGCTTTGGACATCAGCACGCCATAGGAGCCATTGGCCATGAACAGCGCGGGGATGCCGTACTTTTTATTCGGCTTCGTCAGCCACTTTGTAGCGCCGGAACATAGCGCGGCCTTTTCTGCCAAACTCATCTGACCGATTGTCTTTTCAATATCAAACATGCTGAGCTTCCTCCCGCTTAATCTCGTTTTGCGGCAGCGACCGCTGGTAAATTTCATCCTTGATGCGGTTATACGTCTCCCTGTCGAGTTTGTGGAACAGCAGCGGCAGCACGGCCAACAGCATCGCAATCCCCGGTATGATGGTCATGGTAAGGTTGATCCCGTTCAAAGCCTGCGGCGTCTGGCTTGCGTTTGCCACATACCCGAAGGCGGCCAGAAGCATTGCCGCTCCCCAACCGGACAGCGCCGTTGCGAGCTTTTGAACAAAGCTGGCAACAGAGTAGATCACGCCGTCCGCGCGGGCGCCGGTCTTCCACTCGGCGTACTCAATGGTATCGGCGACCATGCTCCAAATCATCACGAATGTCATGCCGGAGAACGCGGAACTGAGCACGATCCAGACGTATAAAAACCCCATCCGTTCCGGGCCAGTCAGATACATGCCAAGGCAGCAAAGTCCGGAGACTGCCAGCCCAAGCATCATTGCCAGCTTCTTGCTGCCGAGCTTTCTGGAAAGCGGCGGCGCGATGAGTACGCCGACAATCAGCATGCCCGCCATCAGAGCGAGCAGCACGGAGGTCAGGGCGGCGTTCTCCATTACATACGTGCAGTAGTAGATCAGCATGGACTGGCGAATGAACAGGCATGTGGACGCGATGAGCGTGGAGATTAAAATCGTTACGAGCGGCTTGTTGGCAAATACGGCGCGCGCCAGGGTTTTGAGCGGAACCGGCTTTTTTGCGTCCGGCTGCACGACTTCGCGCGTTCCCGAAAAGACGAGGAAATAGAGCGGGAGCATCACCACCGCAAACACCAGTGCCGTCAAAGCAAAGCCGGTTTTGCTGGAATCCGACCCGCCGAACGCTCGTACGAGCGGCTGCACCGTGGAGGATACGGCAACGGAGCCGATGATCGCAAAAAACATGCGGAATCCCGAAAGGCTCGTGCGTTCGTCCGCGTTCTGCGTCATGGAAGCCGCCATTGCGCCGTATGGCATGTTGACGACCGTATAACTCATGCCCAGCAGGATGTAAGTGACGTAAGCATAAGCCAGCTTCCAGCCGGCGCTCAGGTCGGGCACGGAGAAACACAGAACCAGCGAAATGGCAAGCGCAATCGGTCCGAACAGCAAATACGGCCGGAATCTGCCCCAGCGCGTATGGGTGCGGTCGGCGATATAGCCCATGATGGGGTCATTGATCGCATCCCACAGACGGGCGACCACAAACAAAAGACCAATGGCGGCGAGGTCCAGCTTTACAACGTCCGAATAATAAAACAGTAAATAGGTTGTTACCAGCGTCCAGCATAGATTGCTAGCCATATCGCCCAGCCCATAAGACACCTTTGCGGTGAATTTTAGCCGGTCGACATCCTGTTTGGCAGGGGGTGCAGACTTGATCGTGCTCATGAAATGTCCTCCTGAATTGCTATAATGATAGAGAGACTATCAGCAAGAAAGATAGTATATCAAGTGATATGCCGTGTCAAGACGAGAATGAAAAAATCCGAGATGTCGCGGATATTTACGCTGATATGACTGCCCTTTTCACGCGCGGCATGCGCTTATCGGCGAAAAATCCACACGTGCACGGTTTCATTGAGAAACAAACGCTGGCAGATTGAATGATGGAATCAGGAATGAGCAAGACTTTGCGGCGCAAACGATAAAAACCAGGCGTTGCGATGGGCTATTCTACGCAGGAATGCCAGATCAAAAATGTGATGAAACTATACCACGATTCTGCTTTTTGCTATACAGACCGGGGGACGTATGCTAAACTGAGACGGAAAGAGATGAAGGCAAAATGGAATCGAATTGGATAAAACTGCTTGAATTTTTAAACGTATCAGGCGCGGACATGCTCTTTGAGCAGCGCGAACTGCTGTTTCAGCGCATCCCGTTTGAAATGGAAAAAACGCTGTATCGTTTCATTGCGGACGGCAAACCAAAGGAAATGCTCGCGTTTTATCAGCGGATGCTCCGCGAAACGCCGACGCTCAAGGTAGCCATTGGCAAAACCTCGCGCAACAGGCTCATGCAGCTGAAATATGCCGCCGTGTCGGCAATTGCGCTTGCTTGCCGTTCGGCAATCAGTGGCGGAGCAATCGAAGCCTGCGCATACGCAAAGAGCGACGAGGCTATTGTGGCAATCGACGAAGCGGGCGGAATTGCAGAGGTTTTACGGCTGGAAGTGCAGACGCTCTACGATTACGCGCAGATGGTGCAGCAGACAAAGTCGCTGCACAACTGCTCTGCGGTCGTGCGTGCCTGCGTGGATTACATCACTGTGCATTCACATGGCGTGATCAAGCTCGAAGAGCTTGCCGAAGGCACCGGTTACACTGTAATTTCTCACAACTCGTGTCAAAATAATACTGATCGGTAAAAACGTAAAAAAAGACCGAGATATCGCGACTTTTGGCAATATTCCCAAAGTAATGGTGGACTGCAACTCGTGTCAAAATTTTTCGGGGTTTTTGCTGTTTTACGAGTTTTACGTGAAATTCACGCTTTTTGGCATAACGATTAATAACGCGTTATTTTTTGGAAAACGCCCTATTTTAGGGCTTTTTTTAGTTCCGCCGCGCAGAAAGTCCATTGTCAAATAACGCCGGGTAACACTCGATTGGCACAACATTGCCACAAGCTTGAATTTCACTGACCATTTAGACAATACTATATCATCCGAAGATAATAGTAATGTTTACTAAATATGCTAATCATACGATGATTGGTATAAAAATACGCGATATACAACGTTTATACAGCTATATAAATACGATCATACACGCCGACGATCCGGCGCATTGACTTACTCGTCAAAGCTATCTTGATCGGTGTAAGTATCTTCGAACACCTCGTCCGCCAGCTCGTTGACGTACTCAAAGCCGGAGCCAAATACTTCCTGAATCACGTTTTCGCGGGGCCTTCCGATAAACCCTTTTTCCGCTAGACCGCTCACAATGAAGTCGATATCCTCATCCGAAAGAACCTGTCCGGTTCTGCTGTTGCGATACATTTTACGCCTCCGGCTGGATAGCCTTGATGAAGTGACCGAGGACGCGAACGTCCGCGTCCGGTAGGTAGTGCTGGTCTGGGTAAGCTGCGTTACAGGCAACCAGCCGGAAGCCCTGTTCGTCTTTATAGAAACGCTTGATCGTGCTGCCGTCTTCCACGGCGATCAGAGCGATCTGCCCGTTCTCGACCGTCGGCGTATGATGAAATACACAGTAGTCCCCGTCATGGATCCCGCAGTCAACCATGCTGTCGCCGTCGGCGATCACGATAAAGTCGCCCGGCTGGATGATATGATCCTGATCGTTGCGCGCAAGCAGCTCTTCCCCCGACAGCTCAACCATACCCTTCGGTTCGCCAGCGGCGGCACGACCCAGTACGGGTAACGTCACGC
>JBDKRL010000003.1:0-98553 GCA_039683415.1 Clostridiaceae bacterium
GCGTACGAGTTCTTCGATTGCGTGGACACAGGGCAGCAGCAGATCGACCGGCAGCATCTGCGCTTCGTCAAAAATGATGACGCTATTTGCAATGTTGTGCAGCTTGCGACAGCGGGAGGCGCGATTGGCGAAGAGCGATTCAAAGAACTGAACGTTGGTGGTGACGATGACCGGCGCATCCCAGTTTTCCGTTGCCAGCGCGCGCAGGTCGGTTTCGCGATCCTCGGAGGAATCATAATCCACGTTGTGGTGATGCTCCAATACGTTTCGCTCGCCGAGCGCCTCACGAAAAACCGCCGCGGTCTGGTCGATGATGGACGTATATGGGATCACGTAGATTACGCGGCGAAGGCCGTTTTGCAGCGCGTGTTTCAATGCAAACGCGAGGGAAGAGAGCGTCTTGCCGCCGCCGGTCGGTACGGTCAGCGTAAAGAGGCCCCGCGGTTGTTCCGCGGCGGTTAGACAGTCCTCCAGAACTTGTTTTCGTTGTCGTGCAACGAGGCCTTGGGGGATTCCGAAGGATGTGAGCTTTTTTTGCAGTCGTTCATATAAAACGGACAGCGGATCGCCAATACTTTCGCGTAAAGCGGCATTGTTCATGAAGGCTTCCGTGTCCAGAAAATCTGCGTCCACAAGGCAGGAAAACAGCATGCGTAGACGAAAGGCATAAGAAAATCCCGCATGAGTCTTTGCATAGCCGAGCCGGAACGCGGGTGCCTCCGGTATCGGCTGGGGAAGCGCTTCCTCATAGGGGGCATAATCATGGCTCCGTTTTGCTTGTCGCTTCAGCTTTGCGCAAAGTGTTGCGCGATCCTCCGTATCGGTAGAAACCCCACCGTCGGGCAAACCTGCGTGATGCCCTGCGATGCAGTAGGCGAGCAGGTATCCAAAGGGGTTCTTCTTCATATTGCTCCCGAGAATTTCCGCGCCCGCCGCGGCATGCTCGACTTTCTCGGCGTTGTCGGTTATGCGGCGCTGGCCGGCGGGGGAGCACTTTCCAACGTCGTGGAGCAACCCGATTATACCCGCCTCGTTTTCCGCATCGAACTCGGACGCAAAATCGGACGAAAGATGCGAAACGGCGATTGCGTGGTCGGAGAATAACTGAGTTCGGCCATCTTGAGATGAGTGCGCGATCAGCGGCATAAAAACACCCCCATATTGAAGATTATAACAAATAGAGAGCCCAATAACAATTATAAGCTGTCATTTACCAGATACTCGCGACACATGGTGACGTATGGCTTTTGGAACCAGAAAAAGTCAGGCTTGTATTAAAGCATAAATAACAACGCCGAGATTTTAGAAAAGACATCTTGAGCTCAGAATAATTTTGGTATAACCCAAGTATCTAGGTTGGGAAATACATTTCAGTGTTCCCAATTGCTTCTGCTTCATCGCCTCAATTGCTGGAAAGCGGAATTTGGAGAAAAGGAAAGAGCCGAAAACGCTAAAGTTTATCGGCTCTTTTTTGGTGCGACCGGAGGGATTTGAACCCTCAAGGTTTCCCCGACGGATTTTAAGTCCGTTGTGTATGCCGTTCCACCACGGTCGCAATGGGATTATTTTACCACGACGGGAACGAAAGTCAATTCGCTTTCTATAATTCTGAAAAAACACCCGAATGCAGCATAGATGCAGGATGATTCTTCTTTATATCAACCCAAGCAGCGCGCCTGCAACTCCTCCGATAAGAAAGAAAAATACCGGGTGGATGTTTTTCAGCTTTGGCAGCATCATCAGCACGAACAGCACGGCAAAGAGCGCCGCGTTTTTCCAGTCGATTGCCGCAAGGAGGCCGTCCGAAAACGCGCCCGTAATCAGCGACGCCTGAATGACCGACCAGCCAGCGGCGGCAATCAAGCCGGTAACGGCGGGACGCAGGCCGGAGAACACGTCGTTGACGAGCTTATTCTGGCGGTACTTCTCCAATGCGCGCGCAATCAGAGATACGATGATGAACGACGGCAGCACCAGTGCGAACGTCGCGATCAGCGCGCCGGGAACCCCCGCGGCGCTGTAGCCCGCGAACGTTGCCGCGTTGACGCCTACCGGACCGGGCGTGGCTTCCGCAATGGCCGCAATATCCGCCAGCTGAAGAGAGCCGAACCAATCCGGATAGCGCTCCATGATCTTTTGCAAGAACGGCAGCGTGGCATATCCGCCGCCCACGGAGAACAAACCCGTCTGGAAAAACTCAAGAAACAGCAGAAGATACGTCATTTCCGCACCCTCCCCGCAATAAGACCCGCAACGATCCCAACCACGACGACCAGGATGGGCGAAAGCCCGAACACGGCAATCAGAAACCCAGCGATGCAGAGCGCGACGCCGAACCAGTTTTTAACGTTGGCGCGAAACAGCCGAATCACCGCCGTTGTGATGAGCGCCGCGACCGCGACGCGAACGCCGTTGAATATGCTGACAACGATTGGCAGGTTCCAAAACTGCAGCAGTACGGTTGCAACCAACAGGATTGCCAGAATTGGCGCGGTGATCACACCCGCAATTGCCGCAGCCGCGCCCGCCCATCCGCCGCGTTTTTGACCGATGAACGTTGCGGTATTGACGGCGATGACGCCGGGGGCGCACTGCGCGAGCGCGAAATAGTCCAGCATCTCTTCCGCGGTGACCCAGTTGCGGTGTTCAACGATTTCCCGCGTCAGCAGCGGCAGCATGGTATACCCGCTGCCGAACATCAGCGCGCCGATTTTTAAAAACGAAACGTAGAGTTCCCAGACGTTTTTCTTATGTGGCCGATTGATTTTATTCTTCGGCTCCACGGCCGGCCGTTTTGCCCCGCTCAATAGACGTACCATTGGTTGACGAACGCAAACAGGTACAGCACGAACAGCGCGATGCAAACGCCCGTGACCAAGCGATCCACCCATTTCTTTTCGGTGAGCGCACCGAGCGCGAGCGCGAGCGGGTAGGCGGCGGTCAGGTACCGTGGCGCGGAGAGCAGCCAGGTTGCGCCCATGCAGACGGCATAGTAGGCGATAAAGTAAGCAACGTTCGAAGCGCGGAGTTTCTGCTGCGCTGCAATGACGATGCCAAGCGCGGCAAACAAATAGATCAGGTTCGGGATCCAGAGCCCCCAGACCATGCGCGCGTTGCTGGCAAAGGTGGTCGTAGCGCTGTTGGCGATGGTCGCCGTGGAGGAGAAGAACCATCCGAGCTGCTGATGCCAGTGTTCGCTCTGAACCGATAAAAAGGTCAGCGCGTTGCCCGTGACGGAATAGTTGACGTAGAGATAGACCAGCAGTCCGCAGGGGATCAGCAGCAGCGAAAGCGCGCTGCCAATCATGCGGCGCTTCCAGCGGGCGTCCCGAAGGTGCGCGCGCCGTTCGCGGATGATCTTGCCCACCAGTTCAAAGCATGCCGGCGCAAACAACAACACCCCCGGCATCCGTGTAAACGACGCGAAAAATCCAACGACGCCTGCGACGGGGTAGAGGTTTTTCCGCACGCAGTATACGCAGAGAAGCGACAGCAGCAGAAACAGGCTGTCCGACAGCGGGGAAGCAAACAGGAACGACGCCGGAAGGATGCAAAGGTACTTGAGCACGCGGAGAGCGCCTTTGCGGTCGGTGTCGAGCAGCGCCAGCTCATAGAGCATGTAAGCCGCCAGCACCCAGCAGACGTTGGAGACGAACAGGCCGCTGGCGAGGTAGGAGCCGAAGAGATAATGGAACAGCCGCACAAGAATAGGGTAGAGCGGTAAAAAGACGATCAGCAGACGGTCGTCGCCGGTGTTGACGTAACCGTCCCGCGCAATGGTGAGGTAATGCTGACTGTCCGTGCCCAGCTGGTTCCAGAGGTTGAAGCTTTCGAGCAGGCCGCCCGTATAGCCGCTCTGCAGCAGCTGAATGAGGTAGGCCAGAACGAACACGAACGCGCGGAACAGCAGAAGGTACAGCACCAGCTGTAAAAACGGGTGGAGCATGGCATGCCTTCCGCTGCGCTTGCCTTCCGGCGGGCGTACGGGCAGCCAGGGCGTACGGCTCCAGGCGGCCATCCACTGCGGGATGAACCGGATGCCGAGCAGCGCAAACAGAAACGCGCTCGCTGCCGCGGCAAAGATCGCGAGCGGGTCATTTGGCGCAGAGACCAGAACCCACCGCGCGAATGCCGCGAACAATACAATCAAGGGTACCGATGTAAACAGTACCATTTTCCAATACGATATATCTTGCTTGATGTCGGTACGATGCATTACTTGTTACTTATCTTTTCATTCGTTTAGCCCAAGCGGGAGTTTGTTGGCTTATTCTCTTAAGGCCAGGCAGGGCCCGAGAATTTCCGCAAGGATCAACCCGTTTCGCGCCTGGGAGACATCCCAGATAAAAGCGCTGTCGGCATCGGCGGCGGCAGTAACGATGGATACAGGCTTGGCGTCCGGCTCACACTCCGGCTTGATGCCGGTCATGCTCGTTTCTTCATGGGCATGCCCCGCTTCGCTGGTTGCCCGGACGACATGCTCCGGATCGACGCGGATCGACTTGAGCGTTGTCGATCTGCCCTGGAGCGTCGACTCGATTTGGCGCGCCGGGCTGCCCTCGTCCTTGGAGCCGAATCCTTCGCCCGAAGCGGTGCCTTCAAACGAGGACTGCATGCTTGTGCGCATACTCGTTGTAATCGGCGCGGTACGAACGCTCGCTTGCTTCTGCTGTACCACGGGCTGCGCGGCGCGCTCTTTGAGAGCGCGCTCACGGGCAGCCTGTTCTTTGGCCTGCTGCTGCTTTTTTTTCGCGATGATCGGGATAACAATCCACGCGATCACGATAAAAATCCAGAATGCTTGCATATGTTTTTACTTCTTTGCGTCGGTAACGACCGGCTTTGTGCCCTTGCCGATTGCGGTGCGCATTTCGGTGTCCGAAGTGATGTTCTGCATGCGGTAGTAGTCCATAATGCCGAGGTGGCCGTCACGGAACGCCTGCGCCACGGCCTTGGGGACTTCCGCTTCGGCCTCGATCACGCGCGCGCGCATGCCGGCGACGGCGGCAAAGTTTTCCTGCTCCTGCGCCACGGCCATGGCTCTGCGCTCTTCGGCTTTCGCCTGGGCGATGCGCTTGTCCGCTTCGGCCTGGTCGATCTGCAGCTGCGCGCCGACGTTACGGCCGACGTCCACATCCGCGATGTCGATGGAGAGGATTTCAAACGCGGTGCCCGCGTCAAGACCCTTGTCCAGAACGGTGCGGGAGATCCGGTCCGGGTTCTCGAGAACGTCCTTGTGGCTCTTGCTCGAGCCGACGGTGGTGACGATGCCCTCGCCGATGCGGGCGATGATCGTTTCTTCGCCTGCGCCGCCGACGAGACGGTCGATGTTGGCGCGGACGGTGACGCGCGCTTTGGCACGCAGTTCGATGCCGTCCATGGCAACCGCGGCGATGATCGGAGTCTCGATGACCTTGGGGTTGACGCTCATCTGGACGGCGTTGAGCACGTCGCGTCCGGCGAGGTCGATGGCGCAGCTCTGCTCAAAACCCAGCGGGATGCCCGCGCGCTGCGCGGCGATGAGGGCGTTGATCACGCGGTCAACGTTGCCGCCGGCAAGGAAGTGCGCTTCCAGCTTGTTGATGTTGACGTCAAGGCCTGCTTTGGTGGCTTTGATCATGGGGTTGACGATGCGGCTCGGAACAACTTTACGAACGCGCATGCCGACGAGTGTGAAAATGCCGATCTTTACGCCGGACGCGCGGGCGGAAATCCAGAGTCCGAGCGGTACGAAACTGAAGAACAGCACGAGAAACAGAAACGCTAAGATGGTGATGACAACAGCACCTAACATAAGTTACCTCCTGATGGTATATGTATAATAATAAGTTCTATCACGCCGTTTAAAAGGCGATCGAATCCGGTGGAGTGGATCATTGCGCAGTTCAGTCGAGTAATGAATTCGTTCTAGAATCCGGTGAGTGGACCATTACGCGGTTCAGTCGAATAATGAGTGCGTTATCGAATCCGTTGGTCTGAGTATTGTGCGGGTAGACGGCGCTTTTGCCGGATAATTCATGCAAAAAACGCGAGAAGCGGGGAATTATTCCGCTGCTGCGGTTTCTTCCTGAACCAGAATGTGCATGCCTTCCGCTTTGATGACGACAACGCGCTTGCCGCGCTCAATGAATGCGCCTGCGGTTAAAACATCCACACGCTTGCCTTCGATTTCGGCCATGCCGGAGGGGCGAAGCGGCGTGACGGTGATGCCTGATTTGCCGATCAGTTCCTGTTTTGCGTTTTTGATCTCGGGGACCGATTCGCCGTCCGACTGGGCGTTCAGCACCAGAAATGATTTGGAGAGCTTGCCGCGCTGCAGCGAGCGGATAATCCAAACGAGTCCCAGCACAATGATGAGCAGCGTGATGGCGATGATATAAAACGCCACCCGCGGGTTGCCCCAGCCAAACTGCATGACGACGACTGCGACGAGCGAGATCAGCCCCGAAACCCCGGCGATGCCGATTCCGGGCAGGAACATTTCGATGATGAGCAATACAAACCCGATAATCAGGCAGATCAGGCTTGGTACGGCTGTGGGGCCGAGCAATTCCATGAAATTCATCAAAGATGGCCTCCGATCGATTCCTTTTTTCTTATTATATCATACCACGAATTTCAACGCGAGAAAAGGGAGTCCACCCATACACAGAGCGTGGACCGGATACAGGGCAGATGTTGTTTTATCAAAACTTAACGGATAAGTGAAAATATGCGCAGGCAACCGGAGATTTCGCGCAATATGTCGGCGCGGCAAGGGAAAATAAAAACCCCCGTCGCTCGCCGCCGGGGATATGTGCGCAAAAAACGCCGCCCGCTTCGCCGGGACGCGAATCGTCCGTTTTGATGAGCAAGAACGCTTTTTTCGCCCAAAGATGAAGATTTGTTTCGGAAACGACGTCGTCCGCGCTGCGGCGACTGCTGCTGGCGGACAGACGCAGCTCAGGAATCTGTGAAAAAGATGCAAACGAGGATATTCGTTTCGTCCCGCAGCGTTTGGTACGCAAAGAACTGGCACCCGTCGCTCGCATCCTTATAATCTTCGTCCGCGTCCTCAATCTCCGCTGCGCGTTCCGCCCAAAGGCGCACCTGCGCGGGCGAGAGCGCATCCTGACTGTCGCAGGCGGGGAGAAGGTCGCAAATCAGCAGCCGCACCGCGTCGTCCTGCGCGGCGTTTGCCTCTTCGGCATTGGCGGCAAGATACTGCTCAATGCTGGAAGAACTTTTTTTACTCTGCGCGGCGGGCAGGACGACGCCCAGCTCCACCGAGGAAACCGCGCCGTCGTCCACAGTATACGTAAGGCTTGCCGTCACTTCGGGAGATTCGCCCACAGCGAGCGTCCAGGCGCGATCCTCGCCTTTGACCCGTTCGGCGCGGAACGTTTCGGCGGATTCCAAATGCGTAATCAGCACGGACTCCGGAACACCGGAAAACACCGCCTCCGGAGCCGCGGAAGCGGTCGCTTCCAAGGGGGAAGGAGAAGCGGCGGAGGAATTCGTTTTCGACTCCGAACGGGAGAGCAAATAGATTGTCAGCGCGGCGGCGACAATCAAAACGACAAAGACGATATTGACGATTTGCTTTGATAAAAATCGCTTCATAAACGAGATAACCCGGCAGCATGCGGTAAAAAACTTGGCAAACGCTTACGGGCGTTCGCCGCCGCGATGGCTTGAGTGTATCATTTTGTCGCATTTTCCGCAAGAACGGGGGTTAAAATACGCTTTCCCTCATATGGCGGGCCGAATGCAAGGCGGCAGCAGGGCGCTCCGGCGCAATCGCCGGGCTCGCTGCCTTCGTCCAGCGCCGTGGCGGGGCAGTTGGCGCAGGGCTCGTCCCGATTCCACAGGACCCGATAGCAGTATTCCCCCGTCGTGTCTCGGCCGATGTACTCGCGAATCAGGCGGTTGCATATTCGCATTCTGCAGGATCCGCTGTCCAGCACGAAGGCGCGCATGCCGACGCAGGCATACAGGGCGGCGTGATAGGCTTTCTCCGCTTCTTCGCGCAGCATTGCGCGCCGCTTGAGTATAAAGACGCTGATGACACGCGAAACGGTGGTAAGCATATTGATCTGCTGCTGGGAAAAAGCGTGATCCGCGCGGTGTTCCTCGTAACCGATGTAGCCGACGCATTTGCCGTCCTCCATTAGCGCGCCTTCCAGCAGGGAGACGATGCCTTCGCTTTGAACCGCGCTGCTTAGATCGTTCCTGAGCTCTGCTGCGTCTTGAAAAATGAGCATCCCGTCGCGCAAAAAGAAAGTGCGAAAATCGCGCGCGCGCAGACTTCCCGCGGGCTCGTGCCGCAGCAGCGATTGCTCGGAAGCGTCGTCGGATAAGCACCATTCGAATGTGTTGGAAATGAAATGCTCTCCGCATAGTTCGAACACAAAGACCCGGCTGACTTGAGCAAGCTTTCCGATGACGGCGATGCTGGCATTGATCCCCGCCTCGATATTCTCTGAGTTAAAAAGCAGGTGGAAGACCTGATCGAGCAAGAGCGGCTGCAGCGTGCCAAACAGCGAGGGCGTTTGCGTCCGCTCCGGCGGAATGGACGCTGCTTCCGCGGCAAACACGCACCGCGCTTTGCCGAGCGTCTTCGCTTTATCGAGCGCGGCGTCGAGCCGCTGCAGCAGGTGGTGAAAACTTGGTTCACTGCACGTAACGGCGGCAATACCCGCGCTGGCACTGAGTCCGCAGGACTGCACTTCGGGCAGAAGCTGGATGGATTGCAGGATACCTTCGGCTTTTGCAACAAGCGCTTTTTCTCTGATTTTTGAGCGGACCAGCATCGCGAACGCGCTTTGACCGATCCTTCCGAGAAGGTCGCCTGATTCCGTTTGGCTCGAAATCTGAAACGCGATTTTCGACAGCAGCCCGTTAGAACGTTCATGACCCAGAGCTTCGAGCGCTAAGGAGAAATCCCAGGCCTCAAAAAACAGAAGATAAGCGCGTTCATTTTCCTTCAGGGTATTGAGCTGATTGCGCACCAGCACGTTGATGGATCCAAGGCTGTACACTCCGGTGACGGAGTCGATTTCCGCCGCCAAACGGAGCGTGCGGTCAAGCTCGGCCAGCGCGGTCTGGTGCTCGCGTTCGAACTGGATATCGTCCGTGCGCCCTACTACGCGGCAAACACGGCCAAAGTCGTCGGTCAAACTGGTGTAACTCACACGGTACCAGCGAAAACCGGAACCGTTGAAGTCGATCAGGAGTTCCGACTCTCCGGAGTCAGGCTCGCGGATGGAACGCCGAACCAATTCCGCAAACTGGTCGGCGGACGAAGGATGAAGCGCCGGATCGTTCGGCAGATTCCGCAGGAACTGTGGTTTGATGGAACGCTCCAGCCCTTTGCCGCTGAGGCTTTGAAAAGTAAGCAAAGTATCCGTATCCGGATCGTACTCAAACGCGAGGGAACCGGTGTTTTCCATGAGCAGTCGACTCTGTTCTTCATGCCAGCGCTGCTCTTCCAACTCTCGCTGCTGGGCGGTGAAGTCCTCACAGCCGATAAAGAACACTTTGCGGTCAACGCTGATGGCGATGATCTGCGCGCGAAACAGCAGCCGTATGGCGCGGCTTGTTTTTACTGCGTGAAAGAGGATCTGGCAGGAGGCTTCCTCGGTTTCCATGCCTGCGCGTTCGAGCATGGACAGAATAGCGGCGCGCTGCGCTTCGTCAAATAGATCCAGCGCGTTTGCGCTGTGCGCGCGAAACGTCGTGTAATCGATTTCAAACAGGTCGCAAAGCTTCTGGTTGATGCGCAGCGCTTCCAACCTGCCGTCGTGCTGCTCAAAAAGCCCCGCAGGACCCACAAAGCTGCGGAAGATCGTCGTCGCCTCGGAGTCCGGGTTCCAGAGTTCCTTGACGTCGATTTGGCTCAGCAGCGCGTAGTCGCCGATGAAATCTCCCGTTTCCCCGCGTGTCAGGAGCGCTTCGAACTCCGGTATCGGCAGCGGGTGCGCGTAAAGATACCCCTGCACAAGATCGCAGCCGATCGACGCAAGATAATCCGCCTGACGGAGCGTTTCCACGCCCTCGGCAATCACGGGCAGGTTCAGCCAGTGCGCCATATGCATGACCGCGTTGAGAATAATTCCGCTTCGCCCGCCGCTGCTTTCGGTTTCCCGCAGAAATCCGAGATCGAGTTTGAGAACGTCCACGGGCACGTTCTTGAGCGTATTGAGCGAAGAGTATCCCTTGCCGAAATCGTCCATCTCGACCCAGAAGCCCTGCTCGCGCAGCGCGCCGATGACCGAAAGGAAGCGCTCGGCGTTCTCCATATATGAGGTTTCCGTAATCTCCAGCCGCAGTTCGCGCGGGTCGACGCAGTATTTGCGCGTCAAGTCGACCAGCGCTCCGCAGAGGTTCGGCATTTGGATATCCGCAGCGGAGAGATTGACCGAAATGGAAACGACGGGCATGCCCTCTTCATGCCAGCGCTTAAGAAGCTGGCAGACCCGTTCCCAAACGAAAAAGTCCAGCCTGCTGATGAATCCGTTTTTTTCCAGAATAGGGATAAAGGAGTTAGGCGGAATCATGCCCTTTTGCGGGTGATTCCAGCGAACCAGCGCTTCCGCGCCGACAAGCTGACGCGTGCGGTGGTTGTACTGCGGCTGGAGATACACTTCGTACTGTTCCTGACGGAGCGCTTCTTCCATATCCCCGATGAGCGCCTGCTCTTCGAGGATGCGCTTGCGCATGGAATCGTCGTAATACGCTACGCGCAGCGCAGAGCCGCTCTTGATGGAACGCAGCGCCATGAGCGCGCGGTCGCACATACGGCTGACGTCCAGCGAAGGATCCGTAATCTGAAACACGCCGATGCGTGGAGACAGCACGAAGTTCGGCTGAAACGAGCCGAAGTGCACCGAAAAATCCGAGATCAGCCGTCCCGCCTTAAAGCGCTCTTCCGGCAGGCAAAACACAAAGTGGTCGGCCTCCAGACGGCCGTAGTTGGTTTCTGGATCGAGATTGCGCAAAAAGAAACGGCCCATTTCGCGCAGGAGCTTGTCGCCCTCCTCCATGCCGAACAGGTCGTTGTACGCCTTGAACCGATCCAGGTCAAACCGCGCGAGAATAAAACGCGTTTCCGGGTTTGCGTCCAGAACGCGCCGCGCCGCGTCGTAGAATTTTGTGCGGTTGTAGACGCCGGAAATCGCGTCGTACTCGGCGAGATAGCGGTATTTGCTGAATGCGGCATATTCGCTGCGTTCGATTGTGTTCTTCAGACGAAACGCGAGAATGGCGGGATTGAACGGCATCGTGACAAAATCGTACGCGCCGTATTCGAGCCCCCTGAGCTCCGCCCCGTGATCGAGCGGGTCGGCCAACACGAGAACCGGAAGGTCTCGTAAGCCCGGCGTGCCGGAGAGCGTGGATAAAAAAGCGATACCGTCCGTGCTCGCCCGTGAAAGGTCAAGCAGGATGGCACTGATGCGCGCGGCGTTTTTGCCCGAAAGGATGCTGAGCGCTTCGGATCCGCATTTGGCAAGGCGAATTTCGTAGGTGCCGAAAAGCGCGTCTACCAGCTGGTTGCAGCCGTCGCCATCGTCGCCTACGATCAGTACCTGCTTGAGCATGCGGCTCCTCCAACTTTCATAGCCCGCTGGGGCGATGTTTGGCTCGGTTTCATCGACTGGGAGCTGCGCATCCGAACCGGACGAGGCAGGTTCGCGGCCACCGCCTGATCTGCCTGCAAAAACAGCAAAGCGGCAGGTCGGACGGACGGATTGCCACTGCGATCAGCCCACTGAGAAATGTGCTGCTCCGGGGGGAAACGCGCAGTCATCGGATTGCGCGAAGAGTATAGCTTCAGGGGTCGCCGCAACAGAATATTTTATCGTTTAAGTACGAAACAACTCAGCGCGGCAAAGTAATTAAACAATACGATTTCGGCATTTTTTACAAATATAGCATGTTACATTAACAATTGCAAGAATTGGCTATGCCTGTAAATAAATAAAAAAATTATGTGACAAAGCGGAACGCAAACCGCGTCCCGCCTGAGATGAAAAACGACGCGCGTTTATAAAAACGAGTACTCAGCCGTCCGTTCCTACCGCAGGCGTGCCAAGAATGCGCGCGGCGATTCGATCCGCGGCAAGAGGGGAAAGATACTGCTTTTGCGCGGCGAGCATACGGATGCGCTGTGGCATGTCGAGCGCAAGCCGGATGGCGTTATCCGCGGCGGAGTCTTCGTTTGGCGCGCAAACGGACATGCCGCGTTCGGCGAAAAACTGTGCGTTGAGCGTTTCAACGCCCGGAATCGGCGGCGTATGCACCATCGGGATGCCCTTGACGGCCGCTTCCGTGCTGGAGATGCCGCCGGGCTTGGTCAAGAGCACGTCGCAGGCGTCCATATACAGCGGAACCTGATGTGTAAACGGCACCGCGAGCACGCGGACATCGCCACCAAAGCGGCTCTCCATGACCTGCTGCAGTTGCGCATTCCTGCCGGTCAGAACGACGATCCGCGCGTCTTTGCCCTTCAAGCGATCCAACATCTTTTTCGTCAGCGTCTGCGCGTCTCCGCAGCCTTCGCCGCCGGTCATGACGAGGTAGCAGGGGAGATCGACCGGCAGATCGAGCGTAAGGCGCGCGTCCGCCGGTTCCACGCGACCGGCATACGCTCCGTCGACGGGCACGCCGCTTGAAATCAGCAGTTCGGCAGGGATGCCGCGCTTGATAAACGCTTCCGCAAGGTCGGGATGCGGCGTGAACACCGCGTCCATAGCCGTTTCCTCGAGAAAGGGTATGCAGGCATAATCAGTGGAAATATAGTACGTGCGCGCGGAGAGGTGCTGTTTTTTACTCAGGTAGGTCAGCGCTTCCGCCGGAAAGAGATGCGGGCAGACCGCCGCGTCGATTTCGTTTTCAACCAGATATCGCCGGAGGTTTTCCGCATAGAGCGCGTTGGCAAAATACACCGGGGATTTTCTGCGCTCGGAGCTTAAGAATTCGCCCGCCGCGTACAGAAAACCGAACGCGCGCGGCGTTTTAACCGCGATGTTTACAAACGCGTCTTCGATGGCTTTTGAAACGTTTTCGCCAAGAAATGTCAGCGCGTCCTGAAGATCGCACTCCGCGCCGCGCCTTTCAAGCGCCTGTTTGACCGCCAGCGCGGCGGAGTTATGCCCCTGTCCCGTACTGCAGGTTAAGAGTACCGCTTTCATGCTCCCATCCCTTCGTCAAAGCCGTCCGGCGCATCCCAAACGCCGGACTCAGCCGCATTTGCTGAATCCGCACGCGCGGCAGACCATGCAGCCGCCTTCGTGCTCCACGCGCCCGCCGCATTCCGGGCAGGCGCCGTTTTTCTTTTCCTGCGCTTTGCTTTCGCCATTTTCGCGCGGAATGAACGGAATCTCCGTTTCCGCGCCGTCGCCGTTTGCCGTGCGCGCGGCGGGAACCTGCGTTTTTGTTTGCGCTTCGGGCGTGCCGTGCTCCGCGCCTTCGTCGATATACTTGCTGACCTTCATGAGCACGCGGGCGATGGCGTCCGGGCAGGAGGTGCAGCTCATGTTCTTTTGCCGGATGGTCGAGGGGCAGCGGATGCCTTTGAGCTGGTCGTAGACTTCCACAATGGAAATCCCGCTGCGCAGCGCAATGGAAGTCAGCCGAGCGGTTGCTTCGCTCTGGCTGGGGCAGCCGCCCGCCTTGCCGGTGCTGGTAAAGACTTCGCAAACACCGTTTTCGTCGTAGTTGACGGTGACGTAAAGCGTGCCGCAGCCAATGTTCATCTTTTCGGTAAAGCCTCTTGTCACCACCGGGCGCGGGCGCGGCTCGATATGGCCGTATTCCGGCGGCAGGGCGGTTCCTTCCGCTTCGGCTTGCGGCTTCTGCTCGCCGGGTTTGCCGTTGTTGACGGAACCGATGTTGAGCACCTGGCCGTTGCGGCTGCCGTCGCGATAGATCGTAACGCCCTTGAGCCCTTCCTGATACGCCAGCAGGTACACGGAGCGGACGTCGTCCCGCGTGGCGCTTCCGGGGAAGTTGACGGTCTTGGAAACCGCGTTGTCCGTATGCCGCTGGAACGCCGCCTGCATGCGGGTATGGTCTTCCGGCGTGATATCGTGGGCGCAGACGAACACGCGGCGGACATCCTCCGGAATTTCCAGGCAGTGTTGAATGGTTCCTTCGGCGGCGATCCGCTTGAGCAGGTCTTCACTGTCCAGGCCGAGCGCGCGGAGCTTCTGCATGAGCATATCGTTGACTTCGACCATCTGGGTGCCGTCCATGACGTTGCGCACATAGACGAACGCAAACACCGGTTCCACGCCCGAGGAGCAGGTTGCGATAATCGAGAGCGTGCCGGTGGGTGCAATGGTGGTCACGGTCGCGTTGCGGATGGGCTCGCCGTTTTTCAGCGTGCTTTCGTCAAACAGCGGGAACGCCCCACGCGTTTTGGCAAGCTCCCGGCTTGCGGCGCGGCCTGTTTCTTCTATAAAGGACATCAGTTCTTCGGCAAAGACGGTACCCTCTTCGGAATCGTACGGAATGCCCAGCGCTAGAAGAGCATCCGCAAAGCCCATCACGCCAAGTCCGATTTTGCGCGTGCTGCGCGTCATGGCGGCAATCTTTTCGAGCGGGTAGTTGTTGACGTCGATGACGTTGTCGAGAAAATGCACGGCCTTGCGGACGGTTTCTTCCAGCAGGTCGTAATCAAACACAAATCCATCGCCGTCGGGTTTGAGCATGGAAACAAGGTCGATAGAACCGAGGTTGCAGCTTTCGTACGGCAGCAGGGGCTGCTCGCCGCAGGGGTTCGTGCTCTCGATTTCGCCAACGGAAGGCACGACGTTGTCGCGGTTGAGACGATCCAAAAAGACGATGCCAGGTTCGCCCGTCTGCCAGGCGGCGTCCACGATTTCGTCAAAGACCATCCGTGCGGAAAGCGTTTTGACAACGGCCTTGCTCTTGGGGTCGATCAGGTCGTATTCCCGGTCTTCCTCGACCGCGCGCATGAACCTCTCCGTCAGGCCGACGGAGATGTTGAAATTGTTGATATCGTTCGTGTCGCTCTTGCAGCGGATGAACTCCATGATGTCCGGATGGTCGACACGAAGGATGCCCATGTTCGCGCCGCGCCGCGTGCCGCCCTGCTTGACGGCTTCGGTAGCGACGTTGAACACGCGCATAAAGCTGACGGGGCCGCTGGCGACGCCGCCCGTGGAACGGACGGTCGCGCCTTTCTGGCGCAGGCGCGAAAATGAAAACCCGGTGCCGCCGCCGGACTTATGGATCAGGGCGGCGTTTTTCACCGCTTCGAAAATCGCCTCCATGCTGTCCTCGACGGGCAGCACAAAGCAGGCGGAAAGCTGGCCGAGCGGGCGGCCGGCGTTCATCAGCGTCGGGGAGTTCGGCAAAAAACGGAGGTTCGCCATGAGTTCATAAAATGCGTTGCTCGTGGCTTCCACGTCCGCCTTGTCGTCATAGGCAATATCCGCCTCCGCGACTGCGCGCGCCACGCGCCGGAACATGGCTTCGACGTCCTCAACGACGCGTCCGTTTTCGTCCTTGCCGAGATAGCGCTTTTCGAGCACTTTCATTGCATTTTCGGAGATGTTTAACATAGAGCAGTCCCCCCGCACGTTTTGACCGTGTTTCTCAATTGTATTTTTGATTCCCTCGGATGATAAAGCGCCCGGTTCAGGCGCAGGAACATCATAACACTATATCTAGTGGGCATCAAGAGAAATATGGACAATATCTAGCGAATTCACAGATCGTTTACGGTTTGGCCAAACGGCATTCAATTCATTTTGCAGCAAGGAAAACAGCCATGAAATGTGAATATTGCAAGAAGCCCGGAACCGTCTGATCCCGGGCGGATTTTGGATAGTGAGGCTGAAAAAACTTCCGGCTTGCGAATGCTCGCTGCGCGAGAAGTGAAGCGTTTGAAAATGACTCGGTCAATAATAAGCCTTCAGCGTTTATAATCCAAAATCAACAGTCTGTCGGTTCCAACATTTTCCCTGGTCAGCGAGCAGGTGTTGGCGTTGAGCTGGTGGACGCCGCGGCAGCGGTTGGCGGCAAGCAGAGGTTCCAGGCCGTCCACGTCGAAATGCAGCGCGGGCGTTTTGTAGTGCATCGGAATCAGCACGTGAGCTCTGAGCGTTTCCGCAACGGCAGAGGCGGCCTTGGCGTCGATGGTAAACTTGCCGCCGATTGGCGCAAACAAGACGTCCACCGGTCCGATGGCGGCAGTCGTTGCTTCGTCCAGCAGATGCCCAAGGTCGCCCAGGTGCACCAGCGTGAGGCCGTCGATCAGGTAGCGGAAGACGATGTTTGATCCGCGCTTTGCGCCGTGCTCGCCGTCGTGAAAGGTCGGGTAGCCGACGACGGGGATTTCGCCCAACATGTGCTCGCCTGCCGAGCGGACGACCAAAGGCGCTCCCGCGACGCTGCGCAGGCAGTTGTGGTCAAAGTGGTCGTGGCTGACCGTTACTGCGTCGCAGACGATGTCGTGCAGGGCGTATCCGGTCTCCTTGTCGCAGGGGTCGGTCAGAATCGAATAGCCGTTTTCGGCGGTCAGCAGAAAACAGGAATGTCCGTACCAGGTAACTTGCATAACGGTAAAGCCCTCTTTCTATATAATAGGTCATTCAGTAATCACATACGAATCATATGAACGGCAACTGCGGCAAGCCGCCTGCCGCCGCAAAAAGGAGCAGCCGTGCGCAGGCACTTCCCAGCGCGCCGGACTCTGCCAGTAACGCCGTGCGATCCTTTGGCGGGATTGAACGGAACATCGTGCCGACGGCCTGTTCCGCCCGTTCCAGCGAGGCGCGGTTCTGACCAGCGCAGACGCAGAGCAGCAGAGCCCGCTGAACGGCTGGTATTTGCGGGCAGCCCTTCCCGCCGTGGCGGGCGAGAACGAGCATGCGGTTGACCGCGTGGCGCCCGCCGTCGGAAAGCGGGGGAGGGAAAACGGTGTTGACGTGCGCCGTGAGCGCATCGTAAAACGCGGCTGAAAGATCCAGCAGCAGCCAGCCGTTGACCATCCGGCAGGATTCGACCATTTCCGCGCCAAAGAGCTTGGCGGAGACGGACTCCGGCGGGAATGTCGGCGCGCCGTTCGGCGGGCGGAGGCTCGCCGCGGCATGCCGCGCGGGCAGGTGAACATCCTGCGCGCCAAAGGCAAAGCCGGAGGCGCGGCTGACCGCCTCGGCAAGGCGGGAACGGATTTCGCTTTCAAGCGCATTCAGCATGCTCTCAGTCTAGTCGTGAACAAACGCGGTGTCAATCCACGCCAATCCCGCGCGGAAAGAATCCGCATTGATTACAATTGAAACGGGCGTCAACCACCTGCGCGGCGGTTCTGCTGGCTGCGGCGAAGCCGGGTCGAATCATCCATAATCCTACGCTCCATAATCCGCACGGGGTGAAGAAGCCGGGGCGAACCATCCGTAATCGTACGCTCCATAATCCACACGGGTGTGGAGAAGCAGGGGCGAAAATGTAAATTCTTTCGTGCCGGTTCAACAATTGCGGCTTGCTATGGTATACTCAACTCGTCCGGCGGCAAAGCGGGTTTTCCCGCGGAACCGCGCAAATTCGATCCTCACCGCCTGCCGGACGCAGCAACCATGCCCAATCCTGCTTTGGAGGGGAACGCCATGCCGAACAAGGAGTTGCGATGCCTCGTCACCGTCCGCATTTTTGGCCAGGAGAAGTGCTTTGGCCCTGGAGTTGCGGAACTGCTGGAGCGCGTCGACCGCCTGCACTCGCTGCGCAAAGCGACCATCGAAATGGAGATGGCGTACAGCAAAGCCTGGCGGGTCATGAAAATTGCGGAAGAGAACCTCGGTTTTCCGCTGCTCAATTCCGTAACCGGCGGTAAGGGCGGCGGCGGCGCGGAACTGACCCCCGACGCCAGGCGCTTTCTCGAATCCTACCGCAAGTTTGAAGCAGCGGTTCGGCAGTATGCGGACGAGGCGTTTGTGGAGATCATGGGCGGCTGAGCGCGGCGGCAGCGAATGCCACGAGCGCAGGCCGAAAAACGAAAAAGGAGAACTCTCTTTCATGCGTTTTACAAAAGTACACGGACTTGGGAACGACTTTATCCTTCTGGACGGACGCAGGGAAACCCTCGACTACAACGCGCTGGCAATCCGCCTCTGCCACCGGCAGACGGGCATCGGCGCGGACGGGCTGTTGATCCTGCTGGAGAGCAAAACCGCGGACATCCGCATGCGGATTATCAATGCCGACGGAAGCGAAGCCGAAATGTGCGGCAACGGCATCCGCTGCTTTGCCAAATACGCGTTTGAACGCGGCGTCGTGAACAAAACCGAATTCGCCGTAGAAACGCTGGCGGGCGTGATGCGCCCGAAACTGACGGTCAAAGACGGCGTTGTCACCGGCGTCACAGTCGATATGGGCGAACCGTTTTTACAGTGCGAGCAGATTCCGGTTCTCGGCACGGGAACCTGCGTCGACCGCGAACTCACGGTCAACGGCGAAAAGCTTCGTTATACGAGCGTGCTGACAGGAGTGCCGCACACGACGATCTTTGTGGACGACCCGACCGATAAAAAGTGGATGAATATGGGCTGGGATATCGAGCATGCGAGCGTATTTCCCAAGCGGACGAACGTGGACTTTGCGCACGTGCTGGACGATCATACCGTGATATTGCGCACCTTTGAGCGCGGCTGCGGGCCGACGCTCGCCTGCGGAACCGGCGCCTGCGGAACAGCGGTCGCCTGCGCGCTCAACGGAAAGACGGGGCGCAGCGTAGATGTAAAGATTGCGCTGGGAACCCTGCATATCGACTGGGCGGAAGATAACCACGTCTACATGACGGGCCCCGCGGAGATCGTCTACGAAGGCGAAATCAACCTGTAACTATAAAATGAGAAAGCAACGGGAACGGCTCAGCCGTTCCTGTTTTTTTATGCAGAAAAATGCAAGGCGCGGCAAATAAGCGGGGGTTCACCTTAAATGATAACAAAAAGATAACAATTTCAGCCGTGCCTGTCTCCGATTTTCGACGGCTTGGATGGTACAATGAAGGAAACGTCGTTCAAAGGAGCGGAACCGATGGCGCGGAATCGTATTTTAATCGTGGAAGACGATCAGGACATTGCAGAGAGCGTGGGGCTGAACCTGGAACTTTCCGGGTATGACTACCTCATCATTGGCGACGGGCTGACCGTCGTCGAGCGCCTGCGGGACGATCATTCCTTTGACCTTGCGCTGCTGGATATTCTGCTGCCGCGGCTGGATGGCTTTGCCCTGATGGAATACATGCAGAAATACAATATTCCGGTTCTCTATCTGACGGCCAAAACGGATTTGCCGTCCCGCGTCAAGGGACTGCGCGGCGGCGCGGAAGATTACATGATCAAACCATTCGAAATGCTGGAACTGCTGGTTCGGATTGAGAAGATACTCGACCGCTCCGGAAAACTCAATAAGGTTTTGCGGTACCGGGATATCACCATCGACACGGAGAAGCGGACGGTGGTTCAATGCGGAACGGTCGTATCGCTTCAGCCCCTCGAATTTGAGCTGCTCGCCAAACTGGTTCGATTCAAAAACTGCACCCTGCCGCGGGAGCGGCTGCTCAACGAAATCTGGGGCATCGACTTTGTGGGCGGAACGCGGACGGTGGATATCCACGTTGCGCATTTGCGGAAAAAACTGCATCTGGAAGACGCGATTTTACCCGTTTCTAAAGTCGGCTATCGGCTGGAGGATTGAGCATGAGGCTGAAAACGAAGATCATAGTCGTTTCCGTGGCGCTGCTTGCCTGCGCGATTGCCGTTTGCTGTCTGTTTATTCTGCACTTTGCACGGCAAAACGTGATGGACTCTATTACAGCCGCCGCGCTCGAAGATTATGCCGCCTTTTCTGATCAATACGCAAACAAGACGAGCGTCACAAACGGGACATCGGAACGCACCCTGCAAACTGTGTTGAAGTACCAGCTCGCAACGATGAAAGGAAACGAAGAATACACCTTGCAGCGCGACGGCGACATGCTGACAAACGGAATCGGCGTCGACGCGCTGGCAACGATTTCATCGGGCGGAGCGAAGCAGTATGTGTTTGAATCTTCCGAAATGAGCGTTCAGTACATAACGGCAAAAAGCGGCACACAAACGTATTTTCTTGTGGTTGGGGAGCTGCCGGTCACACAAACGGGCTGCACGCTGTCGCTGGTTCGCAACATCACCGAGCAAAGCGACGCGCTTTCCCTTCTCGCCGTCAAGTGCGCGCTCACGGGAACGGCAATCACGGCGCTCGCGGCGCTACTGATGCTGCTTGCCATTCACTACTTCTTAAAGCCAATTCGCAACCTGAAAGCCGCAACGTCGGAGCTGGCACGCGGGCATTATGAAAACAGGATCGCCTGTTCCGGCAGGGATGAACTGGCGGAGCTGGCAGCCGACTTCAACAGCATGGCCGGCGCAATTCAAACCAGCATGGGCGAACTGCAAAAAAAGGCGGAGCAGCAGCAGGAGTTCATCAACGACCTTTCTCACGAGCTGAAAACGCCCGTAACGTCCATCCTAATTTGCTCGGAAACATTGCTGGGCAGGTCGGTGCCCAAGGAAGCGCTTGAGCGTTCGCTGGAGCGTATTTACAGCCAGGGTAAATGGCTGGAGCGGCTGTCCCAAAAGCTCATGACGCTCGTGCTGCTGCAAGGCGAAATCCCCATGCGGCAAGAACGCGTTGAAGAACTGCTTCTGGCGGTCCGGGAAACCGCCGCCGACTCGCTTGGTGAAAAAGCAATCGAACTGGTTATCGACTGCAGAATGGAATCTTTGGCAATGGACTTCGACCTGATGCGTTCCGCGCTGGCCAATTTGGTTGAAAACGCAAAGAACGCCAGCGAGCCGGGGCAGCAGATCGAATTGCGCGCATGCGAAAACAAATTCGAAGTGATCGACCACGGCAAGGGGATTCCGCCTGTGGAGATTGCCCGTGTAACGGAGCCGTTCTACAGGGTGGATCGTTCACGGAGCAAGAAAAACGGTGGCAGCGGTTTGGGGCTGGCCCTGGTGAAACGAATTGCCGAGGCGCACGGCGCACTTTTGGAGATTGACAGCGAACCGGGGAAGGGCACAACGATGCGGCTGATCTTTGCCGAAGCGAAATGACAACAATTTGGCAACCGTTAGGAAACGACTTTCTTGTTGGTAGATGGGAAAATACCCTTATATCAGGAAAGGGGTAAACAAATGAAAAAGACTATTCTACTTCTACTCTTGCTGGCAGCCGCGCTGCTGGTTTCCGCCTGCGGGGCGGCAAAGGAAGCGGTTGTCGTTGCCAATGACAGCGAACGGATGATTGAGGCCGCGCAAGAAGGACAGTCGGGGGATTCAGAAGGCTCCGAATCTTCACAGACCGGCTCAACGGAAAGCTCGGAATCGTTCGCGGACGGCGAAACCTATGTCGCTTCTTTTCACGGGACGACGGATGACTTTACCGTCAATGTAAACGCCGCGCTGAATCTGCCGGACACGGATGCGTTGCCGGTCGTTCGGGTTTCCACCGCCGAATTCGACGCAGAAACCGCAAACCGGTTTTATCAACTGCTGTGCGGCGGAACGGATCTGTACACGCGGGAACAGCTGATGACCAAATCGGTTCTCGCCCAGGAAATCGCCAAGGCAAACCAGATGATCGCAAACGGCGAGGATACCGACGGTTATCTAAGCAACACCTATCTCAAGGAACTGCAGGATCAGTATGAGACGGCGTCCGACCAGCCGGGAGAGCCTGCCGGAAGCGTGGTTTATCAGCAGGAATCTACACAGGGGCTCGTATGGGATTCCTTCGAGGTGTATTCGGGATACCCGGACAGCGCGAGCTGGAACGGGAAAACGTTCCGGGCGCAGACGAACCGGGAGCAGACGTCCGGAGCGGAAGTTGGCGCGCAGACAAGCAGCAGCCTGAACTATTCCGATTTGAGCGTTTATCCGGCGTATGAACCCGCTGTCACGGCGGTCGTGACGGGGCAGGCAAGCGCGCCGCAGGGCTCCGGATTAACCATGACCCCTGTGGAAGCGCAGCGGCAGGCGGAAGACCTGCTGAGCCAGGCGGGCGTCACCGATATGCGCGTTTCTGCGGTATACCTTGCGTCAAACCTCTATACGCTTACTCCCGGTTCCGATCCCGACCCCAGAGGGACGACCGACCCCAAGCAGGCGGTATATACCTATATCGTATCGTTTCAGCGCGTGGTGAACGGCGCAGCGGTCGTCAGTCCGGGCCCCGCGCTCTGTAGTTCCGGTGCGGGGGAGGACGGTTCCGCGGAGTGGTGGTATGAGCGTTTGGAAGTCCAGCTCAACGAAAACGGCATCTCAAGGTTCTACTGGGTTGCACCGCACTCGGTTGGCGAAGTTGCGGTGCAAAGCGCCGAACTGCTGCCGTTTGGCGAAATCGCCGACCTGTTTACAACGATGATACAAGTGAAGAACGAGCCGATGGTATTGGGCAAAGATACCTACCATGTGGCTTCCATGACGCTGGATATTAACGAAATCACGCTGTCGCTCCAGCGCGTCCGGGAAAAGGATTCCGTCATGGAAGGCTTGCTGGTTCCCGTTTGGAACTTCTGGGGAACGCAGACGGTGGTCTATGAGGACGGAACGACCGTGATCAACGAAAATGCAATCGGCAGCAGCACCGGGCCGACTTCGCTTTTGTCCATCAACGCAATCGACGGAAGCGTTATCGATATTCAAAAAGGATATTGAAAAGAAACAGCAGCTGGAAACAGAGCGGGAACGGCGATGTTGTTCCCGCTTTAATTTTGATCCATTGTACAAAAAACAATGGTAGGCGCGCGGTTTTTGCTGTATGCGCAACAGCGCTCTTGCGCGAGCGGATGCGATGTGATACGCTGGTTCAGACAATCTTTACAGTCTTATCTATGCTTGGAAAAATATAGAAAACAATTAAATTTCAAATCGAGAGGATGGGAGAATTTTCGATGGAGACAAACGGTTCCGTCACCACCGGCGCGCCGGGTGCTGTCAGCGAAGCGGAAGCGCTTCGAAAAAAGACATTTAATAGAAACAAATGGTTCTTTTCGGTCAGCGGCATCGGACGCGACATGTCCTATGCGTTGATTGACTCGTTTCTGCTGGTCTATATCCAGTTCGGCGTTTCTCTTACGCTGGCGCAGTTCACCGCGCTGAGCTTGATCATCGGCGTGGGCGGGCGCATCTGGGACGCGCTCAACGATCCGCTCATGGGGGCGATCATCGAAGGCTCTCACCTGCGCTGGGGCAAGTTCCGTCCCTGGATATTGCTTGGCGCGATCCTCTGCGGCCTGGTCATCATTACGATGTTCAACGTCCAGAGCCTCGCGGGCTGGCGGTTCGTGGTGTTCATGACGGTGATGTACCTGCTCTGGGAGTCGACGTTTACCATGAACGATATCGGCTACTGGGCGATGCTGCCGAGCCTTTCGAGCGTCAAGCAAGAGCGCAACTCCGTGACCACCCTGACGGTGCTGTTTGCGGGCATCGGCGCGATTCTGGCGCAGGGCATCATTCCGCAGGTCACCGTTGGCGACATGCGCGCGGGTTACCGCTTCGTTTCCATTTTGATTGCCGTTGTGTTCATCGGCTGCCAGGTGCTGGCATTCTTTGGCGTCAAGGAAGCAAAGCGCGCCAAGGTGGAGCAGAGCGAAAACATCTCGCTCAAGAAGATGTGGAAGACGATCATCCGCAACGACCAGATCCTCTGGATGACGCTTTCCATGCTCTTTTACAACATCGGCAGCACGATGATTACCGCGCTTGCCGCGAACCTGATCTATCTCGAAATAGGCTATAACGGAACGCTCTACTTCTATGTGGTCGTTGCCTATGGTTTGACGATGGTCGGCGTCAACGCGCTGTATCCCTGGCTTGCCGGCAAACTCGGCCGCAAAAAACTGCAGAACTGGAGCATCGCGGCGGCGATTGCCGGCTACCTGGTCATTGCGGCCATGGGCTGGACGTCATTCTTTCCGTTCAATATCTGGCTGCTCTGCGCGTTCTGCGTGCTCGTTTCGGCGGGTCAGTCGCTCTTCTATATGACCTGCATCATCAACATGACCAACTGTGTGGAATACAACGACTTCAAATACGGCGAGCGCAACGAGGCGGTCGTCTCCACGCTGCGGCCGTTTATGGCCAAGTTCGCCTCCGCCATGCACACGCTGCTGGTGACGATGGTGCTTGCCATCTCCGGCGCGTTCCTGCTCAGCCAGTCGATCAGCACGCTGGAAACGCAGCGCGATTTCTTCGACCGTATGGACGAATCCGGGCAGGCGTATTACATTACCGAAGTCAAAGGCTATATCGATGAGCTTGAAGGCCTAACCAGCGACACGGCGGAATACACCGCCGCGGAAGAAGCGATTGCCGCCGAAATCACCGCAGACGAAGTGATGAACAAATACCAGCTCGATGCAAAGTATGTTGCCGCGCTGGAAGCGGCGATGGTTGTGAAAACCACCACGGACGGCGAGAGCGTTGAGCTTGGCAGGCTGGGCGATTTTGACACCACGCAGATGGTCAACGACGGCAGCACCTACTCGCTCGTCATCGACGACCTCGAGAGCGGTCAGGAGAGCGCGGCGAACCTGAAATTCCGCGACCAGAGCACGCTGAGCATGCGCATCTGGATCCGCGCGGCCATCACGGTGATTCCGATTATTCTGCTGCTCCTGTCGCTCTATACCCAGCGCAAGAAGTTCGTCATCGACGAAGACTACTACGATTCCATGTTATGCGAGATCAACCGCCGCAAGGAGGAGAACGCGCAGTCGTAACTCCATACGCTGCACGCAGGACGAGCGCGCCGGAAATAAATCCGGCGCGCTCTCTTATATAGCCTGATCTGATGAACGCTGATTCTGGCGTTCTATGCGAATAAATGGTACAATTTGCTTAACAAAAAACGCTTCCCGTTGCAGGGAAGCGCGCGAGTTGTTTTATTCGGATCACCACTCGGAAGCCTCCGGGAAACAGTGCATACTTCTATAAAAGCCTCACCACTCGGAAGCCTCCGGGAAACAGTGCACACTTCTATAAAAGCCTTACCACTCGGAAGCCTCCGGGAAGCAATGCATATGCATGGGCGAAAGCGCACGGTACCCATCGCTGAGCCCTTTGCAGGTACGCAGCCCGAAGCGCACGGAGCGGAGCTTGAAATACATGGCGATATCGTCGATCGTCTTTTCGTCGAACTGGCTCTTGTGCTCAAGCAACGCCGCTTTCCTCGCGCCGAACGCCTGTTTGACGGGTACGTACGCGTTGGGCCGATCGGTATAATAGAACGCCAGGCCGCTTACGCTGTGGCTGCCGGATCCGCCGACGCTCTGCATTACGCTTTCGAACGGCGCCATGTTCATGGAAGTCTTTACGGCGATTCCCGTTTTGATATGGTCGAGATGGCATTCGCTGCGGACGTTGGGGTCGGGGGCGAATACGATTTCCGGCTTGAGCCGGACGATCTCTTTTGCGATGGCGACGGCGGCTTCCTCAACGGGGTACATACCTCCGTCGTGGAACGGCAGAAACGTCACGTCCATCACCCCCAGCAGTTTCGCCGAAGCGAGCGCTTCCTCTTGACGGATGGCGACGAGCCTGGCGCCCGCGAGGTTTGGATCCGCCGTTCCCATGCACCCGTCGGTCAGGATGACGAACGAAACGTGTTTGCCCGCATTTGTCAGCGCCTGTACGGTCGGTGCGCAGGCGACTTCGATATCGTCCGGATGCGGGCCAACGAAGAGATAGCGCTCGTAAGCGGTCAGTTTGGGCAGCGGGGCGACGCGTTTTAAGATGGCGCGAAACATGGCGGATACCCTCCGATTCGATTCCGTTTATTTTCATTTCAGTATACCACTTGAAGCGAGAAAACGCGCGAAAAACGCCTCGAAAAATAAAAACGCGCGAAAAAACAAGAGAATTCCGCGCGGAAAACACCCCTGATATGGAGGAGCAGCAGAATGCCGATACCGATGCCGAAGCAATACCGGCCGCTGGAAGGAACCGTCGCGTTCCAAACAAAAGCCATCTGTCTCGATACTGCGCTGGAACAGGCGCAAGAGGGCATCCTCGCCATGCTGGCGCTTGCCGGATCGGTTGACGAGGGAAGTGCTGTCCGCTTTGTAAAAAACGATTCGCTCGGACGGGAAGCCTACGCCCTTACCTGCGACGAAAAAGGCGTTCTCGCCGAAGCGGGCGGGGAAGCGGGCGCGGTGCACGCGGCGGCGGCAATTGCCCAGCTTGCGCTGGAAAACGGCGGCGTTCTGCCCGCCTGCACCGTCTCCGACGAGCCGCGCTTTGGCTGGCGCGGGCTGACGCTGGACATCTGCCGACATTTCTTTCCGATACGAACGGTCAAGCAACTGGTCGATCTGTTGGCATTCTACCGCTTCAACCGCCTGCACCTGCACCTGTCGGACGACCAGGGATTTCGCTTTGAAAGTGAACGTTTTTTACGGCTCAACACCGTGGGCAGCCACCGGGAGAGCACGCTGGTGCGCAAAAACGGCCGCAGCGAGCAGGACGGGATCCCGCACGGCGGGTATTATACGAAAGCCGAACTGCGGGAACTGGTTGCCTACTGCAAAGCGCGCGGCATCGAGATCGTGCCGGAAATCGACATGCCTGGGCATGCGCTGGCAATGATCGCTTCGTACCCCGAACTCGCCTGCTTTATGGACGAACAAAATCCCGTGCACGTGGCGACGAGCTTTGGCGTCAGCGAATTTTCAAAGGTGCTGCTCTGCGCGGGAAACGAAAAGACGTTTGATTTTATCTTCGCTTTACTTGACGAGGTCATGGAGATTTTTCCCTTTGAGTATTTCCACCTCGGCGGGGACGAAGCGGTGAAAGATGAATGGAAACGGTGCCCGAAATGCCAGAAGGTTCTGCACGCACAGGGCCTGAAGAACGAGCACGAACTACAGGGCTGGTTGATCAGCCGCGTGAGCCGTTATTTAGCGAGCCGGGGCAAAAAAACGATCATCTGGAACGACGGGCTCTGCAAGTCGCTCGATCCCGGCATTGTATGCCAGTATTGGCGGCCGTTTTTAGCGGGCGGCAGACGTAGCGCCGCAACCTATGCAAACGCAGGTGAGCGGGTGATCGGGAGCGACTTTCTGCATATGTATTTCGACTATCCCTACGCCGCTACGCCCTTGAAAAAGACTTTTTATTATGAGCCGGTGCTGAAAGGCGTTAAGAAAGCCTGCCGGAGCAACATCGTCGGCATGGAGTGCGCCATCTGGACGGAATGGATCGATACCGAGAAGAAGCTGTTTTTTAATGCGCTTCCGCGTCTGGCCGCCGCCGCGGAGGCTGGCTGGTCGAGCAACAGGGGACGCAGCTATCGTGACTTTACGCGCAGGCTTGCCGCGCACTACAAGCTCTACGACAGGCTGGGTCTGACAAGCGCAAAGAACGCCGAAAAAACGCTTCCGCTTTGGACGCGAATCCGGATCGCATGGGATTTTTTAAAGCGCAATACGCATATCGAACTGCCCGGCGGCGGGAAATGATTTCAAGCTTGCCCTGAACTGCATCGAAAGCAGGCAAACCAACGTAATTGGAGGAGAAACAGATGAACGAAGTCATTCAGTCGATCAAAACGCGCCGTTCCGTGCGCGCGTATCTGCCCAAGCAGGTGGAACCCGCGTTGCTGGACGCGGTGTTGGAAGCAGGAACCTACGCCCCCACAGGCAGCGGCAAGCAGTCGCCCGTAATCGTCGCCGTGCAGGATCCCGCTACCATTAAACAGCTTTCCCGCATGAACGCGGCGGTATACGGCATTGCAAGCGACCCGTTTTACGGCGCGCCGACGATCCTTGTGGTGCTGGCAGACCGATCGCGCAGAACGTACCTGCTCGACGGAGCGGCTGTGATCACCACGCTGCTCAACGCGGCGCACGCGCTGGGGCTCGGCTCCTGCTGGATTCACCGCGCGAAAGAGGAATTCGAGTCCGAAGAGGGCAAAGCGATTTTGGAAAAATGGGGAATCGAAGGCGACTACGAGGGCATCGGCCACGTGGCGCTCGGATACGCGGCGGAAGCGCCGCGCGAACCCGTTCCGCGCAAGAGCGATTACATTGTAAAGGCCTAGTCCGGCGGAAACGCCGTTTGCATACCGCCGGAGGCGGTTCACAAGGAGGCGAGAGCAATGGCCGCGCAGAAAAACGAAGAATTCGGCGTCATCCGGGACTGCGTGGACTCGTTTCACCGGGTCACGGGGCTTGGCGCGCTGGTTTGCGCGCCGGAAGGCAACGTGCTCTTTGAAACGGGCAGCCATTGCCGCGCCTGCACCCTCTGCGCCAGTTTGGGTCTGCCGGAGGATGTTTGCGTGGTCGCCCGCGCGCAGGCCTGGCGCGAGGCGGAGCGCTTCGGCGGAAAGTATATCTACGCCTGTCCGATCGGGCTGACCTGCATCGCAACCCCCGTGCAGACCGAGCTGGACTTAATCGCGGATATCACCGTCGGCCCGTTTTTGATGGTGGAGGAAGAGGACTTTGTCCAGTGCGAACTCGAATCCCGCCTGACGGACGAATCGCAGCTGCGGCTTGCGCGGGAGGCGCTGCATTCGATTCCCCGCGTTGCTCCCGAGCAGGCGGAGGCGATTGCGCGGCAGCTGTTTCTCTCCGTCGGCGGAACGGGCAAATCCTTCCGCATTGGGGACTTGCTGGCGCGGCAGGGCGCGAGCAGCCTCATGGGCAGCCTTTCGGACTTTACCGAGCACGAAAAGCAGGAGGAGAATCCCGCTTCGGCCTACCCGATACTCATTGAGCGCGACTTTCTCGAAGCGATTGCCGCGTCCGACCGCGCCCGCGCGGAAACGCTGCTCAACGAGCTGCTGGGGCATATCTTCTTTTTGACCGGCGGCGACTTTTCACGCATCCGCGCACGAATTCTCGAACTGCTGGTGCTGAGCTCCCGCGCGGCGATCGAAGCCGGGGCGGACGAAACGCAAATTCTCGCGCTCTGCGAAGAATGCGTTGGCCAGATGGGCGCAATCTACGACGTGGATAAACTCTGCTACTGGCTGACCGGCGCGCTCAAGCGTTTTTTCGGGTGTTTGTTCGACCGCGAATCCGGCGGGGAACACAACCCCATGCCGCGCGTGCTGGCGTACCTGCGGCGCAACAGCGCTCGGCACATCTCGCTGGAGGAAGCGGCGGAACAGGCGCACCTTTCGCCTTCGTATTTCAGTCGGATGTTCCGCGCGAAAACCGGCAAGACGTTTTCGGACTATGTAACGCGTCTCCGCGTGGATCACGCAAAACGCTTACTGAAGCAGCCGGAACTGGACATGGCGCAGATTGCCGCGCAGACGGGGTTTTACGACCAGAGCCACTTTACCCGCTCGTTCAAGAGCGTAACGGGCTATACGCCGGGCGTCTTCCGGCGGCGGCGCGAGCGCGGATTTGACGAATTGAAAGAGTAAAAAAAACGATCCGCCTTTTGCTGGGCGGATCGTTTGATGTTTGAACGTATGTTAGCCGACAGGATTTTAAGACGGCTTCAGCTCGCCTGACAGAGTCCGACGGCGGCGACGGCGGCGGAGGTTGCGTCCGGCATGTAGCAGTCCGCGCCGACCTGGTCGCAAAACGTCTGCGTAATCGGCGCGCCGCCGATCATGATCTTCACCTTGTCGCGAATGCCCGCAGCCTTCATGGCGGCGATGACGTCCTTGATGGCGTACATCGTCGTGGTCAACAGCGCCGAGCAGCAGATGACCTGACACCCGCTGTCGATGGCGGTCTGGACGAACACTTCCGGCGGAACGTCCGTGCCCAGATCGATGACTTGGAGCCCCTTGCCCTCCATCATGAGCCGCACGAGGTTTTTGCCGATGTCGTGCAAGTCGCCCTGCACGGTGCCGAGGCAGACCTTACCAGCGGCTTCGACGCCCGCTTCCGCAAGCAGGGGTTTGAGCACTTCCACGCCCATATTCATGGCGCGCGCGGCAACCAGCACCTCGGGAACGAACACTTCGTTGTTCTTGAACTTGACGCCGATGATGCCCATGCCGCTGAGCAGGCCTTCTTCGAGAATCTGTTTTGCGCTGAATCCTTCTTCGACCGCCCGCGATACGAGCTCTTTGACGACCTTTGCTTTGCCGGCCTGAAGCTGTTCGGAAATTTCATCCAATACGGACATATGCTCGCTCCTCTGAATTATTAATATCTGATGTGCTACGCCTATTCTATCGTGTCCGTGTCAATTGAAAATAGTATGATTGCGCGAAAATTTGTAAAATAATATCCAACGGAGAGAACGCGGCGGATTTTTACAAATCAACGCAAGATCATACAAGTATTATACTTCCGCCGGGCGGTACGATACCAGTGGATCGAGCCTGCGGGGAACAATCTGCCCGGGTGCGCGAACTAAACTTTTTACAGAACTGGCGGGGAAAAAGCATGAACGGCAAGGAACTTCTCTTTTCGGTGCTTCGGCACGAAGAAACGCCGCGCGCGGCATGGGTGCCGTTTGCGGGGGTGCACGCGGGGGCGCTGATTGGCGCGGACGCGGAGCAGACCCTGACGCAGGAAGATACGCTCGTCGCCGCACTGCTGGAAGTCAACCGCCTTTATACGCCGGACGGACAGCCGGTCGTATTTGACCTCCAACTGGAAGCGGAAGCGCTCGGCTGCGAACTGCTCTGGGCAAAATACGGCCCGCCTTCGATTAAAACGCATCCGCTGGCCGAAACGATGCATGTGCCCTGTTACTGCACGCTGCCAAAAGAAACGAGCAAGCGCATCCCGCTCGTGCTCTCGGCCATGCGCCGGATGAAAGCGGCGGTCGGGGAAACGACCGCGCTCTACGGGCTGGTCTGCGGGCCGTTTACGCTGGCGAGCCACCTGCGCGGCAATGACCTGTTTATGGACATGTACGATGACGAGTCGTTTGTGGACGAGCTGCTGGCCTACTGCACAGAATGCGCCAAGCGCATGGCGGGGTACTATATCGGCTCGGGCATGGATGTCATCGCCGTTGTGGATCCGCTGGTTTCGCAGATTTCCACGGCTCACTTTGCGCGCTTTCTGCATCAGCCGTATATGGACATTTTTTCGCATATCAATCAAAACGGCGCATTCTCTTCGTTTTTTGTCTGCGGGGACGCGACGCGGAATATCGAAGAGATGTGCCTGACCAAGCCGGATTCCATCAGCGTGGACGAAAACGTTGCGTTTGCCGCCGCAAAGGCGATTACCGACCGGTATAACGTTGCGCTTGGGGGCAACATTCCGCTCACTTCGGTCATGCTGCACGGCACGCAGCAGGATAACATCCGCTACGTCGTCGAACTGCAGGATCAGCTTGGCGCGGCGAAAAACCTCGTGATCGCTCCGGGCTGCGATATGCCGTACGCCGTCCCGCCGGAAAACACCATCGGCGCGGCGCAGGCGGTACTCCATAAAGAGGAGAGCCGCGTGATGATTGCCAACTACACGCCGGAAACTTTCGACCTGCCCGTGGAACTGCCGGACTATGCGCACTTGAAGAAGCCTTTGATGGAAGTTTTCACGCTCGATTCGGCAACCTGCGCGGCCTGCACCTATATGATGGCGGCGGCGAACGAGGCAAAGGCGAGATTCGGCGAACGAATCGACGTTGCAGAGTATAAGTTTACGGAAATAGAGAACATCGCCCGCTGCATGAAGATGGGCGTCAAGAACCTGCCTTCGATTTACATCAACGGAACGCTGCGCTTCTCCTCGCTGATCCCGAGCCGCGGGGAACTGGATGCAGCCGTTGAGAGCGCATTGCTGGAGATCGTCTGAGAACGATCTAAAAGCGCCGTCACGGATCATGACGTGAAAGGATTGGAACAAGCGAACGACTAGACGGGCGGTAAGCAAATCGTCACGGAGGCGCGTATGACGGAATTTTATCTGGTCACCGGGTTTCTCGGCGCGGGTAAAACCACGCTGATCCGCTCTCTGCTGCCCGCACTGTCTGGCAGGCGCGCAAGCGTCATCGTCAACGAGTTCGGCGCTTCAGCGCCGGACGAAGCGCTGCTGGGCGGCCTTGGCGCGGAGGTATTCGCCGTCACCGGCGGGTCGATTTTCTGCGCCTGCCGCATTGCGGAATTTGAGGATGCGCTCGAAAGCGCCCTGCGGGAAACGCCGGATGTACTAATCGTCGAGGCGAGCGGGCTTTCCGATCCGCGCACCATCCGCACCGCGACCGCGCGGTACGAGCGAGAAGGGATTCTGCGCTACCGCGGCGCGATCTGCCTGACGGACGCGGTGCGTTTTACCGCGCTGTATGAAACCGCGCGTTCGGTCAAGCGTCAGCTTGCGGTTGCGGATCTCGTGCTGCTCAACAAAAGCGACTTGGTGTCTGCCGGAGCGCTTGCCGCGGTGGAAGCGCGGATTCGGAGCGTTTGCCCCGCGCGCGTACTCAAAACGACGTATGCGGCGCTCCCCCAGGCGGAGTTCGATTCGCTCATGCCGCTGTGTGAAAGCGAGGAGCGGGTGGACACCATGCCGGATCTGACGCTCCAGCGCGACACGGTGCAGATCGATCCGCGGATGACGCCCGCGCAGATGCTGGACTTTTTAACGCTGCTTTGCGAGGATACCTACCGCATGAAGGGGATTTTAACGCTGTCCGACGGCGTCTATCTGGCGGACTGCGTGGGAACCGATCTCCGCCTCTGCGCCTATGAGGGCGAGTCCGTGGGCGCCAATACGCTCACGCTGCTCGCCGGGGAAGGCATGCCGCTGCGCCAGACGCTCCGCGAAGCGATCAAGCGTTACGAAGGGCTCGTCAAGCGGATCATCGGGTAGACGCGGTCGCATGTTATCGGGTAGAATAAGCAAAACGGCAATTGGAGAAAAGAATCGTGCGAGCATCTGAACTGCTTTCTCAGGAGAATATTGCTTATGCGGTGGTCGATGTGGATCAAATCCTCTTCGACCCGATGTTTCGCGCGCTCTGCGAAAAAAACACCTGCGGGTTCTATGGCGCATGCTGGACCTGCCCGCCGGACGCAGGCACCATTGAAGAGCTGATGGCAAAGGCGAACCGATATCGGCACGCATTGGTGTTTCAGTCCGTGCATGCGCTGGAGGATTCCTTCGATATCGAGGGCATGCACGAAGCGAGCGTACGGCATAACCGTCTGGTACAGGCGGTACATCAGGCGGCAAAGGAAGAGTACGCGGACTGCTTTGTGCTCGGCGCCGGCGCTTGCGGCATTTGCTCGCGCTGTTCCAAGCGGGACGGCGAGAGCTGCCGCTTTCCTGACAAGGCGGTCGTTTCGCTGGAAGCCTGCGGCATCGACGTCAGCCAGTTGGCAAAGCTCGCGGGCATGAAGTATATCAACGGTGCGAACACGGTGACGTATTTCGGCGCTGTGCTGTACGACTAAGCCTTCTTTTCTTGAAAGAAAAGAAGCAAAAGAACTAAATTACTCTTCTTTTCTTCAGATAAAAGAAGCAAAAGAACTTTTTCTATATTCTACAAGAACGTCTTCTGTCCGTTCAGAAGAGGTTCTTTTTGTTTCTTTTTCTTACAAGAAAAAGAAAAGATATCTTCCATTTCGTTGCCTTGCCTGCGCTTTCGTGCTATGCTGTTCGAAAGGTTTTTTCGGAGGAGGGCGGAAAGAATGAAAATTCTGGTGTGCAACGTCGGCAGTACGTCGCTCAAATACCGACTGTTCGACTTTTCCGCCGGGGAAACCGTGCTTGCGGAAGGGAAGATGGAGCGCGTTGGTGCAAAGCTCGGCGACTGGACGCATCGGGATGCGGACGGCGAAGCCGTGACCAGGCCGCTGCCGATCCCCGACTACGCTTCGGGTATCCGGCTGATGCTGGAAGCGCTGCAAACGCAGGCAATCCGCTCGCTGGACGAAATCGGCTGCGTCGCGTTCAAGGTTGTGCACGCAAAGGGCGTAACCGGCGTTCAACGGCTTAACGAGGACGTTCTTTCCGCGATGGCGGCGTTCAATACGGTCGCTCCCAGCCACAACCCGCCGTATATCGCGGCGATTCGGCAGTTCCAAATGGCGCTGCCCAATACGCCGCTGATCGGCTCCTTTGAAACGGGCTTTCACGCAACGATGCCGCCGGAAGCGTATTTATACTCCATTCCGCTCGAAGTGAGCAGAAAATTCGCCATCCGGCGATACGGCTTCCACGGCGCTTCCCACGAATACGTCACCGGACGTGTCTCAGAGTGGATGGGGAGCCGGGCGTTCCGGCTGATCTCCTGCCATCTCGGTGGCAGCGGGTCGCTCTCTGCGGTGGTGAACGGAAGATCGGTTGATACGAATCTGGGACTCTCGCTGCAGTGCGGAGTAATGCATAACAACCGCTGCGGGGACATCGATCCGTATATCCTCGTGTATCTCATGGAGGACTGCGGATATACGCTCGAACAGGTTAAAACCATGATGAATAAACAGAGCGGGATGCTCGGCATGTCCGGCGTTTCCAACGATCTGCGGGACGTGGAACGTGCGGCGGAAAACGGAAACGCGGATGCGGCGCTCGCCATTGAAAGCTACTGCTACCACATTAAAAAGCAGATCGGCGCGTATGCCGCCGCGATGGGCGGCGTGGACGCCATCGCCTTTACGGGCGGAATCGGCGAAAACAGCGCGCTTGTGCGGAAAAAGAGCCTCAGCGGGCTGGAATACATGGGCGTTATGCTGGACGAGGCGAAAAACGATTCTTGCCGGTGCGACTGCGAGCTCACCGCTCTCGGCGGGCGGGTTCGCCTGTTTGCCGTTGCGGCCAACGAGGAACTCGTCGTGGCGAGAAAAGCGAAAGCATTTTTAGAAGAAAGCAATCCTGTTTGAGGCGAACGGAGTCGCTTTGTTTCGTCTCAAACTGCGTTGATCAACGTCTTGGCCGAAACGGCGAGGGCATTTCTGGAGGAACGACACTGGTGAACGAACCAATACCACAGCAGGAATTGTTCCGGCTGGAAGAGCATCCATACGGCTTTTGCCGCATCATCGATCCGATGGGCGTCGGCGGCACACTGATCCGGGGAAACGAGCGGGCGCTGCTCATCGACACGGGATTCGGACTTTGGGACATCCGTCCGGCGGTGCGCCGCGCGACTGATCTGCCGCTGATCGTGATGAACTCCCATGTGCATACCGACCACAGCGGCGGGAATTACCAGTTCGACACGGTCTATGTACCCGAAGAGGAGATGGATAAACTCTTTGACGGCTCTCTCGACCGCGAGCGGGATTCGCTGTTTCAAAGCTGGCGGCAGGTGCGCCCGCATTTGAAAAAATATATGACCGAAGGCGTCGAACTAACCGGAAAAATTAAACAGACGCGGCATTTGCCCCTGCCGGAGCGGTTCGAGCTTGGCGGGCGCGCGGTGGAGATCATTCGCCTTGGCGGACACACGCGCGCAAGCTCGGTTGTGATTGACCCTTCCACGCGTACGGCGTTTGTTGGCGACGCGATCGGGCCGACATTCTGGCTGTTTCTGCATCCGACGGGTACCATCGCGGAATACGCCGCCCGGCTCGACTCGTTTTCCCAACGCACGGATATCGACCGGCTGCAGCTTTCGCATAAATCCGCGCCGATTCCGTTTGCGTTCGTTGCGTTCTTTCGGGAGTTCGTCCTGCGCGCCAGCATCGAAAAAGCGGAAATCTGGCCGAACAACCGGTTCGAAGGAATCGTATACCGCTATACGGAGCACAACACGCCCTATGGCGATATCGAGCTGTACTTTTGCGAAACAAACTTGTAAAAAGCCTGAAAAGTCGCGTATCTGCTGAATACCCATCATCCCTTCCGGCATGCGCGGTACGGTAAAAACGCGTTGTGAGATTGCAAAAAAAAGCGGATTAGGCTATACTGCGGTTATGAAACGTAAAAAGAGAACCAAAGCGGATATCATCACATCGGTTTTATACGTCATCTTTGGCCTGATGGTTGCGGCGGTGCTTTACGGGCTTGGCTCGCTGGGGTACGTCCTTTTGGGCGCGCAGGTAGGCAACTCCTATTACGCCAAACTGGCCGAAGAAACGCGCACCGAGGACACCGTCAACTTTTCCGCGCTGAGCGCGGAAAACCCGGAGATCAAAGCCTGGGTTCGTCTGGACGGAACGGCAATCGACTTGCCGATTGTGCAGACGACAGACAATTCTTTTTACCTGACGCACCGTTTTGATGAAAAGAAAAACAAACTCGGCACGCCGTTTATCGACGCGGCAAACGCCGGGGATTTTTCCGACCGCCATACCGTGATTTACGGCCACGCGGTCAGCAGCGGCGCTATGTTCGGGTCCTTCTGGGAATACGAAAACCCGAACTATTTCAACCGCAATCCCGAACTGACGCTCTATCTGCCGGACGGCACGCAGTATATCCTCAAAGTGTTTGCCTGTGCACGGGTGGACGGCGTACGCAGCAGCATTCCCGTTTCGTTTGCCGGCGACAGCGCGTTTCTGGCGTTTGTTGAGGGCCTGGAGGCAACCTCCGCGTTTACCAGCAATGTGAACGTCGGCGCGGATGACCGCATCGTTTCCTTCTGCGTCTGCCTGGCGGACGATGATACGCGGCGGCTTTTGGTGAGCTGCAAACTCTCCACGCCGGGAGAAGCGACCACGCTGGCGGACGGTACGAGCATCACTATCGGCGACACAGCGACGCAGCCGTAAGATTTTCCGACAAAGAAATAAACTGAGATTTGCCGCGGGCATCTGCGGCTTTTTTCGTACGTGCCGCCGAAAATGCCGGATTGATTTTGCACTCGTAACTGGATTGATTTTGTACTCGTAATAGGAAAAACAATCCCGCTGGCGATTTCATGGAAAATGTGGTATCCTATACGCGATATCCAAACAAAATCTGAACAGCAGGGGGGCACGAACATGAAAAACAGACGCGCATGGATCGCGCTGATCGTCAGCGTAGTCATGCTGCTGACCGTGGGCTGTGCGTCGAGGACTGCGGATCAAAGCAGCGCGGTTTCTTCCTCGGCGGGTGGAACTTACGACACCTCCTATGCCGAACCCGCCATGGAAGCGGCGTCAAGCGAGAGTTTTGTCTCCGCGGATTCCGACCAGGCGTCCGCTCCGCAGAGCGAGACCGATCCCGACAGCGATTTTGACGTGCGCAAAATCGTCTACAACGCCAACATGACCATCACGGCGGACGATACGGAAAAGACGCTCAACGAGCTGATAGCAAAAACGGAGTCGCTGGGCGGCTACATTTCGGGAAGCTACACCACGACGGACGATCTTGGAGCGACCGTTTCAACCGCGACGCTCAAGGTGCCCGCCGACCAACTGGAAACGCTGGTGACCGCGGCGAAAGCCGCCGGCAAGGTGGATGAGTACCAGTTGAATTCGGACGACATCTCGCTTTCGTATTATGACATGCAGGCGCGGCTTGAAAACGCCGAGTCGGAAGAGCAACAGCTGCTGGAAATCCTCGCTCAGTGCGAAACGGTCGAGGAGATTCTGGCCGTGCGTGAGAGCCTTTCGAGCGTACGCTCGGATATTGAAAGCTACACCGCGCAGATGAATCTCTGGGACAATCTGGTTTCCTACGCAACGCTTTATGTCACCATTAACCGTACGCCCAAAACCGCCGTGGAAGGCGAAAAGGAGCTCATCCAGATTTGGAAAGCTTCGGACGTTTGGAATAAAATGGCGCGCGGATTTTCCAACAGCGCGCGGTTCGTTGTCAACGCGCTTGGCGCAATCGGCATTTTCCTTGCGATTGCCGCCGTGCCCGCGGGCGTGCTGTTTTTAGCCATCGGGCTGCCGATTATACTGCATAAAAAGAAAAAGCGCAGGCTGGCTGCCGAAAAGGCAAAGCAGGCGGAAGATTCGGCCGAGCCGGACGAAACCACAAAACAAAACAAATGATTTCGAATTTTTAATAATTCAGGGGGATGGAATTGGTGGTAACAGTCAAAGAAGCAGTAACCAAGAAAGACTTGGTCGATTTCATGGAGTTCCCGCTCGCGTTGTACCGCGACAACCCGTATTACGTTCCGGATATTCTGGCAAGCCAGGTTGCGGACATGCAGAAAGACAAGAATCCGGCGTTCGCGTTTTGCGACGCAAAGTGCTTTCTAGCCTATCGCGACGGCAAAATGGTCGGGCGCATCGCGGGGATTCTCAACACGAAGGCAAACGTAAAGTTCGGCAAGAAATACATGAACTTTACGCATATCGACTTCATCGACGACGACGAAGTGGTGGACTCGCTCTTTGATACGCTCGAAGGCTGGGCGCGCGCGCTCGGCTGCGAGGCGGTTCACGGCCCGCTCGGTTTTTCCGATATGGATCGCGAAGGCATGCTGGTGGAAGGCTTCGACCGCCTGAGCTTGTTTTACACCTATTATAACCATCCATATTACAAAGATCAGCTGGAACGGCGCGGCTACGCCAAGCAGGTGGACTGGCTTGAAGTTCGCCTGACGATTCCCGATAAGCCGGACGAAACCTATACGCGCATTGCCAACTATGTGAAAAAGCGCATGAAGCTGCATCTGGTCAGCCTCAACGACAAGCCGATCAAGATACTCATGCGGGACATGTTCAAACTCTACAACGACACCTATCAGGTGCTCTTCGGAATGGTGCCGATGACGGACGAGCAGATGCTCAAGTATACCAGCGAGTTCCGCCCGATGGTGGACGCGCGCACGACGTCTTTTGTGTATAACGAAGAAGGCGAAATGGTCGCGTTCGGCATCTGCTGCCCGGCGCTGGATCACGCCATGCAAAAGATGAAGGGGCGCACGCTGCCCTTTGGCTGGATCCCGCTGCTGCGCGCGCTCAAGGGCAAAAACGACACCGTCGACTTGCTGCTCATCGCGGTGCGTCCCGACCTGCAGGGACTGGGCGTCAACGCCATCATTCTCGACGAGATGATGCACAAGCTCATCAAAGCGGGATTCAAGTACGCCGAAAGCGGGCCGATGCTCGAGATCAACGAGCATATCCTCTCGCAGTGGGCGCGGTTCGAAAACGTCCAGCATAAGCGCCGCAGGTGCTTTGTCAAAGAACTGTCGAATTCTTGAGTACGTTTTTGCGGGTGTCCAAGCCACCGCGAAACAAGCAAAAGAAGATAAAAGAAAGCAGGAGGTAGAAATTTATGCATCTGAGCGCACCCAAATGGCTGGTATGGCTGCTTGCGCTGATTCTCGCCGCGCTGGCGATTGTCAGCAAGTATGTTGGAATCCCCGTGATTGGCAGCTTTGTCCAAAAGTACGATTTCTGGTTCATGACCGCCGCGTATGGCTTGCTCCTCCTCGGGACGATGTTCAAAGGACTGTAATTTCGAACGGAATCGAAGCCGGCGCGCAGTTGACTGCGCGCCGGCTTTTTTTACAGAAAAAACAGGGATTGCCCGGCGGCAGCCGTTGCTTTCACCCGTTTTATGGTTGGAGCAGGAGAAATCTTTTCCGGTTATCTCCAATCGCGATTGACCAATTGCCGTCTGGGCATTAAAATGATGTCATGGAAAATAATAATCAAACGCTTGCGCCTGCTTCCAACAGCGCATGGCGCATCGTACTCGTTGCAGTGCTCGCCGGTGCGGCGGCGCTGTTTATACCCTTCGGGCTGATCGTCGTTCCCGCTTTGTGGGCGTATGCCGGGGCGCGAACCAAACCTGGCTGGATCGCTTTGCCCGCGCTGGTTTACGCCGCGGGCGCGCTGCTGCTCTATTCGCCGCTTTCCGACACCGGTTTGATGACCGCCTCGGCAGTTGCGGTGATGACGGCGGCAAGCGCAATCGCGCTGTATTACCTGCAAACAAAGCGCTTCAGTAACACTTATACCGCGCTTACGCTGGCTGGCGTTTTTCTCGTTGGGCTGTACGCGGGTATCTGTATGCCCGGCGTAATCTCCGGCAGCGGTGCGTTTGCAAAGATTCAAACCGCCATGGACGAGATCATCAACCTTTACCGCGCGGCGTTCGTGCAGGCCGCCGGAGCGGATGTGGAATATGCCACGGCCGTCAATGAGTATTTAAATGCGTTTTCCAAGGCGGTTCCAACGTTTGTGGTTCCCGCGCTCTGTATCTTTGCCGGTACGATGGGGCTGAGCAATCTGCTCTTTTTTAGACTGTTCTGCAGAAAGCATAAAGAAATCAAGATCCCGCCCATACGGGAGTTCCGGTATTGGTCGCTGCCGCGCAGCATGATGATCGGGCTGTTTGCGCTGCTCATCGGCGCGCTGATCCTCGAATGGTCGGGCTGGGAGTATGCCGAGAGCCTGGTCAACACCGTCAACGTGCTCGTCGGCATGCCGCTGCTGCTGCAGGGACTTGCCGTTGTGGATTTTTTAATCGTCCGCTCGTCCCGAAAAACGACCAGCCAGCGCGTGGTGACGTATGTTCTAATCGGGGTGCTGTTTGGCCTTGCGGAAATGCCGCTGATGCTGCTGGGCGGATTCGAACAGCTCTTTCACTTCCGCGCGCGCACGCAAGGTCTCCCGCCGCAGTCTCTGTAGCCGATTTGTACCGATGAATCGCCGCGCGCAAAGCGGCCGGTTCGGGTTCCTGCCCGATTGTTCCATCAAATCTCCGGGAGGTGCAGAATGAAGAACGCAAGAACGTGCTTGCTGCCCATTGGCATATTCACGGCGCTGTTATGCGTTCTGCTGCTGCTTTCCGGGTCGTTTCAGACAATTTTGCTGCCGGTTTCCGGCGCGGCGCTCGGCCTTACCATCCTGCTCTTGCTGATCTGCCGCGGGGTTGAAGTCAAATGGGCGCGCGAACGCCAGCAGAAGATGGACGACGTGTTTGTTGAAAACGCGGAACTCAAAACCAGGCTGATCGACCGCGTTGCCGTCCCCTGCGCGCTGATCGAGGCGGGCGGGCGGATCGTCTGGCGAAACGAAACGCTCAAAAAGATTTACGAAGGCAAGGATATCCGCCTGATTCAGCCGAGCTTTGACTTTGCCGCGCCGCTGGTCGCCGCGCCCATGGAGCTCTCCGGCAGCGTGTTTCAGGTGATGAGCATTCCCGCGCACCGCGACAAGGACGGGCGCGAGCTCGTGTTTCAATACTGGGTCGACCGCACCGAGGCGGCGCATTACCAAAGGCTGTTCGAAGAGCAGATGCCGTATGTGGCGCTGATATACATCGATAATTACGAAGAGCTCGCCGCGGACGTTGCGTTTCACCGTTCCAGCGTATTTGGCGAGGTGGAGCGTTTGGTTGCCGACATGGTCAAGACGATCGACGGCATTTACCGCAGGTATGAAAACGGACGTTTCTTTATCGTATTCGAAGCCGGGCACCTGACGGAAATCGAAAAGCAGCGCTTCCCGCTGCTGGAGCAGGCGCACGGCATTGAAACCGGCACGAGCATGAAGGTTTCGCTCTCCATCGCCATCGGCGCGGCGGATCGCGTGGCGCGTTCGGACGAAAGCGCGCGTCAGGCAATGGAGATTGCGCTTGGGCGCGGCGGGGATCAGGCCGTCATTAAAAAAGGCGGCGGATATGTGTTTTACGGCGGAAAGCGCCAGCCGGAGGCCATGCAGTCCCGCGTGAAGATGCGGCTCTTCAGTAAAGCGCTGCGGCAGATGTTCGAAAACGCGGGGGACGTCATCATCGTCGGTCACAAGCGGCCGGATATGGACTGCATCGGCGCGGCGCTGGGCGTGGCCACCTGCGCCAAACAGGCTGGCGCAAGGGCATTTATCGTCATTGGCGATGAAAACGCAATGATCGACCGTGCGCTCGAACTGATCCGCCAGAACCACGCTTACGGCGGCATGCTCATCTCGGCCGAGCAGGCGGAGCGCATCATGCGCCCGACCAGCGTTCTCGTTGTGGTGGATACCCAGCGCGTGGGTTCGCTGGTTGCGCCGAGGCTGCTGGAGATGGCGGGCCGCGTCGTGGTGATTGACCACCACCGCCGGGGGACGGATCATATCGACAATCCCACGCTACACTTTTTAGAGGTGCGCGCCTCGTCCACCAGCGAACTGGTGACCGAGATGCTGCAGTACTTCGACGCGAATCTCCGCCCGCCCGCTTTCGTTTGCGGAACGCTGCTGGCGGGAATTACGATAGACACCAAGCATTTTGCGTTCAACGTCGGTTCCCGGACGTTCGAGGCCGCGGGCTATTTGCGCAAAAACGGCGCGGACACCAGCATGGTCAAGCAAATGTTTCAGGACGACATGGAAAGCTTCGGGGACGTGGCAAACACCGTCCGCAGCGCGGAGCTGCTGCCCGGCGGCATCGCCATGGCCACGGTTGCGGAAGGCGTGAAAAACGCCTCGCTGATTGCTGCAAAGGCTGCGGACGAGCTCGTTGGCATCCGCGGCATCGAGGCGGCGTTCGTGCTGGGCAAGGAAGAGGAAGTCGTCAGCGTCAGCGGGCGCTCGCTGGGCAATATCAACGTTCAGCTCATCTGCGAAAAGATGGGCGGCGGCGGGCATTTGACCATGGCAGGCGCGCAGCTGGGCGATTTGGAACTGGATGAAGCGGAAGCGCAGGTGCGTGGTTTCGTGGAGCAATATAAGCAGGAGGTCGGACAAACAACATGAAAGTATTATTGGAACAGGACGTCAAGGGAACGGGCAAAAAGGGCGAAATCGTTGAGGTTTCGGATGGCTACGCGCGCAATTTCCTGCTGCCGCGCAAGCTCGCGGCTCCCGCGGACGCACAGGCGGTCAACGCCGCAAGCATTCAAAAAAGCGCCGCGGCGCACCGCAAATTCCAGGCGGGTCTCACCGCGCGCGAACAGGCCAAACAGCTCGAAGGAGCGGCGGTCACCGTCCGCGCCAAGGTCGGCGAAAACGGGCATCTCTTTGGCGCGATCACCGGCAAGGAAATTGCCGCGGCGCTCAAGGAACAGCGTCAAGTAGAGATCGACAAAAAGAAGATCGCGCTTGCAGAACCCATCCGCGCGCTCGGCGAATACACCGTGCGTGTGAGCTTGTTTGAAAACACGTTTGCCGCCGTGCGCGTCATCGTGGAAAAAGACTGAGCCATCCCTTTCCGCCCGGCGGTGAACTTCCGCGCGGGCAATTCGGAGCGCGGCGCTGAAGAAACAGCCGTCGCGACAGGAGAGTAAGGGGAGAGACATGGAACAATTCGAATCCGCATACGAATCCGGCCAGCAGACCACCATGCCGCACGCCAGCGACGCGGAACGTTCGGTTCTTGGCAGCATGCTCATCGACGCAAACGCGCTCGAGATCAGTCTTGAGCAGCTGCGCGAGGAGGATTTTTACGTGCCCGCCAACGCCGTTATCTTTGCCGCCATGCGGGATATCCGCTCTTCGGGGGATGCTGTCGACCTCGTGACGCTCTCTACCGAACTGGAGCGGCATAACCGCCTGGAACAGGCGGGGGGACTGACGTATTTAACCGATCTGGTGACGTTTGTGCCGACGGCGGCGAATGTCCAGAACTATATTGAACTGGTCGAAACCAAGAGCGTCCAGCGCCAGCTCATCCGCGCGGGCGGCGAGATCATCCGCGACGGCATGGATGACGAACGGGAGCTGGAAGACACGCTCAACGCCGCCGAGCGGCGCATCTACGACATATCCATGCGAAAATCGCAGGGTTCGCTGATTCCCATCGATCAGATTGTGCCGCAAGCGTACAACCTCATTGGCGAACTCGCCCAGCGGCACGGAAAGATCACTGGCGTGGCCAGCGGCTTTACCGAACTCGACCGCATGACAAACGGTTTCCAAAAAAGCGATCTCATCATCGTGGCGAGCCGCCCGGCCATGGGCAAGTCGAGCTTTGCCATGAACATTGCCCAATATGCCGCGCTGCACGACGCGCGCACGGCGGTTGTGTTCAGCCTGGAAATGAGCGCCGAACAGCTCGTCATGCGCATGCTCTGCACGGAGGCCTCGGTCGATTCCCAGCGCATCAAGGAAGGTCTGATCGGCAACTCCGAGATGGGACAGCTAATGGAGGTCATGGATCCGATGAGCCGCGCCAGAATTTATATTGACGATACGAGCGGAGCCACGGTGCCGATTATCCGCAGCAAGTGCCGCCGTCTCAACGCGCGCAGCGGGCTGGATCTGGTGATTATCGACTATCTGCAGCTGATGCAGTCTTCCGGCGGGCGCAAGAGCGATAACCGCATGCAGGAAATTTCCGATATGACGCGGCAGTTCAAGCTGCTTGCGCGCGAGCTCAGCGTGCCGATCATTCTGCTTTGCCAGCTCAACCGCGGGCCGGATCAGCGATCCGACCACCGGCCGGTCATTTCCGACCTTCGTGAGAGCGGTTCCATTGAGCAGGACGCCGACATGGTCATACTGCTGTACCGCCCGGCGGCGTATCTGGACACGCCGGAATACGAAAGCGGTGACAACACGAGCCAAATCATCATTGCCAAGCACCGCCACGGCTCAACGGGCATGGTCAAACTGCTCTGGCAGGGCGAATACACGCGCTTCCGCTCGATTGCGCACGCGGAGTAAAATAAGCGCAACCAATAACGAGGAACAGGTATACGATGAAAAATCAGGATATGTTCGAAAACCTCTCCGCAACACTCGCGGCAAAGCTGTTTGAAGAAACGGTTTATCCCTGGGAAGTGCTGCCAAGGATCAAACAGTTCGTGCGTGAGCTTGGCTCTACGCTCGACCCGGCGGAATACGATCATCCCGGCGAGGAAGTTTGGATTCACAAAAGCGTCAAGCTCTATCCCAACATCTATATCGAAGGCCCAACGATCATCGGCGCGGAAACGGAAGTGCGCCCCGGCGCGTTTATCCGCGGGAGCGTGCTGGTAGGCAGAGCGTGCGTCGTAGGCAATTCGACGGAGCTCAAGAACTGCATCCTCTTCGACCACGTGCAGGTGCCGCACTATAACTACGTTGGCGACAGCATTTTGGGCAGTTATGCGCATATGGGCGCGGGGTCGATCTGCTCCAACGTTAAAAGCGACAAAACGAACGTCGTCGTGCGCGGTGAACAGACGATCGAAACGGGACTCAGAAAGTTCGGCGCCATCCTTGGCGACCATGTGGAAGTCGGCTGCAACAGCGTATTAAACCCCGGCACGGTGTTGGAGCCGTATGCCTCCGTTTACCCGCTTTCGCGCGTACGCGGCGTGATCAGGCGCGGCCATATCTTTAAATCTCAGGACGATATCGTCCAGCGAACCTAACACGTTTTCCGCTCGCAGACCCGGTGCCTCATACCGTGGAAGCGGGCGGTTTTTTGCGGTTTATTATTCACCGCCACAGAGCTTTTTCAATGAAACTGCGCTTCTTTTTTACGATGACGGAAGAAATGTGAAAAGCTCGCAACATTCCGTACAAACCTGTTTTTCGGAAGGAACCTTTCGGTATAATAAGCGTATGATTTATTTTCGGCATCACTCCAGACTGCTGACGTTTCGTAGGCCGCAGGGCGCGGCGCCTTGCGGCAGCAGCGTTCATATTGAGGCGGAATGCGGCGAAGGCGGCGCGAGCGTACAGCTCCGGCTGTACCGTCAAGACGGCACGGAAGCGTTTTACGAACTGCCCGTCAACGGCGGACGCGCATCTGCGGATATCCCGATGCCGCAGGAGCCCTGCCTCGTTTGGTACTATTTCATCATCCGTCTGCAAAACGGGCAAACGCTCTTTTACGGCGCGGACAGCGGGGAAGGCGCCCTGCAGGCGCATGAGCCGCGCGCTTACCAGATTACCGTTTACGACGGATCGTTTCAAACCCCGCAGAGCTGGCGGGAGGGAATCGTTTACCAGATCTTCCCCGACCGGTTCCGCCGCAGCAGCTGGGAAGATTTTCGCGCCCGCGCGCAGTACCATGTGGAAAAAGGACGGTTTATCCGCCTGCACGACCGCTGGTCGGAAGAAGTCAGCTACTCGCCCATACCGGGACTGGCGGAGTATGAACCGAACGACTTTTTCGGCGGGGACTGCAACGGCATACGCGAAAAGCTCCCGTACTTAAAAGAGCTGGGCGTTACGACGATCTATCTCAACCCGATCTTCGAGTCGTCCAGCAACCACCGCTACGACACGGCGGACTACCACCGCATCGACCCGATCTTTGGAACCGAAGAGGAGTTTACCGCGCTCTGCCGTGAGGCAAAGGAGCTCGGAATCCGGGTCATGCTGGACGGCGTCTTCTCCCACACGGGCGCGGACAGCCGGTATTTTGATAAATTTTCGCGCTATGAAGACGAAGGCGCATATGAAAGCGAGTCGTCGCCTTACAAAAAGTGGTATACGTTTCAGGGCGACTGCAACCATTACGATTGCTGGTGGGGCTTCCCGACGCTGCCGAACGTGGTCGAGCTAGAACCGAGCTATACGGAATTCATTACCGGGGACGACGGCGTATTAAGCCACTGGGCGCGCACAGGCGCGTGTGACTGGCGGCTGGACGTTGCGGACGAGTTGCCGGACGAGTTTATCCGTATTTTGCATCGGCGCGTCAAGCAGAACGATCCGGATGCGGTTCTTCTGGGCGAAGTCTGGGACGACTGCTCCAACAAATACGGCTCGGAAGGGCGGCGCGGGTATGTGGATGGCGACGAACTGGACTCCACGATGAACTACCCGTTTACGGAAGCGGTGCTGCAGTTTTTAACGGGGCATTCGGACGCCTACGCGCTCGATCAATCGCTGCAGACGCTGCGGGAGCATTACCCGCAACCGTTTTACGAAGCCTGCCTCAACCTGATCTCCTCGCACGATATCATCCGTGCGGCAACCGCGCTGGCTGGCGCACCCGACCGCAACGCCGTTTCGAGAAAGATGCAGGCAACGTTCCACCCCAGCGAGCAGGAAAAGCAAAAGGGGTTTCGTAGGCTGATCCTCGCGACCGCGCTGCAGATGGCGCTGCCGGGCGTCCCTTGCGTCTATTACGGCGACGAGGCGGGCATGACCGGCATGGCCGACCCGTTCAACAGGGGAACTTACCCCTGGGGCGCGGAGAATCCGGAAACAATGGCGGCGTTTCAGGCGCTCATGCACGCGCGGCGCGACAGCCTGCCGCTCAAAAGGGGACTCTGCCGCATGGGTGCGCTCTCGCCGGAAGTGTTCGCGGCCATCCGCTACCTGCCGCAAGGCGGGGAAGTGGCCGTGCTGATGATCAACCGCAGCGAGCGCGAGCAAAGCGTGAGTTTCCACCCCGACTGGCTGACGCAGGGGCCGGACGGCGAAACGGACGTTACTATGCCGGATCAACTCAAGGACGTGCTGACGGGAACCGTTGCGGTAACCGAGCACGGCGAACTGAAAACGACGCTGCCGCCGCTGACCGCGCGGCTCTGGATCGGCTGACCGATCCGGCGGCGAACAGGACACTACCTTTTACGGCAAAAAGAAAAAGAGGGATCAACATGTTTCAACGGCAGCAAAAATTTCTGGACGATCTCAACCGCGCGCTGCTTATCGCGTCGCTGGTGTTATCCATCATCGGGCTGTTCTTTTTCAAAATTGGCAGTTGGCCTCGTTATGTGGTAACGGGGCTTGCCTCCGCGCTTTTAATTCTGCTCGTGCTGCGCATGTTCAGCAAGGATCAATCTAAGCGATACCGCGAGAATATGAAGTATTTGACCACCGTCACCGCAATCGGCGACTGGTTCAAGCGTACTTTCAAGAAGAGCGCTTCGGGCGGTTCGACGGTGAAAACCCACCGCGCTCACAAGGCGAAACGCAACCCGACCTGGAACGAAATCAAGCAGTACAAATACCTCATCTGTCCGCAGTGCACCCAGCGCCTCCGCGTTCCGCGCGGCAAAGGACGCATCCGCGTGACCTGCACGCGCTGCGGCAACGTATTTGAAACGAAGAGCTGAAAACGGGATTTAACTCGTGAAGCCGGAAAAGTGAATTTGCGGTAAAAAACGGAAGAAATCTATTGCATTTTTACAAAGTATGATATACTAGTAAAACAGTAGTGTTTATACTGAAAGCAAAGTATTGTAATTTACGGAGGAACATGATAATGCAGGCAAACAAAGAGATGCTCATCCAGCAGGTGATTGAGTTGGACGAAGGCACCGCGGAAATCTTGATGAACGCGGGAATGCATTGCCTTGGCTGCGCCATGGCGCACGGCGAATCGATTGAGCAGGCTTGCGCGGTGCACGGCATCGACGTTGATGTGCTTATTGGCGAAATCAACGCGTATCTGGCCGCGAAATAAGAGCAATTGAAACAAAAAGAAAAAGCGGCCGTCCGTCGTGGCGGCTGTTTTTCTGCTTGCAGGGCACGGCAAAACACGCGCGGATTTCCGGACTTGACGGAACCGTCTTGTCAAGCCCGGTAAACTCAAACCGGGGTCTCCGGCGCGTTCTGCGGAGAAATCTGCGGGTTTGACACAATCGTTTTTGATAGTAATGGCAAGGCTGAAATACGGGTGTACGCGCGTTCTGCGGAGAAATCTGCGGATTTGACACAATCGTTTACATGAGCAAGGCAAAATAAAATGGAATCGCGCGGCGTTCCATGGTAAAATACCAAGGACAGCGCGAAAACGGAGGGTGAATGTTCGGTTATATCCGGCCGTTGGAATGCGAATTGAAGGTGCGCGAGCAGGCGGAATACCGCGCGTATTACTGCGGCCTGTGCAAGACAATTGGCAAACGGTACGGTCTGGCCGAACGCCTCACGCTGAGTTATGACTGCGCGTTCCTTGCGGCGTTCCTTGCGGCGCTGACCGGCGGAGCCACGTTTACGCGCGGCAACTGCGGACCGCGCTGCTACCGCGGCAAACGCCCGATTGCGGATGCTTCCCCCGTGCTGGATTACGCGGCGGATGTGAACGTGCTGCTGGCCTACTACAAAGCGGGCGACGACGCGGCGGACGACAAACAGCTGTTGAAGACCGCTTCCAGAGTGGCGCTCCGGCATGCTTACAAAAAAGCCGCGCGGAGACATCCCGCGCTGGATGCGGATTTGAACGCGGCTATCCTGCGTCTGGCCGACATCGAGAAGCAAAAGATCGCGTCCACGGACGAGCCAAGCGACGCCTCCGGGCAGCTGCTCGCCGCCGTGATCCGCCACGCGCCTATGCTGCCGGACAGTGAGCAGATCGCCTGCGGCTGGATGTTTTACAATACGGGCAAATGGGTTTACCTCATCGACGCCTGGGACGACCGTGAAAAGGACGAAAAGCGCGGCGGATACAACCCCTTTGTGCTCGGTAAAATGAGCACCGCGGAGGCGGAATTTCTGCTGAACATCACGCTTACCGAAGCAACAAAAGCCTATGATCTGATTTCGTTTTCTGCGCCAAGCGGATTGATGGATAATATCATGCGGCTGGGGCTCGACGCCGTACAGCGGCGCGTGCTCGGTCAGGATTGCGCCAGCGCGGCGAAAACGCCGCCGAAACCGGAGTAAGGAGAGAATGGATGAACCCCTATAAAGTTCTGGGTGTGAGCGAAAACGCCTCGCAGGAAGAGATTCGCGCCGCGTATCTGGAGCTGGTGAAGAAGTATCACCCGGACAAATACACGGACAACCCCCTCAAGGAATTGGCCGGAGAAAAACTCAAAGAGATCAACCAAGCCTATGAGATGCTTACTAAAAAGCCATCTTCGTCCGGCTCTTCCGGCGCGTACGGTTCCAGCGGCTCCTACGGCTCTTCCGGTTCCTATGGTCCCAACGGCTCCTATGGCTCTTACGGTTCCGGCGCTTACAACGCAGGCGGTTCTTCACATACCGGCGGCTCGGCTTACAGCGGGCCGAACGCGGCAGAGTTCAACCGCGCGCGCTCATTTATCAACCAAAACAACCTCAACGCCGCGCGGACGATTCTGGACGGCGCAAACATAGCGCATAACGCGGAGTGGAATTATCTTTACGGCGTAATCTACCTGCGTCAGGGATGGTACGAAAAGGCGTATGCCTGCATTAGCAAGGCTTACGAAATGGATCCGGAGAATCAGGATTATCGCAACGCGTATGTTTCCCTCAATAATTCCGGGCGGGCGTACAACCGCGGAAACGGCGGCAATTTCGATGCTTCGCCCTGCTGCGATATCTGCTCGGCGCTCATGTGCCTGAACTGCTGCTGCGGCGGAGACTGCTCCTGATAACTGTTTTTTACAAGCGCCCAGAACGGGCGCTTTATTTTTGCGTAAAATAGTTGTCAAAAAGTACAAAACACTTGACACGAAGTAATAAATACTATATAACGTGTATATAAGAAACGACAAAATGTCAAGGAGAGAAAAACACAATGTCTTATCAACAGAAAAAGGCCATCGTTTCCATCTCGACGGGGCTGCTGCTGCTGGCGGCTTATTGCTTCACCGCGTTTGGCAAGGTGCGCGCAGGGCTGGCCGCGCCGGACGATCTGACGTTCTGGGCGACGACGATGCTCGTGTTCGTCGGCATCGGGATTGCCGCGACTATCGTGATTCAAATCATCTTCCATATTCTGATTTCCGTTTCGGTTGCCGTCAAGGTAAAAATCGAACACGGCGACTGCGAAGACGGCAAGATCGACAGCATGATCGCGCGCGAAATGGTGGAGGACGAAATGGACAAGCTCATCGAACTCAAATCCTCACGCGTCGGATTCGGGTTTGCGGGCGCAGGATTTCTCGCGGGGCTGATCTGCCTTGTCAGCGGGCTTTCCGCCGCCGTGCTGCTCAACATCCTCTACGGCGCGTTCAGCTTGGGCACGATCGCCGAAGGGTTCGCGCAGTTATACTACTACAAGAGGGGGCTTCGTCATGGCCAAAAAATCTGAAGCGGTGCGTGTTTCTCTGGAAAACAGCGAACCTGTGATTACGAACCATATCCGCACTCTGCGCTTCTTTGCAAACGAGATGACGCAGCAGGAGCTGGCCGAAAAGGCAGGCGCTTCCCGCCAGACGATTTTCGCCATAGAAGCAGGCAAGTATTCGCCTTCACTGGAACTGGCGTTCAGAATCGCTGCGGCATTCGGCGTGCCGATTACAGACGTGTTCGAATACCACACCGGCGATCAGGCGGAAGGGGAAGCCAAATGAAGAGTTTGATTGTCGTCCACTCCTGGCACCATAACAACACGGCAATGGTTGCTGAAGCAATAGCGCAGGCGCTCGGAGCGGACGTGCAAACGACGCAAACGGCAAACGCGACGGAGCTTACGGGATACGATTTGATTGGCTTTGGCGCGGGCATCGACAGCGGGGCGCATTACGCGGAACTGCTGGACTTTGCCAAATCGCTGCCGAATACCGAGGCAAAGAAGTGTTTTCTCTTTTCCACATGCGGGGTGTACACCGAAAGCAAGATGAAAACCGACCACGCTGCCCTGCGTTCCATTCTGGAAGGCAAAGGGTATCGGGTTCTGGGGGATTTCAGTTGCGTGGGATTCAACACCAACAGTTTTTTGAAACACTTCGGCGGAATGAACAAGGGCAGGCCGAACGCGGAAGACCTTGCGCGAGCAAAAACGTTTATCCGCCAGATGGCGGGGTGTGCGGTGGGGGGGTGAGGGCGCGTGAGGTTATTGACACTCATCGGGAGCGCCTGCACAGCGGGATTCGGTCTGTGGCACTTCTTTGTGCCGAAAGTATGGAACTGGTATTCCTACATCGCTCCCGAAGCGACGGAGCTGGTGGTGGCCGTCCGCGCGATCAACGTGTTCGTTTCGCTGAGTCTTGTGCTGTTCGCCGTTGCGGATCTGCTGATCGTGTTCGGCGCAAAAAACCGTTATGCAAGCGTCGTTCTGCTTTCGGTTTCCGCCGTGCTTTGGGCGGTGCGCTGCGCCATGCAAATTCTTTACCCTCAGGGTTCGATCAACCCCGCGCTGCAGTACGGCATGCTTGCAGCGTTTATACTGATCTTTCTCTGCTTTACTGGCGCCGCGCTGCTTGCGGCGTTTGGCAGACAGCCTTCGCTGACATAAACTGATTAAGCATCACAAAAAAGCGCTCCCGCGAGCGCTTTTGTTTTTCGATTCTATCTTACGGCAACTATAAAATCGCAGCTTTGCTCGATTGAAAACGCTTCGAAGTAAGCGTGTTCCAGCGGAATCCAGCGGTTGAGAAACATCTTTAGCATCTCTTCGCCGTTTCGCGCGAGGATGCGCGAGCGCTGGAACGCGGGATCGATTTTGCAGAAGGCTTTAATATCGTAATGCGGCGCGAGCAAGGGATGCAGGCTGTACGCTCCTTCTATTATGGAAACCGGGCGCGGCGCAATTTCTAAAGGTGGGAGAAGCTCGTCCAGATGGCAGTCGTAGCGCTCCAGATAGACGGTTTCGCCCTCGAGAATGCGTGACAGAACGTCCCTGCAAAACCGTTCGATATCCACGTTCCCGCCCGGGCTTGCCAGCCGTTCGGGCGTGCGCATATGCGGTTGCAGAAAGAAATCGTCCATATGAAACACATTCGCATCCAGCAGCAAAGCCAGCCGCGCGGCGGCGGTGGACTTGCCGGAGGCGCTTTGGCCGTCGATGGCGAGGAGTACGCGCTTCTGCGTTTGCAGCAGCCGGCCGACGAGATCTGCGATTGTTTCGATTGCCTGTTCGGGAGAAAGTTCCGGTTTGTTTGGAATCATAATGTCTCCTGTCAGATTGGTGTTTCACTGGAAAGAGAATCGAGAAATTTTGCGCAGGCGAGCAGGTCGGCGGCTCCGCCTGGGCTTGCGCGCCAAACGCGGCAGCGCTCGTCTAGCGCGCGAACTTCAGCGGATAAAGCTTTTCCCCCGGCGGGATGCGCGTCCGCAATCTTTCGCGCGGATTGCCGGAGTTCGTGCGCGACCGGCTCCCCGCAGCGCGCGAGGACGTTCGCGTCCTCCAAGTGTTCGATGAGCCGCAGCAGGGCAATAAGCCATGCGTCTGCTTCGGAAGCGCCTGTTTGCAGCGCGGACTGGTACGCGGGCAGAGCGATTTGAGTGACGCTTGGATAACCCGCTTCCGCTTCGCCGCGCGCGCCCTTTGCGCCGTAGCGGGCAAACGCGCGTCCTGTTGAAGCGCCGAGCTCGGAGGTAACGCCCCGGCAGACCAGCGCCGCGTCCTGCGCAAGTTCATCCGCCGAAAGTGGCAGCTCCGTTGTGCTTCTGCGCCCCGCTGCGTAGCAAAGAACGCCCAGCAGAAAGATGGCGCCCTTATGCGTATTGACGCCGGAGGTTGCGGCAAACATGGCGGATTCCGCATCCAAACCGTCCTGTCGGATGGCGAAAAGCCTGCCCTCTGGCGAGAGAGCGCAATCCTCCGCGCCGCGCCGGGCAAAACGCAAAAAATAAGGCCGGATTGCTTCCGCACTTCTGAGTAGCAGCGGAAGATCCATATCCGCATGCGCGCCGGAATTCTCCGCGTCCACCAGACCCGGCTTTGGGGAAAGCTGCGCTTCGAACACGAGGGCTTCATAAGCCAGCAAACCGATTTGTTCCGGCGAACGGCTCATAGCGGATGCTCCCGAATATAGGCGAGCGTCGTTTCCGGCACCAGAGGGATAATGGAAGCGTAGTCGCCCGCCGACCAGAGCGCACGCACCCTAGAGGCGGAAATCGGCTCGCCCTGACAGAGCTTGCGCGGAATGACGCGGACGTTTACCCCGTGCGCGGGCAGAATCGAACGGAGCGCGTCGTTATACGCCGCGGTCATGGGATCGAGCGGTTCCTCACCCACGAAACGGGTCAAAATGCCACAGGCGGGGGCGATCTGCTCGGCAAACAACGTTGCGTCCAGGCGCGCATGCGCCGATGCCGCATCGGTTTTGGTCTTGAAAAAGTAGTCCGGGAATGTCGCGCTCGAAATCACGTACGCACCGCCCGGGCAAACGGAGACGTTCGGCAAATCCGCGCAGCCTTGACGCACCAGCATCAGTCGAACGTCCGCCGGAACATGCGCCGAGTCCTTGGAAAGAACGAGCACCAGCAGGCGGTGGCACGAAGCTGCTGCGGTTTCCACGAGATACCGGTGCCCGTTGGTGAACGGGTCGGCGTTCATCACGATGGCACCGTCCGCTTTCGGCAGTTGCGCGAGAAACCGCTCCAGCCCGTCGCGGCGGCTTTCGAGCAGGGCGGCATCCTCGGTTTTGACGCGCTCATAGAAGCAGAGGGAGGCAAAAAGCGGAGAGTAAGCGGGCTTGGTCACGACAAAAACGTTGTCCAAACCTTCGTTTTTCAGCTTTTTGTAGAGATGCGTCACCAGAATCGGCAAAATTCCTTCGCCCTGAGAAGCGTCCTCCACCGCGAGCGAACGGATTGCGTCGCCCGCGACGCCGCCGAGCGCGAGGAGAGCTTCGCTGTCGTACACGCCGCAAAGGTACGTAATCCCCGCGTCGAGCCGGATGCCCGTGCGGGAATAGAACGCGTCGATTGCGGCGCGGTCGCGGGTCAAATCCAGCGAGCGAATCTCCATGCTGTCACCTAACTTATTGTTTAAACCTGCTCCGGCGGCAGGGTGCTCACGAGTTTGATAAAGGCTTTTTGCACTTCCTCCATTGGGTGCAGGCGGCGGGAAGCGCAGGCGCGGCCTCGTTTGCCGCAGACGATGCAGCTGCGCTCCGGAAAACCGACGTCCTCGCGCGAAAGATGTACGCCTTTTGCGCTGATCACGTCCATATCCCAGAGCCGACCGTAGGGCGCGGAAGATTCGAGCTTGATCAGTTCCAGCTTGAGAAACGACGCGTCGGTCTTCAGCGCGAGATACGCTTCATAACCTGTGACCGGTTCCCGCGCTTCGTAAAACAACGGGACGAGTTCGTAGCGCTGGAGAAATCCGCCGAGCGCGCGGATACCCGCGGTAAACAGCCGCGCGGCCTCCGGCGTCGTTTTGTCCGCACCGGGGACGTTGACGGTAAATACGACGAGGCACGCGCCTCGATAGCGTTTCAGCAGCTGTTTTTCATATGCCGCACGGTCATCGCGCGCGTTAAGCAGTTCTTCCAGCGTAATCTCCATATCCGCATTATACCATACGGCGGCAAGCAGAGAAGCGGATTCATGAATTACATAAAAATGCAAAATAGAAAGGCGTTATACATTTCAGACCCGGATCGCCAACCAGACTGGTGAAGAAGCAGAAAGATGACAAATGCAGAGATTGTGTGGGTGTATACAACAATACAGGCATGCTGCACATTTGTATATATTCTTCCGAATCGTGCATTTTCTCTTGTAAAGGCGAGTGCATACTAGTATGATTATGCATAGAGACAGATCCAATCGGAAGGGCTGATCCAACATGCAAATCAAAGTTTCCGCATCGGCGGGCACCATGGAATCCGGCGATATCTTGATAGAAATCGAACCCGGCGAGAAAAAAGAAGTGGAAGTTGTGCTCAAAAGCTCGGTAGCCAACGAGTTCGGCAAACAGATCGTCAAAACGATCCACAGCGCGGTATCCTCCTTCGGGCTGGAATACGCGGTCGTCAACGCCGTGGATAAAGGCGCGCTGGACTGCACGATCCGCGCGCGCGTGACCGCCGCCTGCCAGCGTGCAACGGGCGAAACCGCGTTCGACTGGGGGCGGGAAGTATGATCAAACTCCGCCGAACCATGCTGTTCGTGCCGGGCAACAACCCCGGCATGATGAGCGACGCGCATATTTACGGCAGCGACGCGCTGATGTTCGACCTGGAGGACTCCGTCTCCCTTGGCGAAAAGGACGCGGCGCGCCTGCTGGTCTATCACGCGCTGAAGACGATCCACTACGGGGAATGCGAAAAGGTCGTCCGCGTCAACCCGCTCAGCACGCCCTACGGCAAAGCGGATATCGAAGCGATGGTCGCCGCCGGCGCGGAAGTCATCCGCCTGCCAAAGACGGAGACCGCGCAGGATATTGCGGATACGGAAGAGGAAATTTTGCGTGCGGAAAAGAAATACGGCGTGCCGGAGGGGAAAACCCGTATTATGGCGGCCATAGAAGGCGCGCTGGGGGTTGTCAACGCGCATAGTATCGCAATGGCGAGCAAACGCCTGATCGGCATTGCGCTTGGCGCGGAGGATTACTGCGCAAACCTCAAAACCACACGTTCCAAGGAAGGCAGCGAACTGTTCTACGCGCGTTCGGCCATCGTCGTTGCGGCGCGCGCGGCGGGGATCGACGTCATTGACACCGTGTTTTCGGACGTGAACGACGAAGAACAGCTCATCAAGGAGACGCAGGCGGTCAAGCAACTCGGCTTTGACGGCAAGAGCGTCATCAACCCGCGCCAGATCAAGCCGGTGCATAGGGTGTTTACGCCGACTCCCGCGGAGATTCAAAAAGCGTTGCGTATTATGGAAGCAAGCAGGCAGGCGGAAGCGCGCGGCAGCGGCGTCGTTGCGCTGGACGGAAAGATGATCGATCGTCCCGTGGTACTCCGCGCGGAACGCTGTTTGGAGCTGGCGAAGGCGTCCCGCGTGATGTTCGAGGGGGAAGACGCATGAAACAGCAGGATTTTGCGCAAGAGATCGCCGCGCTCGGCAAAAAGCCGTATGTCGCGGGAGAAAACCCGCGCCTGACGGAAAAGGACGCTTCGCCGCTCAAGGACCGCATGGCGCGCGAAAACAAGATCGTTGAAAGCCTTGAAAAAGCCGTGGAGCTTGTGGAACTCAAGGACGGCATGACGATTTCGTTTCACCATCATTTCCGCAATGGCGACCATATCGTCAACATGGTGCTGGAAACGCTGGCAAAAATGGGCTTTAAGGACCTGACGCTGGCGGCTTCAAGCCTTTCGGACGTGCATAAACCGCTGATCCGCCACATTCAAAACGGCGTGATAAGGCGGATCGAAACCTCCGGCTGCCGGGGCGATCTTGCCACGGCGATATCCCACGGACTGATGGACGAACCGATGATCTTTCGCTCTCACGGCGGGCGCGCTGCGGCGATTGAAGAGGACGAGGTGCATATCGACGTTGCGTTTCTCGGCGCCTCGAGCTGCGATCCGTTCGGCAACGCCAACGGCTACTCGCGCGAGAGCGAAGGAAAGTCCATGTGCGGCTCCTTGGGCTACGCGCGTGTGGACGCGCAGTATGCCGATCATGTGATCGTGCTGACCGATAATATCGTGAGCTACCCGAACGTGCCGTTCGGCATCTCCGCACGACTCGTGGATTATATCGTGCCCGTCGAGGAAGTGGGCGACGCGGCAAAGATCATGACCGGGGCCACGCGCTACACGACGAATCCGCACGATCTGATGATTGCCGAGACCACGGCGGATATCATTGTCCATTCCGGGTACTTTTACGACGGATTTTCCCTGCAGACCGGCTCCGGCGGCGCTTCGCTGGCGGTGACGCGGTTCTTGCGGGAAGCGATGCTGGAGCGGAATATCACCGCGAGTTTCGCGCTTGGCGGGATTACGGGCGCGATGGTCAAGCTGCACGAGGAAGGGCTGATTCGAAGGCTGCTGGACGTACAGAGCTTCGATCTGGACGCGGCGCAGTCGCTCAAGAACAACCGCTTCCATCAGCAGATCGATGCGAACTACTATGCAAATCCCTACCGGCGCGGCGCGGCGGTCAACCAGTTGGACGTGGTCGTGCTGTCGGCGCTGGAAGTCGATACAAGCTTCAACGTCAATGTGCTGACCGGTTCGGACGGGATGATCCGCGGTGCGGTTGGCGGCCACCCGGACACGGCGGCGGGGGCGGCGCTTTCGATTGTGGTATGCCCGCTGATGCGCGGAAGGATGCCCTGTGTGCGCGAGCGGGTCAATACCATCGTCACCCCGGGGGACACGGTGGACATCGTGGTGACCGATCAGGGTATCGCGGTCAACCCCCGCAGGCCGGAGGTTGCCGAGCGGCTGGAACGAGCGCACTTTAAGATAGCGCCCATCGAGGAACTTGCGCGGCGGGCGGAACGGATCACCGGCAAACCGGAACCGCTGCCCTACGGCAAGAAGATCGTGGGCTTATGCACCTATCGCGACGGCAGCGTCATCGACGTCATTCGCGAGATCGTAGAATAGCGAAACAACAAACTCCTTTCTTGCGAAAGGAGTTTGTTATATGAAAAACTTCTTTTGCTTCTTTTCTTGAAAGAAAAGAAGAGGAATGTTTTATCCGTTCTTCAGCCCGTTTCTCAGCCGCACCCAGCGCACCGCGCCGTCAACGGGCGGACAGTCGTTGGTCTTGAGCTGAAAAACATCTCCTTTGCGGCGCAGCAGCTCGTAGTCGAGCATCCTGCGGTAGGTTTTGGAAGCAACCGCCGTCATGATGGAGCCGGAGAGGGCAACGTGCACCGGCGCTTCCAGCGCGAGCGCGTTGGCCGCGGCAACGATGCAGTCCGCCGCGTGGGAGGCGGCGCGGGCGGCGTAGCGGGAGGCGAGATCGTCCCCCGTTTCCACGGCGGTAAAGAAAATGCCGATCAGCTGACGAGCCGCTTCCTCGTTTTGAATGCGCGCGGCGGAAGCGAGAAACTCCTCCGGCGAGCGGATATCGAAGAGCGTATAGTAACCGTCCTTGAGGGCGGTCTTCTTTTTGCCGAAAAACACCTGCTGATAGACCGAGCGGTAAACGAACGCGACGATATCGTACCCGCCGCCCGTGTCGCCGGAGAGCACGCCGATGCCGCCGAACTGTACGCGGCTGCCTTCCCGGTTCATACCCGCACAGGTGATGCCGGAGCCCGCGGAGTAGCAAATGCCAACGCCGTCGTCCACGCCCGCCATGACGCCAAGATACCCGTCGTTGCAGACAAAGCATTTGGCAAACCCGCGTTCCTGCAGGCAGGCGGTGAGCGCGGCGCTCTGCTCGTCGTAGTCCGCGCCGGCAAGACCAAGAACCGCGTCCTGCACGTCCGAAAGAGCGAATCCCTTTGTATTAAGCAGCTGGCCGCATTGCTCTATGATTATATCCGCCGCGTCGTCAAACCCGCCGGGCATGGTTTCGTGGTTGCTGCCGCAGCCCCTCAGCGCGGCAATCACTCTGCCGGACGCATCGAGCAGACGGTATTCGGTCTTGGAGTTCCCTCCGTCAACGGCCAGATAGCACTTTTTTTGTTCCATACGGCGGCAGTTCCTCAGTCCTATTACATTTTTACAGTTCGCAGGTCAAACGGGAAAGAAACGCGGCAGCAGCGTCCGGTTCTGCAGGAGCATCTCATCCAGACAGGGCGCGGCTTTGTCGAGATCCGCCGTAATGGGGTTGCAGGCCAGCGCGCGCAGGGCGGTTTTGCGGTCGCCCGAAAGCGCCGCCTGAACGGTCAGCGTTTCATATGCTTTCACGCTGGAAACCAACGCGGTTAAGACGGGATTCGGCTTTTTGACTGCGGGGTTGCGCTCAATGCGCCCGCGTGAGACAAAGCAGCTCGTCTCGATCACGCTAGCATCGCCTAAAAAGTCCAGAACGCCCTTGTTCTGCACGTCGATCACGTGATGCCCCGGCTCCGCGCCGGAAATCGAGGCGATCAGCGCAATGGCCGCTTCCGAATAGAGATGCCCGCCGCGCTCGGCGAGCATACCCGGCACGGCAACGTTACGCGAGTCGGCGTAATACGACAGGAGCCGCGCTTCGATCTCCTGGCAGGCTTCGCCGCGCGTTTGTTCCGCCTTGAGCAGTTCCTGATATTTACGGTCGCGATAGAAGAAATATTGCAGGTAGTCGTTCGGAATCGCGCCGAGCAACTCGATGATCGGCCGGTAATTTTTGACCCAGGGGTCGATGGCTTCCGCCTGATCCAGCGATTCCGGCGCGAGGAGCTTTGGCAAAACGTCCTCGCCGCCTAAATAAACCGCCGTGACCGCGCCGCAATGATTGAGGGAGACGGTTTCGAGCCGCACGCTCTGCATGGGAACGCCAAGCAGCCTGGCAATGCGCTCCTGCGTGCCGATGGGTAGGTTACATAACCCGATGGCCTTGACGGGCGTATAGTTGAGCAAGAATTCCGTCACGATGCCGGATGGGTTGGAAAAGTTGATGAGCCAGGCTTCCGGTGCGTATTTGGCGACCGCCTCCGCGATTTGCTCCATCTGCGGGATGGTGCGCAGCGCGTTGGCAAACCCGCCGATGCCGGTCGTTTCCTGACCGATCATGCCGAACGGGAGCGGGATCTTTTCGTCCCGGATGCGCGCTTCGAGCTTGCCGGCGCGAATCTGGGTCACGACATAATCCGCGCCATCCACGGCGCGCTCCAGATCGACGCTGCGCAGGATGCGCGGTTCCATGCCGTTTTCCAGCAGGACGCGTTCGCAAAAGTCCCCAACGATGTTGAGCCGGGACTCGTCGATATCGGTGAGATGCAGCTCGTCTAGCGGGAGGATATCCCTGCGCTTGATCAGCCCCTGCATCAGTTCGGGGCAGTAGGTGCTACCCGCGCCGACGACTGCAAGCCGAATGCCCATTCTTGCGCCTCCCCGTATTTAGATTGTTCCATTAAAATATGTTTCGTCTGCCTGACGCAGTAAAAAAACGATGTGCGATGAATGGAAAGACCGAGATTATGCCTACGCAAGAAATCCAGCGGAGAGAATGCAGCAAGCGCACTCAAAACCCCACGGCAAGTATACCATATTTTACAAAAAGCAAGGTAAAAAATATGTAAAAACCGAACGCCGAATTACCAAAAATGTAACAAACCAATTCAACATTCTGAAAGAGAACAACATGCGAAGCGGTGGATTACCTGCGTAATCGTTCTCGAAGTGAAAACGCTTTGTGTGCAGAATGCATCACTGTTAATAACAGGGTAGACGACGTGCGGAAAATTCAAACGTGTTACATTTGACCTTATACATCCTGTTGTACAAGTTAAAACCGTCAAACACCCTTCGAAAAATTAAGACTGTGCAGCTGAGTTGCTTGGCTTTGCACGAATCTGACGGAAAACGTTCATCTTGACCGTGAATATCTGTTAGAATACATACTTACGAAACGAAATCACCTTTCTTTTTTTGCACCTGAACCTATATATACAACCATAAAAATGAAATAATCGACGTTTAATGAATTGAACGATGATTAAATGATTCAGCACGGCTTTTATCCTGGGATTATGTGCATTTAGACATTTCTGTAGAAAATATCGAAAAAAATTGTATTTTTGACTATCTGGCTCTTTTCTTCTGTCCACGAGTATAGTACAATAGGTCATAAAGTGCCTGCTAAGTGTGCTGGCTGCATTATTTTTTGTGATTCAGCGCAGGCAAGGCACTACATTGCGGCGGCATTCGGCTGTTGAAACACGAACGCACGCTGTTGTTATATGTTCGGAGGAGAGAGAAACATGGACATTGGAGCGAGCATCAAGAGACTCAGGAAATCACACGGAGAAACGCAGCAGCAGCTGGGCGAGTCGGTAGGCGTCGTTCAGCAGTCGGTAGCGGCTTGGGAATCCAACCGCTGCATGCCGGATATCGCATCTTTGGTTGCGATCGCCACCCATTACGGAACGTCGACGGACAGCATCCTTGGTCTGACCGAGGAACCCAGCTACCTGCTCGACACCGAAGGGATGCAGTCCTACCGCAACGACGTTGCGCTTGCGGATCGTCTGCCCGTGGAAATCCGCGAAGGCGTTCTGGCATTGATTCGTCTGGAGCGCGCAAAGTACGGCAGATAACAAAACACCTACTTTGTTATCCCTGCGGTCTGAGAGCGGCCCCATGCTTGGCAATGCAATATCTTCATAAAAACCCACCCAGCTTGAACGAGTAGAAACATGTGTTCTTCGTCGCAGCCCTGCAGGGGTCTGTTTTCTGATCCCTGAAGAGTAAAAACCCGTTGATGCGCGGCAACCCGCAAGAGCCGGGGGTTGCGAAAGGCGAAAACATCATATATAATACTTTTCGGACGGCACATCACCGTTATTTTCAAGTCGCGATTTTTTATGAGGTGAAATATGGATTATAAGGCCATTGCCGATCAAATGGGGCCGCGCGTCGGCGCCACGCAGGAATGGATTTTTCACGTGCTCCGGGAAGGGATCATCAGCGGCCTGCTCCCCGGCGGTATGCAGCTCAAGCAGGACGAAATTTCCGCCGCGCTGAACGTCAGCCATATACCCGTACGCGAGGCGCTGCGCAGACTGGAAGCGCAGGGTCTTGTCCGCATCCACCCCAACAGGGGGGCGTCCGTTACCCAGCTGACCCGCGACATGCTGCTGGACATGATGGAAGTCCGCGCGACGCTCTCGGTGATGATGCTCAAGAACAACGCGCCGCTTCTGACGAACGAAGATTTCGACGCGCTGGAAAATGTCATCCGCCAGCAGCGCGAAACGCCGGTGGAAGACATCGTCCATTCCGAGGAGCTGAACTACAAGTTCCACGAAATTTTAACGTCACGCGCGGACAATTCCATGGCTGACCTGATGCTGGAGCTGATCCACGCCAATATCGACCGTTACCTGCGCGCCAACTTTTACGGCTCGCTGCAAACGCGCGAAGTTTCCATTGGTCAGCACGAGGCGATTCTCGCCGCCTGCAGGCAGGGTGATTTTGAATCGGCCTGCGGCTTGCTGCGCGATCACATTCTTAATGCCAAGGAATTCATACCTGCTTCGCTGAAATAGCAGGATAGATATTTTCGACAGGCTTTTCGAAAAGAAGAGCCTGTTTTTTTATGTGCAATATCTTGACGAAGCCTAGTAAAATGCTAATATATAAGCAATCACTTATATAAAGAGGCGCTTATGAACGAACGTATTGCTACTCCGATCTGCGGAGAAACGCACATCGACAAACAGCATGAAGAAGAAGTGCGCGCACACCTGCCGAGCGAGGACGAAGCCGCGGACGCGGCGGCGATCTTCACGCACCTTTCGGATACGACGCGCGTCAAACTGCTCTCCATGCTCGCGGTCTCTGATATGTGCGTTTGCGAGATGGCGGATCTGCTCGGCATGAGCCAACCCGCGGTTTCGCACCACCTGCGCATCCTGCGCCAGTGCGACGTGATCCGGTTTCGCAAATGGGGTCAGAGAACGGTGTATTACCTCAGCGACAACGAAATCGGGGATACCGTTAAGCGGCTTTTATATGTGGTAGTGAATGGAAAGGGTCAGAACAATGGCTAAGGACTGGATCGGCACAAACGGAAAATGCAAATACTGCGGTATGGACGAAGCGCACTGTGCCTGCGGAAAACCGGAACGCGAAACCTGCAATATTACCTGTAACGACGAAAGCTGCTCCTGCGGGCATGCGCACGAGCATGAAGAGCAAGAGCACGGCGGCGAGGGAGCGCGAAAGTTCATTGCCATCGGCGTTGCGGCGGCGCTGCTGGTTGCGAGCTATTTTTCAGGAGATACGCTGGCGATCGTGCTGCGGCTGCTTGCCTATCTTGCCGCTGGGTACGAAGTGCTTTTGCGCGCAGGCAAGGGACTGTTCAAACGGCGGTTCTTCGACGAGAATGTGCTCATGAGCATTGCGACCATCGGCGCGGTCGCGCTGGGCGATTATGCGGAAGCAGCGGCGGTCATGATTTTTTACGGCGTGGGCGAGAGCCTGCAGGAAACGGCCGTTCGTTCCAGCCGGAAGCGGATTACAGACGCGGTGGAACTCCACCCGGACAAGGCGCGTCTGCTGAACGACGGCGCGGAAAAAATGGTCAAGCCGGAACAAGTCTCCGTTGGAGAGACGATTCTGGTCAAGGTTGGCGAACGGATTCCGCTGGACGGCGTTGTGACGGTGGGCGAGAGCCTGCTGGACGTCTCCATGCTTACCGGGGAACCGCGCCCCGCGCTGGTGAAAACGGGAAGCGCCGTCTCCGCGGGTTCTGTGAATACCTCCGGCCCGCTGACGATTCAGGTGACGAGCCTTGCCGCGGAATCCTCCACAAGCCGCTTGCTGCGCGCCGTAGAGGACGCAACCAAACACAAACCCGCTATCGAACGCTTCATCACGCGGTTTTCGCGTGTTTATACCCCTGTGGTCATCGCCGCGGCCGCGCTGCTGGCGGTGCTGCCGCCCTTGTTTGGCGCGGGCAGCTGGAGTGAGTGGATTCACCGCGCGCTGATCTTTCTCGTGATCTCCTGCCCCTGCGCGCTGGTATTGAGCATCCCGCTGACGTTCTTTGCAGGGCTTGCGATCACCTCGAAAAACGGCGTGCTGTTCAAGGGAGCGGACGCATTGGAACGATTGACCAAGATCGGCGCGGTGGTGCTCGACAAAACGGGGACGCTGACCGAAGGCGAATTCGAGGTGCAGCGCGTCGAGAGCATCGGAATAGACAAGGAAGAGCTGCTCGCGCTGGCTTCCGCCGCCGAACAGCACAGCCTGCATCCCATCGCCTCGGCGATTGCCAAAACGGACAGGCGCGGGTACACCGCGGAAAACATCCGCGAGATCGCGGGCAAAGGCGTGCTGGCCGAAGTAAACGGCAGGCGCGTCGCGGTAGGAAGCCGCGCGCTGCTCGAACAGGAAGGCGCCTATGCCGATTCCGACGCGAGCGTGCTGATTGCCGTGGACGGAGCATACGCCGGGGCGATCTATGTTGGCGACCGGATCCGTGAAACCGCGAAACTCGCCATCGAAGAACTCTATGAGGAGGTCGGCTATACGGCCATCCTCACCGGCGACGCGGAAGCTGCGGCGAAAGCCGTCGGCAAGCAGGTTGATGTGGACGAAGTATTCGCCGCGCTCCAGCCTGCGGACAAACTTCGTGTTATGCGTGAAATCCGCATAAAGCGGGGCGGCACGCTGTTCGTCGGCGACGGCATCAACGACGCGCCCGTGCTCGCCGGGGCGGATATCGGCATCGCCATGGGTCTTGGCGGAACGGACATGGCTGCGGAAGCGGCGGACGCGCTGCTGCTCACGCGCGATTTGACGCGGATTCCGTTTGCCATCAGTACGGCAAGGATGACCGTGAGCACCGCGCGGACGAACATCGTCATCGCGCTCGTCATCAAAACTGCCGCGCTGATCCTGGGCGCGCTGGGTCTTGCAGGCATGTGGATGGCTGTGGTTGCGGACGTCGGCGCGGCGATCATCTGTGTGCTGCATACGCTGCTGCTCTTTGCAAGGACAATCGAAAACAAACGTGTGTAGCCAGGCGGCGACCGGTAAGTTTCCTATTATATAAACTCCGCCGTGCAAAAGACACGAACAGGGATCACGCGCTCCGCGAAAACCTCGCGGAGCGCTCTGCGCTGTTGCGCGGGCTGACAACAAGATAGTTCGAGTGGGCTCAGCGTATCTGCATATATTATAAGATAAAATTCTTCTGGAACTATTTTCCTATTTTTGATATACTACTAAAGCCCCGCTAGAAACGGTCAAGAGAGGCTCCTGAGCAGGAACGCGTGATGCTTTTTATGTCGGTAAATGAAAAACATCCCTAACAGCACCAAATTCACCGGATTTTTCCGAAAATTCTTCTTGCATTCTCTATTTTATTCCTGTAAAATAGTCATGTTCGCGCCATAAAGGCTTTGTTTTTATGTGCGCAGGGATGATCGGGAGGTTGCCGGTACTGCCATCCGGGTAATTTCCGCTCAGACCCAACGCCCGGAAATCCGGGTGAGGGCGAGGCAAACAGAGCATTCGTGCAGTCCCCAAACATGCATGGCACAGCCGAAAGGCTGCGCATGGTTTATGAAGAAGGAAACACACGGCCTTGTGTACCGCCCCAGAATAAAAGGAGGGTATCAAATAACATGGCAAATCGCATTCGCATTAAGCTCAAGGCGTATGAAAGTTCTCTGATTGATCAGAGCGCGGAAAAAATCGTTGAAACCGCCAAGAGAACCGGCGCGCAGGTCAGCGGCCCCATCCCCCTGCCGACGGAAACCGAAATCGTAACCATTCTGCGCGCGACCCACAAATATAAAGATTCGCGCGAACAATTCGAGATGAGAACGCATAAGCGCCTGATCGACATTCTTCAGCCGTCCAGCAAAACCGTGGACGCGCTCATGAAGCTCGACCTTCCCGCGGGCGTCGACATCGAGATCAAACTGTAAGTAACCGGAGGTAACCATGAAGAAAGCCATTTTGGGCAAAAAGATCGGTATGACGCAGATGTTCCGTGCTGACGGTACCATGATCCCAGTGACAGTCATCGAAGCCGGTCCCTGCCCCGTGATTCAAAAGAAGACCGTCGGGACCGACGGGTACGACGCCGTCCAGGTGGGTTTTGGCGAGCTGCGTGAAAAGCTCTCGAACAAACCCCGTACGGGTCACTGTGCCAAAGCGGGCGTGAAACCCCTCCGTTATATGAGAGAGTTCAAGCTCGACGACGCGACCAGCTTTGAAGTTGGCCAGGTCATCAAAGCCGACATGTTCGCCGAGGGCGACAAAATCGATATCCGCGGCACCAGCAAGGGCAAAGGCTTCCAGGGCGTTATCAAGCGCTGGAACCAGCACCGCGGCAAAATGACCCACGGTTCGCACTTTCATCGCGCCCCTGGCTCCATGAGTGCAAACTCCAGCCCGTCCCGCGTGTTTAAAACCAAGAACCTGCCGGGCCACATGGGTCACGAAACCGTCACCGTGCAGAACCTCGAAGTTGCACGTGTGGACGTGGAACGCAACCTGCTGCTCGTCAAGGGAGCGGTGCCCGGCCCCAAGGGCGGCCTGGTCATTCTCACGAGCACCGTGAAGTAAGGAGGAGCAAAAAATGCCTAAAGTAGCAATTGTCGATATCACCGGCAAACAGGTCGGCGAATACGAGCTCTCCGAAATCACTTTTGGACAGCCTGTCAATCAATTCGTGTTACACGAAGTTATCAAGGCGCATCTGGCCAACTGCCGTCAGGGCACGCAGAGCGCTTTAACCCGCGCGGAAGTTTCCGGCGGCGGCATCAAGCCCTGGCGTCAAAAGGGAACAGGCCGCGCCCGTCAGGGTTCCACCCGCTCCCCGCAGTGGCGGCACGGCGGCGTGGTGTTCGCGCCCAAGCCCCGCGATTACTCGATCCGCGTGAACAAAAAAGTCAAGCGTATCGCTATGAAGTCCGCCCTCTCCGGCAAGGTGGAAGGCGGCGAGCTGATCCTCGTTAACGAGCTCAACATCAAGGCTGCCAAGACGAAGGAAATGGTCAAGGTACTTGAATCACTCAAGGCTGCCAAAGCCCTGATCGTGCTGCCGGAACCGAACGCCGTTGTCGAGCGCGCCGCGCGCAATATCCCCGGCGTCAAGACCACTTTGGTCGGCACTCTGAGCCCGTACGAGATTCTCAAGTATGAAAAGCTGATCCTCACCGAGGCGTCAGTCAAGAAGATCGAGGAGGTGTACGCCTGATGAAGAGCGCTTATGACATCATCAAGATGCCGGTGCTGACCGAAAAAACATACGATCAGTTCCCGAGCAAGACCTACACGTTTAAGGTAGACAAAACCGCCAACAAGATCCAGATCAAGAAGGCGGTTGAGGAAATCTTCGGCGTCGAGGTTGAGAGCGTCCACACGATCAACGCAGACGGCAAAGTGCGCCGCCAGGGGACAACCTCCGGCCGCACTGCTTCCTACAAAAAGGCCTACGTGAAGCTGAAGAAGGATTCCAAGGGTATTGAGTTCTTCGACAGCATCTCGCAGTAAGGAGGACGAACCATGGGTATCCGCAAGATTAACCCCACGACGCCGGGTCAGCGATTCATGACGGTTTCCACTTTTGAGGAAATCACCAGAAACGCTCCCGAGCGCTCGCTGCTCGAAGATAAGAAAAAGCATGCCGGCCGCAACGTTACCGGCAAGATCACCATCCGCCACCAGGGCGGCGGTGCGCGCCAGAAGTATCGCATCATCGACTTCAAACGCAACAAGGACAACGTCCCGGCCAAGGTCTTCTCCATTGAGTACGACCCGAACCGCACGGCCAACATCGCGCTGCTCCACTATGTGGACGGCGAAAAGCGCTACATTATCGCGCCGCTCGGCCTGACGGTTGGAGAAACCATCATCTCCGGCGAAACCGCCGACATCAAGGTCGGCAACGCGCTTCCGATTTCCAACATCCCCGTCGGCACGATGATCCACTGTATCGAGCTCAAGCCCGGCAAGGGCGCGCAGCTTGTCCGCTCCGCGGGCAACGCAGCCCAGCTCATGGCAAAGGAAGGCGCTTATGCGCAGGTTCGTTTGCCCAGCGGCGAAGTTCGGCTCATCCCGATGAACGCCAAGGCCACCATCGGCCAGGTCGGCAACATCGACCACTCCAACATCCAGATCGGCAAAGCCGGTCGTAAGCGTCACATGGGCGTCCGCCCGACCGTCCGCGGCAGCGTTATGAACCCCTGCGACCACCCGCACGGCGGCGGCGAGGGCAAGAGCCCGATCGGCCATCCCGGCCCGGTCACCCCTTGGGGCAAGCCCGCGCTCGGCTACAAGACGCGTAAAAAGAAGAACCCGACCAGCAAGTACATTGTGCGCCGCAGCAACGGCAACTGAGGGAAGAGGAAGGAGATAAACAATGAGCAGATCAATTAAAAAGGGCCCGTTTATCAGCGAACGCCTCTTGGCGCGCATTCAAGCGATGAACGCGAGCGGAAAAAAGACCGTTGTCAAGACATGGTCTCGCGCTTCTACCATCTTCCCCGAAATGGTTGGACATACCATTGCGGTGCATGACGGAAAGAAGCACGTGCCCGTGTACGTCACGGAAGAAATGGTCGGCCATAAATTGGGCGAATTCGCCCCCACCCGCACGTTCAGAGGACACAAGGGCTCCGAGAAGTCCTCGTCCGCTAAGTAAGGAGGAACGAACCATTATGGCAACCCGAGTCAGAGAAAAGTCGGCCAAGCGCATCGCGACTGCTGACAAGCGTCCGCGCGCGACCGCAAAATACATCCGCATCTCCACGCGTAAGGCAAAGGCCGTGGTCGATTTGATCCGCGGCAAGAGCGTCAAGGAAGCCGAAGCCATCCTGCGCTATACGCCCAAAGCGGCGACCGAGCCGGTGGCAAAGCTCCTCAAGAGCGCCGTGGCAAATGCGGAAAACAACCTCGAGATGAACCGCGAAGAGCTCTTTATCGCCGAGATTTACGCAAACCAGGGCCCGACCCTGAAACGCTTCCAGCCGGTGTCGCACGGGCGTGCGTCCGCGATACTCAAGCGTTCAAGCCACATCACCATCGTGCTGGATCAGGCGAAGTAAGGAGGAAATGAGTAATGGGTCAAAAAGTTAATCCGAACGGCTTCCGCGTGGGCGTCATCAAAGATTGGAACACCCGTTGGTACGCCTCCAAGAAGGATTTCGCCAATTTCCTCGTCGAGGACCGCAAGATCCGCGACTTCGTGAAGAAGAAGTATTATCTGGCCAGCATTTCGCGCATCGAGATCGACCGCGCTGCCGGCAAGATTACGGTGAGCATCTTCACCGCCCGTCCCGGTCTGTTGATCGGCAAAGGCGGCGCCGGGATCGAAACGATCAAGGAAGATATCAAAAAGGCAGTCGGCAAGGACGTCAGCGTCAACATCATGGAGATCCGTGACGCGGATTCCGACGCTCAGTTGGTTGCGGAAAACATCGCAAGCCAGCTCGAGAAGCGCATCAGCTTCCGCCGCGCCATGAAGCAGGCGATGGGCCGTGCAATGCAGAAGAACAGCGTCAAGGGCATCAAGCTCATGTGCTCCGGCCGCCTCGGCGGTGCGGAAATCGCTCGGAGCGAAGGGTACCACGACGGTTCCATCCCGCTGCAGACCATTCGCGCGGACATCCAGTACGGCTTTGCCGAAGCGAAGACCACCTACGGCCGGATCGGCTGCAAGGTGTGGATTTACAAGGGCGAGCTGCTCGGCAAACGCAACGTTTCCGAGAAGCGCGAGGAAGGGGGCAAATAACCATGTTGATGCCGAAAAGAGTCAAACGGCGCAAAGTGTTCCGCGGACGCATGAAGGGCAAAGCCACACGCGGCAACACGATCACCTACGGTGAATATGGCCTGATGGCATTGGAACCCTGCTGGGTTACCAGTCAGCAGATCGAAGCGGCGCGTGTCGCAATGACGCGTTATATCAAACGTGGCGGTCAGGTCTGGATTACAATCTTCCCGGACAAGCCCGTTACCGCAAAGCCCGCCGAAACCCGCATGGGCAGCGGCAAAGGTTCCCCGGAATACTGGGTGGCCGTTGTAAAGCCCGAGAGAATTCTCTTCGAGATCGCCGGCGTTGACCGGGATGAAGCATACGAGGCGCTTCGCCTTGCCATGCATAAACTCCCGCTCAAATGCAAAGTGGTCAAGAAGGAAACCGTAAAGGGTGGTGAAACCGATGAAGGCAAATAAGTTTCGCGATATGACCAACGACGCCCTCGCCGCTCAGGAAAAAGAGCTCAAGAGCGAGTTGTTCAACCTTCGCTTTCAGTCGGCAACCGGTCAGCTCGCCAATCCGCAAAGGATTAACGACTGCAAAAAGGACATCGCCAGAGTGAAAACGATCATCCGTGAGCGCGAGCTCGCGAAAGTCGCCGAGTGACGGGAAGGAGGACAAAGCAGATGGAAGAACAGAGAGGCTATAGAAAGACCCGTATCGGCGTGGTCGTCAGCGATAAAATGGACAAGACGGCTGTCGTCGCCATCAAGACCAAGGTTCGCCACCCGTTATATGGCAAAATGGTCAACCGCACCCGCAAGTTTAAGGTTCATGATGAAGAAAACCTGTGCGGCATTGGCGATACCGTGAAGATTATGGAAACGCGCCCCATCAGTAAGGACAAGCGGTGGCGCCTCGTGGAGATCGTCGAGAAGGCGAAGTAACGATTGGAGGAACTGGAAAATGATTCAACCGCAAACCAGATTAAAGGTCGCGGACAACAGCGGCGCGAAAGAAATCATGTGCATTCGCGTCCTGGGCGGTTCCTACCGTAAGTCCGCCAATATCGGCGATGTGATAGTAGCCAGCGTCAAGTCCGCATCTCCGGGCGGCGCGGTTAAGAAAAAGGATGTCGTCCACGCGGTTGTCGTGCGCACGGTATCCGGCGTACAGCGTCCGGACGGAAGCTATATCCGTTTCGACGACAACGCCGCCGTCATTATCAACGATCAGAAACAGCCCCGCGGAACCCGCATCTTTGGGCCCGTGGCGCGTGAACTCCGTGAGAAGGACTATATGAAAATCGTGTCCCTCGCACCGGAAGTACTGTAAAAGGAGGAGCATGACATGAACAGCTTGAACGTCAAAAAAGGCGACACCGTCGTTGTCATCTCCGGCAAAGACAAAGGCAAGAAGGGCAAGGTCCTTGTTGCGCATCCTTCCGAAGAGCGCGTGGTCGTTCAGAACACCGCTATGATCGTCCGCCATGTCAAGCCCCGCAAGCAGGGCGAACCCGGCGGCCGCATCACCAAGGAAGGCACCATCCACGCGTCCAACGTGATGGTTGTCTGCCCCAAGTGCAACAAACCCACCCGCATCGCCCATAAGATCAAACAGATTGAAATCTCGGGCGAGAAGAAAGATAAAAGCGTCCGCGTGTGCAAACACTGCGGCAAAGAATTGGATTAAGGCGGAAGGAGGAACTGACAAGTGGCAACGAAGAAAGATTTGGAAACCCTGGCAGAAGGCGTTGAAACTGCCGTAGAAAACGCTGAAAAAGAAGTGAAGAAAGCCGCCAAGAAGGCAGCTCCGAAGGCCGCCGAAGCCGTGGAAACGGTGGAAAAGGCCGTCAAGAAAACCGTCGCCAAGGCAGCGGAAGCCGCCACGGAAACGGCCGAAAAAGCGGAGAAAGCCGTCAAGAAAGCCGCCCCGAAAGCCGCTGAAGCCGCCGACAAAGCGGAAAAGGCCGTCAAAAAGGCTGCCGAAACCGTGAGCGAAGCCGCCGCGGATACCGCCGTCAAAGCAGCCAAGGCTGTCGAAACCGCCGCGGAAACCGTCAAGGAAGCAGCGCAGAAGGTTGAAAAGAAGGCAGAAGGCGCAAAGTCCGGCAAAAAAGGCAAGGAAACCGCAGCGCCCAAGGCGTTCACCAGCGTTCCGCGTCTCAAGAAGCGTTATGCCGAAGAGATTGCGCCGTCGCTGCGCGAAAAGTTTGGCTTTGAGAACGTGATGCAGATTCCGCGCCTCGAAAAGGTCATCATCAATATGGGCCTCGGCTCCGATAAGGACAACCCCAAGGGAATCGAAGCAGCCATCAAGGAACTCAGCACCATCGCCGGTCAGAAAGCAGTCGTCACCCGCGCCAAGAAGAGCGTCGCGAACTTCAAAGTCCGCGAAGGCATGTCCATCGGCGCAAAGGTCACGCTCCGCGGCGACCGGATGTACTATTTCGTCGACAAGCTCATGAACATCGTTCTGCCGCGCGTTCGCGACTTCCGCGGCGTTTCCGATAAGGCGTTCGATGGGCGCGGCAACTACGCTCTCGGCCTCAAGGAACAGCTGATCTTCCCGGAGATCAACTATGACGACGTCGATAAAGTTCGCGGCATGAACATCGTGTTCGTCACGAGCGCAAGAACGGACGAAGAGTGCAAGGAACTGCTCAAGCAGTTCGGCATGCCGTTTGTTCAGGGCTGATAAGGGAGGATAGCAAAATGGCAAAGACAAGCATGAAATTAAAGCAGGCGCGCGAGCCGAAATTCAGCACCCGTGCATACACCCGCTGCCGTATCTGCGGCAGGCCCCACTCGGTTCTGCGCAAGTATGGCGTCTGCCGCATTTGCTTCCGCGAACTCGCGTACAAGGGCGAAATTCCCGGCGTGCGCAAGGCAAGCTGGTAAAGGAGGAAACGAACATGACAGATACCATTGCCGATATGCTCACAAGAATCCGCAACGCTCTGATTGCCAAGCACGAGAGCGTTGAGATTCCCGCCTCCACGATGAAGAAGGCCATTGCGCAGATCCTCGTTCAGGAAGGGTATGTCAAGAGTTTCGAAATCATCGAGGACGGCGAAAAGAAAACGATTCGCATCGTCCTGAAATACGGCCCCAACAAGCAGCGCGTCATCGTTGGCATCAAGCGCATTTCCCGCCCGGGACTTCGCTTCTATGCCCGCAAGGACGAAATGCCCAAGGTGCTCGGCGGTTTAGGCATTGCGATCGTTTCCACCTCCCGTGGCGTCATGACCGATCGGGAAGCGCGCAAGCAGGGCGTCGGCGGCGAAGTGCTCGCTTACGTCTGGTAAGAAACAAAAGGGCGGATGCCTCGTTTTAAAAACGGCTGGAAACGCTGTTTTCGCCGACAAGAAACGGACGTCCGCGCCTGCATGAGAGTACGACAGTACGATAAGTACGTTAAAAAGGAGAAACAAACATGTCTCGTATCGGAAAACTTCCGGTCAGCATCCCTGCCGGAGTGACAATCACGGTCGAAGACGGCAACGTCGTCACCGTGAAAGGTCCGAAGGGCACGCTGAGCGAAAAGCTCTCTTCGGAAATGAAGATCGAACAGGACGCCGGTGTGCTCACCGTCAAGCGTCCCAGTGACGACAAACGCATGCGCTCGCTGCACGGCTTAAGCCGCACCCTCATCAACAACATGGTGACGGGAACGACCCAGGGCTTCGAAAAGAAGCTCGAAATCGTCGGCGTCGGCTACAAAGCGCAGTTGCAGGGAACTCAGCTGGTCATCAACGTCGGCTACTCCCACCCCGTGAACTTTCCTGCGCCGGACGGCATCAGTTTTGAAGTCCCCGCGCCCACGAAGGTTACGATTAAGGGAATCGACAAACAGAAGGTTGGCCAGGTGGCCGCCGACATCCGCGCGGTGCGTCCGCCCGAACCCTACAAGGGCAAAGGCATTCGCTATGAGAACGAGATCGTTCGCCGCAAGGAAGGCAAGACCGGCAAGTAAAGCAGGAAGGAGTGACGAAAGATGTTTAAAAAGATCGATAAAAACGCGATCCGCGTTGCGCGTCATTACCGCTTGCGCAAGGACATCGTGGGAACGCCGGAGCGTCCGCGTTTGAACGTTTACCGCAGCACAACCCACATCTACGCGCAGGTGATCGACGACACGAAGGGAAACACCTTGGTCGCAGCTTCCACGCTGGACGCCGAAATCAAGGGCAAACTCGAGGGCAAGAGCAAGGTCGAACAGGCCGCGCTCATCGGAGAACTCGTCGGTGCGCGCGCCAAGGCCAAGGGCGTGAGCAAGGTCGTTTTCGACCGCGGCGGATACCTCTACACCGGACGGGTGGCTGCCCTCGCGGACGGCGCACGCAAAGCCGGGCTGGACTTCTAAGGAGGAACGAACATGCAAAACAACAGGAGATTCGAAAAAGAGCCCTCGGAATTCAAGGAGCGCCTGGTTTCCATCAATCGCGTCGCGAAGGTCGTTAAGGGCGGTAAGAACTTCCGGTTCACCGCGCTGATGGTCGTCGGTAACGAAAAAGGGAAAGTCGGCGTCGGCCTTGGCAAAGCCGCGGAAATTCCCGAGGCAGTCCGAAAGGGCGTTGAAGACGCGAAGCGTCATATGGTCGATGTGCCGATCGTCGGCACGACGATCCCCCACGCCATTGAAGGAAAGTTCGGTCAGGGTCATGTTCGCATGCTCCCCGCCGAAGAGGGCGCCGGCGTAATCGCGGGCGGCCCCGCGCGCGCCGTGCTTGAGATGGCCGGCATTCGCGATATCCGCACCAAGTCGTTCGGCTCGAACAATCCCAGCAACTGTGTCAAGGCGACCATCGCGGGACTTGCGCAGCTGCGTACGGCAGAGCAGATCGCCAAAGCGCGCGGTAAGAGCGTTGAAGAGATCCTGGGATAAGGAGGACAGCAAAAATGGCAAAAGCAATAGTGGCGGAAGCCAAAAAACTCAAGATCACGCTCGTCAAGAGCACGATCGGCTGTCTGAAAGATCAGCAGGCGACCGTCGTAGCGTTGGGGCTGCATAAGCTCCACAGCACCGTTACCCAGCCGGATAACGCCTGCACGCGCGGCATGATCTTCAAAGTCAAGCACCTTGTCACGGTGGAAGAAGTTTAAGGCAGGAGGACATGCATCATGAAACTGCATGAATTACAGCCCGCCCCCGGGTCGGTCAAATCTCCCAAGCGTGTCGGTCGTGGTATCGGCAGCGGCATGGGTAAGACCTCCACGATGGGTCACAAGGGCCAAAAAGCGCGCAGCGGAAGCAAGAAAAACGGTTTTGAAGGCGGCCAGATGCCGCTGACGCGCCGTCTGCCGAAGCGGGGCTTTACGAATATCTTTGCAAAAGAGTACACGATTATCAACGTTTCCGACCTCAACGGGTTGGAGAGCGGTACCGTAGTGACAGCTGAAACGCTCAAGCAATTGGGTCTCATCAGCAAGATCAACAAGAACGGCCTCAAGGTTTTGGGCGGCGGCGAGCTGACGAAGAAACTGGACGTTAAAGCGGCAAAGTTCTCTCAAACCGCGCTGACTGCGATTAAAGCTGCAGGTGGAAGTGTTGAGGTGATCGGCTAATGTTCCAAACATTCATCAACGCGTTCAAGGTCAAGGAGATCAGGAAGAAAATCCTGATCACACTCGTTCTGATCGTCGTCTACCGGCTCGGGTGTTTTATCCCGATTCCGGGCGTGAATACGACTCTTCTCAAAGAAGCCGTTTCACAGTATGACATACTGGGCTTTCTGGATCTGCTCACCGGTAGTTCCTTCAGCCAGTTTACGATCTTTGCAATGGGTATCTCCCCGTACATCAACGCTTCCATTATCATGCAGCTGCTCACCATCGCGATTCCCGCTTTGGAGCGCTTGAATAAGGAAGAGGATGGCCGCCAGAAGATTGAAAAGATCACGCGCTATCTGGGCGTTGGTCTTGCGATGGTTCAGTCCATCGGTATCTTCATCGGTCTCGGCGAGAAATACCTGATCAATCCGGGTTTCTGGACTTACGCCACAATCGGCATCTGCTCCACCGCCGGCACCGCGTTCTTGATGTGGCTCGGCGAGCGGATTACCGAAGACGGCATTGGCAACGGTGTTTCCATGCTGATCTTTGCCTCCATCGTGTCTCGAGTACCGAGCACGCTGATTGGCTGGGGCGAGCAGCTTGTCGTAGGAACGATGCAGTGGTGGGCATTTGCGCTTCTGATTATCGTCGTCATTGGCCTCATCACGCTGGTGACCCATGTGGATCAGGCGCAGCGCCGTATCCCCGTGCAGTACGCAAAGCGCGTTGTCGGACGCAAGATGTATGGCGGTCAGAGCACGTACCTGCCGATCAAGGCGAACGCAAACGGCGTTCTGCCGCTGATCTTCGCCATGACGTTCATCCAGTTCCCGGGCATGATCGCCCAGTTCTGGCCGAACGGCGCGTTTTACACATTCTATCAGACGTACCTCGGGTCTTCGACCACGATCTACTTCCTGATTTACGCGCTGCTGATTGTCGGGTTCGGGTTCTTCTATTCGAGCATCACGTTCAACCCGATTGAGATGTCCAAGAATCTGCAGCAAAACGGCGGCTTTATCACGGGTATCCGACCCGGCAAGCCGACGAGCGACTATTTGGGCAAGATCTCCGGAAGGCTTACAATGTTCGGCTCGCTCTTCCTTGCGGTTGTTGCAATTCTGCCGACGCTTGCGCTTCACGGCCTTGGCCAAACGAGTTCGTTCGGCGCAACCAGCGTGCTGATTATGGTCAGCGTCGCGCTGGAAACCACGAGCCAGCTCGAAAGCCAGATGCTCATGCGGCATTACAAGGGCTTCCTCAACTAAAGAAAACGGAATCGTCCTTAGGGACGTTGCCGGAAGGATCGGAAGACGGCGCCGCCGGTAAAACGGCGCGCCGGCTCCGGCGTCCGGATGGGACGTGTGCGGAACACAAAAACCGCGCAATCCGGGAGGAATTGTTATGAAGCTGATCTTTTTAGGCCCGCCGGGCGCGGGCAAGGGCACGCAGGCGGTCAAGATCGCTGCCCGGTTCGGCATTGCCCATATATCAACGGGCGATATGCTGCGCGCAGAAATGCGCGAAGGCACCGAACTCGGCAAGGCGGCCAAAGGCCTGATCGACCGCGGCGAACTCGTACCGGACGACGTGATCCTCGGCATGGTGAAAAACCGGATCCGGCAGGACGACTGCAAAAACGGTTTCCTGTTCGACGGTTTCCCGCGCACGATTGCGCAGGCGGAAGCGCTGGAAGCAATCAGCGCCATCGACCACGTGATCAACATCGACGTTCCGGTGGAGACGCTCATTCGGCGAATCAGCGGACGAAGGATGTGTTCGGCTTGCGGGGCGGGGTATCATGTATCCACGTATCCTCAAGAGAACTGCGTGTGCGGAGCTGCGCTGTACCAGCGCGAAGACGACAAGGAAGAAACGGTTCGCAACCGCCTTGTGGTCTATGAGCGCTCGACGAAGCCTTTGATCGAATACTACCAGCAAAAAGGCTTGCTCCATACGGTGAACGGCAATGCGGATATCGACGCGGTAGACGCTGAAATCCGAGCGGTGATTTCAAAATGAGCGGAATCACGATCAAAACCGCGGAAGACATCCAAAAGATGGACGCCGCCGGGCGCATCGTGGAAGATACGCTGAACCTCTTGAGCAAGGTCGCCTGTGAAGGCATGCGCACCATCGAGCTGGACGAAATCGCGGCGGAGTTCATCAAAAGCCGCGGGGCAACCGCCTCGTTTCTCAACTACAACGGTTATCCGAAGAGCATCTGCACTTCGGTGAACGAAGAGATTGTGCACGGCATCCCCGGCAAGTACCGCCTCAAGGACGGGGACATTCTCTCGCTGGACGTCGGCGCTTACCTGGACGGGTTCCATGGCGACGCTGCGCGGACGGTATTGATTGGAAACGTGCCCGAAGAAGTGCGCGAACTCGTCCGCGTGACGAAAGAGTGCTTTTTTGAAGGGATTCGCTATGCAAAGGTCGGGTACCGGATATCCGACATTGCAAAAGCAGTCCAGGCGCACGCGGAAAGCCATGGCTACGGAGTCGTGCGCGAGCTGGTCGGTCACGGGATCGGCCGGGACATGCACGAGGACCCGGAGGTGCCAAACTTTTGGGACGGCCTGCGCTTCGGTCACGGAGCAAGGCTGATGGCCGGCATGACCATTGCCGTCGAGCCCATGATCAACCTCGGCACAGCGCGCGTGTTTCAGCTGGACGACGGCTGGACGGTGGTCACCGCCGATAAGAAACCTTCCGCGCACTATGAAAATTCCCTCGTCATCACGGATGGCGAACCAAGGCTGCTGACGCTGCACGAGGAGGGCTGAACCCATGAACGAACCCGCTATCGGCGCGGTATGCGTATCCAGAGCGGGGCGAGACAAAGGGCGAGCGTTTGTAATCGTCGGAATCAGCGATGAGCAGCATGTGCTTCTTTGCGACGGCGAAACGCGAAAGCTGTCCCGCCCAAAGAAAAAGAAACTAATGCACTTAAAGATCGAACCGCAGCGTGCGGATGAGATCGGCAAGCGTGTGACCGATGGAAAACCGCTATTGGACGCGGACGTCAGAAAAGCGCTGAATGCGCTCGGTTACAACGTGTATTCGAACAATTAGGAGGGATAGCTTGTCTAAACAAGACGTCATTGAAGTAGAAGGTGTCGTTTCGGATTCATTCCCGAACGCGATGTTCGAGGTAAAGCTCCAAAACGGGCACAAGATACTCGCAACGATATCGGGGAAACTGCGGATGAACTTCATCCGGATCCTGCCGGGTGATAAGGTCACCGTCGAGCTGTCCCCGTATGATTTGTCCCGCGGGCGCATTACCTGGCGCGGCAAAAACTAATTTTCGAAGATATTTTTCGATAAGAGCGAAAGGAGAACCACCATGAAAGTAAGACCGAGTGTGAAACCCATTTGCGAGAAGTGCAAGATCATTAAGCGCAAAGGCCGCGTCATGGTTATCTGCGAAAACCCCAAGCATAAGCAGAAGCAGGGCTGACGATAAAAACAAAACCGCCGGAGCGGCTGCGCAGAGTGGGTTACCCCGAACTGCGTTATCCGGCGGATGGAAATAGATTCAACACCATTTACGACTATTACGGAGGTATAGGAACGATATGGCACGTATTTCTGGCGTAGACCTTCCCAGGGACAAACGGATCGAAATCGGTTTGACCTACATTTTTGGGATCGGCCGCAAAACCGCTACGGAAATATTGGCCGCAACCGGCGTCTCTCCCGACGTCCGCGTACGCGACCTGTCCGAAAGCGATGTTTCCAAGCTGAGAGATTACATTGACCACAACGTCAAGGTGGAAGGCGATCTTCGCCGTGAAACCTCGATGAACATCAAGCGGCTGATTGAAATCGGCTGCTACCGCGGCGTGCGTCACCGCAAGGGCCTGCCCGTTCGCGGACAGAGCACCAAGCAGAACGCGAGAACTCGCAAAGGCCCTAAGCGCACGCAGGGCGGCAAGAGAAAGTAAGGAGGATAAGCGAAAATGGCAGCAGCGAAACAAGTAAAGAAGACCGCTTCCACGCGGAAACGTCGCGAGCGCAAAAACATTGAGCGCGGCGCGGCGCACATTCGTTCCTCCTTCAACAACACCCTTGTGACCATCACCGACCTGCAGGGCAACGCCATCAGCTGGTCGAGCGCGGGTTCGCTCGGGTTCCGCGGTTCCAAAAAGTCCACTCCGTTCGCGGCCCAGATGGCTGCGGAAACCGCCGCTCGCGGCGCGATGGAGCACGGGCTCAAAACCGTTGAAGTGTACGTAAAAGGCCCCGGCTCTGGTCGGGAATCGGCCATCCGCGCCCTGCAGACCGCAGGGTTGGATGTGAACCTCATCAAGGACGTGACGCCCATCCCGCATAACGGATGCCGCCCGCCCAAACGCAGAAGAGTTTAAGGAGGGAATGCTAAATGGCTAGATATACAGGTTCCGTCTGCAGACAGTGCCGCAGAGAAGGCACCAAACTCTTCCTTAAGGGCGACCGGTGCTACAGTGAAAAATGCGCGCTCAACAAGCGCCACACCCCTCCGGGCATGCATGGTCAGGGCAGAAAGAAACAGAGCGAGTACGGCATTCAGCTGCGCGAAAAGCAGAAGGTGCGCAGAGCTTACGGCGTGCTGGAATCGCAGTTTCGCAAGTACTATGAAATGGCTTCCAACATGCGCGGCGTCACCGGCGAAAACATGCTTTCGCTGCTCGAACGCCGACTGGATAACGTTTGCTATCGCCTCGGCTTTGGCGACTCCCGCCCGATGGCACGCCAGATGGTAAACCACGGTCACATCCTCGTCAACGGCAAGAAGGTGGACATTGCTTCTTACCTGATCAAGGATGGCGACGTGATCAGCATTCGCGACAGGAGCACCGATGTTGAGTTCTTTAAAACACTCAGAGAACAGGGCGCTGCCAGATCGATTCCCAAGTGGCTCGAACTGAACGCCGAAAAACTGACCGGTAAGGTCGTTTCGCTTCCGAAGCGCGACGATGTCGACTTGACGATTGAAGAGCATCTCATCGTTGAGTACTACTCCAGGTAAGCCAAGCTAAATTGGCGGACCGCAACAAACAAACCGAAGGAGGGTAAGCAATGCTGGAGATTGAAAAGCCCAAACTCGAATGTGTTGAACTGACGGAAGGCTACGGTAAATTCGTCGTAGAACCGTTGGAGCGCGGATTCGGCACCACGCTTGGCAATTCCATGCGCCGCGTGCTGCTCTCGAGCCTGCCCGGAGTGGCGGTCACGAGCGTACGCATCGACGGAGTGCTGCATGAGTTCTCGATTATCGAGGGCGTGAAGGAAGACGTTACCGAGATCATACTCAACCTCAAGGAGCTCTGCTGCAAGATGTATTGCGACGGCCCCAAGAAGCTGATTATTGACGCCGCGGGCGAGGGCGAGGTCACAGGCAAGGATTTCCTGCCGGATTCCGATGTGGTGATCATCAACCCCGAAGTACATATCGCAACGCTGGATAAGGGCGCGAAGCTCCATTTGGAGATCATGCTCGAGCACGGACGGGGATACGTTCCCGTTGAGCGCAACAAGCGTCACGACATGCCCATTGGCGAAATCGCGATCGATTCGATTTTTACGCCGATTACCAAGGTGAATTTCACCGTCGAGAACACGCGCGTCGGCCAGATCACCGACTTTGACAAGCTCACGCTCGAGATTTGGACCAACGGCAGCATCAAGCCGGACGAGGCGGCAAGCCTCGCGGCCAAGATTCTGACCGAACACCTCACGCTCTTTATCAACCTCACCGATCATGTGGTCGGCGTGGAAATTCTCGTTGAGAAGGAAGAGAGCAAAAAGGAACGGATCCTGGAGATGAACATCGAAGACCTCGATCTCTCCGTCCGCTCTTACAACTGCCTCAAGCGCGCTGGCATCAACACAGTGGAAGAGCTCGTTCAGCGTGATGAGGAAGAGATGATGAAGGTGAGAAATCTCGGCCGGAAATCGCTCGAGGAAGTTCAGGCAAAACTGAGTGCGCTGGGTCTGTCCCTCCGCGCACATGATGAATAAGGAGGAAGCACAATGGCGAACCGCAAACTGGGGAAGCCCTCTGACCAGCGAGTCGCTCTTTTGAGGAATCAGACCACGGCGCTTCTCTGGAACGGCAAGATCGTAACGACCGTTGCCCGTGCCAAAGAAATCCGTTCGATTGCCGAAAAGATCATTACCATCGCGGTCAAGGAATACGATAACAGCGAGAAGGTAGAGAAGGAATCCCGCAACGAAAAGGCGCAGATTGTCAAGCGCGAAGTCGTCAACGACAAGCCGAGCAAGCTCGCCGCCCGCCGCGCGATCATGGCATACCTTTACGACGTGCCGGAACCCAAGAGCAAGGACGAGAGCAAGAGCGACTATAAAGAGCGCACGGAAGAACGCGCGCATCCGATGGTCGAAAAGCTCTTCCGCGATATCGCGCCGAAGTATGCCAAGCGTATCGAAGCAGGCAAAAAAGGCGGATACACGCGCATGTACAAGCTCGGGCCGCGCCGCGGCGATGCTGCCGAGATGGTAGTCATCGAGCTGGTCGACTAAGCGAAGCAAAGCAAACAAAGATGAAAGCCCCGCAGACAACTGCGGGGCTTTTGGCAATATCCGTGCGCCAAACAAATGGGGTTTTCCAAGGGGGGTGCCACTTGGCTGGGGTGCGGGGCGAGACCCTGCCAATTTAATAGCAGGTGCGGGACGAAGTCCTGGCAGCCCACTATTCTTTACGCTTCTTTCAACTCTCTGGGTATTGTGCGGCGAGCGCGGAACTCGAAAATCTCCGGATCAAGCACGACGCCGTTGCGAATCACAACCGCAGCTTCCAGACTGGGGCGGTACTTACCGGTCACGAGCGAATCGACAAACGGTGCAAAATTTCGGCTGAGGATTTCGCTGACGGTTCGAAAGGCCATCGCGGGGGTGTTGTCCACCGCGTAATGCAGCACGCCGTCCACGGTGTAAACGGGGTCGTCGATGGTCGTCGGGTGCGATGTTTCAATCTCTAAATGCGGGTCACAGCTCACGTCGATGATCATGCAGCCGCGTTTGAGGCGGGGAAGATCCTCCTGGTAGATGAGCCGGTCGGTGCGGCGCGTATCCCACCGGACGCAGTTGACGAGCACGTCATACTCCGTCATATGCTCGCGAAACAGCGGTTCGAGCTTGCGCGTGTAGATATCCACCTTCGCGCCAAGGCCCGAGAGTATCCGGTGCGCGCCGTGCGCGGTCATGCCGTTGCCGATGATGGCCACGCGGCAGTCGTAAGGCATGCGCCCGTAGCGCGTAAACGCCTGCAAAACGGCGGTTTCTCCCGCAAGCTCACGGTTGCGATAAAAAACGTACCGCCCCTTTTCAACAAGGTTTTCCCAGGCGATCACCGTGTGTCCGCCTTCAACGATGGCATCCGCAAACGCCGTTTTCTGCACCAGATGCGCCCATCCAACCAGCGTTTTGCCCGGGGCGAGCAGGTGCAGGTAATCCGCGTCGCCAAGTTTGACGTCTACGAGCGTTTCACAGCTAAGCACTGATTTGCGATCGGCAACGGACGCGCCGGCGGCGCTGTATTCCGCGTCGGAATACCCGTGTGCTTGGCCGTATCCGTTCTCGATGACAAGCTGTGAGCGGTGTTCGATTTGCGCCAGATCCTGCGGTAGCAGGGCGCGCCTCAGCTCGCTGTTCTTGTGGCTGATCAGGTAACCAACCTTTTTCATGTTTGCCTCCTGTTCCTGACAAGTCCTCCATCAAACAATTATTACAATAATATATTGCACTTATTGTGCTTTCATCATATCGTATCGGCGCACGGTTCGTCAATTCCACAGGAATGCTGCGAAAACCTGTAAAAAAGACGAAAAATCGCGTAAAAGAAGCAGAAACGGCGCGCTGATCGTACCAATAGTGGATTGATCCGCGTCTGGGCACAATTTTGGCTGAAAATGCCTGATTGTAACATTTTCTGAAATAAACGGGCTGGGTTCCAAAAATAACGGGCGCTATGGTATAATAAACCCCGTGTGAGGAAAAAGATCAAATGCGTGTAAAAACCACCAAGCTTGCGGTTAGTCTGGTTCTTATGCTTGCGCTGCTTCCGCTGCTGAACGCCTGTGCCGACAACACAGGGTCGGTCGAGAGCGGCTCGCTTGTCGTTAACGAGATTATTTCGAGCAACAAGCGTTCGCTCGTGGACGAGACGCTCGGCACACCCGACTGGATTGAGCTATACAACGCCGGCAGCAGCGAAATCGACCTTTCCGGTTACGGCGTTTCGGACAACGTGCGCAAGCTCCATAAATATGTATTTCCCGAAGGGACGACGCTCGGCGCAGGCGAGTACCTTGTGCTGTACGCAACCACGCTGGAAGAAGGCATGGACGCGGGCAGCGCGGTCTGCACGAATTTTGGCCTGAGCAAGAGCGGCGACTATGTGTTCGTTACCGACGCGTTCTACGGAATTGTTGCGCAAATCGAACTTCCCGCGCTGTATACGGACGTTTCCTACGCGCGCGCTTCCGACGGCACGTATGGCTTCTGCGCCGTGCCGACGCCGGGAGCAGCCAACTCCGATTCGATCTTTGATTCGCTCAGCGAAGTCTTTGCCGCGCAGAATCTCAACGCGCTGACCATCAGCGAAGTGATGCCCAGCGACGACGAGTCCGGCTACCGCTGGGTGGAACTGCATAACAACGGCGACTCGGCCATCCAGCTCGAAAACTACTGCCTCTCGGACGATGAAGCCGATCCGCTCAAATGGCAGTTTACCTCCGGCACCGTTGCGCCGGGCGGGTATGTCTGCATCTACCTTTCCGGGCTCGGCAGCGAGGCAAAAGACGGCATTCATACCACGTTTAAGCTCAGCAAGGAAGATACCGTGCTGCTGCTTTCCGACCTGCAGGGCAACGCCATCGACCGCATGGAATGGCAGGCGCTGCTGCCGGAAGGCATCTCCGCGCTGAAAAATGAAGCGGGAGAAACGGTTTACACCGCGTTTCCTACCTTTGAAGCGGCAAACAGCGACCAGACGTTTACCACGACTGCCATGTCCGTTATGGATGACAGCGACCCGGTGCATATCAACGAAGTGCTCAAGTACAATACGCTCTCCATTGCGGACTCGGATGGCGAGCGGTACGAATGGGTAGAGCTGAAAAACTTCTCCTCCTCACCGGTTACGCTCAAAGGCTACTTCCTTTCGGACGACCCGGACGACCTTTACAAATGGGCGCTGCCGGATATCACGCTCGAAGCAGGTGCGTATCAGGTGGTGTTCCTTTCCGGAAAGAATACGACCAGCGGGGAACTGCATGCTTCGTTCAGCCTATCCGACGAAGAGAACGATGTGTTTTTAACGACGCTCAACGGCATGCGCTCGGAGGATCTGTCGCTTGCCGGGATCACGCGGGAAAATGTTTCCGTAGGACTCGACGACGATCGCAACATACGATACTACGCGGCTCCAACGCCGGGATACGATAACGCGCATGGTTTTGAAACAGCCGATCAAATCGGCTGTTTCGACAATCAGGGCGTATTTATCAGCGAGGTGTCCGCCATACAGACCGTCAAATCCTCGGAAAACGACTGGATCGAACTCTATAACGGCAGTTCTAAGGAGGTCGACCTGACAGGCTGGACGCTCAGCGACGACCCCGACGAACCAACGAAGTTCACGCTCCAAGGGGTCAGCATTGCCGCGGGCGGTTACCGCGTAATAGAATGCACCTCTCATACGACGCGTCAGACGGCGGAAATCGCCCCGTTCGGCATTTCTCCTTCGGGTGAGACGATCGTGCTTTACAACGCGTCTGGCGTGCTGGTGGACTCCTTCAGCACGGGTGCGCTTTCGCCGGGAATCACCAGCGGCAGGATCATATCCGACCCCTACACCGCGCGCGTCTTCTTCCAGACAGAAACGAAAGGCGAGGAAAACGACGCCGGAGTCAGCGTTGGCCTCTCTCCGCAGCCGGTATTTTCGGAAACGGGACTGTATCAAACCGAACCGTTCAGTGTAACGATCACCTGCTCGGATCCGAACGCCGCCATCTACTATACGACCGACGGCGACGAACCGAGCGCGAGTTCCACGCTCTATACCGGGCCGGTTACGGTTTCCGGCAGCATGCCGCTGCGCGCGGTCTCGATTGTGCAAGGCAAACTCGTCAGCGACATCGCAACTTCGACCTATTTATTCGTTGAGCCGCATACGGTTCCGGTGGTCTGCATCACCGGCAACCCCGACCGCATCAACGAAGTCATGCGTGTGGACGACAAGGACGAAAAGGTCGAGCGCCTTGCGTATATTTCGTATTATGAAGCGGATGGCGAACTGGGCATTACGTTCCCCGCTGGGATCAAACCCAAAGGCGCGGGTACGATCGTCTACGGGCAGAAATCGCTGAGCCTGAACCTCCGCGCGGGGTACGGCCAAAGCAGCGTGACCTATCCGTTCTGGGACGATTATGAATTTAAGACGTTCTCCGCTCTGGCGCTCCGCAACGGCGGCCAGGACTGGTCCGTTGCGCGCATCCGGGATTCGTATATTTCGCGTCTTGTGGAAGGCATGTATCTGGACAACTCCGCTACCCGCCCGGTGGTCGTCTACATCAACGGCGAATACAATGGACTTTACGACCTCAACGAAGATTTGAACGCGGAGTACCTTGTGACGCATTACGGCATCGACGGGGACACGGTGGACTTTATCCGGCGGAACGAAGCGGTTATAAAGGGTACTAACAAAGATATCCGGCGCGTCCGTTCCATTGGCTCGAACAGTGATCTGAGCGACGACGAGAATTTTGCCGAGTACAGCCAATGGGTCGACGTTACGTACTTTACGGATTACTATATTGCGACAACTTACATCTGCAACAGTGACATGTTCAACCAGAAATACTGGCGCACGCAGGATTATACGTTGAAGTGGCGGCCTGTCTTCTTTGACTTGGACTTTGGCTTTAAAAGCGCAACAAGGGACATGCTGAGTAAGTTTTTCAACCCGAAAGGCGAGGCTTCTCCGGATCAGTCGAGAACCTATTTCGAAATCTATATCGGGCTGAGAAAGAACGCCGCCTGGCGGGACTACTGCGTCGAGCGCTATGTGGAAGTGGTGGAAACCTACTTTAACAGCGAACGCGCAACCGCGCTTCTGGATGAAATGGCGTCGGCGCTCCGCCCCGAAATGCCGCGCCAAATCGAAAAATGGAACCGGCCGTATTCCATGGAAGACTGGGAAGAGGCGATTGCGGAACTGCGGGACATCGTTGCCAACCGCCCCGAGTATGCGCTTGCGAACCTGCAGGATTACTTTAACGTCTCTCAGGAGAAGATGGACGAGCTGATCGCCAAGTATTCCAAGTGACGCCAGAAAAGCCGCAGAAAACACATTCCGGCAGCAAACAGGAACATAACAAGCAACAGCCGCGCGCCGCGCGGTTTTTGTTTTTCGTTTTTCATGCAGTCGCATTGGTTTGCAATAAAACAGTTGATTGCGAAAACCGAGATGGAACGTTAAAAATCGAAAAACAATCAAAAAACAATCCTGAAACATTCAGGAAACATTCCGGCAATAATCCGACAACAATCCAACAACACAGCGTCGTTCATTTACAGGGAACCCGTTTCATGCTAGAATAAATTGAATCTATATGAGTTGGTGAGCGCATGCGGATATTGGGAATCGACCCGGGTTACGCCATATTGGGCTACGGTGTCGTTGACGCAACGGGAACGAAGCTTTGCCCCGTCGACTATGGCGTCATCGCGACCACGCCGGACGAAGCGCTCCCCTTGCGGCTCAGCCGCCTGTACGACGGGGTGCGCGCGCTCATCGAACGGTTCCAGCCCGATCAGGCGGTCTTCGAGGAGCTCTTTTTTTACCGCAACACCACAACGGCTCTGGCGGTTGGCGCGGGTCGCGGCGTGGCGGTTCTGGCGGGGCAGCAGGCGGGGCTGCCGCTGTATGAGTACACGCCCATGCAGATCAAGCTGGCGGTCACGGGCGACGGGCACGCGGATAAGCGCGCCGTCCAGCAGATGGTCAAAATGCTGCTTTGCTTACCATGCATCCCGAAGCCGGACGACGCGGCGGATGCGCTCGCGGCGGCAATTTGCCACGGCTGCACCATGGCTCCCGCGGCGGAAGAATACCGGATCAAATAGTTTTTTCAGCAGGATCGATCAAAGACGGAGGAACAAGCGATTTGTACGCTTATATCAGCGGGATTGTCGATGCGGCGCTGGCCGACCGGGCGGTAATAGACGCAAACGGCGTAGGTTACGAGCTGTTTTGCAGCGCGATGACGCTCAAGCGCCTTAGAGAAGGCCAGACCGCGCGGCTTTATACGCACCTGCATTTGGCCGAAGGCGTGATGGCACTGTACGGGTTCTATGACCTGGACGAAAAGGACATGTTCCGCAGGCTGCTTTCCGTCACCCGCGTCGGTCCGAAGCTTGCGCTCTCCGTGCTCTCCATTTTAACGCCAAGCGACGTTGCGGGCGCGATTGTCACCAACAACGCCGCCGCGTTCGACCGCGTGCCCGGCATGGGGCGAAAGACCGCGCAGCGCGTGCTGCTGGAACTCAAGGAACGCGTACAGGCCAGCGAGATGCTTGGCGGGGACGCCAATCTCGACCAGCCGGATATCCGCGCGGAAGCGGTCGCAGCACTCGTTTCGCTGGGGTACGACGGTCTTGCCGCGGGCAAAGCCGTTGCCGCCGTCGAAAACGCGGAAAGCGTTGAAGCACTGATTACGGCCGCGCTGCGGAAGCTTGCGAAATAGAATTCAACTAAGCAAGATCAGAAGCACTGATTACGGCCGCGCTGCGGAAGCTTGCGAAATAGAATACAACTCAGCAAGATCAGAAGCACTGATTACGGCCGCGCTGCGGAAGCTTGCGAAATAGAATTCAACTAAGCAAGATCAGAGGCACTGATTACGGCCGCGCTGCGGAAGCTTGCGAAATAAAATTCACTGAACTACGATCAGTTAGGAACAAACATGGACGAACGCCTGATCAGCTCCTCGATGTGCGAGGAAGAAGCCAAAGCAGAGTATTCCCTCCGCCCGCGTTATCTGGACGAATACATCGGCCAGGACGCGGTCAAGGAGCATATGCGCATCTATATCGAGGCGGCAAAGAAGCGCGGCGAACCGCTCGACCATTCGCTCTTCTACGGGCCGCCGGGCCTGGGCAAAACGACGCTGGCGGGTATCGTGGCCAACGAAATGGGCGTGTCGCTGCGGGTTACCAGCGGCCCTGCGATTACGCACGCGGGGGATCTTGCGGCGCTTTTGACCAATCTTGCGTCCGGAGACGTTTTGTTTATCGACGAAATTCACCGGCTCAACGCGAATGTCGAGGAAGTGCTGTACCCGGCAATGGAAGACTTCGCGCTGGATATCATCATCGGCAAAGGACCCAGCGCGCGCAGCATCCGGCTCGATCTGCCCAAATTTACGCTGGTTGGCGCAACGACGCGCATGGGGCTGTTGACCTCGCCGCTGCGGGATCGTTTCGGTATCAAAGAACAGCTCGCCATGTACGAAACCGAAGCGCTCAAGGAGATCATTCTGCGGAGCGCTTCCATACTCGGCATCGATATCTCCGAACAGGGCGCGGTAGAAATCGGCTCACGGGCGCGGGGAACGCCGCGCGTGGCAAACCGTTTGCTGCGGCGCGTGCGAGACTACGCGGAGGTGCGCATGAACGGCAATATCGATCTTGCCGCCGCGCGCGAAGGCCTCGATATGCTCGGCGTGGACGAACTGGGGCTGGATGAAGTGGATCGAAAGATGCTGCAGACCATGATCGTTAAGTTCGGCGGTCGCGCGGTCGGGCTGGACACCATTGCCGCCGCGACCGGCGAGGACGCAACCACCATTGAGGATGTATACGAGCCGTATCTGCTCCGGCTCGGGTTTATTGCGCGCACACCGCGCGGGCGCATCGTGATGCCCGCAGGATACGCGCATTTGGGATATCAGGCAGACACACAGCAGTTGAAACTGGAGGTGTATGAATGAAACGCCGGGAAATGAAACAGCTTCTCGAGGAACGAATCGAGCGCATCACGCTGCTGGAAAACAGAATTGATACCATGGAGCAGCTGATTGAAGGCTACCGCACACGCGAACAGTCAATTATAGACACGCTTCGCGCCGCCCAGGAAACCGCGTCTCGCATCGCCTCAAAAGCGGAAACGAGCGCCAGCGGCGTACTGGACGAAGCAAACCGCCGCGCGCAAGAAGTTGCCGAACAAGCGGCGCACGCCGCCGAAGAGCAGCTTTCGAACGCAAAAGCGGAGAGCGAGCGGATGATGCGCGAGGCGGATCTGATCAAACGCGAGTATGAAGAGCTCTTGACCTCGTTCAACGCCATGCTGGAGCAAAACGCCAGCGAACTGCAGCAGACGGCGGCGCGCTTTGCCTCGTTTGTGCGCAGCCACAGGGTGGAAGTGCCGGAGGGCGAAACCTTTTATAAAAACGTCGTCGCGCTGGCGAGCGAGGAACTGCCCGATCCGAGCGGCGACCCCTCTCGGCTCATGCAGAATATCTACCGCATCCAGAACCGCCCTCTCCCGCAAAAAGGGGAAACGCCGGAGGAAGCTGCGCGCGAGGGCGAAGCGCCGCAGCAGAGCGAAGTTTCGCGGCAATCCGAAGCGCCGCAGCAATCCGAAGTGCCGGAACCGTATTCTTCGCAGGCATGGGCAAGCGAGCAGCATACCAGCCCCAGCGAGCCGCAGGCGGAGTTTTCCGAGATGTTTGACGAAGCGTTTCATCCGGAAGAGCAGGCTGTAAGCCCGGTGGCCGCGCCACTGCCGCCGCGTCCGGCCGAGCGCCGCCTCACAAAGGAAGAGTCGCAGGCGGAGATGCAGCGCGCGTTTAACCAACTGTTTACTAAGAACGACCCGGATTACACCCCGGAGCTTGCGCAGAATGAAGTCAGCCCGGAAGACGCGCAAGGCCCCGAAGGCGCCGCGCCCGCGCCGTTCTCTTCGGACGCATGGGCAAGCGAGAGCCACCAAAGCCCCACAGAGCCTCAGGCGGAATTTACGCCCGCGTTTGACGCAGCGTTTGTAAAAACCGATTATATCGTGGCTCCGGACGGAGCCTGCGAACCGCCGAAAGCACCGGACTTCCCCGCCCCGAAGGAACCGCAGGAGCCCGAAAGCGCACCGGAACCGTATTCTTCCGGCGCATGGGCAACCGAGAGCCATACGAGCGCCACCGAGCCGCAGGCGGAAGCCGAGCGCGTGTTTGACGCGATGTTCCCGGCGGAAGGCGACGCGCCCGCGGGCGTGTTTGAACGGGCCGCGGAAGAGCCGCGCGAATGGGAGCCGGAACGCGAACCCGAAATGGGCGAAGCGCCCAGCGTTGCCGAACTGATTCCGGAGAAGAACGACGACGGCGACGACGTTTCTCTGGATGACTTGCTGGACGAAATCATCAAGGCGGGCGAATAGCGCGATTTTTTCGCGTAACCCCGGCTATTTTTTGAATCGGAGGCGCATTCATGAACTGGAAAGACATCGACAAACGACAGCTGATCACGATCCTCGCATGCTTTATCGGGACTTTTATTTTATCCATCATCCGTGTTCAGCCATCCGGCGTTACGTATGAACTTGGCGAGGTCAACGCCTATGCGTCGCTGGGCGGCGCCGGAATCTTCGCATCCGTACTGATCCTCGGCTTTCCCTGGGGGGTCATCACGTCCGTTGCCGGGCTGATCCTTGGCGATATCGTGATGGGCAGTAAGCTCTTTATCATCGGCAATCTTCTGATCGGCACCGGCATGGCGCTGTTCGTTTCCGCCTTTGCCATCAAATGCAACGACTGGAAAAAGTGCTTCGTGGTAGCCGGGATGACGGAAGCGATCATGGTGATCGGGTTTTTCATTTACGATCTGCTGATTGTGCGCGAGTTCAACGTTGTTGGCATCGCGGCGCTGCTGCAGTTTGCGCAGGGGCTGATCTGCGGCGCGATCGGTACGGTAATACTCAAATACCTGCCGCCGATGCATCCGGAAAAGATGCTCGTCATCCGCCGTTCGCCCGACGAGAGGTAACAGCGTGTATTTGACCGTTTTGGGGCGCTACGGCCCTTATCCCAGAAGCGGCGGCGCTTGCTCGGGCTATCTGCTGGAAGATGGCGAAACGCGCGTACTCATTGACTGCGGCGCGGGCGTTTTTGCACGGCTGATCGAGTTCGTCCGCCCGGAAGAGCTGAGTGCGGTCGTGCTCTCGCACCTGCATTACGACCATTGCTCGGACTTGTTCGTCATGCGCTACGCGCTGGATAACCAACTCCCAGGAGCGGATGGCGAAAAGCGCCGCATGCCGCTCTACGCGCCGGAAGAACCGTTCGAAGTAATTTCCGCGCTGACGAAAAACGCGCTGTTTGAGCGGCATACCGTCAAAGGCGGCGATACAATACAAATCGGCTCGCTGACGTTTCGGTTTACACCGATGGCGCACCCCGTGCCGACAAACGGCATGCGGATAACCGGTTCAAACGAGCACGCGCTTTTCTTTACCGGGGACACCAAGCCCTTTTCCGGTATGTCGGAAGCAGCGAGCGGCGCAACAGCGCTGCTGGCGGATACCTGCTTTGTAAACGACTCCCAGCAGGGGCCGCATTTGAACGCAAAAGAAGCCTGCGCGATGGCGCGGGAAGCGAGTGTACAAACGCTTTACTGCACGCATCTGTGGGGCAAGGAAGATACCGAGGAAGCGTTAAAAAAAGAGATTGACTTTCCTTCCGCTTTTGTGGTACAAGAACGTGGGCGATACCGTATTTGAATATCGATTACGCTCAACTTTTTTCTAAAAACCGTGCGGCGCGCGGAATATAGAAATGATAAACAGTGTTTAACCGACATAATTTTGATTCTTATATAATAAATGGAGGAAGAAAACAATGGCAAAGAAAACCATTCAGGACGTAGACGTAACCGGAAAACGGGTGCTCGTGCGCGTGGACTTTAACGTTCCGATCACCGAGGACGGCAAAGTTGGAGACGACAAGCGCATCACCGCAGCGCTGCCGACCATTCAGTACTTGCTTGACCACAAGGCAAAAGTCATTCTCTGCTCGCACCTTGGCCGCCCGAAGGGAAAGTTTGACCCGCAGTTTTCGCTGGCTCCCGTGGGCGCTCGCCTGAGCGAGCTCCTGCCGGACGTTCGCGTTTGGATGGCGGACGACGTGATTGGCGAATCCGCCAAGACCGCCGTTGCCGATATGAAGGAAGGCGAAATCGTCCTGCTCGAAAACGTCCGCTTCCATGCGGAAGAGGAAGCGAACGACCCCGCGTTTGCCAAGGAACTGGCAAGCCTTGCGGAACTCTATGTTTCGGATGCTTTCGGCACCGTTCACCGCGCGCATGCCTCCACAGCGGGCGTTGCGGCATACCTGCCGGCAGTCGCGGGCTTCTTGATCGGCAAGGAACTCGGGTTTCTCGGGAAAGCGCTGGAAGATCCCGAACGGCCGTTCGTTGCCATCCTGGGCGGCGCGAAGGTTGCCGATAAAATCGGCGTGATCACCAACCTGCTCGAAAAGTGCGATTCGCTGATCATCGGCGGCGGCATGGCATATACCTTCTTTAAGGCAAAGGGATACGAAATCGGAAAATCGCTGCTGGACGCGGAGAGTCTCGATTTGGCCAAGGAACTCATGGCCAAGGCGGAGAAAAAGGGCGTCAAGCTCCTCTTGCCGGTCGATACCGTGGTCGCAACGGAATACAATGCGGACGCAGAGCATAAAATCGTGGATATCGACAAGATTCCCGCCGATTGGATGGGTCTCGACATCGGACCCAAGAGCGTGGCGCTCTTTAGCAAAGTCATTCTGGAAGCGAAAACCGTCATTTGGAACGGGCCGATGGGCGTTTTCGAAATGCCTGCTTTTGCCGAAGGAACCAAGGGCGTTGCGGCGGCCTGCGCCGAGTGCAAGGGCACGACCATCATCGGCGGCGGCGACTCCGCTTCCGCCGTCAAAAAGCTTGGCTATGCCAGCAAGATGACGCATATTTCCACCGGCGGCGGGGCGACCCTCGAATATCTCGAAGGAAAGGTTCTGCCCGGCGTTGCCGCGCTCAACGACAAGTAAATCGATACAGGCTGTCCGCGCGTAAAAAAGAACGCGCGGCAAGACGCGGATGTTTTTGCCCCGAAACGGACAGTCGCGGGAAGGATCCCACGGCTGTCCGTGCAGCGGGCAGACCCCGCCGGAGCTGATGAATCAAGTTTTACAAACACACGAAAGGAATGAAACTACCAAAATGAGAAAACCCATTATCGCCGGCAACTGGAAAATGAATATGACCCCCGCCGAGGCAGAACAGCTCATCGCCGAGCTGATCCCGCTGGTCAAGGACGCCAAGTGCGACGTGGTCGTTTGCCCGCCGTATATCGACCTTGCGGTGGTCGGGCATCTGATCGTTGGCACCAATATCAAGCTCGGCGCGCAGAACATCCATTGGGCGCCCAAGGGCGCTTTTACTGGCGAAATCAGCGCAGATATGCTGCAGGCCATGGGAGTAAGCTACGCCATCGTTGGCCACAGCGAGCGCAGGCAGTACTTTGGCGAGACCGACGAAACGGTCAACAAGCGCGCAAAGGCCGCTCTGGAAGCGAACATCACCCCGATTGTCTGCGTTGGCGAAACGCTCGAACAGCGCGAAAAGGGCGTGACCGACGCCATCGTGAGCATGCAGACCGTTGCCGCGCTGGCTGGCTTTGAAGCGGAAGACGTTGCCAGGATCGTCATCGCCTACGAACCCATCTGGGCCATCGGCACCGGCAAGACCGCCACCAGTGAGGACGCCAACACGACCATCAAGGTCATCCGCGGCGCCATTGCGGGCGTTTACGGCGCAAAGGTTGCCGACGAAGTGCGCATCCAGTACGGCGGAAGCATGAACGCAAAGAACGCCCACGAGCTCATGGAAATGCCGGAAATCGACGGCGGCCTGATCGGCGGAGCGAGCCTCAAGAGCGAAGACTTCTCCAAGGTGGTTCACTTCGAATGACGAAACCCATCACCGCATTGATCATTCTGGACGGTTTCGGCTGCTCCAAGGATAAATACTTTAACGCGATTGCCGCCGACGGCGCGAAAAATGTCACCCGCCTCTGGGAAGAGTACCCGCATACGACCATTGCCGCAAGCGGCATGGACGTCGGCTTGCCGGAAGGGCAGATGGGCAACTCCGAAGTAGGCCACCTCAACATCGGCGCGGGCAGGATTGTGTATCAGGAGTATACGCGGATTTCCAAGTCCATCATGGACGGGGATTTCTTTACCAACGAGGCGTTTCTGGGCGCAATCGAAAACTGCAAAGCGAACGGCTCCGCGCTGCACCTGCTCGGGCTGGTTTCCGACGGCGGCGTGCACAGCCACAATACGCATATTTATGCGCTGGTTAAGCTCGCGCGCGACTCCGGCCTTAAAAAAGTATTCGTCCATTGTTTTATGGATGGCCGCGACGTGCCGCCGAGCAGCGGCAAGGGCTTTATCGAACAGCTCGACGAGCAGCTCGCCCAGATGGGCTGCGGCAAGATAGCGACCGTAATGGGCCGCTATTACGCCATGGATCGGGACAACCGCTATGAGCGCGTAGAAAAAGCGTATGCCGCCATGGTCTATGGCGAAGGCGAAACCGCGCCTTCCGGCGAGGAAGCCATGCAGAGGAGCTACGACAAGGGCGAAACGGACGAGTTCGTTCTGCCGACCGTCGTAACGGAAAATGGAGTTCCCGTCGGCAAGATCGGCGCAAACGACAGCGTGATCTTTTTCAACTTCCGCCCCGACCGCGCACGCGAAATTACCCGCAGCTTCGTGTTTGACGACTTCGACGGTTTTCCGCGCAAACTCGGTTTTTTCCCGCTCTACTACGTCTGCCTGACGCAGTACGACAAGACCTTTGGCGAGCGCGTGCACGTTGCGTACCACCCGGATTCGCTGGACAATACGTTTGGCGCGTATCTGGCCGCCAACGGTAAAACGCAGCTGCGCATTGCCGAAACAGAAAAATATGCCCACGTGACCTTCTTCTTCAACGGCGGCGTGGAAGCGCCGAACCCCGGCGAAGACCGCGCGCTGATTCCGTCCCCCAAGGTCGCAACCTACGACCTCAAGCCGGAGATGAGCGCTTATGAAGTCGCCGACGAAGCGGTCAAACGCATCGAAAGCGGTGTGTACGACGTGATGATTCTCAACTTTGCCAATCCGGATATGGTCGGCCACACGGGCGTTCTGGAATCGGCGACCGCTGCCGTCCACGCCGTTGACGCATGCGTTGAAAAAGTGGTGGAAGCCATCCTCAAAACGGGCGGGCGCTGCATCATCACCGCGGATCACGGCAACTGCGAAAAGATGTGGGACGAAGAGGAAAACGTGCCGTTTACCGCGCATACGACGAACCCCGTGCCCTGCATTCTGGTGGACGATACCCGCAAAGACGCCGTACTGCGCGAAGACGGGCGCCTGAGCGATCTTGCTCCGACGCTGCTGGAACTGCTGGGTCTTCCCGTGCCGGCACAGATGAGCGGGAAAACGCTGATCAAAGCCTGATTTTCGCTTGATTTTCAGCGGGTTTTTACTTGCAATCAAATCGCTTGCATGGTATAATGACTTCTCGTGAGCGCGGAATGCTTCGGTTGCTTTTTTAGCCGGAAACGAACCGCCTTACACGAAAAAGAATGAATTTGCCTCGGCGCGGCGCTTAAAGCCTCACCGAAGATCGCAATTGGAGGAATTTCAACATGGAAATCGCGGCGACCATCATTCAGATCTCGCTCGTAGTCATCTCGATCCTGCTCGTTGTTGTCGTGATGCTGCAGAAAACGAAAAGCTCCGGCATGGGCGCTGCGTTCGGCGGCGAAACCACGTCCTTTACCGCAAAGGGCAAAGCGGCGAGCCGCGAAGCGAAACTGCAGAAACTGACGATCATCCTCGCGTCTACGGTTGGCGTACTTGCGATAGTATTGACGATCTTTCAGTGATCGGCTCTTCGAAAACAAGCGGCGCGTCAAACAGACGTGCCGCTTTTTCATGCGGGACCGTTTTGTGATTTTGCAGCAAGTTGCGGATGATTCCTCCGCGCTTGACTTGACGGAACTTTGCCGGTATCGTGGATAAATTTATGATATTGCAGCAAGTTGCGGATGATTCTTCCGCGCTTGACTTGACGGAACTTTGCCAGTATCATGGACAAAGAATATATGATTTACCAACAGGAAAGGGAAGAGTGCGGATCGTATGCCCATTAAGCTTGGGATCAAACCGCTGGCGCAGAACCGGAAAGCGCGGCACGATTACTTTATAGAAGATACGCTCGAGTGCGGCATCGAACTGTGCGGAACGGAAGTAAAGTCTCTTCGCAAAGGCCAGTGCAACCTCAAGGACTGCTACGCGCAGGTGAAAAACGGCGAGCTGTTCGTCATCGGCATGCATATCAGCCCTTACGAGCAGGGCAATATCTTTAACCGTGATCCTTTCCGCATACGGAAACTCCTTGCGCATAAAAGTGAAATCAGGCGTTTGGCCGCCAGCTCCCAGCAGGACGGCATGAGTCTGATCCCGCTGCAGATCTACCTCAAAGACGGCCGCGTTAAGATGGAAATCGCGGTCGCCAAGGGCAAAAAACTATACGACAAACGCCACACGATTGCCGAACGCGACGCGGGGCGCGAAATGGAACGACGTTTAAAGGAGGATAGAGCGTGAGAAGCTTGCCGTTTAACAAAGAAGAGTTGGAAGCGATTGTACAGAAATATCCTACGCCGTTTCATATTTACGACGAAGCGGGCATCCGCAGCAACGTCCTCCGCCTGCAGGAAGCGTTTGCCTGGAACGCCGGTTTTCGCGAATATTTCGCCGTCAAGGCGCTGCCGAACCCCATGATCATGAAGCTCCTGCACAGCATCGGCTGCGGGATGGACTGCTCTTCCATGACGGAACTGCTGCTCTCCCGCGCGGTCGGCATTACGGGAACGGACATCATGTTTTCCTCCAACGATACGCCTGCGGAAGAATTTCGACTTGCGCGCGAGATGGAGGTTCTCATCAACCTCGACGACATCACGCATATTCCGTTTCTGGCGGAAAACGGCGGCATTCCAAAGACGATCAGCTGCCGCTTTAATCCTGGCGGGGAATTCATGCTGGGCAACACCATCATGGGCAACCCCGGCGAGGCGAAGTACGGCTTTACGCGCGCGCAGCTTTCGGAAGGATTCCGGCAGCTCAAGAGCGCGGGTGCGGAGCGCTTCGGCCTGCACGCGTTCTTAGCCAGCAACACCACCGACGACGACTATTACCCTGCGCTGGCGCGAAAGCTCTTTAAAACCGCCGTCGAGCTCTACGAGGAGACCGGCGCGGTGGTTTCGATGATCAACCTCTCCGGTGGTATCGGCATACCGTACCGTCCCTACGAAAAGGAGACGGATATCCGCTATGTGGGCGAGGAAGTGCAGCGCGAGTACGACCGCATCGTCAAGCCTTCCGGGCTGACAATCAGCATCTTTACCGAACTGGGACGGTATATCACGGGACCGTTTGGGTATCTGGTGACGCGCGCGATCCATAAAAAGGAGACGTACAAAAAGTACATCGGCGTGGACGCCTGCGCCTGCAACCTCATGCGCCCGGCCATGTACGGCGCGTATCATCACATCACCGTGATGGGCAAGGAAGACCAGCCGCTGACGAACGTTTACGACGTGGTCGGAGCACTCTGCGAAAACAACGACAAGTTTGCCATCGACCGTCCGCTGCCAAAGACCGAGCCGGGAGACCTTTTGGTGATCCATGATACCGGCGCGCATGGGTTTTCGATGGGCTATAACTACAACGGCAAGCTCCGCAGCGCGGAAGTGCTGCTGAAATCCGACGGTTCCACGGAGCTGATCCGCCGCGCGGAAACGCCGAGCGACTATTTTTCGACGCTGGATATCCTGAACCTTCCGCTGTAAGGCGCGTTCATGCAGCCAAGAAGCAAACAGCGCTTTGGCGAGGGAAACAGGGGGACGATTTTAACAACAGCGTGATAGCGAAGAAACATTTTTGTCCGCCGCTTGACGCTGGCACCCGGGACAGATACAATTAACCTGCGCGGGGGAGTCCTCGCGCAAAAAGATATGGGGGCGAAACCGGTTTCGACGGGGATCGCCGATGTTGGATAAGCGAGCCGAAGACCCGGACTTCGTTAAAAACGGGATCAGTAAAAAGTAACTGACAGTAACAATACTTTAGCCGTCGCTGCGTAAGCACGCGACCGTTCGCCCGTGAAAACTTACCGTTGCGGATACGGGCGTCATTTAGGGTAGGGAACGAACCCGCATAAGCTTTGCCGCGGGCCGGACTTATGAAGCTACTAAAGCCGATATCCTGCCGGAGGGAGATCGGGAGAGGGAATGTTAATTCACCGGCTACGCTCGTAGAAGGTCTGGCAAAAGGGTTTTCGGACGGGAGTTCGACTCTCCCCGCCTCCACCA